>PAZH01000008.1 GCA_002716125.1 Rhodospirillaceae bacterium
GTCCGGCCCGCTTATTCTGCGTTTTGGGACGGAGGAGCAGCGCCAGAAGATATTGCCGGGGATCACTCGGGGCGAAGTTGGCTTTGGCATTGGTATGAGCGAGCCGAATTCAGGTTCCGATCTTGCTTCCGTTCGGACAAAGGCCACGAAAGTCGATGGCGGCTATCTCATCAATGGCAGCAAGATATGGACCTCAGGCGCACATATTGCGAACTATCTGGTTGCGCTCTTCCGTACCTCTTCGTCCGCGGACGACCGTCATGAAGGGCTGACACAGTTTATTGTCGACATGAAGAACACCGATGGGATCGACGTTCGTCCAATCCACAATATGACGGGTGATCATGATTTTAATCAGGTCTTTTTCGAAGACGCCTTCATTCCGGACTCAATGCGCATCGGCAAAGAAGGCGATGGCTGGATGCAGGTCACGACGGAACTGGCTTTCGAGCGAAGCGGGCCCGAAAGGTATCTCAGCAGCTTCCCGTTGGTGAAGGAAATGCTGCGCGAAGCCGGACAAGATCCAAGCGAGCGTCAAGCGATCGGCCTTGGTCGGATGGTTGCGCGAGCGTCGACGTTTCGTGAGATGTCGCTTTCGGTGTCCGGTATGCTCGAGGCGGGGAAGAATCCCGATCTGGAAGCGGCTGTGATGAAAGAGCTCGGTGTCGGATGGGAGCAAAAAATCCCCGGCATGGCACATGATCTTTTCGGCACCTCTCCGCGCTTGGGCGGCGCAAGCGATTATGAGACGACCCAGGCCTATATCACCCAAGCCAATGTGTCGTTTTCGCTCCGCGGCGGTACGCGTGAAATCGTGCGGGGCATTATTGCCCGTGGGCTCGGTATGCGATGAGCGAACTTAGAGAAATACTCGGTGAAACCGTTACGCGCTTATTCTCCGATCTTTGCACGAAAGACCTCCTGGAAAAGTGCGACGGCGGTGAATGGCCGGCGGATCTATGGGCCACGGTGGAAGAGAACGGCTTGACCCGACCGCTGCTGCCGGAAGACAAAGGCGGTGTCGACGCCGGCTGGCAGGCAGCGTATGTGATTTTGCATGCGGCGGGACGATACGCGGCCCCGATACCATTGGCTGAGACGATCTTGGCGGGATGGCTGCTTGATCAAGCAGGGATGGATGTACCCGACGGTGTTCTTTCTATTGTGCCGGATTCGGCAAATTGGGCGGTCAAGGCCGGTGCCGTAACCGGCTCAGCATTGAACGTACCATGGGCGAGCCGCGCAGATCATCTTGTCGGCGTAGCACGCGTGGATAGTGGGCTGTCCGTTTATCTTGCGTCGAAAGCGTCGATTAAGGTGGAGGTTGATCACAATATTGCTCGCGACCCGAGAGATTGCGTCTTATTTGATGGAACAGTGGAGGTTTCCGCGGCGCCCGCAGAATTCACGTCTGAGACAGTTGCCCTCTATGGGGCAATGGTGAGATCCGCTCAAATGGCGGGTGCACTCGAGCGGATCATCGAAGATACGCTGCAATACACGACGGATCGCACACAATTCGGTAAACCGATCGGCAAGTTCCAAGTTATTCAGCAAAACATGGCGATGGCGGCGGCCGAAGTCGCGGCGGCTGTTATGGCGGCGCAGAATGCATTTCGAGCTGCGGAACAGGGACTACCGGACTTCGAAGCGGCGTGCGCTAAAGTTCTCGCAGGTGAGGCGGCCGGGATGGCGACCGATATTTGCCACGAAACGCACGGTGCAATTGGGTTCACTTATGAGCATCATCTGCATTTCTTTACGCGAAGGCTTTGGTCTTGGCGGGGGGAATTCGGTGCCGAATCTGAGTGGGCAGAGCAGCTCGGCCGACGCGCTGCTGCCCGTGGGGCGGATGCTCTTTGGTCTGACATTACGGCGAGGCAGTCCGCCAACGCCTAAAGGGTGGTGTGTTAAATGAAGGGCAGAAACGCTCTCGTCACAGGGTCCACGCGCGGGATTGGAGCAGCTGTCGCCGAAGCGCTCGCGGCGGAAGGCTGCAATGTGATGCTCAGTGGTTTTGGCGAGACGGCGGCGATCGAAGCGGAACGCGAACGTTTGGCAAGACAATATGGCGTTTCTGTTGCTTACAATCCGGCGGACCTTAACGAGGAAACCGATTGCGATTCCCTCGTAGAAGCGACGGTTGGGGCCTTCGGTTCCGTCGATATTCTGGTGAATAACGCAGTTATCCGTTACTTCCACGGCATCGATGAGTTTCCGCGTGATGAATGGAATCATGCAATAGCGGTAAACGTGACGGCACCCTTTATTTTGACCCAAAAGGTGCTACCCGGAATGCGGGAACGGAAGTGGGGCCGCATCGTCAATTTTTCTTCTGTGTTGGGTATGGCAGCGCGTTCGGGTCGGGCTGACTATGTCGTCTCGAAACATGCGATGCTGGGGCTGACACGCGCGACCGCCGCAGAGATTCGTGATATCGAGGGGATCACCTGCAATGCCATTTGCCCTGGGTCCGTATTGACGCCGAATACCGAAATCAAAATCAACGAACTGGCGGAAGAGCGTTCTCTTTCCTTTGAAGAAGCGACAGAGGTTTTTTTGGCGCGACGCGGGCAGACCCGAAACTTCATCAATCCAGCGCAGGTCGCAAAACTCATCATTTTTCTTTGTCAGGATAGCTCGCACGATATCACCGGTGCAGCGCTACCAATCGATCAAGGACGGTCGGCGACTTGGCTGGAGTTCGGTGGCGCCTAGTGCACTGCGATTATTACGTTGAACCTGACTGAGGAGTGGGTGGATGCTGAAAGGAAAGACGGCGCTCGTTACCGGTTCGGTAATTGGTATCGGAAACGCCACCGCGCACGCGTTGGCGGCTGAAGGCTGCAACATCATGATGTGCGGGCTCGGGACTCCAGATGAGGTTGAGGCATCACGTGCCGCGATCGAAGTGGAACATCGTGTGCAAGTAAAGTTCTTCGACGCGGATTTGGCGCAGCGGGACAGAACAGAAGCCCTGGCGCAGGCAACTGAAGCGGAATTCGGCTCAATTGATATTCTCGTCAACAACGCGGTCATTCGATATTACGACGACATCGTCGATTTCGATCCGAAAAACTGGGATCATGCGCTCGCGGTGAATGTGACGGCGCCGTTCGATCTGACCAGAATGGCGCTACCCGGCATGAAGAAGCGCGGTTGGGGACGGATCGTGAATATTTCTTCGATCATGGGACTCGCAGCTCGATCTGGTCGGGCGGATTACATCACATCGAAGACGGCGATCATTGGGTTGACCCGTTCGACGGCGGCGGAAACGCTGCGATATCCAAATATAACCTGTAATGCGATTGCGCCTGGGTCCGTCCTGAGTGATTTCATTAAAGCGCGCATTCAGAAAATGGCCGATGAGCGCCAGACCTCGTTTGACGACATGGCGAAACGTTACAAGAAAGACATCGGTCAGATCGCCGACTTCATCGAACCCGCGCAGATCGCAGATGCGATTGTCTATCTTTGCCGAGACGAATCTCGTCATGTTTCTGGCACGGTCTTACCGGTCGACGGCGGAATTGCAGCGACCTGGGTTGAGAATCCGGACGATATTTAGAACAGAAACGTCTTCGCTGTGCGCGCAAGCCTGCAAAAGCTTCCAGAACTCTATCTTAATTTCAATTGGACGAGCGGGTCACTTAAGGCGTTCTCGCCTATCGCTTTTCCGAGGCGCCTGTATGCTTCGAATTGCTCTTCGTCGAAGAATTGGTCAGCGGTCGTTTGGTCCGGGAAATCTGGATTTCCGTTCTTATAGGCTTTGACCTGTAAATCAGTGTTTTTCTCCACAAAGGCCGTCTTGGCCATCAAGAAATAACCGTACTCTATTTCGTCTTGCGCGGCGTTCCCGTTCTTCCAAATTCGATAGTCGATTCTCCCGACAAGGAAGCCTTGCTCGGCGCGATCGACGCCTTTTGGATATTTGGTTTCGTCGGCAGATCGTGGGACAGCTTTCGAAAAGTCTTGGTCCGAAATTTCTATGGTCACGCCAAAATCTTGCTCGATCCGAAGCAGGGACGCCTGGAGGTCCGCGAAAGATGTTTCCGCATCGCAGCCGGCGTCGGTCGCGACGATCACCTTGCACTTTCGACGGACTAGTTCGTAGAGGCCTAAATTCTCGTAGTGACCGCCATCGCTCAATTGTAGAAACTTCGCTTTCTCATGGAAATTTCCGAAGAGTTCGTAATACGCGGTAACAAAGTGGTTGGCGCGATAATACCAACTCGCTTCGCGGGCATCTGGGCCGAACCGGACAAAATAGCCAAGGCGTATATTCAATAAAGCCATGAGCAGCGACACGGCTCGACTCCGGGTAGGGCCTTTCCCGCTCGCACCCGTATTCGGATTGGCCGCAGCACCGGAAATAGCCATTGCGGTGGAGAGGGAAAGCGTACCACCGACGAACCTCTCGGTTGTTTGCCAACCTGTTGCTGAGCTGCCGCAATATAGGGGAGAAAGAATAAAACGGTCGCCGCCGCGAAATTTGTGACGACTATGTTGCGAATGATTGAGGAGAACATTTGTGTTTATCAAATGATAAGGCGCATTGTCGTACGAAGCGCTCGAGTAAAAGTCCTTAATGTTCGCTTTATCCGCGCCATTGGCTGGTTTGTGGTAGGTGATTGGCGCGTTGGCCGTTACTTGTGCCGTTTCTAAATCCGGCATGTAGAGTTCCATTAGGCGATCACGATAGAAACGGTGCAGTGATATAAGATTGGAGTTACAAATCCAGCCGAATGCGATCGAGAAAGCCAAAAGAAGTAGGCCGAATAAGCCTGCGCTTAAGCACAAATAGTCTTCCACCAAACGCATCAAAGTATTGGAATTCGCCAGTTTGTAGGCGGTCACCAGAAACCCAAATAGAATGAGAGTAGCCGCAACCGAGGCGATAATGTTTGTTGGTAAGCTGGAGCCTGACTCGTTCTTACTGCGTGAAAACGTCCAAGCACCGGAAGCTAATCCTGCTAGGAGGGGCAATACACCGCCCGCTTCCTCTAATAGCTGGCCACGAAAAACGGATAGTGCGTCAGATACGAAGGGAACAAGTATCAACACACCAAGCGCAACTATCATGGTGAGTAATATACCCATCCATTTTTCGAAGCTAAGCCGCCAATCGTACTTGCCGTTCGTAAAGGCCGTAGCCCACGAATAGGCAAGGCAAGCGCCAGCGAACCATAGAGCGAGAACAGCGGCAAGAACGACGAACAGGTCGAATGACGATAAACACCAGCCATCGATTTTGTGACAAAGAACGGGCGATTCCTGGTTTCCGATAACCATAAAGAAAACTATTAAAAGCGGTAGCCAGACGATCAGATTGACAAAGATCGCCCGAATGGTAATGCCGATCATGCTGGCGGCGTTAAGGCCGTTTCCCGGCGTCAGGTAATTCCCATGCTCGCGCAAATAGGTGACGAGATTGTTCGGTCGTCCGGTGCCCGGCTGATAGGGGAAATCGTGGTTGTTTTGTTTGCTTGCATGCCATGTCCACGAGGTGCCGATATAGCCGCCGCCGGATACTGTGGAGAGATAGTCGAATTTATTGATCTTGTTGTTTGCGGCGAGTGCCTGCATCACGCCCAATGCGAAAGTGGCGGCGCGTATCCCGCCCCCGGAAAGCGCTAGACCCCAAAGATCTGTCGGGCCGTGGCCGGTGAGGGCCATCCGGCCTTTCATTCGCTTCAGTTCGATCTCAAAAAGATTGTGGAATTTATCGCCTTTAAGGAATTCAGTCCCCGCCATCGATCCTGACCCTACAATATATAAAGGTAATGCGTATAAAATTTATATAATAAGATGTTGAGGGAAGGCGAGGCGACACAACACAATGCAGAAGTGTGGCGCGTCAGGCTAGTTTGTCTGCTCGTATTTTAATGCCTGCCTCTTCACGATCCCAAGTATCGGGCGTGATGCCGGCTTCGCGTAGCGGGCCCTTCTGTATCTTCGTGGTTGGCGTTTTCGGAAGTTCCTCCATGATCCTGATGTATCGGGGGATCATGAAGTGTGCCATCCGTGGCTGTAGAAATTTAAGGAGATTCTTCGGATCGACAGTTTGGCCGGATTTGGGCGCCAATACGACCATGACTTCATCTTCTCCATACTCACTTGGAACAGCAATTGCCGCGCATTCCTGCACCGCATCGAATTCCATGATTTGGCTCTCAACTTCGATGGATGAGATGTTTTCGCCGCGTCGGCGAATGGCATCCTTAATCCGATCGACATAATAAAAGTCACCGTCCTCCGTCATTTGAAAGGCGTCACCTGTATGGAACCAGCCGTTGCGCCAAGCCTCCACGGTCGCTTCCGGGTTCTTGTAGTAGCCGTGGTTCATCGCCCACGGTAATTCAGTGCGTACAACCAATTGCCCGGTTGTGCCGGGCGGGACTTCGATATCGTTTTCGTCGACGACGCGGAGCGATACGCCGTCGCGTGGACGGCCACAATAACCGGGCTCGGTCGGGTTAGGCGGCGAGAAGATTGGGCACGATAATTCCGTCATATTGAAAATTGTATGGACGGTGACGCCGAAGCGTTCTTCGAGTTGCGTTGCCTCCTCATTGAACGGAACGACCATGAACGTGTGCATCGGATGATCTTTGTCGTCTGGGCGCGGGTCTGCCTTCATCAGGAAGGCCGCCATTACGCCCAGGAGAAAAACAACAGTGCTTTGCGTCCGGTGTACGGTTGGCCAAAAGGCGTCCGTGTTGAATCCGGTTGTCATGGCGATGGAACCGCCACGGCACAGCAGCGAGTACAGAATGAAACAGCCGCCAATATGGAACATCGGCATATTGATAAGGTATCGGTCCGTATCCGAGACACAGGTCCAAACCTTGGCATTCATGCCTTCGTAATTGTGCAGATAAGAAGACAGCACGCCCTTGGAAGGGCCTGTCGTACCGGATGTATAGATAATGGCTTGTGTGTCCCACGGCTCGATCGGCCGCGAGAGGTCCTTTAAAGCACCGGCACGGGACAAGGTGGACTGGTAGGTATCGGCGGAAAGATCCTTTACCGCAACCGGCTTGTCGCCAACGGTGACAATTCTTTCTAGAGAAGCGGTGTCAACCTCGTTCAGTCTTGGCGCTAAATCACGATGTACAATGGCGATTTTGGCATCTGAATTGTCGATCACATGCGCCAGTAAATCGCCGCGATATGCGACATTCACCGGGACGAAGACGGCCCCGATATAGCCGAGGGCAAAATAGGCTTCCAAACATTCTTTGCCGTTGGGCAACCAGACAACGACATGCTCGCCTTCTTCCACGCCTAAGGCCTGAAGAGCAGCGCCAAGACGTTTTGTTCGTTCAAGCGTTTCTCTGTAAGTCCAGGTCGCGTCGTCTTCAAAGATCGAGAAGACTTGATTAGGCTTTTCGCGCGCCCACTTCTCCAGCACGTAGCGTAAGACGCAAACGTCTCTAGACGGGATTGCGCTTTGCATTGAAGGTCACCGGTACGCCTATTCAGCGGCGGTCGCAGCTTCCCGATTGGTGCCAAATCCGACATTGGAGCCAAGCAAAGCTGCTGGAAGTTTGAGGTCTTCCTGCCAAATTAGCGATTCCATGAAGAGATGCAGCGGTTGGTCTTGTACCGTCAGCTCATAAACGTATTCGTCATAGGACGCGTGATTGTGCGTTGCCCAGCCTGGCGCGGACAGCATCAGGTCGCCTGCCTTCCATTCGTAAACTTTACCTTCAACTGTGCTGCGTCCTTCGCCTTCGAAATAATAATTGATCGCTGCCGAGGTATGGCGATGGGGTCGGTCGACGATCTTTGGTGGCCGGATCGTGATCGTTGCAAAGAAACTTGGCGTACAACCGTTGAACCGGGTCGTCATCGGATTGTACATCATATAGAGGCGTCGTCCGACATAGTCCTTTCCAAGCGCTTCCAGCTTATCGAGGTGCTGTTTCACATCCTCCCATGGCCAATGAAGGGGCTTGGATTCGACGGACTGCGGATTGATGAGTACCTCGTACGGCATCAACCATGCGCCTTCTTCGTTCAATTGAAACGTACCGTAGGGACTATTTTTCTTTGGGTCTTCGCGACCTTTGTCCTCACCGCGGTCTTCTTCGACAGCAGCAGCGACCGGCGGGTTCTCGTCCGCAGTATAGACTTTCAAACGCTGCAACAGAGGAATGTTGGAGTAGGTGAGGCGCGCTTGAATTTCATCGGTGTCGTTGACGTGTCGGTACGCCGTATAGGAAGGATGGTTGACCACATGGTACTGACTAAAGGGAATTCTCTTTCCCGCGATCTCTGTATAGCCACTGCCTTTGATGCAGAAATTCACCTCAGTTGCATTATGCCGGAAGAGGCGGGACTGCTCGCCTGGTCGCAAGACGTCAAGCGAGACGCGGATGCCTGGGGCAAGACCCAGACTTTCTTCTTCGGCACGCGGATGCGCGAGAATTGAGGAGCGATAGCCGCTCTCCGGTTGGGGCAAATCGGCAAGGCGTTGAATTTCGTCGTCGATATCCTCTTTCGTGAAGATCACCGGTTCCCAAAAGTCGAACTCTTTCTCTCGAGATGTTCCCGTTTGATTAACGATTTTACCTTTGGGTTCACTCATCTTGCCGTCCTCCTTCGTGACCGCTCGTCTTTCCTCAGACCTTCACAAGAATATCGTCACCTTCGAGTTTAACTTCGAAGACTTTCAAAGCGTCCGTGACCGGTGCGCACAGCGCTTCACCTGTCTTAATGTTGAAGCGGCCTTCGTGGAGCGGACACTCGATTTCGTCGCCTTCCTGGAAACCGTCAACCATCGACGCATACGCATGGGTGCAGATGTTACTCGTTGCATGAAACTCGCCATCTACATTGTAGATCGCTATATCTTCTTCGCCGACTTGTACGCGGATCGGTTCTTCGGGGGCGACTTCGCCTTTCGCCGCGACACGGTGCCAATTGTCTTCACTCACGTTCTTTCCTCTCTCCACTCGAGATACCCAGGGCGTGCCCATAGGCCACTATTGTTTCGCAAAATACTGGAATTCTAAGTATATCATGGGCTGCTGTTTTCCAAGTAGCGGCTAAATCCGACCCTTCGACCAGCCATCCTAATGCTGCCATTCGAACCCACTCATTTAAATCTGGCGCTTGTCGTGATTGCATTTCTCGTCGCAGGGACGTCGAAGGGCGTCCTCGGTGTCGGAATTCCCCTGATCGCTGTGCCGGCCCTTAGCGGCGTGATGCATCCCGCGACGACACTCGCCGTTCTCGCTTTTCCAATTGCGCTTTCGAACTTGTGGCAGGCGTTTGAAGGCCGCCGTTTTGGTGTGACAATCAGGCGATTCTGGCCGGCAATTCCAACGATGATTCTTGGCGGGATAATCGGGGCCCAATTCATTACGACGATCGATCCGAAATCCGCTCAAACGGTCCTTGGCCTGATCGTGCTGCTATACGCAACCTCGCAACTCTTCAGCGTGCGCATTCCGGCGCCGACGGCTCGGAGCGAGAAATTGGTGACGGCCATCATCGGTGGATTTTCAGGGATGCTTGGCGGTTTCGCAGCTTATTTTGGACCACCGGTCATTATGTATCTTCTCGCGCTTAAAGTTACGAAAGAGGAGTTTATCAGCTGTGCAGCGATGCTCTATCTGATTGGCATCGTGCCGGTCTTCTCGACGCTTGCTTATAAAGGGGTACTCGGCGAGAAAGAATTGGTGCTCTCAGGTATCGGGGCCGTCCTCATTCTCGCTGCTGTATTCTTCGGGACGTGGCTTCGCTCGAAAATATCTCAGGAACTATTCCGCAAGGCGTTGCTTTTTATCTTAATCGCAATGGCGATCAATATGTTGCGGCGTGGTCTATTCTAGCCACCGACGTCGTAGAGTGACGAAAAACGCTCCAGAAATTTCNTCTGAGCTTCGTCGGGCGGTAAAGCTCTCAGTCGTATGCGATCGATATCGCTGTAGCGTCCGAAATAGCGGAGAGCTTCCTCTTCTTCAAAACCCGCGAGTTGGCGGGCTTCTATAAACGCGGATGCGCGATCGGCTTTTTTGACGAGGCGTACGATGGACTTCGGCAACTTTGCCGGTAGGCCGAAGCGAAGATGCACAGCGATTTTCAGACGTGCTTCCAACGCGTGGTAATCTACACCGACAGCCGCCTTAAACGGTGAGATGAGATCGCCGATGACGTACTCCGGCGCATCGTGAAGTAAGGCTGCTAGGCGCCATTTCCTATCTAAATCGGGCTTGAAGCGAACAGCCAATCGTTCGACCAAGACCGAATGTTGAGCGACCGAAAACGCCCAGTCGCCCTTCGTTTGACCGTTCCATCGTGCGACCCGTGCCAATCCATGAGCAATGTCATCGATTTCGATATCAAGGGGTGACGGGTCCAATAGGTCGAGGCGTCGACCGCTCAGCATACGTTGCCAAGCGCGGGCGGAAGCTTTCGCCATTAGATTTGACGCTTTCCTTTTTCTTCCGATTTCTCAGTCGGTTCGGATGGCGGATTCTTTGGCTGGATTCGGGGAATGACGATATCGCCATTATCGTTGATATAAGGCTCGCCGAATTGGGGCAGATTCTGCATAAAAAGCTTCATAGCCTGCATCAGAGATCGCATTCCTTCAGACAACAATTGTTCCGGTGATTTTTCAGGTGTCGGTGCATCGGCACGCACTGGTGTCGCGAAAAGAAATAAAGAGAGACAGATAATAGCGCTTATACGCAACATGTTAGACTCCGGTCCTTTAATCCATCATATCAGATGGCGGAGTGAAAAATACAATTGCATTGCTTGCGGGAGCGGATGATGGCGGCGGATCGTGGTTTAGGGGTTGGAATAGGTGGATTTGGCGCGATCGGTATGGCTGTTGGCCGTACGTTGGATGCGGGCGATATCCCCGGGATGTATCTGGCCGCTGTGTCGGCCAACGATCAATCGGGCGCCGCAGCGAGAATGGCGGACTACGCAAAACAGGCTCCGGTTATGGAACTGTCCGCACTCGCGGACCATTCGGCTGTTGTAATTGAATGTGCGCCGGCCGCGGTTTTCCGGGACGTCGCGGAAGCCGCCGTGGAAAAGGGACGCATCTTTATGCCTCTGTCTTGTGGCCAAATGCTGAATCACATGGATTTGGTCGACCGTGCAAAGGAGACCGGCGCGCGGATCGTTGTGCCGACGGGCGCGTTGCTTGGCTTGGATGCGGTTCGCGGGGCGGCGGAAGGCGAAATCGAATCTGTGACAATGGTGACCCGCAAACCGCCGGGCGGTTTGGAGGGCGCGCCACATCTTGTGGAAAACAATATCGACGTGAGTGACCTGTCCGAAGCCTTATTGGTTTTCGACGGCAGCGCCCGCGAGGCGGTTAAAGGTTTTCCGGCGAATGTAAACGTTGCCGTTGCGCTGAGTCTTGCCGGTATTGGGCCGGATCGCACGACCATTCAAGTTTGGGCGGATCCCGGCGTAACCCGAAACACGCATACAATTAAAGTGGAAGCCGATTCTGTTCGTTTCGAGATGACGATTGAGAATGTGCCGTCGAAAGAGAATCCCCGCACGGGCGCGCTGACACCTCTCAGCACGATAGCGGCTCTCAGATCCCTCGTTCAACCGCTCAAGGTCGGAACCTAGACGCTATTTGCCTTTGAACTGAGCTTTTCGTTTTTCGTTGTACGCGAGGATACCTTCGACCCGATCTTCAGTTGTGACCATCCGGTTGTAGGCTTCCAATTCGAACATATAGCCGCTCTTCAAGTCGATGTTTTGAGACATACTCATCGATTTCTTCGCTTGGCGGATTGAGATCGGTGCGTTGTCGCAAATCTTTTGGGCCGTCGCGAGTGCGTCCTCCAACAAGCTGCCCGGCTCGCAGAGTTTGTTCACGATGCCGTATTCGTAAGCTTGTTCTGCGGAAATGGGCTCGCCGGTTAGTATGATTTCCTTTGCACGGCGTACGCCGACGGCTCGTGGTAGGTTTTGGGTACCGCAAGCGCCCGGCATGATGCCAAGTGTCACTTCGGTGAGCGCGAACCGCGCGGTTTTCGACGCATAGACGAAATCGCATCCAAGGGTCATTTCGAAACCACCGGCATAGGAAGCGCCGTTGATCGCAGCGATAACCGGAACGGGGCAATCCATCAACGCCATGATCATCTGTTCGAATAACGCATGCTGCGCCATCCACTGTGCGTCGGTCATCCCGTTGCGCTCTTTAAGATCGGCACCAGCGCAGAAGATTCGGTCACCGGCTCCCGTGAGGACGGCACAACGTACGTCTTCTTGATCGCAATAGAGGCCAGACCAAAGGTCTCGAAGTTCTTCCCCCATTAAGGTGTTCATGGAATTACCGGCCTTCGGCCGATTTAGGGTGACGATAAGAAGATGGTCGCCTTTGCGTTCTAACTGAATCGTTTCGAAATTATCGCGCATGTCTACTCCGTGCCAAAAATATCATCGTTGTCTTGCCCGAGGGCAGGGGGCGTGCGTCGATAGGGGGGGCGCTCGCCGTCGAATTTCATAGGTAGCCCAACGAGGCGCATGTCGTCGATCGCCGGGTCTTTCTGAACTATGCCGAGTGCTTCCGTTTGCGGGTGCGCTAAAACCTCGCCCATGTGCAGGATCGGCGCGTTCGGGATACCGCCATCTTCCAATACTTCCTGCCAATGCGCGCGTGTGTCTTTTTGCATCACTTCGGTAATGGCGTTGTTGATGGCGTCTCTGTTCTGCACGCGGTCGGGATTCGTTTTAAAACGGGGGTCTTCGGGCCATTCAGGATGCCCGAGAACCTTTGAAAGGCGTACAAAAAGAGAATCGCCGCCGGCTGCAACGACAAGGTAGCCGTCAGAGCACTCGTAGGCTTGATACGGTACGATTGCGTTCATACCGGAGCCTGCGGCTTTGGGGATATCGCCGGACGCGTCGTAAGCGGCGGCGTGATAGGTCATCCAGGCAATCGCCGTCTCATAGAGGGAGGCGTCGATCGTACAGCCCTCGCCGGATTCGTCTCGTTGGCGGACAGCCGCCATGATACCGAGCGCCGTCCACATGCCGGTACCCATGTCGATAATGGAAGTGCCGACACGGACAGGCGGTCGGTCACCACCTTCGCCGGTCACGCTCATCAATCCAGCGGATGCTTGCATCAACGGGTCGTAACCGCGCCGTTCCTTGTATGGGCCAGCATCGCCAAAAGCGCCGATATTGCAGTAGATTACTTTGTTGTTCTCGCGGCGGATATCTGCGGCGGAAATGCCCAATTCGGCGACGAGTCCGGGGCGGAAATTTTGTAAGACGACACCATCAGATTCGATAATAAGGCGCCGTAATCGTTCGACTTCTTCCGGGTTCTTAAAGTCGACGGTGATACCGTGTTTATCGCGGTTCAAGGCTTGGAAATAGGCAGCGGATCCATGCCAGAAGGGAGGTCCCCAATGACGGGCATCGTCACCAGACCCAGGACGTTCCACCTTAATGACCTCGGCGCCGAATTGGGCCAATATCCATGCGCCGTACGGGCCGGCAACGCTGCTGCCGAGTTCAAAGACTTTTAGGCCGTCTAAAGCTGATTTCCGAGCCACTTATACCCCTATCCGAATACGGTCGTTGGATGCGGATAGGCAAATAGAAGCGGCTCCCACCGGGTCAACGGGGAGGATACGTCGTGATAATGGAAATCGCTACTTGCTGGTCGCGACGAACACACCGTCCCAATCCGGGCCTGGCGGATTTTCCTTATAGTCCTCGATACGTTCATCATAGAGGTCGTAGAGAACTTCCGGATTGCCCGGGATCGTCCGGCAGACTTTGCAGAGTTCTTCCGCCTTGTCGAAATCCTGAGAGCGATACGCAACGAGCATTTGCTCATGCGTTTCCGCGAGTTTTTGGAAATCCTGCTCGCCCTGCATCTCGGGACCACCGAGCAATCCGAAGATCGTTACTGCCTCGGTTTTACCTTTAACAGCGATCTGATCGAGCTCGATCGTGGCAAACCGGTCACCGACCTGATTGTAGGTGATCTCTCCGATGACCACGCCGACACCGTAGTTCTTGGACTGGCCTTCAAGCCGTGCTGCCAAGTTCACGGCATCGCCTAGGACGGAGTAATCGAACCGCTGTTCGGAGCCCATATTGCCGACCACGCAGTCGCCCGTGTTGATCCCGATTCCAATATTCAGGGGGAGGAATTCGATGCCTTCTTCCTTTGCCTCGACTTCGCGGACAGCGTTGAGCTCCTCAAGCGATTTGAACATAGCAAGGGATGATTCACAGGCGTGGTATGAGTGTTCCGGATCGTCCAAAGGCGCGTTCCAGAACGCCATAATGCAATCGCCCATGTATTTGTCGATTGTCCCTTCGCGTGCGAGAATTTCGCCCGTCAACGGTGTCAGCAGCCGGTTGATCAAGACGGTCAGACCTTGCGGGTTTGACTTGTATTGTTCCGAGATCGTCGTGAAGCCGCGCACATCGCAGAACAGCAGCGTCATCTCTTTCGTTTCGCCACCAAGTCGCAGTTTCTCCGGGTTCTCAGCGAGCTGTTCAACAAGTGCCGGCGACAGGTATTGTCCAAAGGCGCCACGTACCTGTCGTTTCTCCGCTGCTTCACGCGCGTAATTCGCAAAGGTCAGAACGGCATAAATTAAGATCGTAATAGCGCCGGGATAAGTGACATCGAGCAAAATCTTCTGTTCGATGTACAAGTACCACGTAATACCGGTCAATCCGGCCCCCGCGACCATCAAGCCTGCAAGTGTCAGAATGGGGCCGACACGCGGGATCAGCACCATCATTGCGATCCCCGCGATCAGGACGAGCGCCAATTCGACCGAGTTCATAATGTTCGGATACCGTAAGAAGAAAGATCGGAAAGGCGCTTCCGCTATTTGCGCTTTTTCAGCAGCTTTCATTTGCTCCGAAATTGGCGCCGCGAGTGTCTGATATTCTTTCTGCGTCTTCTGCAGGTTGGCCTGTGCCGCTCTGAATTGCTGAACCAATTGCGGTGGAATGGGTTTCTTCTGTTTTTGAAGCGCTTGAACCTGTCGCGCTAACGGCGTGTATGTGGCTGCCGCTTTCTTATAAGCGTCTTCAGCGTTTCCGGCTTTCTCTTTCACGTCAGGCGGAAGGTTTTCGATGACAGCCTTCTTCGCTGCGGCAAGGCCGTCGTTATATTCTTTTTGGGCGGCAAAAATATTCTCAAGAATATTTGCGTGCACTTCGACCCCGGGCAGACGTCCATAGATGGGCGTGTTCCGAATATCCTTCAGTCCCACGGCAGAGGTACCGACGATCAGCAGTTTCCCTTTGATCTTCTTGGGATCGACCGTCCCGTCGATGATGTCCGAAGCCGAGACATAGAGGCGGCCTTCGTTGGCCTCGCTTTCGAAGACATCGGGCTTGCTAAAATGGACCCAGATTTGGCCATGATTGTCCGTGGGTACTTCGAATTTATTGCGTCCCTGTAAGACGACCGAAACCATACCGGCATCGTTCAGCTTCGTCGCAATGGTGCGGGCACCGAAAGCAATGCGAAGCATCTCAAGCGAAAGGGCGGGGTAGACCTTCTTACCAATACTGTAAACGAGCGGGACCCGTCGAACGACGCCGTCGTGTTCTTCACCAACGGAAAACAGGCCGTTACCAGAAGCTGCTTTCTCCAATTCGACGACGTTCCCCATCAAGTTTTGATAACGTAGCAACCACTTCTGTTGCCATTCGGTGGATGATGGTCCGCCTTGGCGCGCTTCCGGACGCCGTTGATCAACGACAGACATGACCGGCGTGCGCACTTTTGACGATTCCTTACCTTCCGGAAGTTCGCCAGGAACACCGACTTGACCAAGAACCACGCGAGATCGCTTGAGGATTTTTGCCATATAGGCTTCGTTACTCGGCAAGCTTTCGAGCGATCGTCGGGTCGCCTCATCAAGGCCGGCAAGACTCTTCGCGACGAGGGCAGGAGACATACGGTCTTGTTCAGCGAAGACAACGTCGAAGCCGACGACGGCTGCGCCCAATTTATGGGCTTGTTCGAGCAATTTTGCGATTGTCGTCCGCGGCCATGGCCATTGACCGACCTGAGCGAGGCTCTTTTCGTCGATATCGATGATACCAACCGGATACTCACCGATGGGGCGCGGTGAAAGCCGTTGGTAGAGATCGAATGTCTTAACGCGTAGTGTTTCGACAGCTGGCGGATCAATAACTCGGCCTAGTAAGCCACCGATTAAAATCGCAATACAAACGAGAGAGGTGATCGGAAGTTTAAAGCTCCATCCTTTCTTACCTTCGTCATCACCGTCGCCACTATCAGCATCGCCAGCGGACGATTCTGCGTTCTCTTTTTTTTGCCAAGGCAAGAGATTTCCAACACGTGCCAAGATACCGGATGTAAATTCTGGGCGGTCTAACGCGGCTTCTGCCATGATTACTCTCCCTGGGGCAGGCAGTGCGGAATCGGAATAGAAACCGATTATCAATTCAATGGAGTCTCGGATGAAATTCAGCCTGTCGTCAAGGATTCATGACGGGAACCCGTTTCTAATCCATGGACAATCGTTGGCCGGCAGCTGGCGCAAGACTTGCCGCTTTCTTCTCGGCCTCGGTCTCTAAATCGAGGGGGGCGGTCATATTCCGAGATCAGGAATGTGAAAATGGCGCAATGGAAAAAGTACTCGAACAAGCATGCACTAGCCTCGCGGATGTATTTTAAGAAATTGTCATCCTACGCTATTCCGTCAGGCGCTCGTTGGAGATTTTATTTGACGTTCTTTGAACGTAGCCAGGCGCCAGACTCGAAACGGAGAGGTCCTAACAAAATCAACAGAGATTCTGGAGTTACCGGACCTTAACTACATTAGCGACCCGAGTGATCGTCAAATTTCGCTTGAACTATCAGATTGAAATAAGGGTTCAGATCTCATGTAAAATCTCGATTATTCCTCTTTAATTTCTGATAATGAATGGGTAATTAAAATTAAAAATCAATCTGAGACGCATGTTTCCAAGTAATAAATTGGGAGATTCACATACTAGGTGGTGTTCGGCGTTAGCATCAATGCAAATCCGGTAAAGAGGAATAAGTAATTTCTTCAAAGTACACATAATACATATTAATGACATTTGCCGAACAAAATCTTATTTGTAATTTTTACAGTAATTAAATTATTTAAATACATTCTTATTATACGGGAAGCATTTGGATACCGTCAAGGATTGTTGGCCTACCAAACATTTGCTCTTTTACGAATTCATCATGTGGTTAGGTTGAGCGATGCGAAAGGGAATGATGAGTTTTTTGGTTTGGGGCGTGGTCGCATATTTCATTTTTGGCGGTATCCTGTTCGGCTGCCAGCGGAGCCTGCTATATCATCCGAATCAAAAATTACCGGAGCCTGCGGAATATGGCCTTGAAACAATAGAAGCCACTCGAATCGAAACGAATTCGGGACGCAAACTTCTAGCGTGGTGGCATAAACCTCAAACGCCTAATCTTCCGACCATCGTTTATTTTCATGGCAACGCGGGTCACCTTGGACACCGTGCTAAAAAAAATACGGCCATATGTCGATGCCGGATTAGGCGTGCTCTTGGTCTCTTACAGCTATAATGCCGGTGCCGGGGGAACACCGAGCGAGAAATCCCTTTATGACGACGGCCGGAGCGCCATCCAGTTTATTCAGAAATCGGAAATTCCAAGCGAGAGCATCGTTGTGTATGGAGAATCGCTTGGAACTGGCGTCGCCGTGACGATGGCCGTCGAAAATAAGGTTGGTGGCGTTGTATTGGAGGCACCTTACACCAGCATCGCAGATGTTGCGCAATCTCACTACTGGTATTTACCGACCCGTTTCCTGGTTTTGGACAAGTTTGAAGTTGCGGAAAAGATTGCGCGTATCAATGCACCGCTGCTTGTTGTTCATGGAGAGCGGGATTCGATCATTCCCGCTAAATTCGGGCGTGCTTTATTCGAAAAAGCGAAAGAACCGAAAGTTGGGAAATTTATTAAAAATGCTGGACACAATGATTTGTACGATCATGGAACGCCAAAAATCGTGCTTGAGTTTCTGAAGTCGAATTTCGGACCGTTTACCCGGTAAGTCGCGCAAGCGCCTCTGGCGTGTCGATATCCAAGAGTATTGCGTCCCCTTCCATTTCGACTTCATGAACAAGCTCGGGGTAGGCGCCGATCAGGTGTCGTGCACCGACATCGCCTTCTATATCTTGGATCTCGGCAAAAAAACGCCGACCAATCACGACAGGATTTCCTCGTTTCCCGCCATGTGTCGGAACGCAAATTGCGCGCCCCTCGGCCGGCGAGAAGTCATCAAGTAGCGCGTCTATTTCCATCGGCGTTATTCGGGGCATATCGCCAAGGCAGACAAGGGCGCATTCAACTTCTTGGGAGACAGCGGCGATACCGCATCGAAGGGATGTCGAAAGACCGGCGGCGTAATCTCGGTTTTCGACGAATTCTACGCTTTTTCCTGACAATGCAGCGCGGACTTGTTCAGCTTCGTGCCCGAGGACAACTGTGATCGATGCGACTTTTGACGCACTGAGCGCATCGACTGTTCGGACAATCATCGGTAGGCCGTCAATATCGGCCAATAATTTGTTTTGTGGCCCCATTCGGCGAGATTGACCGGCCGCGAGGACGATCGCGGCAGCTTTTGTCACTTCTTGATGCTCGGTTGTCGACGGAGGACTTGCTTCCGCGCGCGGCATTGGGCGGCTTGGGATTTCCTTTAACAACCCGCCGACACCCATTGAACGAATATCGCTTGCGTCAACTTCGAGGCCGGCGACCAAACGCTGAACGATCCAATCGGATCCATGAGTGCGAGGCGAGCGTGCAGACCCTGGTAGACCGACGATCCACATGTCGTCAAGACGCGCCAATAACGTCAAATTACCAGGGTCAACAGGCATTCCCAATTGAAGGACTTCACCACCAGCGGATTCGATGGCATCGGGCACGACGTCGCGGCGATCCGCAATGGCCGACGCGCCAAGTACCAACAATATGTCGCACATCTCTTTTTGAAAATCGGCGATCGCCTCACCGATCGCGGCCTTATTATGAACCGCCGTCCTTTCGAGATCGAGTTGAAGCCCCATACCGGCTAAGCGCGATGCGGTAACCTCTTTTCCTTTCGCCAAAAGCGGCTTCCGAAAATTGGGCAATACAGTTTGTAACAAGCCAACCCGCTGGTTTTGGTAAGCTGCGACGGCAAACAAACTGCCCACGCTTGAGGCGATTTCTTCGCATTCAGAGAGTATCGTCTCATGAACGGCGAACGGTATTATCTTAACGGTAGCGATCAGTTGGCCCGGTTCCGTCGGCGAGTAGGGTGCGATGGTCGAAATAGTGATCGCTTCGTGGACGAGATTGATCCGATCCACACTACTGCTATCGACGACGAAAACCCCGCGAACACCGGCGTAGATATTTACGCGTCCAGTCCCGGCCGCGCCGAGTGTGGTGGAGCCGTCATCAAATGTTGCGGCTGCGAGGCGATGCGCGGCTTCGTCTTCGGGTATATCGCCATCTTCGAGGTGTGCCGCCGTAACTTCCTCGAATCCCGCCGCCGACAAATGTGCAACATCGTTTGCATCTAGAACGCGACCCTTTCGGAACGTTCGGTCATTCGTCCGTAAGCTATGAACGAGCACCGCACCTTCCGCATGGTCTAACCGCACCTGGCCGAATTTCACGCGGCCTCTCGTTGAGCTGGGGCATGCAGGATGGCCGTAATCTCACCCATGATCGATACAGCTATTTCTGCGGGTGATACGGCACCGATATCAAGACCGATCGGTGCGTTTATGCGGCCGAGCTCAACCTCGGTAAGGCCATCTCCCCGTAATCTTTCGAGGCGCTTTGCGTGTGTACGCTTACTTCCGAGAGAGCCGATGTAGAAAGCATTTGAGCGCAAGGCAACCGTCAATGCCGGGTCGTCAAGTTTTGGGTCGTGGGTCAAAGTGACCACGGCGGTCCGACGGTCTGGGTCCAAGTCGGTCATCGCTTCGTCTGGCCAGCTGTGGTTGAGGTTTACACCCGGAAATCGGGCTTCACTCGCAAATGCCTCTCTTGGGTCAATAATCGTGACATCATACCCAGAAAGTTTCGCCATAGGGACCAACGACTGTGCGATATGAACCGCTCCGACAACGATCATACGCTTGGGCGGCGGGAACGGTTGTAGGAAATATCGCTTGCGGGATTCATCGAGCGTTTCGCCCTTGTCGCGGCGCAGCGTCCGGTCGATTCCCTCGCTCAAAACAGGGCTAATATTGATATCACCTGACGAACTACCATCGATCCAAAGCGTTTGGGCACCGGAATCGAGGTCAGTAATTACGACGGTCGGATGCTTCGCGTTCTTTGCAGCAATTAGGGAATCAAGAAAGTCTTTTTTCATTTTACGCCGCCACTCAATCCAATTTTTCGACGAAGACTTCTACTTCGCCCCCGCAGGCGAGGCCCACTTCCCAAGCTTGTTCGTCACTTACGCCAAATGACAATAGACGGGGTTTACCGTCTTGCATCACTTCTAACGCTTCGTGAACCACTGCACCTTCAATACATCCGCCGGATACGGATCCAATCATGTTGTTTGCGGTATCAACGACAAGCTGACTACCGACAGGACGCGGGGACGAACCCCATGTCTTTACAACTGTTGCAATCGCGACGTCGCGCCCTTCGGCACGCCAGCTGGCTGCCTCTTCCAAGATATTTTCGTGAGCATCCATAGTTAATTCACTCATGCCGCCATCTCCTGCCAGCGTTTGAGGGACGGATCGCGTACTGCGTCCGTATTACTCAATATGTGGGCAAGTTGTGCCAAGCTTTCTAGATTATGAACCGGGCGAAATTCGTCCACATGGGGAAGTATAGCGCGAATTCCCTGCGATTTGGGCTGGAATTCGTCGTATCGTAATAGCGGATTCAACCAAATTAGGCGTCGGCTGGAGCGGTGAAGACGATCCATCTCCACAGGCAGTCCCTCGCCACCGTCACGATCTAAACCATCTGTAATTAGGATCACGACAGCGCCTTGCGTAAGTACCCGTCTGGACCAGAAACGGTTGAAGTCGTGTAAACATTCTCCAATCCGCGTTCCGCCGGACCAATCGACGACGGCCTCAGCCACTTTTTCGAGTGCGACGTCGATATCGCGATATCGAAGATACCGGGTAACGTTCGTCAAACGCGTACCAAAGAGAAATGTATGCACACGATCGCGGTCATTTGTAAGCGCGTGGAGGAAATGCAGTAGCATGCGCGCGTAACGCTCCATGGAACCGGATATATCGCAAAGAACGACGAGGGGAGGATGCCGGTGTTTCCGTTTCCGCCAGTGGAGTGGAATGATATCGCCCCCCGAACGCAGAGCCGAACGNANGGTNGCGCGCATATCNGCACGNGCGCCGCTCTTATCAGGNCGGAACCGCCGNGTCGGAACTTCCATGACGGGAAGGCGGATGCGNCGCATCGCGGCCTTGGCGGCATCGATTTCCGCATTGGTCATTTTTTCGAAGTCCATCTCTCGGAGGACTTCTTCTTGGCTCCAGGTTAAGGTCGCATCGAACTCGACCTCTTCCGTTTCGCGGGTCTTTATGTCTTCAGGCGCTGCGGCGCCAGCAGTTAATGCCTCGGCGATGCGGGCGGATAAGTCGCTCTTCGGTGCTTCTTCTTCGCCGAGTTGTGCCGAGGGAAGCACCATTGACATCATTCGTTCAAGGATTTGCGGATTCTTCCAAAACACATGGAACGCTTGGTCAAAGAGTTCGCGTTGATCGCGTCTGTTCACAAACACGGCATGGAGCGTCCAGTAGAAGTCGTCTCTTCGTCCGATCCCCGAAGCCGAAACAGCGTTTATCGCGTCGATAACCTTTCCCGGCCCAATAGGCAGGCCGGCCGCTCGCAAGACGCGCGCGAAATGCATAATATTGGCAGCGATGAGGCCGCCGTCTCCGCTTATGGGGATCATACGGTTCCGGCCATCAACATTTCGCCCTTTATATCGGCCAGAATTCGGCTCGCTTCGCTGCCGCGAATTTTTTCAATATCGTCCTGATATTTGAGAAGCGTTCCAAGCGTGTTGTTTATCGTATCGGGATCCAGAACCATGCAATCCAATTGCGTAAGCGCGTGCGCCCAATCGATTGTTTCCGCGACGCCCGGTTGCTTGAATAAGTCCATTTCTCTTAGCTTTTGCACGAAAGCAACGACTTGGCGCGATAGGTCGGCGGGAGCGTACGGTGCCTTCACTTCGAGAATTGCCAGTTCTCGTTCAGCGTCCGGGTAATCAATCCAATAATAAAAGCAGCGGCGCTTTAATGCGTCGTGTATCTCTCGGGTTCTGTTTGATGTGATGATGACGATGGGCGGTTCGTCTGCGGCAATCGTGCCGATTTCCGGAATCGTAATCTGAAAATCGGATAGGACTTCTAATAGGTACGCTTCGAATGGCTCGTCCGTCCGGTCCAACTCGTCGATTAAGAGGATTGGCGGCCCATCTAGGCTTGGTTCCAATGCCTGGAGAAGGGGACGCTTTATAAGGAATTTTTCACTGAACAAGTTATCGGCAATTGCGTCGCGGTCTCGATCACCAACTGCTTCGGACAAACGGATTTCGACCATTTGGAGCGAGTAGTTCCATTCATAAACCGCAGAGGAAACATCAAGGCCCTCATAACATTGAAGACGCACGAGGGGCCTATTGAGTGTTTCAGAGAGAACTTTGGCTATTTCGGTTTTCCCGACGCCAGCTTCGCCTTCCAGGAATAGCGGGCGTTTTAGCTGGAGTGCCAAGTGGAGCGCGGTGGCGAGGCTTCGGTCACTCACGTAGTTTCCGGTCTCAAGAAGTTTTACGGTCGCGTCGATGTCTGGGGGTGCTTCGGTGGTCATTGCACGATGTTCTTGTTGTGTTCGTATATTCGGATTTTGCGGTAGCCAAGTATGCAATGTCCGGACATTAAGTGAACATACTTTGGGGAAAGCTCTTTATAATCGAGAAAAAGAGAAAAAGCCCGTCTCAATAGAGCCGGGCCATTTCTCAAATCTAACAGCGCTTATCGAGCGATTAGCCGGCTTTCGCAACCGCTCGCTTCGCCATAACTGTAACAAGATGCGCACGATATTCGGCACTAGCATGAATATCAGAATTCAAATCGTCAGCCGAAACCGCGATGCCCGCAACTGCGTCCGCATTAAACCCGGAGGATAGGGCACTCTCCATCTCGCCGACACGGAAAACACCATCTTGACCGGCACCGGTCACGGCAACCCTGCAACCACCGCTCCCTTCGGAAACAAAAACGCCCACAATCGCATAACGCGAAGCGGGATTCGGGAATTTCATATAGGCGGCTTTACCCGGTACAGGAAACTTCACTGCGATAACAACTTCGCCCTCTTCGAGAGCCGTTTCGAACATGCCGACAAAGAAGTCGTCTGCCGTGATCTCGCGTTGATCGGTTACGATAGTGGCCCCCAACCCAACACAAGCCGAAGGGTAGTCAGCGGCCGGATCATTATTCGCAATGGAGCCACCGATGGTTCCTCTGTTGCGGACCTGTGGGTCACCGATGCCGTCTGCTAGGTCGGCAAGTGCAGGAATCTTGCTCTTAACATCGGCAGATGCTGCAACTGTTGCATGCGTTGTCATCGCGCCGATCGTAACGGTATCGCCGTCGACGGAAATTCCGGCGAGCTCGCTAATCCCCCCTAGGTCGACGACGTCTGCCGGTTGGGCCAAGCGCTGTTTGAGTGTGGGGATCAGCGTCATGCCGCCCGCCATCAACATTCCGTCGTCAGATGCTTTTACCTTTGCTGAGGCATCGGCAACGGAATCGGCTCTTTGATAGTTAAAGTCATACATTGTTTTGCTCCCTTAACTGACGACGCCGATTAGGCCGCCGCATCCTGAATAGCTTGCCACACCTTTTGCGGTGTTGCCGGCATATCAATATTGGTTACTCCAAGCGGGCTTAACGCATCGATGACCGCATTGATCAACGCGGCCGGTGAGGCGATCGCACCAGCTTCACCGCAGCCCTTAACCCCGAGTGGATTGAGCGGTGAGGGGACACTCGAGAAGCCGAGTTTCAGATCGGGAAGGTCATCGGCGCGCGGCATCGTATAGTCCATATACGATCC
Organism: Rhodospirillaceae bacterium; assembly: GCA_002716125.1. Classification (GTDB taxonomy): domain Bacteria; phylum Pseudomonadota; class Alphaproteobacteria; order UBA8366; family UBA8366; genus UBA6544. The sequence goes on from PAZH01000008.1 coordinate 24,146, forward strand.
GGTAACGAGTTGGCCTTCGTCGTCATATACGCAGCCTTCAAGGATCGCTTGGCCCAAGCCTTGTGCGATGCCGCCATGGACCTGTCCTTCGACAATCATCGGATTGATGATGGTACCGAAATCATCGACGGCCGCGTAATTTACGACTTCAATGACACCTGTCTCAGGGTCAATTTCGACCTCGGCAATATGCGTTCCCGCAGGGAACGAGAAGTTCAGTGGGTCGTAGAAGGCCGTTTCATCGAGTCCGGGTTCTAAACCTTCGGGGTAGTTGTGCGGAACATAAGCTGAGAAAGCGACCTCTGCGATATTCATCGTTTTGTCGGTTCCGGCCACAGTGAAGTTTCCGTCCGCAAATTCGATATCGTCTTCGGAAGCCTCCAAGGTATGCGCGGCAATCTTCTTGCCTTTTTCGATGACTTTGTCCGCGGCCTTCATGATCGCGGAACCGCCCACAGCGATGGATCTCGAACCATATGTTCCCATCCCGAACGGCACGCGTTCCGTGTCGCCATGAATGACTTCGACATTTTCGACGGGAACGCCCAGTTTGTCCGAAACAACCTGTGCGAACGTGGTTTCGTGACCTTGCCCATGCGCATGAGAGCCGGTCAGCAACAATACATTACCGGTCGGATTAAATCGGATTTGTGCAGACTCCCAGAGCCCGACACCGCCGCCTAAGGCGCCGACTGCCGCAGACGGTGCGATACCGCATGCTTCAATATAAGAGGACAGTCCAACGCCACGAACCTTACCGCGGGACTTCGCTTCTTCTTTACGCGCGGACATTCCCGCGTAATCGAAAAGTTCCAAGGCCCCATCAAGGGCTCTGGGATAGTCGCCGCAATCGTACTGTTGGATAACCGGTGTTTGATACGGGTACGCATCCGTTCCGATCATATTCTTTCGCCGGATTTCAGCCGGATCCATATCCATTTCGCGGGCAGCGGCATCAACTAACCGCTCAACCACGAACGTGGCTTCAGGCCGGCCGGCGCCGCGATAGGCATCGACAGGTGCGGTGTTCGTGAAGACACCGAGCACGTCGCAGTAGATATTCGGCGTCGTGTACTGTCCTGCCAACAACGTCGCGTATAGATACGTCGGCACGCAAGACGCAAAGGTCGAAAGATAAGCTCCGAGATTTGCGACCGTATGGACACGCATACCAGTGAACTTGCCGTCTGCGTCGAGGGCAAGTTCAGCGGTCGTGACGTGATCGCGGCCATGCGCATCCGCCTGGAAGGATTCTGACCGCTCGGCATTCCACTTGATGGGGCGATTGATCTTGCGGGCCGCCCAAAGACATACGGTTTCTTCCGCATAGATAAAGATCTTCGAGCCGAAGCCCCCACCAACATCCGGTGCGATGACGCGTAGCTTGTGCTCCGGTGCGATTTGGTTGAACGCGGAGAGTACCAACCGAGCCACATGCGGGTTTTGGCTGGTTGTGTGGAGCGTCAAGCTTTCGTCGCCCGCATGATATTCGGCGAGTGCGGCTCTTGGCTCCATCGCATTCGGCACCAAACGATTGTTCAGTAATTCCAACTTGGTGATGTGGTGGGCATTGGCAAATGCTTCTTCCGTGGCCGCTTTGTCACCGATTTCCCAATCATAACAAATATTTCCGGGCGCATCGTCGTGTACCTGTGGGGACGACGCTTCGGCTGCGGTCGCAGTGACTGCGGCAGCGGGAAGCACGCCATAGTCAACGTTAACTTTTTCGCCGGCATCTCTGGCTTGCGACGCCGTCTCAGCAACGACAAGAGCGACGTGATCGCCGACATAACGAACTTTATCGACGGCAAGGGCAGGGTGCGCCGGCGCTTTATGCGGTTCGCCGTCCTTGCTATGGATGACCCAGCCACAAATCAGGCCGCCAATACCGTCATCTGCGAGTTGCTGGCCGGTCAAAACTGCTACGACACCGTCGGACGCTTCAGCAGCACTGGTGTCGATCGAATTAATCGTCGCATGAGCATGCGGTGAACGGACGAAATAGGCGTAAGTTTGGCCTTCGGCATTCATATCGTCGAGATAATTGCCATTTCCCGTCAGGAACCGCCGGTCTTCTTTGCGGCGCACAGAGGCACCAATTCCGGTCTCGGACATAGTTCTCTCCCCCTAAGCCCTTAGAATCTCTTATTTATCTCATATTGGCGGCGCCGGCCTTTATCGATTTCACGATATTATGGTAGCCGGTGCAGCGGCAGATATTGCCCTCAAGCCATTCGCGAATTTCCGTCTCGCTCGGGTCGGGATTGTTTTTAACGAGATCTAGGGCACTCATGACCATACCAGGTGTGCAAAAACCACACTGTAGGCCATGGTTTTCACGGAAAGCCTCTTGCATCGGATGCAACGTATCGCCATCGGCAAGGCCTTCGATCGTCGTAATTTCAGCGCCGTCGCATTGTGCGGCGAGGATCGTGCAGCTTTTGAGGGACTGTCCATCCTTGTGAATGACGCACGCACCGCACTGGCTGGTATCGCAGCCGACATGGGTACCGGTCAGACGCAGATGCTCGCGTAGAAACTGAACCAACAACGTTCTCGCTTCCACTTCTCCGCTGACGGACTTACCGTTAACGGTCATAGAGACACTTATCGACATTGAATTCTCTCCTCCCACTATCGTGCCGTTATCTGGTCACGTTTTCTTATCTGTTAATGCGGAGTCTGGAACCGCTTCTTTGTTAGGTCAAGCAGCTAACGGAAAACTTCGTAATAAATTCATCCGGACCCGCTAAATGCGAACACCATAGCCAGTATGATGATAATGATGCCGGTCACCCAAATTGTAGGGCCAATGCTCCCTTTGCTTTCTGAATTCGCCGGTGCGGTTTCGACCTCGGGGCCGGGTGAGGGCGGGTTCTCGGCCGGCGTCTCCTGTTGATCTTCGACCGCGGCCGCTGTGTCATCTTCGACTCCGACAAGTTCGGCGAACTTGCCGAAAAAGTCGTTGGCCATTTTCTTGGCTGTTGAATCGATAAGTCGGCTGCCAATTTGGGCGAGCTTACCGCCGACAGTCGCGTCGACGGTGTAGTTGAGCTTGGTCCCGCCGGGATCGTCAGTGAGCACTACTTTTGCGCCGCCTTTGGCAAATCCTGCGGCGCCACCTGAACCTTCTCCTGAGATCGTGTAGCCGTTTGGCGGATCGATATCAGACATCTCCACTTTTCCGCTGAATTTTGCGCGGACAGGGCCTACTTTCGCAGTTACCTTCGCTTCGAACGAAGTGTCTGAGGTTTTATTGACCTCGTCGCATCCGGGGATGCATTGTTTAAGCAATTCGGGATCGTTTAACGCCTCCCAGACCGCTTGACGCGATGCGGGGATGACGTATTCGCCTGACATATCCAATGGACGGCCTCCAAGGCATAAAGAAGTATTTGATGGCAGGATAATTCCGCCCGCGTTACTGTCAACGCATCAATATAAGTGAAGTGCGGCGTGGTTGGGGACACGCCGCACTTCATACCCGCGTCATTCGGATCACGTGCCCGAGTTGTCCGTGTCGTCGCGGGTATTGATTTTGGCGAGAGTGTTTCCTCCGTCATCGAAGTAGGTGAAGTTGGTCGAGCCATCATCATTGGTGCCCTCGACCGGCTGATCCCCGCCTCCAAAGTCAACCTCGTCACCCTCGCCTAGAATGATATCCAACTTGTTGTCGTCGTCCGTCAACTTGATGACGTCGTCAGAGTCGAGTCCCAGCGTGATATTGCCATCACCGCCGGTCAGATCGATTGCCTCGATATTATTGATCGAGTCGACCATGTCTTCGTAATCGCCTTCGCCAAGATTGATCGTGGTGTCTTGTGAAGCGTTGATCTGCAACGTGTCGTGGCCGCTGCCGCCATCGATACCGGCATTCGTGATATCGTTGAGATCGATTTCGTTACCGTCGGCTGCATTTGCTGCGGCAGCTGCCGTCGCATCGTAGGCATCATTGCCGCCGACACTATTGCCTTGGTTCCAGTCAGCGATGTCATCCGTATCCACGCGGAAGAGGTCATCTCCGGAGCCGCCATGAGCGTAGTCATCGCCTTCGACCTCAATGGTGTCGTTGCCGGCTCCACCGAAGAGAATGCCATCTTCGCCGTCGGAAGTTAGAACGTCGTCGCCGGCGCCCCCGAGGAGGAAGTCGTCACCGCTGCCGCCTTCAATTTCGTCGTTGCCGCTGCCGCCATCGATAAGATCGTCGCCACTGTCGCCGAAGATCGAGTCTTCGCCAAGGCCGCCGAAGATGATGTCATTTGAGGAACCGCCCTCAATCCAATCATCGCCTTCACCGCCGTCGATTTCGTCAGCGCCGCCTGCACCTGTGATCGTGTCGTTGTCGGCACCGCC
>PAZH01000009.1 GCA_002716125.1 Rhodospirillaceae bacterium
GCTTCTCGGCGCCGCCGCCGGTCCGCCGCAGCCGGCCGCCGCCGCCCGTCGTGCGATCGAAACCGCCGCCGCCGGTCACCCGCTCAAATCCCGCTCCGCGCCCCAATCCGGCACCGGTCGCGCCCGTCGCGAAAGAAGCGGTCCCGCAGTATCGAGGCACCCCGCCGCGAGGCCTGCCGGTGAGCGGCGCGAAGCCAACCGAATCCCGCGCCGCGACCAGCGCGCCGAAGGGCCCCGTGCCTGTAAAGCCAAAAGAGTTGACGGTCCGCGAGCGCAAGTATTTGGCGCATGCATCGCGTCTCGACCAGGAAGCCGGCGAACTCTGGTGGCAACGCAGATACGTGGACGTCGAATACCGCTATCGCGAAGCGCTGCGATATCGCGAGGCGGTCCTTGGCCGCACCCATCCCGATGTCGCGCACAGCCTGATCCGCCTGGCGCGCCTTTATTGGGGCAGCAACCGGAACCAGGAAGCGGCTGCCCTCCATCGCCGCGCGCTGAACATCCTGGAGCATCGGTTGGGCGCGGAGAGTGTCGAGCTGGCCAATGCGTTCTGGGAGTACGGCGGGTTCCTGCAATTGCGCGGCGATTACGCCGGGGCCGAACCGCTGATGGCAAAAGCGCTCAAGGTCCTGGAAAAGGACCCGGACTCTCAGCGAAATATTTCGCGGCGCCGGACGACCTATGCGACGGTCCTCTCTGAACTCGGCCGCAGCGAGGAGGCCGCGCGGATTCTCCGGCGCTAACGTCCCTCGATATGGTCGAGGATTTCCCGTGTTACACGCGCCGGGTGTGTGAGCGGCGACATGTGTCCCGCGTCTTCGATGATCAGGAACTTCGCCCCCGGAATCTTATCCGCCACAATCTCCGACATCCGCATATCGTAAAGCGATGTGTCGATGCCGCGGATCACCAGGGTCGGGTGCTTGATCAAATCCATCTCTGCGACCGTCGTGCGGTTGTTGGCATTTGCGTTAAAATTCGCCAGTTGCGCCGGCGTGCGGCGAATGAAGTTCTGCCGCGTCTTTTCCTCGTAGCCGTCCCAGGTGCCGGGCTCGTTGCGGAAATCGAGGAATCCCTTCCACGCCGCTTCCGGGCCTTCCGCGTCCAAGAGGCGCTTGAAGTCGTTCTGGATGCCTTCCAGCTCGTCGAGGGCTTCGGTCTCGCCCAACTCCCGCAGGAAACAAGCGACCATCGGCTCGATGAGGACGAGCGAGCGCACCATCTCGGGATGCTCCAAAACAAAACGAATTGCCGTGCCGCCGCCGTAGGAATGCCCGACCAGGTCGAAGCTCTCGACCCCGACCTCGTCGAGAATGCGTTTCAGCAAGTCCGCTTGGTCATCGTGCAGCAAGGTATTCGGTTCGGGCCAGAACGAGGTTCGGCCATGTCCCCAGAGGTCCGGTGTCAGGGTATGATAGCGGCCGTCCAATTCGCCCAGCACGCCGCGCCATTGCGCCCCCGTGCTTCCCGCCGCGTGCAGCAGCACGAGCACAGAGCCTTCGCCGGCCTCTCCGTAGCTAATGGTGAGGCCGTTTTCTTCGATCGTGGGCATTCTTAATCCAATCTCACGACGATGCCGTCGAGCTTACCGGTGGGGGCGCTGAAGCGCTCGCGTTTCAAGGGGTCGTGGCCGGGGATGACTTTTGCCGCGTTCCCGTCCGCGAGTTTGACCGCCGTCCGCGCGCCTTCCAGCATCTCATAAACGTTGTAGGCCGCCGGATAGGGGTTCTGTTGTTCCATATTGGCGTACATGTGGACGGCGTCGGAGGCCAAGACAAGCCAGCCGTCCCGGGTCCAGACGCGGACGATCTGCATGCCGTGCGTGTGCCCGCCGACCCGGTGCACGGTAATGCCGGGCGCGATCTCGCCCTCGCCGTTGGTGAAGAGTACGCGGTCGTCATAGACGGCGCGCACGAAATCGACCGTATACTCGACGAAATTCCCGTAGCGGAACGCCCTGTGTTTCAGGTGGCGGCCGGTGGCGAAGGCCATCTCGTCTTCCTGGATATGGAACTTCGCCTGCGGAAAGTCCGGCATGCTGCCGGCGTGGTCGTAATGCATATGGGTGACGATCACTTCCTCGACTTCGGCCGGGTTCACGCCGAGGAGGTCGAGCCCCTCCGCCGGCGAGCGCAGCAGGTGACGGCTGCCGCGCTCGTAGCGCCGGTCGAACCCGAGGTCGACGACATAGGTTTTGCCGCCGCCGCTGATCGCCCAGACGAAATAGTCCATGTCCATGGGCGCGTCGTGGAGGTCCTTGAAGATAAAGGTGCCGTGGCTCGACGTCGCCCGCTCGGCGTATTTGATCGCGTAGACTTCATAGGTGGGGAGGGTCATTTCGTGCGCCGCCAGACCTTGTCCATGTCGCCGATCGGGTCTTCGTGGAGCGCCACGGCGATGCCTTCGAGCTCCTTCGAAGCGGCCGGAAACAAGCTCAACACCTGCGGGTCGTGCCCCGGGATGACCTTGTCTTCGTTCCCGTCGGCCAGCGCCCGCAGCTTCTCGTAGCCATCCAGCATGTCGCCGACGTTGTAGACGATTGGGAAGGGGTTCGGGATCGCCATGTTGTCGTAGAAATGATTGGCGTCCGACGCGAGCACGAGCCAGCCTTTCCGCGTCCAGACCCGGACGGATTGCACGCCGTCGGTGTGCCCGCCGATATGATGGACGGAGAGGCCGGGTGCGATCTGCATCTCGCCGTCGACATATTGCACACGGTCGTCATAGACCAGGCGCACCATGTTGACGACGTAATCGACGGCATAGGCATGGCGGAGCGGCGCATGTGTCATGCAGGGTCCCGTGCAATAGGCCATCTCGCGGTCCTGCAGGTAGAACCGGGCATTCGGGAAGCTGTCGAGGTCGCCCGCGTGATCGTAGTGCAGATGGCTGATGACGACGTCTTCGATCTTGTTCGGGTCGGCGCCGAGCATGCGCACCCCCTCGGAGGGCAGGCGGTGTAGCGACCGGCCGCGGGCCTCCGCTTCCTTCTGTTCGAAACCGACATCGACCACATAGGTCTTGCCCCCGCCCTGGATCACCCAGATGAAGAAATCGATGCTGGAGGCTTCATCGTGCGGATCCTTGAACAGGAAGTTCTCCGATCGCATCCGGTTGTGGTCGCCGTATTTGATGGCATAGACCTCGTATTCCGGCATATCGGCCATGTCGGTTTCTCCTCTCTCTATTCGCCTAGCACGCGTAACGCTATTTCATTAACCGATGCTGTCATTCCCGCGGAGGCGGGAATCCAGCGTGTTGGATCGAGCTTTCTGGATTCCCGCCTCCGCGGGAATGACGGTTCGGTCGGGGCGGCTTGTGACAATATGTGCTGCATCCTCGTCATCTCTTAATACAACGGGTCTGCGTCGAGGCGCACCACGATGCCTTCCGTCTCTTTCGAGGCGGCAGGATAGCGTTGCATGACCAATGGGTCATGCCCCGGAATGATATGTTTCGGTGAATCGGCGAGTTTTGCCATCGTCCCGTAGGCGGTCAGCATGTCGCCGACATGATTGACGGTCCGGTATGGCTGTATCTCTTCGAAATTCATGTAGTAGTGGCTGGCGTCAACGGCCATCACCATCCAGCCCCGCCGCGTCCAGACGCGGACGACCTGCAAGCCGACCGTATGACCGCCGACATGGTGAAGCGACAAGCCGGGCGCGATTTCTTCGGAAGCTTCGGAGAAATGCACGCGGTCGTCGTAAAGGGCGCGGATGACGCCCTCGATATGCGAGAAGGTGAAGGAGTGGCGCAGTGTGTGGTGGCGCATCTGCCGGCCGACCGCGTATTGCAGTTCGGCGTTCTGCAGGTAGAGCTTCGCCTTCGGGAAATCGTCCCATGTGCCGATATGATCGTAGTGAAGGTGGCTGATGATCAGATCGCCGATGTTTTCCGCCTCGACGCCGATCATGCGCAAGCCGTCTGCCGGGTGACGCAGGAACGAACGGCCGCACCGCTCGCCTTCTTCACGGTCGAATCCGGAATCCAAGACGTAGGTCTTGTGCTTCCCGACAATGGCCCAGACGAAATAATCCATGGGCATCGCGGGGTCGTCGTGCGGGTCCTTGAAGATCAAGTGATCGTTTCGGGTCGCGTCGCGCCATGCGTATTTCACGGCATAGATTTCGTAGGGCTCGAGGGTCGCTTCAGTCATACCGATGTCATCGCACGCGGCTTGTGGGGGCCGGGAAATCCCGACAGGATGTTTCTGCATAATCAATTAGGTCGAGGTGAGGGATTGGCATGGGTGGCGGACGGCTAACGTCTTTGGCGATGGTGACTTTGGCGTTGGTCGCGGCGTTCGCTCTGTGGTTTTCCGCCTCGGCGGTCGTGCCGGCGCTCCGGGTGCAGGAAAATCTGGACCCGACGATTGCCTCCATGTTCAGCAGTGCGGTTCAGTTCGGCTTTGTCGTCGGCACGATTGTCAGCGCGGTGTTCGTTCTGGCGGACCGCATCGATCCGGTCCGGTTCTTCACGTTGTCGTCCTTGATCGCCGGGGGCGCGAATGTCGCCATTTTGTTGTTCGAGCCGTCTTCCCCGATGGTGATCCTCTGCCGTTTCATGACGGGCGTCTGTATGGCGGGTATCTATCCCATCGGCATGAAGATCGCGACCACCTGGGCGCAGGGGGACATGGGGTTTCTGGTCGGCACCATGGTGGGGGCGTTGACCTTGGGCTCGGCGGCGCCGCATCTTTTCAATGCGTTGGCCGGTGTCGACTGGCGAATTACCATCCTTGCGGCTTCCATTAGCGCGGTTGTGGCGGCTGGTCTGATCCAATTCGTCCAGGTCGGCCCCAATATCGGCAAGACGCCACCCTTCAAGGCGAGCCACGCGCTTGATGCTTTCCGCAACAAATCGCTCCGTTACGCGAATCTCGGCTATCTCGGGCATATGTGGGAACTCTTCGCGATGTGGAGCTGGATCGGTGTCTTCCTCTTCGCGAGCTTTCGTTTGTCCATGTCCGAAGAGGCGGCTCTTACCAATGCGTCGCTTGCGACCTTCGCCGTTGTCGGGGCAGGTGCGGTCGGCTGTATCCTCGGCGGTTATTGGGCGGACCGGGTCGGCCGCACGGCCGTCACCATGATCAGCATGGCGGTGAGCGGTACCTGTGCCCTTGCCGTCGGGTTTCTCTTCGGGGGCGATCCGATATGGCTCGTCGCCCTTTGCTTGATCTGGGGCATCAGCGTCATCGCGGACTCGGCCCAGTTTTCTGCCAGTGTCGCCGAGCTTTGCGAGCGGGATTTGGTCGGCACAATGCTGACGGTGCAGACCGGCGCGGGTTTCCTCCTCACTTTGATCACCATTCACTTCGTCCCGCCGATCGTTGAATGGGCCGGCTGGGAGTGCGCTTTTGCCTTCCTCGCCATCGGTCCGTTTTTGGGCGTGATCGCGATGGGGCGGCTCCGGACCTTGCCGGACGCGAAGAAGATTGCGGGTGGGCGGATGTAGGGTCGGGGCATCCCTAAAATTTCGAGGAACGAGCCCATGCACAGTAAAACGATACCGCTGCGTGGGTCCTGGGCGGACCGGATTGGTCACCCCGCAAGGTAAGTCCGCATGCCGCAGACGTCGTCGCACGTCGCTGAGAAACGCCTCCATCTCGCGAATCCGCTGACGAAGACCGCGCACCTGCACCTGCTCTTCCTTCGACCATCGCCCGTGCCGCCACGCGTTCCGGTTCCCCGGCTGCCCGCCCGACCCCGCGGCACCCCCATGCATTCGACACCGCCGCCGCCCCGCGACGGCTGGTGCCCGGCAAGCCGTTCCTTGCCGGGTGCGCGCCCCGCAGCGGGGTGAACAGTGCATCGATTGCGTGTCGCGAATATGCGGCGACCGGCCGCGACCGCAGGTTTTCATTAGGCAGGCTCCGGCGAAATCGGGTAGCCACGTTTATCATAAAATAGACAAAATGTCGATTATTATAAATAATCCCACCCTACACCTGCCGTCATTCCCGCGAATGCGGGAATCTTGTGGCTCGGTGTCATTCTGGATTCCCGCTTTCGCGGGAATGACAATGATGGAAGGGTCTACCCGGCCAGCCGGAATCCCGTAAACGGCCATCGTTGGTGGGGATAAAAGAAGTTGCGGTAGGTGAGGCGGGCGTGGCCGGGGCGGTGGCGCAGCTGGCGCCGCGCAGCACCATCTGATTGATCATGAATTTGCCGTTGTACTCGCCGACGGCGCCGGGCGGCGTCTCGAAACCGGGATAGGGGGCGTAGGCGCTCGCGGTCCATTCCCAGACGTCGCCGAGCATGCATTGCGGGGCTTCGGGGGCTGGTTCGCCTGCCGGGATCGGCCGGAGGTAGCCCGACGCGACCTGATTGGCGCCGGCCCCTGGGCGGTTGGAGACATCGAATTGGCGGGCGGCGGTCTCCCATTCGGCTTCGGTCGGCAAACGCTTTCCGGCCCAGGTCGCAAAGGCCGATGCTTCGTAAAAACTGACATGGCAGACTGGGGCGTCGTGATAGAGCGTAGCGATCCCGCCGAGGGTGAACTCCGCCCAGCGGCCGTCCTCGTCTTTCTGCCAATAAAGCGGCGCTTGCCAGCCTTCTTGATTGATCAGCGCCCAGCCGTCGGAATGCCAAAATTCGGCGCGCCGATAACCGTCGTCCTCAATGAAGTCGAGATATTCCCCGTTGGTCACGCAGCGCGACGCCAAGGCGAAATCACCAAGCAATACGTCGTGCGCCGGTGTCTCGTTGTCGAAGGCGAAGCTGCCGTCATCGCCGTGGCCGATACGGTAGGTGCCGCCCGCCACCTCGAACCATTGGACGTCGTGGGTGTCGAAGACTGCGGCCGGTTCCTTCCGCCGATAGCTCGGGCCGAAAGGGTGGCGCGACAGGGCGTGCTTGATATCCATCAAGAGCAGCTCTTGATGTTGCTGCTCGTGATGCAGGCCGAGTTCCAACAGATAGCGCAAATCCGCGAGGGTCTCGGGATCGGCGGTGTCGAAGAAAGCCGCCATCGCCGCATCCACGTGTGCCCGGTAGGCGAGGACCTCTGCGAGCGCCGGGCGCGTGATCAACCCGGGCTCGGCGCGCAGCTGGCGCGGCCCGACGGCCTCGTAATAGGAATTGAACAGATAGTTGAACGTCGGATCGAATTCCCGGTAGTCCGGCTGGTTCGGCCGCAGGATGAAGGTCTCGAAAAACCAGGTGGTATGTCCGAGATGCCATTTGGTCGGACTGGCGTCCGGCATCGATTGGACTTGCTGGTCTTCGGGCGAAAGCGGCGCCGCCAGGCGTTCGCTCGCGGTCCGAACGTCTTCGTAACGCTGGGTGTAGGCACTGCCGGAATTGGGTAGATAGGCTTGCGAGACGGTCGCCGCGGACATGCCGCTCTCCTCTTCTTCGCTGCTTTCTGGCTGCCGCTCCGCAACCGAGACCCGATCCCGCCAGCCTAAGGGCCGTCCCGTCCCGTCGCAAGGGCGGGCCCGAAATCGTCATCAGAAATTCACGAAGGAACGCAGATGCCGCGCCGCTACCGCCTGCTTCGACAAGCTCATGCTTCGGCAGGCTCATGCTTCGGCAGGCTCATGCCTCGACAGGCTCATGCTTCGACAAGCTCAGCATGAGGTTTATGGGGGGTATGCAGCCGCCGCATGCGGAATTTCGGACGTAGCACGCCGTTTCCTCACCCTGAGCTTGTCGAAGGGTGCGGCCCGGGTCTTACCCCATATGCGCGAGCATGCGGGCGGTGACCGGGTCGTCGGCGCGGTCCATCCGGTCGACGATGGTGAAGTGGTTGAGGTCCGGCAATTCCATGTAGTCGACTTGGCCGAGATGCTGCCCCCAAGTGTCTGCGAATTCTTTCGACTGGCGCACGAATTCGGCAAGCTCGCCGCCACCGACGATGACACTGAGCGGTGCGTCATGCGTGGGTTTTAGATAGTGCGGGCTCATCCGCCGGGCCATATCGGCATCGAGGCGGATATCCTCGTTGGTCGGCAGGTGCGGGATCGGGTCGAGATCGAAGACGCCGCTGATCGCGGTGACGCTTTTGACCAAATCGGCCGGCAGGTCCGAAGCGTAGGCCGGCCAATCGGTCGCCAGGAGCATCGCGGCAAGATGGCCGCCGGCGGAGTGACCCGAGACGTGAATCTTCGCCGGATCGCCGCCAAGCTCCTTTGCATTCCGGTAGAGCCAAGCCACGGCCGCCTGCATCTGTTCGACGATGGTCTCGACACTGACCGCCGGACAGAGGTCGTAGTTGAGCGACGCGGTGATATGGCCCGACTCGACCAAAGGCTCGCAGAGGTAGCTGAAATCCGCCTTATCCAGTGCGCGCCAATAGCCGCCGTGAATAAAGGCATGAATGGTGCCGCGCGGATTATCCGGCAGGAAGATATCCATCGCTTCGAGCTTGCTCTTCCCGAACGAGATGTCGAGCCGGTTCTTCGAGCGTTCGCGGTAGTCGCGGCTGCGCTTGTCCCAGTCGACGAACATGGTCTCGCAGTCAGGTACATGTGCGCGGTTGTCGTAGGCCGTCGCAAGGGATGCAGCGTCGAAGTTCTTGTAGACAATATCGTTCATGATCAGCGTCCCGCCGCGTAGCCTTGCATGCCGCGCGCGTTGGAGCCGGCTTTCAGCATCTCGCCATCCTTACCGACCGCGCAAAGCCGGCCTTCGGACCAGAGCTCGCCAACCTCGACCTTGTGGCCGCGGTCACGCAGGCCATCGACGGTCGCCTCCGGCGTGCGGCCTTCGACGACAAGGCGTCCTGGTTTGGCACCGCGCGGATAAAACGAGCTGACGAAGTGTTCCGAGTGGAAAGATGGGGTGTCGATGGCTTCTTGCAGGTTCCGGCCATAGACCGCATGACGCAGGAAGAAGATGCTCTGCCACTGATCCTGCTGATCGCCGCCGGGGGTACCGAAGGCAACCGCCGGCTTCCCGTCGCGGAGTGCCATCGACGGTGATAGGGTCGTGCGCGGCCTTCGGCCGGGCTCGAGGCTCATCGGCTGCCCTTCGTCGAGCCAGAACATTTGCGCCCGCGAGTTCAATTGGAACCCCAAGGCCGGGATCGTCGGGGAGGACTGGAGCCAACCACCGGACGGCATACAGGCCACCATGTTGCCGTCCTTATCGACGACGTCGATATGACAGGTATCGCCCGAGACCTGACCCAGCGCGCCCACGGTCGGCTCACCCGAACCGGCCGCCGCCTTGCCGCCTTGCGGCACGCCCTGACCTTCGGCCCGTCCGACGGCCGCTGCGTAGTCGACGTCGCAGCCGAAACCGTCGAGCGTTCCGTGTCGAAGCTCCATCGACGCGCTGTCGCCGATCAGTTTGCGGCGTTCGTCATTGTAGGCGTCGGACAAGAGTTGATCGATCGGCACGTCGACGAAATCCGGATCGCCGTAGAAGGCGTCCCGGTCCGCGAAAGCGAGCTTGATCGCCTCGGTCACCGTATGAACGAATTCGGGCCCGGTCGGGTCCATCGAAGCAAGGTCGAAGCCCTTCAGCAGGGCGAGGACTTGCAAGTGGGCGGGGCCCTGCGACCACACGCCCGGTTTTGCGACGGTGTAGCCGTTGAAATCGTACGTGGCGGGCGCGTCGTAGCTGGCGCGCCAGCGGGCCATGTCGTCACCGGTCAAAACCGCCTTATGCCGTTCGCCTGATGCGTCGAGGACTTCCGTCGCGCGGCAGAACTTGTCGATCTCCTCCGCGACAAACCCCTGATGCCAGGCGAGGCGGATGGCGTCGATCTGCGCGACGCGGTCGCCGCCGGCGGCTTTCGCCTCATCCAGCAAGCGTTTCCACGTGCGGGCCAACGGCTTGTTCGCATAGATGCTGCCGGGTTTCGGCGGTGCGCCGTTGACCAGCCATTGGTCGGCGGACGTCGTCCATTCGTCGCGGAACAGCTCCGCCACGGTCGCGACGGTTTCGGTCCAGCGCGGGACGACGGGCACGCCGTTCTCCGCATAGCCGAGCGCCACTTTGAAGATCTCCTCGACGGTCTTGGTGCCGTAGTCGCGCAGCATGAGCATCCAACCGTCGAACGCGCCCGGAACGACCGTCGCCAAGAGGCCGGTGCCCGGCACCAAGTTCAGGATTTCGCTCTTGTAGTGGTCGATCGTTGCGCCTGCCGGTGCTGTGCCTTGGCCGCAAACGACCTTGGTTTCGCCGGTCTTGGCGTCGTGGATGATCGCCGGCATGTCGCCACCGGGGCCGTTGAGATGCGGCTCGCATACCTGCAGCATCATGCCGCCGGCGACGGCCGCGTCGAACGCGTTGCCGCCTTTCTCCAGCATCGCCATGGCGGCAGCGGAGGTGAGCCAGTGTGTTGAAGACACCATGCCGAAGGTGCCAAGGAGTTCTGGGCGGGTCGTAAACATATCCAGCCTGCTTGTGGGAGTGATTTCGCCGGACTCTAGTCGGTTTGACCGCACGGTACAAACGGATCAAAGCGCGTATCGCGCTTGACGACACGGTCCGACGGCTCCATGACTCCCTGCAACAAATCCAATTGGCGAGAGAGGCGATATGTCCATCCCCTTCGTTCGGGACGTCGAGTTCGAATACGGCGTTGTCGACCAGATAAGCCCGTTGATCCGGCGCGTGATCTGTAACAACCCCGGCGGTTTCACGTTTCATGGAACCGGTACCTATATCATCGGGCAGGGCGAGGTTGCCGTGATCGATCCGGGGCCGCTGGATGACGATCATATCGCGGCCCTTGAGCGCGCGGTCGAAGGCGAGACCGTCACGCATATCCTGATCACGCATACCCATCGCGATCATTCGCCGGCAGCGGCCCCCTTCAAGAAGTCGACCGGCGCGCCGACCTACGGCTACGGGCCCCATGGCGGCGACCGCGGCGGGCCGAAGGTCGAAGAAGGCGGCGATTACGAATTCGTGCCGGATCACGAGATCAAGGACGGGGACGTGATCGAAGGAAAGGGATGGACGTTCGAAGCGATCCATACACCGGGCCATACCTCGAACCACATCTGCTTCGCGCTCCGCGAAGAGAACGCCATCTTCAGCGGCGATCATGTCATGGGCTGGTCGACCTCGGTGATTTCCCCACCGGACGGGAATATGGCGGATTATATGAATTCGCTCAGCAAGATGCTGACGCGGGACGAAGAAATCTATTGGCCGACCCACGGGCCGGCGATCACCGATCCCAAGACGCATGTCGAGGCTTTCATCGCCCATCGGAACGGCCGCGAGGATGCCATCGTGGAATGCATCAGCGAGGGCCGCAACACGATCCCGGCGATGGTCGAAGTCATGTATGCGGATGTCGATCCGCGTCTGCATCGGGCAGCCGGCCGCTCGGTTTTCGCGCACCTGCTGCATATGGCGGAGACGGGTCGCGTGACGACCGACGGGACGCCGAGCCCGGACGGCACGTATGCCGTTCCGTAGGTATCGGGAGACACTGGCGTGAATGACGCCCCGCAAGCCATTTATCTTGCCGACTACGAAGCGCCGAATTTCTCGGTCGAATGCGTCGAGCTTGCTTTCGATCTCCACGAGGAAGACACCATCGTCCGCGCGGCGCTTTCGCTGCGGCGCCAGGCATCGGGACCGCTGATCCTCGACGGTGAGGACCTGGCGCTCGAATCCATCTCGATCGACGGCAACGCGTTGCCGCCGGACGCTTATACGGTCTCGCCCTCGTCGCTGACGATCCCGAACGTACCAGACGAATTCACCCTGCGGACCGATGTCCGCATTCAGCCGCAGAACAACACCAAGCTGGAGGGGCTGTATAAATCCAGCGGTAACTTCTGCACCCAGTGCGAAGCGGAAGGGTTTCGGCGGATTACCTATTTTCTGGACCGCCCGGACGTAACCTCGGTCTATTCAGTGCGCATCGAAGCGGATCGGGCGAAATATCCGGTGCTGCTTTCGAACGGCAACCTGGTCGATCAAGGGACTGCCGACCAAGGCCGCCATTGGGTCGAGTGGCACGACCCCTATCCGAAACCATCCTATCTTTTCGCGCTCGTCGCGGGCGATCTCGCCGTGGCCGAAGACCGGTTCACGACGGCGTCCGGCCGAGACGTCGACCTGCGGATTTATGTCGAGCACGGCAAAGAAGACCGCTGCGGCCACGCAATGGACTCCCTGAAGAAGGCGATGCGTTGGGACGAGGAGCGTTTCGGCCTCGAGTACGATCTCGACATCTACATGATTGTCGCCGTCAGCGACTTCAACATGGGCGCGATGGAGAACAAGGGCCTGAACGTCTTCAACGACAAATACGTTTTGGCCGATCCGGAAACCGCGACCGACAGCGATTACGGATTTATCGAGGCCATCGTTGCGCACGAATATTTCCACAATTGGACCGGCAACCGCGTCACCTTGCGCGATTGGTTTCAACTCAGCCTGAAAGAAGGCCTGACCGTCTTCCGGGATCAGGAATTCTCGGCGGATGTCCGCTCCGGCGCGGTGAAGCGCATTCAAGACGTGCGGACGCTCCGCGCCCGGCAGTTCCCGGAAGACGCGGGCCCGCTCGCGCATCCGGTGCGACCGGCCTCCTATATCGAGATCAACAACTTTTACACGGCGACGGTCTACGAGAAGGGCGCGGAGCTGGTCCGAATGATCCAAACGATCGTCGGCAAAGACGCGTTCGGGAAGGGCGTGCGCCGATATCTCTCGGACAATGACGGCCGTGCGGCGACCGTCGAGGATTTCGTCGCTGCGATGGAAGCGGAAAGCGATGCCGATCTATCCCATTTCATGGAATGGTACGGCCAAGCCGGGACCCCACACGTAGCGATCGAGAAAAACTACGACGAAAGCTCCGCGCGGTGCCGCCTGACCTTCAAGCAGACGAACGCGCCGACACCCGGCCAAGATCAGAAACGCCCGTTGCACATTCCCGTTCGATTGGGACTGCTCGATAAGGCGGGTCAGGAAATGCCGCTTTGTCTCGACGGCGAAGATCCGACCGACGCGCCGATGCAACGGACGATCAATCTTTCCGAATCCTCGGAAACGGTGGAGTTCGTCGGTATCGAGAACGATCCGGTGGTCTCCGCGCTGCGGGATTTTTCGGCCCCGGTGACGCTGTCTGCACCGCTTCGCGACAGCGACCGTGCGTTTCTCTTGGCGCATGACAAGGATCCATTCAATCGGTGGGAAGCGGGTCAGCAATACGCAACCGACTACCTGCTTGCTTCGATTACCGCGCTTCAAAAAGAAGAACCGAAACCTGCTTCGGCTGAATTCGTGTCGGCCCTGGGCGGCATGTTGCGCGATCCGTCGCTGGACAAGGCGTTCAAGGCGGAGGCCATGCTGTTGCCGAGCGAAGAGTATCTCGGCAACCAGATGACGAACGTGGACGTTGCGGCGATCCATCAAGCACGCGAAAACCTGCGCCAGGATATCGCGGGCGAATTGCAGGACGATCTGCTGGAGCTCTATCACAGCAATAAGGTCAATCGTCCCTACCGCCCGGACCCGGCGGATGCCGCGCAGCGAAAACTCAAGAACGGTGCGCTTTCATATCTGATGACGCTCGACGCGCCGTCCGTCCGGTCGCTCGGTGTGAGTCAGTTCGAAACCGCCGATAACATGACCGATTCCATGGCCGCGCTCGCCTGTTTGGTGGATTTGGAATGTCCGGAACGCGAAGCCGCGCTGCGCGATTTTTACACGCGATGGCAGGACGATAGCCTGGTCTTGGATAAATGGCTGAGCCTCCAGGCCATGTCGTCTCTGCCGGGGACGCTCTCGAATGTGAAAGCGCTGTTGGATCACCCGGTGTTCTCCCTTCGGAATCCGAACAAGGTGAGAGCGTTGATTGGCGCCTTTTGTGCCGGCAATCAGTTGCGATTTCACGGTGAGGACAGTGCCGGATACGTCTTCTTAGCGGATCAAATTTTGACCCTGGATGACATCAATCCGCAAGTGGCTGCACGACTGCTGGCACCCCTCGGACAATGGCGCCGTTTCGACGAGCAGCGGCAATTGGCGATGCGGGGGCAACTCAGCCGGATATTGGAAAAATCGGGCTTGTCCCGCGATGTGTACGAGATCGCCTCGAAGTCGCTGGACTAAAGTGGTCTATTAGGCGGTTGCAATGGGCTTGCAGGCACTACAGATTATGGTCCGATGTCTCGCTTGCTTTTGTCCGGACGTGAAATTCGGGCGATAGGATACCGGATAGGAATTGTTGAATGTCGAAATTTAGGCTCATCACGCGACCCGACTTCGACGGCGTTGTCTCCGGGGCACTGCTCCAGGAGCGCGAGATGATTGGCGATGTCGTGTTCGCCGAGCCGAATGAGATGCAGGCGGGCCCGATACCGGTATCCGATAACGATATTACCGCGAACCTGCCCTATAACGAGGATGTTCGGCTCTGCTTCGATCACCATTTGAGTGAATCCGAGCGTGTCGGTGAGCGCGATAATCTTGTGATCGACACGGATGCGCCGTCCGCGGCACGGGTAATCTTCGATCATTTCGGCGGCAAAGAAGGATTTCCGCTCTTTCCTATCGAATTGATGTCCGCCGTCGACAAGGCGGATTCCGCCGATTATTCCGAAGAAGAAATTCTCGCGCCGGCCGATTGGACGCTTATCAATTTCGTCGCCGACCCACGGACGGGGCTCTCGCGATTCGGTCACTTCGACATTACGAACGACCAATTGATGATCGATCTGATGACCTATTGTCGGCGTCATGAACCCGCCGAGATATTGGAAATTCCGGACGTAGAAGAACGCGTTCACCTGTTCCTGGAACACGGAGAATACGCGGAGCTGCAGATTCGGAAAAATGCGCGGGTCGAAGGTTCGACAATCATCGTCTATCATCGCGACGAAGAAACGATTTACGCCTGTAACCGCTTTATGGTGTATGCGCTCTACCCGCAGTGCAATTTGTCGATCCATGTCAATCCGATGGAAGACAAGGAGCGTGTCGAAATTGCGATGGGTAAATCCATTATCGACCGCAGCTCGACGGTGAATGTGGGATCGCTGATGCTGAAATACGGCGGCGGCGGCCATCAGGCGGTCGGGACGTGCCGCGTGTCGAGGGATGAAGCGGATACGGTCTTGTCGGAACTCATCGCACATATCGGTGCGGCCTAAGAACAAGCGGTTTCCGTGACATAGAACCAGGCTTAAAATCGGAAATATTCTCGGGCGGCTAACGCATTCGTGTGTTGCTGTGACGACGTTTTGTGCTGATGTAGTCGCAAGGAAACCCGTACCCGCTCTTCGGAGGTACCATGAGCAACAATTTGATAAACGCGGATATTTGCGTGATCGGCGCCGGATCCGGTGGATTGAGTGTCGCTGCCGGTGCGTCCCAGATGGGCGCGGATGTGGTGTTGCTCGAACGCGGGAAAATGGGTGGCGATTGCTTGAACTATGGCTGTGTGCCGTCGAAGGCGCTACTCGCCGCGGGTCACAAAGCGGAAGAGTTTCGCACGTCGGCGGCGTTTGGGATCGAGGCAGCTGATCCGAAAATCGATTTTGCGAAGGTGAACGAGCACGTCCACTCGGTGATTGCGGCGATTGAGCCGAACGACTCTGTCGAACGATTCGAAGGTCTAGGCGTTCGGGTGATCCAAGAGGCCGGCACTTTCGTCGGGCCGCGTGAAGTCAAGGCGGGCGAAAAAACGATCCATGCGAAATACTTCGTCATCGCGACGGGTTCGTCCGCCGGCGTCCCGCCGATACCAGGCTTGGCCGAGACGCCCTATCTGACAAACGAAACGATTTTCGAGCTAAAAGAATGCCCAGCGCATCTCGTCGTCATCGGCGGCGGGCCCATCGGCTGCGAGTTGGCGCAGGCGCATCGTCGCCTGGGCGCCCGGGTGACGGTCTTAGAGATGTTCAACGTCTTGGCAAAAGACGATCCGGAAGCGGCCGAAGTGGTTCGTCTTCAGTTGCTGCGAGAGGGCGTTGAACTCCGCGAGGGCGTGAAGATTGAAGGCGTAAGCGGTTCCGAAGGCGCGATTTCCGTTACCTTGGACGTTGAAGGCGAGACGCAAGTTGTCGAAGGCTCGCACCTTTTGGTCGCCGCCGGGCGAAGCCCGAATGTCGAAGGTCTCGGTCTCGAAGCCGCCGGCATCTCTTATTCGAACAAGGGCATAGAGGTCGATGCGCGGCTGCGCACCTCGAATAAGCGCGTCTTCGCGATTGGCGACGTGTCAGGCGGTCTGCAATTCACACATGTCGCCGGCTATCACGCCGGAATCGTCATTCGCAATGCCTTGTTTAAATTGCCGGCCAAGGCCGATCATCGTGCCGTGCCTTGGGTGACCTACACCGATCCGGAGCTTGCCAATGTGGGTTTGACCGAAGCACAGGCAAAAGAAACTTTGGGCGATGATATCCGGATCCTGAGGTGGCCGTTCGCGGAGAACGATCGTGCCCAAGCCGAGCGGCGGACCGATGGCTTTATTAAAGTCATCGCGGATAAGAAAGGCCGCATTCACGGTGCGTGCATTGTTGGCGCACATGCGGGTGAGTTGATCTTTCCGTGGGCGCTTGCCGTTGAGAAGCGTATGAAGGTTGGTGCCACCGCGGGCGCGATTGCGCCCTACCCGACGATCGGCGAAGTCTCGAAACGCGCGACGGGCACGTTTTACACGCCATCCTTGTTCAGCGATCGCACGAAGAAGATCGTTCGGTTCTTAATGAAGTTCTAAATCGTTAGAATCATTGACAGTTGTGCAAGGGACAACCATAGTTTGGCCCTCGCTTACTAGTAGAGAGCTGCCTGGATATGGCCCGCCGGCCAACAAAACGAGTTCCAAGATATCGTGAGATTGCGACGATTCTCCGGTCTGAACTGGCCGAAGAAGTGTATTCGCTTGGCGGATTGTTCCCGAAAGAACTCGATCTTTGCGAGCGCTTTCAATGCAGCCGTTTCACGATTCGAAATGCGATGGCTGAATTGGAAGCAGCGGGACTTGTGGAACGCCGAAAGGCGACGGGTACGATCGTTCGCGCCCTGCAACCTGCGGGCTCGTACGTGCAAACCATCAATTCGGTCGAAGGCCTCTTGCAGTACGCAAAAGGGACAAAGCTCGACATACTGGAGATGATCGAGCTGCAGACCGACTCCGAGTTGGCCGAATGGTTCGATTTGGAGGAAGGCACGCGCATAATCCGGTTTGGCGGTTTGCGGACCGAAACCGAAACCGGCCGCCAATTGTGCTGGACCGAGATCTATATTCGGCCCGAATTTTCCGAACTTTTGAATTTCATCGGTAAAGATGATCGGCCGGTCTATCGCATCATCGAAGACGAGTTCGATGAAAAGGTGCATAAAGTCGAAGTCGAGCTTTCGGCCTGCGGTCTAACGGACAAACGAGCGACCCAGTTGGATGTCGATGATGGCACCGCGGCACTGCGCGTACATCGGGTGTTTACTGCGTCGGACGGACGCGTCCTAGAAGTGTCCATCAGCGATCATCCGGAAGACCGTCATTCCTATCACTTGGAGTTTTCGTACGAAACGCTAGGTAGCTAATCTCAACACCTTGAGAGCGAGCTTATGGAAGCGAACCGTACGTATTTATTCTGCCCCGGCAACCATCCCCGAAAAGTCGAGAAAGTCTTCGGCGCGGGTGCCGATGTCGTCATTCTCGATTTGGAGGATGCCGTCGCGATTGCGGAAAAACCGGCAACGCGCGCGGTTGCCGTCGAAGCGCTGAAGCAATCCCGCCGGTGCCGCGGCTATGTGCGCGTGAACGCGTACGATACGGAATATTGCTACGGCGATATCTGCGCGATCGTGGGGCCCTGGCTCGATGGGATCGTCTTGCCGAAGTTGGAAAGCGTGGACGATCTGCGCTCGGTCGACTGGCTCCTGTCCAATCTCGAACGTGAGCGTGGCATGGAAGTCGGCTCCGTGGATGTAATGCCCATTATCGAGACGGCGCGTGGCCAAGACGCGGTGCGCGCCATCGCGCAGGCGGGCACCCGTATCAAGCGTCTCTCATTCGGGGCGGGCGATTATACCAAGGACCTTGGAATGGAATGGTCGCTTTCGGAACACGAACTCGCCAGCATGCGCGCGGAGATGGTTGTCGCCTCGCGGCTGGGTGAGTTGGAGCCGCCGGTTGACACGGTGTTCATCCACATCAAGGAAGATGAAGCGTTCCGTGTTTCCTGCGAGTTGGTCCGAGACCTCGGCTTCCAAGGTAAACTCTGCATTCATCCAGGCCAGATTTCGACGGCGAATACCGCGTTTACACCGACGGAAGAACAACTCGCTTTCGCAAAGAAAGTCATCGACGCGTTTGCCGAGGCGGAAGCGGCCGGTTCGGCTTCGATCCAGATCGACGGCTATTTCGTCGACTATCCGATCGTCGATAAAGCGCAGCGGATTGTCGACATTGCGGAAGCGATCGCACGGGCGGAGGCTGCGTGACCGGTAGCGCCTGTCTGTGATATGTACAGACAAAGTACGCCTCGTTATTTCACCATGGGGGGAAAGCTATGAACGATGCAACGACTGGGTCGATGTCGGGCACGAAGTCCACATTGTCCGAAGCATTGGCCGATTTCGTCGAGGCGTTCGACCTCGATCAAGTGCCGGGCGATGTATTGGATCGCGCCAAACTGAACATACTCGACGCGCTCGGGATTGGGTTCGCGTCTGTCGGGTTTGATTTCGCCGAACGGTTGGCGTCCGCGCTCACGGAGATCGGCGGTACGGGAGACTATCCGATCATCGGCATGGATTTGCGTCTTTCGCAGCGGGATTCGACGCACTTGAACGGCACGCTTATTCACGGGCTCGATTACGACGACACCCATAGCGGCGCCGTCGTCCACACGTCTGCGAGTGCTGTCCCGACCATGCTTGCGGCCGGTCTGGCGACGGGCGCCGACGGACGCCGCGCGTTGGGCGCCTTCTTGATCGCGTCGGAAGCGGCGAGCCGCATCGGAGCCGCGGCGAATGGCGGATTCCATCAAAGGGGCTTTCACCCGACGGGCGTTGTCGGGGCATTCGGGTCGGCGATCGGTGCCGGTTATCTCTATGGCCTAAAGGGCGACCAATTGCTTGACGCTCAAGGCATCGTTTTATCGCAGGCGTCCGCCAGCTTAGAGTTCTTGGACGATGGCGCGTGGACGAAACGGAACCATCCTGCCTGGGCCAGTGCGTGCGGCCAAACCGCGGCGATGATGGCCAAGCACGGCTATTTCGGACCGCGCAAACCATATGAAGGCCGATACGGTTTGTTCAATCTGTATATGCGGGACCCGGCGATGGCGGATCCGAGCGTGATTACGGAAGGGCTGGGCCGCGAATGGTCGATGATGGGGATTGCCTTCAAGCCGTATCCGGCCTGCCATTTCAACCACGCATTTGCCGACGCGACGCTCGCGCTCAAGAACGAACATAAATTGACGCCGGCGGACATTAAATCGATGACGGCCCGGATTCATGAGGATCAATCGAATGTCGTTTGCGAGCCGGAGGTGAATAAGATGCGGCCGCAGAACGCCTACGACGCGCAGTTCAGCGTGCATTATATTATGTCCGCCAGCATGTCGCGCGGGCAGTTCACGCTCGATGAATTGGAAGACGATGCCCTGCAAGATCAGACGATTCTCGATCTCTGCAGTAAGTCCGGGTACGAGATCGACCCCGAGTCCGCCTATCCGACCTATTATTCGGGCGAAGTGGTGATCGAGACGAACGACGGCCGCCGGCTCGCGCATCGGGAAGCGATCAATCGCGGATCGGCAGACAATCCGGTCTCACCCGCCGATATTGAGGCAAAATTCTTTGCCAATGCCACGCGCACGGTCGAACGCGCGCAGGCCGAGCGGGTCATGGATGCCGTAATGAGTTTGGAATCCCACGGTAGCTTGGATGTCTTGGCCGATACACTGGTGAAGAGCTAGGAGGCGCATACGATGTTCATGACCGCTGCCGACTACCGGGACTCGTTGCGTCAATATTCACCGCGCGTCTATTGCGAGGGCGAACTTGTCGAAAGCGTCGCCGACGAGGCGCGGTTCATGCCGGGGATCGATGCCGTTGGCGTGACCTATGATTACGCCTTGGAGGCCGACTATCACCCATTGATGGTGGCGGAACAGCACACGACCGGTAAGGACGTGAACCGAATGCTGCATATCTGCCGAACGCCGCAGGATCTGATCAATAAGCTGGAAGCCGTCCGATTGATGTGCCGCGAGGTCGGCTGCGCGCAACGTTATCTGACCCACGATGCGTTGAACGCGATCTTCCAAGCGACCTACCGAATGGACGAGGACAAAGGGACTGACTATCACCAGCGGTTCCTCAATTACCTGCACAAAGTACAGGACGAAGACCTGACACTCGGCGTCGCGATGACGGACGGGAAGGGGGATCGGTCGCTTCGGCCGCACAAGCAGATCAATGTCGACTCATATGTCCATGTGAAAGAGCGTCGCGAAGACGGCATCGTCCTGCGCGGGGCGAAAGCGATCATCACGGGCGCGCCCTACATGCACGAATATCTCGTCATGCCGTGCCGCAATATGATCGAAGCGGATAAGGACTTCGCGATTTGTTGCGCGGTGCCGATCGATGCGGACGGCATTACCATCGTCTCGCGTCCGGCGGGCCGGCCCGGCGAAGCGGATGCGAAGTTCAGCGCCAAATACGGCCAGACGACCGGTGTGGCGATCTTCGACGATGTGTTTGTGCCGTGGGACCGTGTCTTTATGGATGGCGAGTGGGAGCATTCGCAGTTCCTCATTTCAACCTACGCAACCCATCATCGGCACAGTTGCATCGGCGCCAGGGCCGGTTTCGGCGATCTGTTGATCGGGGCCGGTGTGTTGATGAGCGAAACGAACGGACTTTCCGTCGAAGACACGCCGCATCTCCGCGACGGTATGGTCGACCTCATCAAGATTGTCGAAGGGTTTTACGCGTGCGGTGTCGCGGCTTCGGTCTATGGTTTTGCCGATCCGGCGGGGAGTTTCCAGCCGGACGGCGTCTTTGCGAATGTCGGCAAGCTGATGCTGGCGACGCAGATTTACGATATGCACCGGATCGCGCATGAGGTCTCGGGCGGCCTGATCGTGGCACTGCCGGGCCCGGACGAGGACCACAATCCGGAGACGGCGGGCGATCTGGCGGCCATGCTGCAGACCCGGCCTGATATACCGCACCAGCGCCGCGCCGATGTTGCGCGCCTGATGGAAGATCTGACCGCTTCGAAGGCCGGGACGTGGATGTCGGTTATCAGCCTGCATGGCGGCGGCTCGCCGGCGGCCATGAAGCGCGAGATCTACCGCTATTACCCGATCGAGGAACGCAAGGAACTTGTCGAGAAGCTGCTCGACCGGGGCGTCGTTGCCGAAGACGGCAAACGGGTCTCGAAACAGCCCGGACGCTGTTGCCCCGTCGGCTGCCAGGTGCCCGAAACACCGCAGCTCGACTATCAGCCCGACGATACGCCGAAACTCGGTAAGCTCGACCCGGCGGCGGAGTGAGCGGCCCTTCTGAGGAAGAACTGCAGGACCAAAGCTGGCGGAGCCTTTGGCTCTCATCCGGTGCCTTATCCATCGCACTGCTTGGCGATACGCTGATCTATGTCGTCTTACCGGTGAATGCAGAAGCGTTCGGCGTGAGCCTGTTCTGGGTCGGCATATTGCTCGCCGCAAATCGTATTATCCGAACCTTTACATATGGTTATGTTGCCCATTTCGCACAGCGGATCGGTCTGAGAAACCTGTGTATCATCGCAAGCATAACGTCGGTTCTCTCGACACTCAGCTATGCCTATTTTCAAGGATGGCTGCCATTGCTCGCGGGGCGGTTGCTTTGGGGATTGTCCTATGCGGCCCTGTTGCTCGTGACTTTGGGTTATGCCGCGAGCGACCGGGCCAAGACCGGGACGCGTGTTGGTTCCAGCCGCGCGATCACGCAGCTTGGACCGGTGCTCGCGTTGACGGGCGGTGCCTGGCTCGCCGGCGTCATAGGGGCCCAGGAAGTCTTCTACGTCTGTGGCCTGCTTTCGCTCATCGCGCTGCCGTTATCCTGGCTTTTGCCGGCACGCCAAGAAGGGGCTGCAAGAACGCCTCAGCCGCGCCCGGGCATGCTCCCAAAACCCGACCGTTTGGACATGCTGATTTTTTGGTTCGGCGTTGGGGCGGACGGAATTTTCGTCGTCACGATGACGATCATGCTGGCGCAGCAAACGACACTCGAAGTTGCCATGCTGTCGGGCGGCGCACTGCTGGCGGGCCGGCATGTCGCGGGAATTATCATGGCGCCCGCCGCGGGTATCGTCGCCGACCGTGTTGGCGTGCAGCGACCGCTTGTTGCGATGTCGGCTTTGCTGATCGGCGGTTTGTTTGCCATCGGGTTTGGGTGGTTTGCAATTGGCGCGGTTGCCGTCATCGTCTCGCGCGGGGCCTTGGCTTCACTGTTTCCGGCCGCTGTGACGCATTTCTCGGAGACGGGCGTGATGCAGCCCCTGGCGCGCAATCAAACATGGCGCGATGTCGGTGCGGCTGTCGGCCCAATCGCCGCCGGCGCTTTGTTGGGCACCATGTCGCCGGAGCAGATGCATCTGGTGATCGGCGGCGTCTGCGCCGCGGCATTGGCGTTCCTGATGGCCGCACCAGCCTGGCGGCGGAAAAGCGGCTGATCAACCAAGGCTGGCTATCTCGCGAGCCATGACCGACTATCGTCGGATGTTGCCCTACATCAGGCGAATATGAGCGACCCCAAAGAAACAGCGAACGGCTCGACGGATAAGAGTTGGCGAAGCTTGTGGATCTCATCCTGGGTCATGTCGCTCTGCTTGTTCGGCGACGCGCTGATTTACATCGTATTGCCGGTTAATGCGGAGTTGTTTGGCGTCAGCCTTGTTTGGGTGGGCATTCTGCTGGCGGCGAACCGGATTATCCGCACGTTCACCTATGGCTGGGTGGCTCGTCTCGGCGAATGGATTGGCCTCAAGAACCTTTGCATTTTCGCGAGCTGCACCGCCGTTTTGTCGACCCTCGGGTACGGCCTGTTGGAAGGCGGATTCCCGCTCTTGGCAGCACGGACGCTTTGGGGTCTTTCCTATGCCGGTCTGCTTCTCGTGACGCTTGCCTATGCGGCGCGGGACCGGGCGAAGACGGGTACAAGAGTAGGTGTTAGCCGGGCGGTCGAACAGGTCGGCCCCCTATTGGCGATGACCGCCGGAACATGGCTCGCTGGGATTGTCGGCGCGAAGGATGTGTTCCTCTATCTCGCGCTCGGCTCGGCAATCATCCTGCCGCTTTGTTTCCTCTTGCCCTCGCGACTGCACGATGAGCCGCCCGCACCCGCGGCCTCCCGTCCCAGTATGTTCCCAAAGCCGGATCGCTTCGATCTGCTCATTTTTTGGATGGGATTTGGTATCGACGGCGTCTTCACACTCACGGTCACAATCATGCTCGCACAACATACCTCGGTCGAGTGGGCCATGATCGGCGGCGGATTGATTCTTTCCGTGCGGCGGATCTCGGAGATGGTCGTGGCGCCCATATCTGGTGCGATCGCGGACCGCTTCGGCGTGAAACGGCCGCTGGTCGTGTCATCGCTTCTCGTGATTGTGGGCTTTGCGCTTGTCGGAATAGGCTGGCTGATCGCAGGGGCCGTAGCGCTGGTACTCGCGCGCGGTGGGCTCGGGACCCTGTTCCCGGCGGCTGTTGCGTATTTCGCGCCGGAGGGCGTCCTCCAGCCATTGGCGCGAAACCAGACATGGCGCGATATCGGGGCGGCCGCCGGACCGCTCGCCACTGGTTTTTTGTTGGGCATTTTTTCACCGGAGCAGATGCATCTCGTACTGGCCGCGATTTACGCCGTTTTCTTCATTTGGCTCATGATGTCGCCGGTCTGGCGCGACGATCGGCGCTAACCCGCCTTGCCGGACCTGGTATCGGGAATACCTGATCGAAGAGCAATTGATCGGAGGTCGGTATGAGCGAGGCCATCCTCGACGGTATAAAGGTCGTTGAACTCGCAACCTATATCGCGGGACCCGCATCGGGGGTCGTGTTGGCGGATTTCGGAGCGGACGTGGTGAAGATCGAATCGCCAAACCGTCCCGACCCATTCCGCGGCGGTCATCGCCGGGGCAGCGATGCACCGCTTTCCGAGTATCCGTACGGCTACATTGTCGACAATCGGAACAAGCGGGCGATTGCGCTCGACATTAAAACCGAGGCGGGGCGGGCGGCTTTCGAACGCCTCATCCAGACCGCCGATGTGTTTATCACCAATATGCCGATACCGACCCGCGAACGATTGAGCATCGGCTACGACGATATCCGGGCGCTCAATGAGCGGATCGTCTATGCGTCGATCTCCGCGTTCGGCGAGAAGGGACCGGAAGCAGGGCGCCCTGGATTCGACTCGACGGCGCTTTGGGCGCGAACCGGGCTGATGGACCTGGTGAAGCCCGGACCGGATTCGCCGCCGGCGCGCTCGCTGCCGGGGATGGGCGACCATCCGACGGCCATGTCGCTGTTTGCGGCGATTATGACCGGCCTTTTCCGTCGGGAGCGGACCGGCAAAGGCAGCCATGTCTCGACATCGCTGATGGCCAACGGCGTGTGGTGGAACGGTCTTTTGACCCAGGCCATGTTGTGCGGCGGGCAGGTCGTCTGTCGTCAGCCGCGGGAGAACGCCGCCAACCCCTTGCACAATCTGTATCAAACCCGCGACGGCCGATGGATACATATCATCTTCAACACGAACCTGGATCGTTGGCCGGAGTTGGCCGCGCTCTTGGGACGTCCCGACATCGGCACCGACCCGCGGTTCGAGAACCAGGCGGCGTGGATCGAGAACAGCAGCGCTTTGATACCGATTTTGGAAGCGGCCTTCGCCGAACGCGATTATGCGGATTGGGTCGCGCTGCTTGACGAGCATCGATTTACATACGGCGATATTCGCAAGGTCGACGATATTCCATCCGACCCGCAGATGATCGAGGGACGCGCCATCAGGCCGATTGACGACCCGGCGGCGGGTGCGGCCTATGTGGTCGACTCGCCCATTTGGGTCGAAGACAATGAGAAGGCGGCCCCCGCGATGCCGCCGGAACTCGGCGAGCATACGGAAGAGGTCTTGCGGGATATCGGTTATGACGATGCGGCGCTCGCGGCATTGAGGGACGCCGGCGCGATTTCCTGAGGCTTGCCAATCCGCCCCGGGCCGTTACCTATTCCCCGGTGCGTGTGAAGAGCGGGAGTGTAGCCATGAGCGGTGGTATTCTGGACGGTATTCGGGTCCTCGACGTTGCGAGCTTTATCGCGGCGCCGGCGGCGGGCACGGTGATGGCCGATTTCGGCGCGGAAGTGATCAAGGTCGAGCCCGTCGGACTGGGCGATCCCCTGCGCTATAGTTTGCGCGGTCCCGGTTACGGTCATAGCCCGGCGCATCACGAATGGTTCGTCGACAACCGCAATAAAAAGGGCATCGCCCTGGACTTAAAGTCCGAAGAAGGACGCGCCGTCCTCTACCGCCTTTGCGAGACGGCGGATGTTTTCATCACCAATATGCCGCTCGGCCCGCGCGAACGCCTGCGTATTCGATATGAAGACATCGGGCCGTTGAACGAACGTCTCATCTACGCCTCGGTCTCGGCTTATGGCGAAGAGGGCGAGGAGGGCGACCGGACCGGCTTCGATTCGACGGCGCTCTGGGCCCGATCCGGGATGCAGGATCTCGTGAAACCGTCACCTGACTCCCCGCCGGCCCGCTCGCTGCCGGGAATGGGCGACCACCCGACGGCGGTCTCGTTGTTCGGTTCCATCATGCTGGCGCTCTACCGGCGGATGTCGACCGGGAAGGGCGGACGTGTCTCGACCTCGCTGATGGCGAACGGCGCTTGGGGGAATGCGCTCTCGATCCAGACGGTTCTCTCTGGCGGTGAAGTCGCGCATCGCCCGGGCCGTGAGAAAGCGTTGAGCGCCGTCAACAATTTCTATGAGACGAAGGATGGCCGCTGGTTTCATCTGATCATGATTACCGGGCAAGCGCGATTCCCCGAACTCGTGGCGGCGCTCGGCTGCCCGGAGATTGCGCAGGACCCGCGATTTACGACGACCGAGCTGCGGACGGAGAACGCGCATGCGTTGATCGCCGAACTGGATGTTGCCTTCAGCAAGCTGACCGCAGATGAGGTGCGCAATGCGCTAAACGCGGGCGGGTTCACGTTTGGCGAGACGCACCAGATCAACGACGTCCTGACGGATCAACAATTCCGGGCCAGCGGGGCGCTTCGAGAGAACCGTGACCCGAAGGGCGGCGCCGATCTCGTGGTCGATACGCCGCTCTTTGTCGATGGCGAAACCAAAGCCGAACCCGTCATGGCGCCGGATTTGGGCGAGCATACGGACGACATTTTGAAAGAAGCGGGATTCTCTTCCGATGAAATTGCGCGCATGCGCGAGATGAAAGCGATCGAATAGCCTGGGCGACTCTTGTTGACCCTGCGCTGAAGGCTCCATAAAATTTGTTAAAAGTCGTTTAATTTCTTGCATAGCGGGAAGATGCGGCGTTTTGACTTAATGCGATATCTCGTCTGCGGGGCGGGCGCCGTTCTGGCGCTGTCGTCGGTTGTGCTTGAAACAAATGCCGCGCCGCGCGGATTTGCAGTGCCGATCCGCGGCGCCGATTCATCGAACGCCGGCGTCATCGATTCCGTACAGCTCTACGAAGATTCACATGCATTGGTGATTGGGATCGACCGGTACAACGCGGGCTGGCCCGTTTTGCGCAATGCGGTCAAGGACGCAAAGTTGGTTGCGGAGTCGCTCGAAAAACGCGGTTTCAATGTAACCTTGAAGCTGAATACGGATTCGGCAACATTGGAGAAAGCGCTCAAAGAATTCTTTGTCTTAAAGGGACAGAAACCCGAATCGCGCCTCTTCGTTTGGTTTGCGGGCCACGGTCATACGGAGAACGGTGAAGGCTATTTGGTACCCGTCGATGCGCCGCCGCCGGGGAAATCCGTCTCGCTTCGCCGCTTCGGTGACTTCGTGCGGCTGGCGGAATCGAAGCACGCGTTTGCCGTGTTTGATTCTTGCTTTGCCGGAACCGTCTTCGATAGCGCGCGGGCCCTCCCGCCGGCGGCGATTACGCGCGCAACGACACTTCCAGTTCGCCAGTTCCTGACGTCCGGAGATGCGGGTCAAACCGTGTCCGACGATGGCGTGTTCCGGCAACTCTTCTTACGTGCGCTAGACGGTGAAGAGAACGCCGATTCGAACAAAGACGGATTTGTGACGGGAACCGAAATCGGTCTTCACATGACCAACCGTATCACCAATCTCACCCAGTCGAAGCAAACGCCGCGTTACGGAAAGCTTCGAGATCGCGATTGGGATCGCGGCGACTGTGTCTTCCGTTTGGATCGCCAAGACGTACCGTCGGAAGATACCGAGCTCGCCATTTGGAAGTTGGTCGAGCTCGCCGGCGACCAATCCGGATATGAGGCCTATTTGGCGCAATTCCCAAAAGGAAAATTCGCCGCAGCGGCGAAAGTTAAAATAGCGAGCTTCCGACCGCCGACCACAAATGAGGAAGACGCAGAATTGCGGCGATTAAGACGGGAACGCCAAAAACTGGCCGCGGAACGCGCTCGGCTCCGGGAAGAAACAGCGCGGGCGAGAGCGGAGCTGGAAAACCAACGGCAGCAGATCGCGTCGCGGACGGAACGCCAGTCGAGCCGCGTGTCTGAGGGTGCGCCGCGGCCTTGGAAGATTGCCGAACCGATTCCGTTCGTTCGATTGCCGGTCGGAACCGAACTGAATTACTGAAGCTGGGCTTACCGGGTCACTGGCGGGACGGGCTATCGAACGATCATTCGGACGCGTGGCAACGACGTTAAAACGATCTTCGGCGCGGTTGCGGTTCTCGGCGAGGGGATATTCTCCACTCATCCCAACCCGGCGGAATTCGACACCGTCCAAAACCCGCGCATTGAATTGGAAGCGGGCGAAGAGCAGAAAATGGATTCCTTGTGGCCGTTGCGGGAAGACGCACGGACAGAATTCGGTCTGCAGGAAATTTACGACAGCAGCGAATGGTCGGGCGCGACGTTCGACACATGGAAGATCCGCAGCCGGGTGCTTCGCGGCGAAGACATCCGTGTCGCCGGCAATGTCTTTCGAGCTGTGGTAATTTCGACGGAAGGATCGAGTGATAGAGGGCGTAAATTCGAGCAAACGCTCTGGTACGCGCCCGACAGCGGGTTGATCTTGAAACTTGTTCGGCGATGGGACGGTGCAGACGTGCAGCACACGCTAAAGGGTACGAACCCGGGTGACGTTCAGCAATATGAGCTGATCCACTTCGTGTTTCCGTCAGGCCATAAGATGTCGGCAAATTAGGGCCGTCGGCCCGCGGCCAATAAAAAACCGCGCTATTCAGCGCGGCTTCAGACTTCGTATCCGGACGTAACTAGCCTTGACGCGCCTTGAAGCGCGGGTTGCGCTTGTTGATCACGTAGACACGGCCTTTCCGGCGCACCACACGGCACTCTTTATGGCGCTTTTTCAAAGTCTTTAAAGAACTTGCTACTCGCATGATATCTCTCCGCCACTTGGCGCTTGTCTAACGGCGCGGGACAATAGGCGTCCGAGCCTATCCTGTCAATGGCTCGTTTGCCGGTCAGAAAATAGCTTGCAGGCCCGGCGAATTGCACCAAATTTTATCTTCGTTGAACGCGTGCGATAAGGTTTCTCATGCTCAGAGACGGCATTTTCTGCGCCATGGTCGGTTTGGCCGGCGGGTTGTTTATCGCCGCCCTCGCACGGATTGTCGATGCGATCCATCCATCCGCGCCGGTATGGAGCGCGATTGGCGTTATTTCGTTGATCGCGATCGCATCCGGTTGCTATCTCGCGGGAAAGGCTTACGCCGCAGATGTCCGTCTGGCGGCCCGTCGCACAGCGGGTGTTTCATTACTGGCCGGTCTCGCGCTTACGATCGTTCTTGCAATTTTGTACGCGATGCCGGTTTTCAGGCCGTCCTTTGTTGCGGTGCATGCCGATCTCGTCGGGCCGATGATAGGCTTGCTGTTCTTCCCGGTTTTATTGATCGCGATGTCGGCACGTATTGCGATGCGCCGCGAAACGCCGCAAACGGTCGTTGTCCTCGCGACCGTTTTAGGCGGTGTTGGCGGTATAGCCATTCCTGAAATCGCGGTGGTGCAGTCGATATCGCCGGCATGGCCGATCGTCACTGGGGTCTTAATTCTACACTTAGCCGGAATATGGGCCGTCCGTTCGGGAGACATTACGGCCCGCGGCCAATCGATGGTGGGCGCTTTGTCGTTGGCCGCGATCGTGGTTTCGACGATATTGGCCGCCGTCATGCACAGTGAGCTTGGTTTTGCGATTGGTTCGGTTTAGGCCGATGCATCGCAAGAAGCGGGTGGAACGCCGCCGCAGAGGCTTATAGAACGCACATTCTCGCAATATCGAAGCTGTGCCGATGAAGACCGCCAAACCCATGGGCCTTGTTGAATGGCTCCTTTTAATCGCGCTTTCCATTTTATGGGGCGGCTCGTTTTTCTTTAACGAACTGGCGATTGTCGGTTTCGATCCGTTCAGTGCCGTTCTTTGGCGCGTTGGTATCGCGGGCTTTCTCCTGTGGGGATACCTGAAGCTCCGTGGCCTGTCGTTACCGTCGAAAATCGCGGACTGGCGGGCGTTTCTTATAATGGGAGCGCTGAATAACCTCATTCCGTTCACCCTCATCGTTTGGGGTCAAACGCAGATCGATAGCGGTTTAGCATCGATATTTAACGCTGCGACACCTCTCTTTACGGTCCTGCTGGCCCATTATTTAACGACGGACGAAAAGATGACGTGGTCCAAAGGGGGTGGCGTTGCTGTCGGGTTTGGCGGCGTCGCATTCTTGATCGGGCCGGAAGCGCTGAGCGGGTTGGACGGGCCAATGCTCGGCCAATTGGCCATCGTCGCGGCAACGGTGTCATACGCGTTTGCCGGTATCTTTGGAAAGCGCATGGTGCATTATGATCCGGCGGCGTCGGCCGCCGGTATGTTGTTGGGGGCGACGATTATGTCGTTACCGCTTGCGTTCGTTCTGGGAGACACGTTCGCCGGCATGACCGATCTGACGGCACTCGCCGGTATTTTCGGACTGGGTACCGTGAGCACGGCGCTCGCCTATCTTCTCTATTTTCGGATTTTGAACAGCGCCGGTGCGACCAATCTCCTCTTGGTGACGTTGTTGATCCCGGTCAGTGCGGGTTTCCTCGGCGTTGCTTTTCTCGGCGAGGTCTTCACCAGCGACGCGTTTTGGGGCATGGGTCTGATCTCGTTGGGATTGATTGCGGTCGATGGCCGCCTCCTGCGGCGAAAGACTTAGCCGCCATCCCCCGAACCGCATTGAATGGCCCATCGGCCCTTGTGTTCGGTGATGATATAGAGCGAGAAATATTGTCCGATCACGGAGTCGTCCGCGCGATAACGGGTGAAGTTGACCGCGATGTGCGCCTTTGAAGGTGTGGTAAAGACGACTTCGGTCCGATCCCATGCGCTGTGGTGCCAGCCGTCTTGCTTCATCTGCGAGAGGAAGCTCTCGAACTGAAAATCGGCGGGTTCCGGCAGCGTCTTAACGTCGCCGGCTTTGCCGATCCGAATATGCGGAAAGTGAAACGCATCGCGTACACCGTCTTCATCGTTCGCGTTGAGGGCCGCGTAATACCGATCGACGACGGCAATCGCTTCGCGCTCGACGGTAGGGTCGATTGTCATAATGAAATCCCGATGTCTGATCGCGACCGATTGAAACGCCCCATAGCGCTGCCGTGTCGCCTGTTGTCCGGGCAGCTTAGTGGGAGGGGTGGGCGGACACCAGTGAGGTTGACCGCAAATTGGAAGCGGCGCATAGTTTCCGAACTGCCGGAGAATACGGGCTGGCGAATCCTTTCGAAAACTGACGGACATAGGGGCCGTCTGACAACGCGGAAACGACGAAAGGAGCGCGCGATGGCGCTGTTTGAGCACATTACGGAGCCGACGAAGATCGACGTCCTCGTCGGCTTTTTCGATCTCACGGGATTTATGCAGATTGCCGAGTCGTTGGATTCTTTGGAACTCATCGACCTATTGGACGGCTATTTTCAATTGACCGGCGATATCTTGGAAGAAACCGGCGGGACGTTGATCAAGACAATCGGGGACGCGGGCCTTGCGATGTATCCGGCGGAAGCGGCGGATCAGGGCGTGCGGGGGTTCTTCCGCCTCAAAAACGAAGGTGACGCTTGGCTCGCGGAACGGGGCGTCCGAAGCGAGGCGATCGTCAAACTCCATATCGGGCCGGTTGCGTATGGCAAAGTCGGCGAGAGTTGGAACATATTCGGTCATGCGGTGAATATCGCGGCGGTCATGGAATCGCACGGTTTTGCGATGTCGCCACAGGTGTTTCGGAAGCTAGAGCCGGAGACGCGAAAGCTTTTCAAGAAGCACACGCCGCCGATTACGTATATTCCGATGGACGAACCGCATGCCCCGCACCGCAAGCGTGGCTGGCGGAGGATTATGTAAGTGCGGAACGTGGGGCGGCGATAAGGCCTATCGTCTCTAAAAATTCACGCGACAATGTTTGACAATGGGGGCCCTCCACGCCACCTAGTAGCCCAGGACACAGCGTATAAAGGGGCGACGCCATGACGGGTCTCGTCAGTCATTCCATAGAACGGCGCAAAAGTATCCCGGTGAAGGTCGGCACGGTGACCGTCGGCGGCGATGTGCCAATTGTCGTGCAGTCGATGACC
The DNA here is from genome assembly GCA_002716125.1 of Rhodospirillaceae bacterium. Lineage (GTDB taxonomy): Bacteria > Pseudomonadota > Alphaproteobacteria > UBA8366 > UBA8366 > UBA6544. Next base: position 31,750 of record PAZH01000009.1, read on the forward strand.
AATACGGATACGGCGGATGTCGACGGAACGGTCGCACAGGTCGAAGCCTTGCACCGGGCCGGTTCGGAAATCGTCCGGATCACGGTCGATCGGGAAGAAGCGGCCCAAGCGGTGCCCTATATCAAGGAAAAGCTGTTGGCACGCGGTGTCGAGGTGCCGATCGTGGGCGATTTCCACTATATCGGCCATAAACTGCTCACGAAGTATCCGGCGTGTGCGGAAGCGCTCGCGAAGTACCGGATCAATCCCGGCAACGTTGGCTTTCGGGAGAAGCGGGACACACAATTCTCTTCGATGATCGAAACCGCCCTCGAATACGACCGCCCGGTTCGCATCGGCGTCAACTGGGGCAGCCTCGATCAGGAGCTGCTCGCCCATATGATGGACGAGAACGGTAAACTCGAGAATCCGGCCGCTGCCGCGGACGTGATGCATGAAGCGCTGGTCGTCTCCGCCATTGAGAACGCGAAGCGGGCGGAAGAGCTCGGCATGAGTGCCGATAAGATCATTTTGTCGTGCAAGGTGAGCGAGGTGCAGTCGCTCATCTCCGTTTATACGGAGATGGCAAAGCGTGGCGATTATGCATTGCATCTGGGTCTGACCGAAGCGGGCATGGGCTCGAAAGGGATTGTCGCGTCGACGGCGGCGCTGGCGGTCCTCTTGCAACAAGGGATCGGCGATACCATTCGAATTTCCCTGACACCGGAGCCGGGCGGCGATCGCACGGAAGAAGTCCTCGTCGCGCAGCAAATTCTGCAAACCATGGGATTCCGGGCCTTTATGCCGCTGGTCACCTCATGTCCCGGCTGCGGTCGAACCACGAGCACGGTCTTCCAGGATTTGGCCGGGAAAATTCAAGGCTATGTTCGCGAACGCATGCCGGAATGGCGCGAGAACTATGTCGGCGTCGAAGAAATGCAGCTTGCCGTGATGGGCTGTATCGTCAACGGACCCGGTGAATCGAAACATGCGGATATCGGTATCAGCTTGCCCGGCACCGGCGAGGCGCCGACGGCGCCCGTCTTCATCGACGGCGAAAAACGGATGACCTTGCGCGGCGAGGGCCTGGCCGAGCAATTCCAGCAGATCGTCGAAGATTACGTCAGTCAAAAATACGAAAAACGCGTTTAGTTTTGCCGCACTAAAACATTGCCCTGGCAACGGCTTGGGCTAATTTTCTTCTGGTATCAAGCGGCTCAGTTCTGCATGCTTGAGGTTGAATAACGGGGACGCGCCGATAAACGGGGCACCGGGGGGAAAATGGCCGAGCCGATCTTGGAGGTCGAAGACCTCACCATCGAATTTCAGCTGAAACGAGGGGCGCTGCGCGCTGTTGACGGGGTCTCGTTTTCGATTGACCGGGGCGAAACCTTCGGTCTCGTTGGCGAATCTGGATCCGGAAAAACGGTGACGGCCCGCTCGATAATGCGGCTGGTTCCGATGCCGCCGGGCGAGTTGGTAAAAGGCGCGGTCAAATATGAAGGCCGGGACGTCTACAGCATGTCCGATGCCGAGATGCGCGAGCTCCGCGGGACGAACATCGCGATGGTGTTCCAAGAGCCGATGAGTGCGCTGAACCCGGTTTTCAGCGTCGGGGCACAGATCACCGATGCGCTGCGTACCAATCTTGGAATGGATGCGAAATCCGCGCGTGAACGCTGTATCGAACTGATGTCGCTGGTCGGTATCCCGTCACCCGAGCAACGCGTCGACAGCTACGTTCACGAATTCTCCGGTGGGATGCGTCAGCGCGTCATGTTGGCGATGGCGTTGAGTTGCGATCCGAACTTTCTGATCGCGGACGAGCCGACGACGGCGCTCGATGTGACGATCCAGGCGACGATCCTTGAGCTCATCGAAAGCATGATCGAGCGGTTCGAGATGTCGTTGATTTTTATCACGCACAATCTTGGTGTCGTGGCGCACGCTTGCGATTCGATTGGCGTGATGTACGCGTCGCATCTGGTCGAGCTCGGCAAGAAGGATGAAATTTTCAAGAACCCGCAGCACCCGTATACGGTCGGATTGTTGAATTCCATTCCGCGCCTCGATACGCAATCGAAATACCTCACGCCGATTAAGGGTTTGGTCTGCAACATGATGGACCCCCCGAAAGGCTGCAAATTCAATCCGCGGTGCGAGCACGCGATGGATATCTGCCGACAGGAGATTCCAAAAATGAAGGAAGTGGCACCCGGCCACTTCGCCGCCTGCCACCTCCACGATCAGAGTTGAGCCATGTCAGAAGCTGCAGTGAACAACGACGACATGCTGCTTGAGGTCAATGGCCTCACGAAGCACTTCATGCTGAAAGCGGACGTTTATTCGAAGCTGGCGGGTGAGAAGGCCCAAACGCTCAAGGCCGTCGACGGCATCGATTTCCACATTCATAAAGGCGAAGTCTTGGGCCTCGTGGGGGAATCAGGTTGCGGCAAATCCACGACGGCGCGTTTGATCACGCGCTTGATCGAGCCGACCTCCGGCGAGGTCTCGCTCAAAGGCGAGGACCTGCTCGCCTTCAATCGGGATAAGATGCAGGACGTCCGTAAGGAAATTCAACTGGTCTTCCAGGATCCTTACAGCTCGCTCAATCCGCGTAAGACGATTATGCAGATGTTGAGCCGTCCGTTGGAAATTCACGGATTGGCCGACAATTGGAAGGAAAAGCGCGAGCGTGTGCTGGAGCTCCTCGGTTATGTCGGTCTCGGGATTGAGCATATCGACCGCTATCCGCATGAATTTTCCGGCGGTCAGCGCCAACGCATCGCGATCGCGCGGGCGCTTTCGGTCAATCCGGAATTGGTGATCGGCGACGAGCCGGTTTCCGCTTTGGACGTGTCGATCCAGGCGCAGATCTTGAACCTCTTCCGGGATCTGCAAGAACAGTTCGATCTCACCTACCTGTTCATCGCGCACGACCTCAGCGTCATCCGGCATATCAGCGACCGGGTTGCGGTGATGTATGTCGGCAAGATCGTCGAGACGGGGACGGCAGCGGAACTCTTCAGCGAACCGATTCACCCGTATACCAAGGCGCTGCTGGCCGCCGTGCCGGAAGCGGATCCGACGAAAGCGCCACCGAAGCTGACCTTGAAGGGTGAAGTCTCGACGCCGATCGACCCGCCGCCCGGATGCCGGCTGTGCTCGCGCTGCCCGATCGAAACACCGATCTGCTCGCAGGAAACGCCGGTCCTCCAAGACAAGGGCGCCGGCCGCTTCGTCGCCTGTCATAACGTCTGACGCCGTCCCGCGGCGGCGAGGCTTACTCTTTTATCAGCCCGGCTTCGCGGTAGAAAATTTCCGCACCTTTGTGTAGGGGAGTGCCGATCCCGTCGAGGGCGGTGTCGATGGTGATCAATTCCCCTTTCGGGTGGCCCGTGGCGAGCTTCCGCAGCGAGTCCGGACGCCACAATGCTTTTGCCAATTGATAGACGAATTCTGGATCGGCTTCTTCCGATACGACCATAAGCGCGCTCACGTTGATCGTCGGAATCGGATAGCGGTTCTGATAAACGCCCGCGGGGATGACGCCGCGACTAAGGAACTTGTGCGCGTCGATGACGGACAGAATGCCCGGCCCCGTAAGCGCTAAAACATGGGCATTGAAGCCGCGATTAAGGGCGCGGCTGACATTTGCCGCCGGAAACCCGGCCACGGCGAAATAGGCATCGATATCGTTGACGATAATCGCGGCAGAGGCATCCTCTGGTGAAAGGTAATGCGCCTGTATATCGCGTTTTTCATTCAGCCCGGCGGCGTTCAATACAATCCGCGTGTCGACCAATGTTCCGGATGCCTCGTCACCGAGGGCGACGCGTTTGCCTTTCAGGTCGGCGAGCGTCTGTATTCGAGCGGTGCGACGCACGATGAGATGGATGCTTTCGGGATAAAGGCTCGCCAAGGCGCGAATTCTCGTGTGAGGTTTTCCCTTTCCTTCGAATATCCCGCGCCCGGTGTAGGCCCAATACGCGATATCCGATTGGACGAAGGCGGATTCCATCCAGCCGGCCGACACCGCTTCGACATTCTCGATCGAGCCCGGCGATGTCACCGCTTGCGCTCTGACGTCCGGGGAGAGGTTTAGGATTCCGGCGACGATTTGGCCGATCGGGTAATAGGTTCTGCCGACGCCGCCGGTCCCGATTCGAAACTCTCTTTTGGGTTCGGCATAACTTGGGGGCGCTATGGCGAATGAGACAATGAGGGCAACGAGGCCGAAGGTTCGTCCCAACATAGATGGCGTTCCTCTTTGTCGCCCTACGGTCAAGTCCTACCCCTCTGCATGTCACTGTAGCCGAATATGGGGCGAAGAAAAAAGCCCGTCACATTGTGACGGGCTTTTCTTTGGTGTGATGTTTTGAGCTTCTACCGCTCTGCCAGCCGCGGATCGAGGATATCCCGCAATCCGTCGCCGAAGAGGTTGAAGGCCAAAACCGTGTAGCAGATCGCCAGACCCGGCCAGACCGCGATCATGGGCGCTTTTTCCATGTAGTCGCGGGCCGCCGCCAAGTCCGCACCCCAATCTGGGGTCGGCGGCGGTGAGCCGAGGCCGAGGAACGACAGGGCGGCGATGATCAGGATGACAAATCCCAAACGAACCGTCGCATTGACGATCAACGGCGAAACGATATTCGGTAGAATTTGGCGCAGGGCGATATAACTGTCCTTTTCGCCCATGACCAAAGAGGCTTCCACATACTCTCTTTTCTTTTCGCTCAACACGGAGCCGCGCGCGAGACGCGCCACTTCTGGGAAGAAGGCGAATCCAAGCGCAAATACGAGTATGAGGTCGTTATATATCCCCTCGAGCTTCCATTCTCGCGCCAAGGTCACGATCAGCAGATACAATAAGAGTCCGGGAAACGCGAGCAAGCCATCCACGACGCGCATCCCGACCGTATCCGTCCATCCGCCGAAATAGCCCGAGAGAACGCCGTACGGGATACCGATCATCAGGCCGAACGCCACGGCCAGGAGGCTGATCGTCACCAGGCGGCGGCCGCCCCACAGCAATCGTGAATAGATGTCACGCCCGAGCCGGTCCGTACCGAGGATGTGCTCAGCGCTTGGCGGTGCCAAACGCGCACGATAGTCCTGCTTCACCGGATCCCAGGTCGTGATCCACGGGGTTAGGATCAGGAAAACGCCCAAGACCGATAACATAAGAAACCCGGCGAGGGCCGTCTTACTCTTCCGCAGCTCGTACCACGCGTTGCTGAACCATTGCCGTACCAACGCCAACCGCTCCGCCATTGTCGGCGGATGAATATCGACGGCTTCCCTGCCACCGTGGCCAATATCTGTGTTTGCCATGGCTTGTCTCCTAACTCAGCTCGACGCGCGGGTTCAGGTAACGGTACGTCATATCAACACAGAGATTGATGATCACGACGATGATACCCAAAACCAGGACACCCGCTTGGATCAGCGGGTAATCGCGTTGGATGATCGCTTCGAAGATCGCGCGGCCGATACCGGGCCAGGCGAAAATCGATTCCAAGACCACCGTTCCGCCCAGCAGATTGGCCAATTGCAGGCCGCTGATGGTGATGGTTGGAATCATCGCATTGCGAAGCGTGTACTTATAAATGACTTTATTCTCGCTGAACCCGAGAGAACGTCCGGTGTCCACATACTCCTTATTCATCTCGTCGAGCATGCTGGACCGTGTAAGACGGGTCGTGAACGCCGCCTGCCTGAATCCGACGGCGATGGCCGGGAGGATCAGGAAGATAAGGCTTTGTTTGAAATCTACGAATGGACTGATGTAGCCGGATGACGGCAACCAGCCGAGGTAGAGCGAGAAGACCAGGACGCACATAATGGCGAACCAGAATTCCGGAATTGAAATGCCGGCCAACGAACTCACCTGCGCGGCGTAATCCGTTGGCGTGTTTCGTCGCACGGCCGCAAGCGTACCGAGAGGGATCGCGATCAACATCGACAAGCCAATGCCGACGACCGCGAGATAGACCGTCGCCGGTATGCCCTCCAAGAGTTCCTGGGTAACGGGCCGTCGCGTGATCAGCGACTTGCCGAACTCGAACTGGACGGCTTTCCCAAGCCATTTGCCGTATTGGACGTAAACCGGTTGGTCGAGACCGAATTCTTTCTCAAGGGCCGCGCGAACTTCCGGGTCCTCGACGTCTTCCTCGCCGATCATCGTATCGATGATATCGCCCGGCAGCAGCTGCACGAACGTGAACACCACAAGGGTCAGCACGAACAGAACCGGTATCAGATAGAGAATACGGCGGATAAGGTATGCGAGCATTACCTTGGGCTCCCCCCTGTGCCTGTAACTTTTCTCGGAGTTCTATCAAACCGCCGCGGTAAAATACCGCGGCGGTCGATAGAAAGGCTTGGATCCCTAGGTCGTGGTGTCGATCCAGGATGTACGCAGGCCACCCTGCGTATACTGGAACGGACCCGGGAAGGCCGGCTTGTAGCCTTTGAGTTTCTTCGTGCCGGCTTCCAGAAGCGGAATGTAGTGCGTGTAAATCAACGGCACATCCGTGTTGATGATGCTGTCGATGTCCGCATACATCTGACGGCGCTTGTCGTTGTCGAGCTCGACCTTCGCCGCCGTGATGAGTTGGTCGACCTTCTCGTTCTCGTAGCCGTACCGGGTCTTGTTGGTCGGCGATTGAGAATGGAAGGCACGTGCGTACCAAGCGTCTGGATCCATCCGGTAGCTGTTTGCGGAGGAATCCATGTTGAAGTCGCCCTTCTTGTACTTCGCACGCAGCACCGGATTCGGGTGAATCTCGAAGCTGATGTTGAAGCCGGCTTCTTGCAGCATGGAGTGCACGATTTCGCCAGTCTGGTGCATGTACGGATAAGCATCGCGTGCCACCAGAAGGATTTTGACGTCGCTGCCGCCTGCTTTCTTGAGCAGGGACTTCGCCTTGTCCGGATCGTATTCCGGCCACGGCTTGACGTTCGATGAATGCCACGGGCTGCTCTTGTAATAGAAGCTTTCCGCGATCGAGCCCTGACCGTGGAAGATCGCCTGATGGATACCTTCATGGTCAATGGCGTGTGCCGCTGCGAGACGCAGCATATGGGCGTTCGGGTTGTCCTTCGGCGAGAAGGGACCGTTCTTCAAGTTGAAGGAAACATACCCGGTGCCGACTTGGCTGACTTCCCACGTATTGAAGTCATTCGAGTAGTTCTTCTTGAAGTCACCCATGTCCGCATAGGCCATGTTGTCGATCAGATCGACTTCGCCGGTGCGGAGCGCGGTGAGACGGACGCGGTCTTCTTTCTTCGGCTTACCGATGACGCCGTCGAGATACGGCAGAGCGTTGCCGTCCGCATCTGTTTCCCAGAAGTTCTCGAAACGAACCATTTCGGTCGTATCAAAACGCTTCCAGCTCTTGAACTTGAACGGACCGCAACCTTGCGGATTGGTGTCGGCCGTATCCGCGCCACCCGGTGCCATCATGTTGATCGGATAGTACATGACGTTCGCCGCGAAGATCGCGCTTGGGTTCTTCAAATGAATCTGAACCGTGTACTTGTCGTCGACCGTAACGCGCTCGACGTCGGTAATGGCCGAACGGGTAAACGCATGACCGATTTTCGGGTCCTTGATCCGTTCGATATTCCATTTGATCGAATCAGCGTCGATCGTCTGGCCGTTGTGATACTCGGCACCCTTGCGAAGCTTGAAGGTATAAGTCTTCAGGTCTTTCGAGATATCGTAAGACTCGGCCAAACCTGGCTTGAGGTTCATGTTCTCGTCAAAGTCGAGAAGGCCAGCCGTGGTCGCCGCAAGCGGTGACGAAACGTAGTACAGAATATTCCGATGCGGATCGAGGCCGCGGGCGTCGGAACGCGTGGCGAAGCGGACGGTCCCGCCTCTCTTTGGATGACGTTTGGCCGCATTCGCGATGCCGGGGTCCATACCCAGTGCCGCTGCCCCCGCGACCGCACCCGACGTCGCCAAGAACTCCCGGCGTGTCGGCTGTATCGATTGTTTCTTGTCGTCTTTCGACATATTGGATTTCCTCCCTTAGTTCGGTCCATCCTCGTCGACGGATGGTGCCTTTCCCCTTGAGCCTTTCGTGGCCTCAGAAAAAAGAGCCCCTTCCGGCGTTGTTTTGTCGGACGTCAGACTTCAACAAACGTGACGACTGATGAACCGACTATCGCACTTCGTAGTTTTCAATATTAAGCTTAACACGTTCAGCGCGTCTTTGAAGGGGAAAGAGCGCGATTCGAGCGATTCATTTGAGACGGAAAAATTCGTGGATTTTGAGTGTTTTGATAGATTTTTACAGATGGCACCGATGAAAGATTATTTACGTCCGCCCTTCATTCCACCCTTTTGGTTAATCGTATCGATATTATCGATGGTGGGGCTCGACCAAATTGAGGGGGCGGCGCGCATTGTGCCGGCGGATATCGGCTGGGTGGGATGGTTCTTGATCGGCGGTGGGCTCGCCGTCGCGGTCTTTGTGGATATCATCTTCAAGCGACGTGGCACGACCATATTACCGTTTCGCGAGTCCAGCGCGCTGGTCACGGAAGGCCCGTTCCGCTACTCGCGAAATCCGATCTATTGCGGCATGACGGCGGCGTTGATCGGCCTCGGGCTGCTTATGGGTACAGCAGCCCCGTTTATCGTCGTGCCGGTCTTCGTGCTGATTATCGACAGATGCTTCATTCGTCCCGAAGAGGCCGTCCTGGAGACGACCTTCGGCGACGAATACCGCGCTTACAAAACGCGGGTACGGCGGTGGATTTAACGCGGCCTACCAGCTGCCGGTGTTCTCCATCGATTGCCACGGCTCGGCAGCTTCCTTCGCGCCGCCTTTCTGCAGCAATTCGATCGAGATGCCGTCGGGCGAGCGAATGAAGGCCATATAGCCGTCGCGCGGCGGCCGGTTGATGGTGACGCCAGAGGCTTGGAGGGCGGCGCAAAGTTGGTAGATATCGTCGACTTCGAAAGCCAGGTGGCCGAAATTGCGCCCGCCTGTGTAATCTTCTGGGTCCCAGTTGTACGTCAGTTCAAGAACCGGCGCTTTCGAGGCTTCCGCGTTGGCTTTGTCCTCGGATGCGGCCAGGAACAGGTTCGTATAGCGGCCCTTCTCGCTTTCCGTCCGGCGGGTTTCGACCATGCCGAGCTTGTTGCAATAGAAGTCGAGCGACTCATCCAGGTTTTTGACCCGTACCATCGTGTGTAGATAACGCATACTCGGCAACTCCCTCTAATCCGAATTCGATGTTGGCAATGTTTTAACACGCCGCTTTCCGGCAGATAAAGGCCACGCGTCGCGGAAGGGTCTCGACGGGCCCAATCCTATCCGCCATGTCGACCGAGAATCCGCATTGCTGCAGCCGTTGGGCGATCTTGTCAGGGTCATGCAGGTACAATCGATGGGTCTCGCGGGACCGCCGCCATCGGCCGCTGACCTGGCGATCGATGGCAATATCCCGATGAAGCCGTGTCCCGTCGCGGTTTTCGTGCACGCCGTGGTCGATACGCCAATCGTGTTCGGCACGGCGATTTCGGTATTGAAACCGGTTTGCGGGGTCGCGGGCCACGATGTCGAACAAAAACATCCCGCCCGGTGCCAGCGCGCGATAGATCCGTTCGAGGACGATGTTGTTCTTCAACGCATGGCGCCCGTCTTTCGTTAGATAAAACATAACCTCGCCGAGCGCCGTTACCGCGTGCGCAGATGGAAACGTAAAGTCGCCGATATCCGCGCAGTGTAGTTCCGCCTGCGGCGCGGTTTCCGCCGCGAGTGCCAATGCTGGTGCGGAGACGTCGACACCGATCGCTTTGAAACCCGCCGTCGTCAAAGCCGCCAAAAGATGTCCGCCGTTGCAGCCGAGGTCGAGCACGGTACCACCTCCGATCCCGAATTCACGCAGCAGCGCGAGAACCGCAGGCGGTAGCCGGGAATCCGCGAACCCGACATGATGACAATAGGCTAAATCTTCTGCATAGAACGTCATGACGAGCCGTTTATAAGCGGTTTCATTGACCCAGATAAGTCAAATGCATGATCTATTAGACCGGCGTGTCCTCACGCCGCTTATTGCCATCACCCTGATGCAAAGCGCGATCGTCATGTCGTCCTACGGCATTACGGTCGTCGTCCCGGATGCAGCGGGCGATATTGGCATCCGACCGGAGTGGGTTGGCTATCTCTTTGCGACAATTTACGCGACGGCGAGCCTGTCGGGCGTTTTGTCTGGGAGAATGATCGCGGCGTGGGGTGCCGCTGGCGCCTATCGCCTGATGATGGCTGCCATTGCGCTGGGTGCGTTTGCTTTGATGGGGGCGACACCGCTTCTCGCGTTTCTTTCGGCAGCGCTGCTCGGCTTGGCGACAGGTCCAATGAACCCCGTCGGCAGTCATGTCCTTGCGCGCATTTCGCCGCCCGGTTGGGCGGCTTTTATTTTCTCGGTCAAGCAGTGCGCCACGCCGGGCGGCGGGGCGCTCGCGGGTATTTTGTTTCCGCCGCTGGTTCTGATTTGGGGCTGGCAAAACGCATTTCTGATCATTCCCGTCGCGGCGGTTCTGTTCCCGCTGGCGATACGATTTTGCGGGCTCGACAGCGACACGGAGACAACGGTCAACAAACCGGACCCGTCGCAGGCCGGCGGCGCGTTCGAGTCGTTACGTCTGTCGCTCGCGACCCGGCGGATCGCTGCGACGTCGATGGCCTGCATGTTGTTCGCGGGCAGTCAGGTCGCGCTTATTGCGTTCCTTGTTGTCTATCTTTGGCAGATCGGTGTGATGTCCGTGGCGCAGGCCGGACTGGCGTTTTCTTTGTTTCACGCGAGCGGTGTCGCGGCCCGCTTGGTCTTTGGGTGGTTTGCGGAGCGACGGATCTCGTCTGCCGCCCTCTTGGTGTTCTCCGCCTGCGGCATGGCGGTCTCGCTGATCGCGATGGCGAGCTTTTCGACCGAGTGGTCCCTGTGGGCCATGTTCACGGTCATTGCGTTCGCGGGATGCACAGGCAACGGCTGGGTCGGCTTGCTCTTCGCGGAGCTCGCGCGCTTGGCGCCCGAAGGAAAGACCGCCGATGTGACCGGCGGTGCCCAGGTCTTTATGTATGCGGGTGTTTTCGTGACACCGCTCGTCTGCAGCGCCGCCCTGGACCTCACGGGCGGCAATTACGACGCTGTCTTTGCGATTTTGACGTGTTTGGCCGTGGCTGCCGCTGCACTGCTTGAATGGGGCCGGCGCGGCACGGATTAGGCGAGCAGACGGGTACGGCGCGGAACCGGTGTCGATTGTAGGATCGATGTATTCGTCGTCGCGAAGGGAATTATCTCGTCGATGACCGCTTCGAGTTCCTCAATCGAGCGCAAATGAGCCGTGGCGATAAAGCAATCATCGCCCGTCACGCGATGGCATTCGACAACCGGGTCGAGTGTTGTCATCAGTGCCGCGATTTTTTGGTGATTTCCCGGCATCGGCCGAATGCGGATATAAGCAGCCAGCGGGAAACCTAGGGCCTTCGGCTCGACCTTTAAGGAGAATCCGGCCACGACACCGATATCCTCAAGGCGGCGGATGCGCTCGGCGACGCTCGGGGCCGATAGTCCGGTCTTGCGGGCCAGTTCTGCGTTTGACGTCCGGCCGTTCAGGGTAAGCAAGTTTACGATCTGTTTATCAATATCGTCCATGCAAACGATAATAAGGAAATTATTTAATATTTTAAACGATTCGTTTGAATATCCCGAAAAAGACCTATGAATATGCATTCAAGGGTAGTGGGAATCTCGCTTACATTCTGGCGATGAATAGCATCGCTCGCAGTCTCTTCATCCGTATACCGCCACATACTTGGTTTATCGGCAGTGCGGTCTTTCACTACCTAGGGCCTTCCTTTGCCGTATTGCTCTTTCCGGCGGTAGGCGTTCTCGGGGTGGCATGGTTCCGGATCGCGACAGCCGCACTCATCTTTGCGCCGGTTACGCGACCGGATCGGATTTGGCGGCGCGCAGGCTGGCCGGAACGGCGTCTCTTGATTGCGCTCGGCGTTTGTCTCGCCGTCATGAACTGTTCCTTCTATCTGGCGCTCGACCGGCTGCCGCTCAGCCTTGTCGCGGCGATAGAGTTTGTCGGGACCGTTGGTCTGGCATTGGTCGGGCTGCGCACCTGGCGCAACGCGATTGCACTCCTCTTGACGGTACTTGGCGTGCTGGTGTTGATCGATATCCGTTGGTCGTCGGACCTTGTCGGCCTGGCCTGGGCGTTTCTGAACGGCGCCTTGTTCGTGCTTTATATAATGCTTGGTCACCGCGCTGCGGCGGCTGGGGCCGGGCAAGGTATCGGGCGCCTGGGAGCGGCAATGGCGATTGCGTTCGTGATCGTGTTGCCGATCGGTTTTGCGCAGGCATTCGCGGCATCCGCTGTACCGGCTTTGTTGTTGGCGGGGATTGGCGTCGGGATTTGCTCGTCGGTTATTCCCTATATTTGCGACCAATTGGCAATGGCACGGCTGCCGCTTGCCAGTTTTGCCATGATGCTTGCCTTATTGCCGGCGACCGCAACTGTGATTGGGGCGGTGGTTCTGGATCAAATACCGTCTGCCTCCGACCTCGTCGGAATCGCACTTGTGATGGGCGGTGTGGCGCTGCATCGCACGGCCGCACGCGGATAGTCGGGCGAAACCTTAATCCGGCCAGTTCTGCAGCAGGTCGACCGGATCGCCGAATTGCGACGCCATTTCGACGACACTCGGTGCATCGAGGGCCTTCAAAAAGCCCTCGTCGATCAAGGTCGTGTTGCCCGCCGTCACCGTCGAATCGAACGAGATCAGATCCATGTGGACGGGCGGCTCTTCCCATTCCGGCATCATGCGGCGGATATAGTCGTTCGGTTTGGCGAGGTCGATGCCGAAATGCAAGGCGCCGATCGAGTTGGAGCCCGCCGGATACACCGTGTGGCGGGGCGCTTTCGGATTGAAACCGCAGCCGAGCTCAATCAGCTGACCGCCGACCAGCATATCCCGCAGGATGACCGCTTCTTCCGAATCGCCGTTGACCTCGACGATGCGGTCGTCTTTGAAGACAACTTGTGGCGGGTTCTCGAAGGGTTTCTCGAAACCGACCGCCCAATACGGCACGACGACGCCGTTCGTATCCACTTCGACCGAATCGTCGTTATTGACCGAGGTCCGGTCGTAGACGTTCGGGCCGTGGCACGGCAGATAATGCACGTAGCAGCCGGGCTCGTCGGCCGCCATTTGTCCGCGCCAGCGGTTGGAACCGAGAAGGTTTTCCCGCATTTCGGCGGTGTATTTGATGGTCAGGTCCGTGCCGCGCTTGTCGCCGAACTTCAGATCGAAATCCTGACCCTTCGGGAACATATCCGCCGTCTGACGAATGATCTCGCCGACGATATCGATGGGGAACCGAGCCTGCTGCGTCTTCAAGAGGTCGAGATCGCGGAAATAGGTGATCTTGACCCAGCGCTGTCCTTTCTCGTTGCGCATACGGATGCAAAACGGGTCGATAATCGAACAGAACCAGCTGGAGACGACGAAAGTGGCTGTTTCGACGAGCGGACGCAGCTCTTCCGGCACTTCGGTCGCCTGGCTATTGTCCGCGACGATGACGGTCGGCTTTATGCCGCGCGAGCGCGCCAGACCGCAAATAGCGTGGATGACACGCGGGTCGAGCTTCCGGTCCGCCAGGAAAACGAAGGTGTCGTCCGGGCGAAAGGCGAAGGTGCGGACGAAATTGTCCATCGCTTCGAAATATTGGCCCGTCAGCACGGTCTCGAACTTGTCCGGTTGCGGCAAGCCGATAAATACGTCGTCCGTTGGCTGAACCATGGTGTTCTCCTTCGCTGTCGTCGCTGACCTTACGTTAGTCAGCTAGATTAGATGCCGTTCGCCGCTAGGGCCAACTTACGCTTAACCGCGCATCCGGGCGCCTTTCGGGTCGTAGAAGCCGGCGAGTTGTGCGGTGGCCGGGCAGGTCTCGGACGCGACTTCGATGGTCCACGCGCCACTTTCGATCCAATCCTTCGTCACGGCATCGTCGCAGGTGACATACCCCATCCCGACACTGGCGCCGAGGGCGTGACCGTATGAGGCGGATGTGGTGTAGCCGACGCGAATGCCATCGCGGGAAATTGGCTCGTCGTGGTAAATCCGAGCCTCCGGATCGCTTAGCTGGAACTGCACCAGACGTCGGGTCATCGGTTGGCCGCGGCGTGGCTCGAGTGCCTCGCGGCCGATGAAGTCGGCGCCCCAATCGATCGCAAACCCAAGGCCGGCTTCAAAGGGATTGTCTTCGATACCGATATCGTGCCCCCAATGGCGGAACCCTTTTTCCTGACGCAGCGAGTCCATGGCGTGGTATCCGGCCAACCGCAGGTCGAAATCTTCGCCCACCGCCGTCATCCGGTCGAAAACATGCTGTGCGAACTCCGTCGAGACATAGAGTTCATAGCCGAGTTCGCCCATATAGCTGATACGTACAGCACGTACGGGCGCATAGCCGATCTCGATATCCATGGTGCTGCGGTACGGCAAGGCGTTGTCGGAGATATCTTCATCGCACATGGCCTGAAGCGCGTCGCGGGATTTCGGTCCCATCAAGCCAAGCGACGAAAGCCCGGCGGTGACGTCCGTCGCCACGGCGCGCCGGTCGCCGATATGCTTCTTCAACCAGACGAAATCCCGTGTCGCCGCGGCGGCCCCGGTGACGACGAGAAACGTATCGCCGTCCAGCCGGGAAATCGTGAGGTCGGCCTCTATACCGCCGTTTTTGTTAAGCCATTGGGTATAGCGGACGTCGCCCGGTGCGATTGCCACGTCGCAGGTGCAGACGTCCTGGAGAATGGCTTCGGCGTCGGGGCCTTCCAAGCGGAACTTGGCAAAGGACGACATATCAAAGAGCGCCACGCCTTCGCGGGTGGCCATATGTTCCCGCGCCCAGTTGTCGAACCAAGATGTACGTCCCCAATTGTACGTGTATTCCTGTGATTGACCTCGGTCCGCGAACCACATGGGACGCTCCCATCCCATGGCGACGCCAAAACAGGCCCCGGAACGGTCCAATCGGTCGTGGAACGGGCTCCGCCGCGCGCCGCGTCCCGTCGTCGGTTGAAAATACGGCCAGTGCATGGCGTAGAGCAGGCCAAGTGATTCTTTTGTACGATCAAAAAGATAAGCGCGATTACGTTCTGCGCGATGAAAGCGCCGAATATCGAGTTCCGCGAGGTCCATCGTCGGTTCGTCTTCGACGATCCATTCCGCCAGGGCCTTTCCCGCACCGCCGGCCGATTGGATGCCGATCGAGTTGAAACCGGCCGCGATATAGAGCTTTCGAAGGCTCGGCGCTTCCCCCAGAATGTAACGGTTGTCGGGCGTAAAGCTCTCGGGTCCGACGAACAATTGCCGAATTTCCGCCTCGGCGAGGGCGGGAATGCGCTCAAGCCCCGTATTCATAAAGACCTCGAACTGGTCCCAGTCTTCCGGCAAGGCTTGAAATTCGAAGCCGTCGGGGATGCCGTCCATGCCCCACGGCTTGGCGTTCGGCTCGAAACCGCCCAGCAACAGCCCGCCGACCTCTTCCTTTATGTAAATATAGCCGTCCATATCGCGCAGGACGGGTTGATTGCGCACGACGCCTTCCATCGGTCGGGTTACGATGTAGTAATGCTCCGCGGCATGCAGCGGAACGTCGACGCCGAGCGGCGCACAGAGATCGCGTGTCCACATGCCGGCGCAAACGACGACGACCTCGGCCTCGATGCGTCCTTGGTCGGTCTCGGCACCGATCGCGCGACCGTTCGCGGTCAAAATCCCGGACACCTTGATCGTTTCGATGATCTTGGCGCCACCGTTGCGCGCACCCCGCGCCAAGGCTTGTGTGGTGTCGGTCGGGTTGGTCATGCCGTCGGACGGGATGAAGTAGGCGGCGACCAAATCGTCCGTATGCAAGAGCGGCGCTTTTGCCTTGGCCTCGTCGAGCGATAGGCGTTCAACCTCAACACCAAACGCGGCCGCCATCCCGGATTGACGCTTCAGCTCTTCTTCGCGCTCCGGCGTCCGTGCGACGGAAATACTGCCCGTGCTCCGATAGCCGGTCGCCTGGCCGGTTTCTTCTTCGAGGCCGATATACAGGTCACGCGTATATTTCGCGAGTTCTGTTTGGTTCTGTGTCGCACGAAGCTGGCCGACCAAGCCGGCGGCATGCCACGTTGTCCCGCAGCTCAAGCGGCCTTGTTCGAGCAGGACAACATCGGACCAGCCGAGTTTCGTTAAATGATAGGCAACGCTGCAGCCGACGATACCGCCGCCGATAATGAGTACGCGTGTTTTATCTGGTAAGTCGGCCATCGTGTCCTGTCCCCGCTTTATCGCAGTTTAACCATGTCGTATCGGGTGCTGCAAAGCCGCACACTGGTGGCAAAGCCCCTGCTCATGGTAGCAGTGAGCATTATGCGTATGCTCACCCGGATATTCGTCGCCGCTCTTCTCGCACTTACGTGTGGAACGGCCATGGCGGCGACGCAGTTGACGATATACACGGCAGCGCCGCCATCCGATCTCGCCAGAATCGAAAGTGCGTTTCGAAGCGAAAATCAGGATATCGAAATTCGTTGGGTGCGCGATTCCACCGATCGGATTTTGCACCGGCTTCGCGTCGAAAGCCGCCAGTCGAAGGCGGATATCGTTTGGGGCGTCGCGGCCAGTGGCATCGCGGCTTTGGCGGCGAACGGATATTTCGAACCCTACGCCCCCGCGGACTTTTCCGATCTAGATCGGCGCTTCAGCGATGGGCAGACGCCCCCGCGCTGGATCGGATTGCAGGTTTGGGCGAATGTGCTGTGTGTGAACCGCGACCTCCTGGCGGCCGAAAACCTGAAATCCCCCGAACGATGGGGCGACCTTCTAGATCCCGCATTTAAAGAGCGCGTTTTGGCGCTCGACCCCGCCGGGTCGCGTACCGGCCTCATGACCGTCGCGGGCTGGATGTCTTTGTGGGGGAACGATGGCGCGTGGCGCTATATGGAAGGGCTGCACCGCAATATCGCCGTATACCTGCGCAGCGGCAACGCCCCTTGTGATTTCGTCGCGCGAGGTCTCTATCCGATCGGAATTTCATATGCCTATCGTGCCGCCAAACACATCGCCAAGGGTCGGCCGATCGACCTCATCGTGCCGGGCGACAGCGTCGGCTGGGATGTCGAAGCGATGGCGATCGTCCGCGGGACGCCGTACGTCGAGGCCGCGCGGGCGTTCGCCGATTGGGCGATCGGGCCGGCGGCGATGAAGTTACAATCTCGGCGGTTCGGACTGGTCTCGCGCCCGGGAAACGGGTCGGACGTGCGGTTTTATCCGGAGAAATTGAAAGACGCTTTGGTGCCCATAGATTTCGAGGAGCGCGCCATCGAACGCGAGCGTATGTTGGCGGAATGGCGTCTTCGCTTCGGCGCCAAAGCCGAACCGGGACAATAGCGGTCCCTGAGTGGGGCAACTCTAGAGAAGGCCACGAGAATGAACGACGACAATCGCGATCCACTGCTTCTGACGCCCGGTCCGTTGACGACGAGCGCGGAGACAAAGCAGGCAATGCTTCACGATTGGGGCTCGCGCGATCAATCCTTTATCGACGCCACGCAGAATGTCCGAGACGCTCTGGTCGATGTGTCGGGCGGCGGCGATGCGTTTACGGCGGTACCGGTACAGGGGAGCGGTACGTTCGCCGTCGAGGCAATGGTCGGAACCTTCTTGCCGAAAGATCGCAAGCTTCTCATCGTCGTAAACGGCGCCTACGGTCACCGTATCGCAAAGATTTGCGATTACATGGCGCGTCGCTACACGGTCTTGGAGACGCCGGAAGACACACCGCCCGATGTCGGCGCCATCTCGCGGACGCTCGCGGACGACCCCGATATCAGTCATGTCGTCGTTATTCATTGTGAGACGACATCCGGCATCCTGAATCCGGTCGAAGACATTGCGGCGGTTGTTGCCGCCGCGAACCGCCGCTTGTTGATCGATGCCATGAGTGCCTTCGGGGCGATTCCCCTCGATCTCTCGCGAATCCCCTGCGATGCCGTGGCCGCATCCTCCAACAAGTGCTTTGAGGGTGTCCCGGGCATGGGCTTCGTCCTCTGCCGAAAGGCGGCGCTCGAAGAGACGAAAGGCAACGCCCATTCTTTGAGTTTGGATCTCTTTGATCAGTGGCAGGCGATGGAAGCGAACGGGCAATGGCGTTTCACGCCGCCGACCCATGTCGTCTTCGCATTTGAAGCTGCCTTGAAGGCCCATGCCCGCGAGGGCGGCGTCGACGGCCGCTTCGCGCGTTACAGCGAAAATTGCAGCGTTCTTGTGGAAGGCATGAGGGCGTTCGGATTCGAGCCGCTGCTGTCGCACAATTTGCAGGCGCCGATCATCGTCACATTTAAAATGCCATCCGATCCGAAGTTCGTCTTTCAGACATTCTACGACCGCTTGAAGGACCGGGGTTATGTTATTTATCCGGGGAAATTGACGGTGGCGGAGAGCTTCCGAATGGGCTGTATCGGCCATCTCGATGCGGATAATATGCGCGGCGCGTTGGCGGCGGTCGAACAGACGCTAACGGACATGGGTGTCACCTCCGGAGCGCCGTAGAAATGCCATCGTCAGCCTCTGCTTTTTCTTGGACTGTTTGCCTCGTGGGCGGCGTGATGTCCGCATTGCTATTGTCGGGCGAAAAGGCCGCCGCCCAAACGCCGAACCAGGGCGGTGGGCTCAATATGTCGCTCGAATCCAGTATCGTTATCGAACCGGAAGCGCCCGTCGAGGAACAGAAAAAGCCGGCCGCGATTCCCCATCAGTCGCCCGAATGGCAGCGGATGGAGCAGATTGAAGCACAGGGCGGCGAACGCGCCGATATGTCGGAAGCGCTGAACAAGAAATTGCGCGTAAATCCGGTGATCGGCGGTCGCCGGCAGGCCGGAAATCCGCGCCGCCCCGGCGATGACGTCAAACGGCGTCTACCTTTCGGTTTGGAGTTCATGCGCGAATTTTAGTCGCGAAATGCTGGCCTGCGGTCCTCCGGTACCTACCTTGATCAAGAGAACGTGCGAACGGTCGCGCGTACCGGGTCTGCGAGACAGCGATGAACGACATATCCGATGACATTTCGGCCGTCATGCCGCCGGGCGAATTGACCGGGCCTTCGGTTTGGTATGGCCGCGATTATCAAGGCAGGGACGACTGGGTCCATCATTTGAGCGGGGCGGAAATCGCGGAGGTCGAATCGGCCATTGCACAAGCGAACGCGATGGGCTGGGAGATCATGGACCTATCGCCGGAGACTTTCGAAATTCCGCGGCTTGGCGAACGGTTGGCGAAGATCCGCACGGAAATTTTGGAAGGTTGCGGGTTTGCGGTTATTCGTGGTTTGCCGGTCGAAGGCTACGATTTGCGTACGGCGGCGATGGCGTTCTTCGGTATCGGATCGCATATCGGCACGCCACGCTCGCAGAACAGCGAAGGGCACTTGTTGGGGCATGTCTGCGATCTGAGCCACAACCCGGCGGAGAATCCTCATCAGCGGGGGTACCGGGCGGCAGGGCCGCTCGGGTTCCATACGGATTCTGCCGATATCGCCGCATTGCTGACGTCGCGCAAGTCGAAGTCGGGCGGTGACGGAAAGATCGCGAGCTCCGTGACGGTTTATAACGAAATGCGGCGCCGGTCCCCGGCGCTTTTGCGGGCTCTCTTCGGTCCGGTGAACCGAGATCGGCGGGGCGAAGTGCCCGAGGGCATGAAGCCGTGGTGGACGATGCCGATCTACCAGTGGCATGCGGGATACCTGAATAGTCATTTTAATCATGGGTATATCCTGTCGAGCGACCGCTTCGACGAATTGGAACCCATGAGCGATATCCTGAAAGAAGCCTTCGAGGTTTTGATGGATATTTGCGAGGAAGTTCACCTGAAGGTCGATTACCAACCAGGCGATATCGGGCTCGTGAACAATCATCAAATTTTGCACGGGCGTGCCGATTATGAAGACTGGCCCGAGGTGGAGCGGCGGCGGTATCTGTTGCGACTATGGCTCTCGCCGAAAGACGGCCGGCCTTTGCCGGCGGCTTACGCGCAGCGATACGGGAATGTGGAGCCGGGACAACGCGGTGGAATCATTTGTCCCGATACGAAACTGAAGGCGCCTCTCGAGCCGATCTGATTCGCGAACGAAAGGGAAGGTCATGAAAATCGGTTTGCATGTCGGTACCCGCGGTGCGGCACTCGACCCCGACGCATTGCTGACAATCGCAAATAAGACAGAGACCCTTGGCTTTTCCCATTTGGGGTTCAGCGATCATCTTGTGATCGCCAACAAGGTCGACTCACCCTATCCCTACACCAAGTCACGCGTGTGGTTCGCGCAAGATAGTGGCGACTGCCTCGATCAGCTGACAACGCTTGCCTTTGTGGCGGCCGGCACGACATCGCTCCGTTTGCTGACCTCGGTCATGGTCATTCCGCATCGTCCGCCCATGTTGACCGCAAAGATGCTGGCGACGGCGGATATCCTCTCGCGCGGACGCGTAACGGTTGGCATTGGTGCCGGATGGATGGAGGAGGAAATCAATTTGCTCGGGGCGCCGACATTTAAGCGGCGCGGCAAACTCGTCGATGAAACATTGGCCGCGATGAGAACCTTGTGGACGGACGCCGATCCGGTCTTTGAGGGGGAGTTCGTCTCTTTCAGCGATCTCAAGTTCGAGCCGAAGCCCTCACAAAAGCCGCATCCGCCAATTTGGGTCGGTGGAGAGACCAAGCCCGCGCGCCGGCGCGCAGGACAGGTCGGGGATGGCTGGTATCCGGTCGGCAACAATCCGTCCTCGCCATACGATAACGTGGCGCGGTTTGCGGCGGGGTTGGCGGATATGCGCGGCTATGCCGAGGACGCCGGCCGGGATCCGGAGACGATCGAGATCGCGCTGAACGGACTATGGTTCCGAATGGATGAAACCTTCGAGAATGAGGACGGCCAACGTATGCCGTTCACCGGCAGCGATGCTGCCATCATCGACGATATTGGCGCTTACGGCGAGGCCGGGCTCGACGAACTCGTCATCGGATTCGAAAGCGACGACCTGCAGGTCTCGTTGGATCGCCTCGACGCCTTTGCAGACCGAATCATGCCGAAAATCTAAAGGAGTGAAAACAATGACTGTCAAACATCTCGATTCCGGTGAAATCCTCAGGCAAGCGACGATCTATAACGGTATTGCGAATGTCTGCGGCCTGACGGCCGACGACAAGTCGCTCGATGCCAAAGGCCAGACCGAACAAATTCTGGCGAAGGTTGACGATCGCCTCGCGAAATGCGGCACCGATAAATCGAAACTGCTGATGGCAACAATCTATCTGACCAATATGGATGATAAGCCGAAGATGAACGAAGCTTGGACGGCGTGGCTCGGCTCGCTGGAACGTCCGGCGCGCGCATGTGTCAGCACGCCGCTCGGCTCGCCGGAAACGCTGGTGGAGATTGTCGTCAGCGCGGCGACCGAATAACGCTTAGCCTTCGACGGCGCCGAGCGAACCCGCCTTTTTGCGCAGGCGCTCGGCCTCGTCGCTGATGGATCGCACGCGGCCCATCATACACTGCATCATCGATTTGATGATCGGATCCGTGTTGTCGAGGCGGCGGTCGAACTCCGTCTTGCTGACGGCGAGACAGATTGCGTCGGAGTTGGCTTTCGCGGACGCGGCGCGCGGACTGTCGTCGAATAAAGCCATTTCCCCGAAGATATCACCTTTATAAAGGATCGCGTGGCGGATGGGCGCTTCGCTAAAGAGATTCTTGTAAATCCCGATCTCGCCGGACATGACCATATAGGCGAAATCGCCAGGGCCGCCTTCCTCGAAGATAACATCGTTTGCGTTGAAAACGCGTTTCTGAATTTTATTTTCCGACATCGCCCGATATCTCGATTTCCCGTCGCGCCGCTAATTTTTGCCGCAAATGTCCATCGGATCAAGAAAAGCTATTTAAATTGTAGCATGGGATTTATGTCGGATTTGCGATAGGTTTTCCCATATGGAGAAGCTCTGGAGTGGGAAATGGAAAATCGGACCCTCGAAGTAAACGGACGCAAATACAACGCGTCGGACGCGCCCATTGTCGTTGTTTGTGTGGACGGCTCGGAGCCCGACTATATGGACCGCGCGATTGAAGGCGGTCACATGCCCTGGCTGGCGAAGGTGCGCGAATCCGGGACCGATCGAATCGCGGATTGCGTGGTGCCGACCTTCACGAATCCCAACAACCTGTCCATCGTCACTGGGATGCCGCCATCCGTGCATGGTATCGCCGGTAACTTCTTCTGGAATCCAGAGACCGGCGAAGAAGTTATGATGAACGATCCCAAATTCCTGCGTTGCGGTACGATCCTCGCAGCATTTTCCGAAGCGGGCGCGCGCGTCGCCGTGATTACGGCAAAAGACAAGCTGCGCCTTCAATTGGGAAACGGGATGAAATTCGGCCCCGATGGCGGCATTTGTTTTTCGTCCGAGAAAGCAGATGAAGTGACGATGACCGACAACGGCATCGATGACGTACTCGGGCTCGTCGATATGCCGGTGCCAGACGTCTACAGCGCCGAACTATCGGAATTCGTTTTCGCTGCCGGCGTCGCGATCATGAAGCGGGACCGTCCGGACATCATGTACTTGTCGACGACAGACTATATCCAGCATAAGCACGCTCCTGGTGCCGAGGTCGCAAATGCGTTTTACGCGATGATGGACCGCTATTGGTCGGAACTCGATGCGCTCGGTTGCATCATTGTGTTGACCGCCGATCATGGGATGAACGCGAAACACGATGCGGAAAGCGGTGAACCGGTCGTGGTTTACCTACAATCGCTGCTCGATGAATGGGCTGGGGAAGGTAAAACGCGCGTCATCCTGCCAATAACGGACCCTTATGTGGTGCATCATGGCGCGCTTGGCTCCTATGCAACCGTCTATTTACGCGGCGCGGAGGGCGGGGAGATCATCGAGCGCCTTCGGGACGTCGGCGGGGTCCTGGAGGTTCACACGAATGCCGAAGCCTGCGAGAAGTTCGGACTGCCGTCGGACCGCGTCGGCGATATCGTCGTGATATCGGATCGAAATGTCACCTTGGGCACAAGCGCGGAGCGGCACGACCTTTCCGGCTTGACGGAACCGCTGCGGAGCCACGGCGGTGTGACGGAGCAAAAAGTGCCGTTGATCATGAACCGGGCGGCGCCTGANCTTGCNGCCAATCGTGCGTTGCGAAATTTCGACGCGTTCGATCTGGCGTTCAATTATGCGGCGGACGAGAAAGGCCAGGCGGCGGCGGAATAGCGCCGGTTATTCTTTTAGATAACCTTCTTGCTTGAGCCTTTCGGTCCAGGTTTGGCGGACATCTCGATCTAGTCGCTGAATCCACTCCTGCCCGAGATAGAGACTCTGCTGCATAAGCATCGGGATGACTTGCAGCATTTTCTTCCCGCTCGGTGTCGAATAGAAGGCGTTCAGGTCGTTCACCTCTTCGGGTGAAAGATGCTCCAGATAGAGACGCACGTTTGACGTCAAGAGATCGGCCGTCGCGCGTTTGAAGGCGGACGACAATTCTTCGTGCAGCATCGCATAGGCTTCTTCCGGCAGGTTCGGTACGCTCGCGCGCATCGTCGGCACCGTCCGTTCCGCCATCATCGCGAACAAGTCGTCGCCGATATTGTCGATCTCCAAATGCGAAAGCAGTTCGAGAATGGCTTCGACCTGTTTCTCCTTGTCCGTGGGGGCCGCCTGCAACGGCTGCATGACAGGCGTGATCACGAGTCCAAGCGCAAGCATCGCAGCACTTAGTATTGAAAATTTCATACCCGGGCCCTTTTAACTTCCGGAAACGTTATGGCGGATTGTGCCACGAAGAGAATGGCCAACGGAAGACGCGATCGGCTGCGTCAAAAAACGCTTTCCATTTTATGTTTCAGGTTTGTTACATTTCGAATTGTTTTGTTAAATTTCGACCTGAAGGGTGGGCCTTTGACGCCGATCCGATTTATAACGCCTGGGCGGATTAGAACTCAGGTGAAAAAAGGGGAACACGAATGAAATCGACTGTCATTGCGTTATTCGCTGCGTTTGGATTGGCAATTAGTTTTGCCCCAAGCAATGCACACGCCGAGGATTGCCCGCGCGGCTTCCTGGATAAGGGTTACTGCGATAGAGACAACGAACTCGTCGCTGACTTACCGCTCGACCAAAGCAAATGGATCGACCCAAGCACGATTATCTTTTCTTAAACGCCGGTCGAAGACCCGGCCGTCTACGCAAAAGTCTGGGATGGTTTCATCCAGCACATGGCGAAAGTGACGGGCAAGAAAGTCGTCTTCTTCCCGGTCCAGTCTTATGCCGCGCAATATGAGGCGATGCGGTCCGGTCGTCTGCATGTGGCGGGCGTGAATACGGGCGGTAATCCGGTTGCGGTTGCCTGCGCGGGTTTCGTGCCTTTCGCCATGATGGCGTCGAAGGACGGTTCGTTCGGTTACGAGATGGAAATCATCGTTCCGGCCGACAGCAAGATGGCTTCGCCCGACGATATCAAGGGCGGTACGCTGACCTTCACGTCTAAGACTTCGAATTCTGGTTTCAAGGCGCCTTCGGCGTTGCTCAAGTCGGAGTTCGGATTGGTTGCCGAGCAAGACTTCAAGCCGAATTATTCCGGTAAGCACGACAACTCGATCATGGGCGTCGCCAACAAGGACTACGCCGTTGCGTCCATTGCGAACTCGGTTCTCAAGCGGATGATTGCGCGTAAGGTCATCGACGCGAGCCAAGTTAAAACGATCTATCGTTCGCAGACCTTCCCGACAACGGGATACGGTCACGCACACAATCTGGACCCGTCGGTTGTCGCGAAGATCAAGCAGGCTTTCTTCTCCTTCAAATGGGAAGGTTCCGACCTCAAGAAGGAATTCAAGAAGGAAGACCGCTTCATCGCCATCAATCACAAGCATGATTGGGACGTGATCCGGAAAATCGACGCTGCGAACGGCGTCAAATACGACTGTAAGTAACGCAGTCGGGCGTCGCGGATATGCTGAGAATTGACGGTCTGGTAAAACAGTACCGGACCGGAGATCGCGCGCTTAACGGCGTGTCGATCGAAGTTCCCGAAGGCCAGGTTATGGCACTGATCGGACCTTCGGGAGCGGGTAAGAGCACGCTTATCCGCTGCGTCAATCGGTTGGTTGAACCCACCTCGGGCAAGGTCTTCTTGGGCGACCAGGAATTAACCTCGCTCGGGGCCCGGGCCCTGCGCCGGGCACGCCGGCAAATGGGGATGATCTTCCAAGAATATGCACTGGTCGAGCGCCTGAGCGTGATGGAGAACGTTCTCTCGGGTCGCCTCGGTTATGTGGATTTTTGGTCGAGCTTCTTTCGGTTATTCCCGCAACAAGACATCGGCGAAGCGTTCCGTTTGCTGGAACGCGTCGGGCTCGACCATATGGTCGATAAACGGGCGGATAACGGGCGGATGTATTGTCCGGCGGGCAACGCCAACGCGTCGGTATCGCCCGGGCGCTGATCCAAGACCCGAAACTGCTGTTGGTGGATGAACCAACCGCAAGTCTCGACCCGAAAACCTCGCGCCAAATTATGCGACTGATCTGCGAATTGTGTGAAGAACGGCGATTGTCGGCCGTCATCAACATCCACGATGTCCAACTGGCGCAGATGTTCGCCCAACGAATCGTCGGACTGCGTCTCGGTGAGATTGTCTATGACGGTGCGCCGGATGCGTTGACGCCCGATGTGCTGACCGAAATCTACGGCGAAGAGGATTGGTCCCAGACGATCCAAAAGGACGACTCCGAGGATTCCGACGAAGAACACGAAACCGCCGCCGGACTGACTTCATGACGGATATCTCGAACCGTCGAACGTGGCGGCGGCCGCCCTTTATCAAGAACCCGACGCTACGCTGGACGCTAATTGTCGGGGCAGCGGCATACCTCGCGGCGGCCATCGGCACCACCGAGGTGAATTGGACGCGCGTGTTGGAAGGCCTGCCGCGGGGGCAACGCTTCCTCTCGGGATTTTCCCGCCGGATTTCGTTACCCGCTGGGATGCGATCCTCGACGGTATTCTCGAGAGCCTTTGGATGACGGTCACGGCCACGGTCGCGGGCATTATCATCTCTGTGCCGATTGCGTTGGGCGCGGCGCGAAATATCGCGCCATTGCCCGTCTACTATTTCTGCCGTGCCGTCATAGCGACGTCGCGCAGTTTCCAGGAAGTCATTCTCGCGATTTTCTTCGTCAAACTATTCGGTTTCGGGCCGTTTGCGGGGTTCGTCACCTTGAGCGTGGCGACGATCGGCTTCTTCGCCAAGCTCCTGGCGGAAGACATCGAAGACATGGATGCGAGCCAGGCGGAAGCGGTGCGTGCCACGGGCGGGTCGTGGTTCCAGTGGCTCAACTACGGTATCCAGCCGCAAGTCATGCCGCGTTTCATCGGCCTTTCACTCTATCGCTTGGATATCAATTTCCGCGAGTCGGCGGTCGTCGGCATTGTCGGCGGCGGCGGGATCGGCGCGACGCTCAATACCGCCTTCGACCGCTACGAGTTCGATTCGGCCGCTGCCATTCTGATCGTGATTATCGCGATTGTGATGGCGGTGGAATACTCGTCCGGTTATATCCGGCGGATGGTGCAGTAAGATGGCGGTGCGCGAGAAGAACGGCGAGAAGGTCTGGCGCCGCCGAACATCGAAACAGCAATGGGCAGTCTGGCTGCTGTGGCTGTGCGGTACGGCGATATTCGTTTATTGCTTCCAACTCATCTCCGAAAAAACGATCTGGATGTTCGTTACCGACGCGCCGGCACAGGTCGCAGATCTCGGCTATCGAATGTTTCCGCCGGAATGGGGCTATATGAACGAGTTGTGGCGTCCGTTGTGGGACACCATCAATATCGCGACGCTCGGCACCGTGCTGGCGTTGATCGTCGCCGTGCCGGTTGCGTTTTTGGCGGCCAGCAACACGACGCCGAGCGTGGTCTTCGTTCGGCCAATCGCTTTGTTCATTATCGTCTCGAGCCGGTCGATCAATTCCTTGATCTGGGCTTTACTGCTGGTGGCCATTGTCGGGCCCGGCGTTTTTGCGGGCATTCTGGCGATTGCGTTCCGCTCCATCGGCTTTTGCGCCAAGTTGCTTTACGAAGCCATCGAAGAGATCGACGAGACGCAGGTCGAAGCGGTGACCGCGACGGGCGCGGGCCGGGCGCAGATATTAAACTACGGGGTTGTCCCTCAGATATTGCCGGCATTCGCGGGGATCAGCGTGTTCCGCTGGGATATCAACATTCGCGAGTCGACTGTGGTTGGGCTGGTCGGGGCCGGCGGGATCGGGCTGGAGCTCAACGCACAGATCATGGACCTCGGTTGGGCCAGCGTGTCCGTCATTCTGCTCTCGATCTTGGCGACGGTTCTCGTCAGCGAGTGGGTTTCGGCGAAAGTTCGCCACGCCATCATTTAGCGGCAAGCAGAGCGTCGGCTAATTCGGCAAAGCCGGCGCCGCCCGCTTGGGATGTGACGTAACGCGGCGCGTCGGCGATCTGACCTCGATAAGCCAAGGCGTTTGCGACACCGATCCCGTTTGTGAAGAAAGACCACATCGGCGCATCGTTCGGGGAATCGCCGATAAAGACCGCGTCTTCATTCCGAATGTCCGCATCGAGGGCGAAGATGTCATGCAGAATGCGCTTGGTCATGGTCAGTTTGTCGTGTGATCCGAACCAACCGTTGACATGGATCGAACTGATTTTCGCCGTGGCACCGGCGGCTTCGAAAAGCTGGACGATGCGATTGATCTCGTCGGCGGGGAGCGGCTCGACGTCTTCACAGAAATCAATGGCGAGGTCGACTTCGCGGGCGAACTGATCGGCGGAGATTGCGGCACCCGGCACTTCGCGCAAAATAACCTGACCCAACTGCCGGAGCTGCATTCGGTTTTTCTCGCGTTCAGCGTCGGGCTGTGCATAGACGCGGCGCATTTTTCGCGCTGCCGCGTCATAGTGAAAGTAAAACGCACCATTCTCGCCGACGACGCCGTCGACGGGCCACATCCGGGCGATTTGATCGCACCAGCCGGCGGGCCGGCCGGTGACCGGGACGACAGCACAACCGACGTCTTGCAACCGTTCCATCGCCGCATACGCGACGGCGGGGAGACGCCCGTTTGTCGTCAACGTGTCGTCGATGTCGGTCAACACGACTCGGGTCGCGCGCCGCGCCTCCGGCGTGAAATTCTCGAGCGGCAAAAAAGTAGTGCTTTCGGCCATTTGATTGCGGGCTTTGCGGGAGAGGTCCGCATAGTGCAGCATGCGTTGCATGTCAGCAAATCCGGCAGAGCGTTCCGCAAACCGTCAAATTTTCGACCTCGTCGTGATTGGCGGTGGCGTCAATGGGGTTTGGGTGGCACGTGACGCTGCCGGACGCGGATTGTCGGTTTTACTTTGCGAACAGGATGACTTGGCGAGCGCGACATCCTCCGCGAGCAGTAAGTTGATTCACGGCGGGTTGCGGTATCTCGAACAACGACAGTTTCGCTTGGTGCGGGAATCGTTGCGCGAACGCGAAGTGCTTCGCGAGAATGCCCATCATTTGATCCATCCAATGCAGTTCGTTCTGCCGGTCGGCGCGGATTCGCGACCCGCTTGGATGTTGAAACTGGGGCTTTGGATCTACGATCGGCTCGGCGGCACGAGCAGTATGCCGCGGTCCGCGGCGGTCGACCTCGGTTCGGCGGAATTCGACGGAATTTTACAGAACGAGTTTGTTGAGGGCTTTTCCTACTACGATTGTTGGGTCGACGATGCCCGTTACGTGGTGCTGAATGCGGTCGATGCCGCGCGGCGCGGCGCGAAGATCCGCACGCGAACGAAATGCACCGCCGCGCGGCGCGAAAGCAATCGTTGGCGTGTGACGCTGCGCGGCATGGACGGAAAGGACGAGGAAGTGCGGTGCCGCGCACTTGTAAACGCGGCCGGCCCCTGGGTCTCGTCCGTTCTCGAGAATGTCGTCGGCCAAAATACCGCGAATGCGATTCGGCTGGTGCGCGGCAGTCACATCGTTGTGCCGCAGCTCTATGACGCGGCGCATGCCCATATTCTCCAATCGCCGGACGGCCGGGTGGTCTTTACCATACCGTTCGAGGATCGGTTCACGATGGTGGGAACGACCGATGTGACCATGGATGTCGCGTTCACAGCGGATTGGCGGCCGCCGTCGATCGACGCGGACGAGACGGCCTATCTCTGTGACGTGGTCAATGGATACTTCCGGAAACAAACGTCTGCGGCGGATGTGGTTTGGAGTTTTTCCGGCGTGCGGCCGCTCTACGACGACGGTGCGGGCAGCCCCAGCCGCATCACGCGGGATTATGTCATCGAATCGGACGCCCCGAAGGGCGAAGCGCCCTTGATCAGTCTTTTCGGCGGTAAGGTGACGACGGCTCGAAAGCTTGCCGAAGCCGTCATGAGCAAACTCCGCGGCCGCTTTTTGAATATGCGGGACCCGTGGACAAAAGAAGCGTTGCTGCCGGGCGGTGAGATGGATGACTTCCCATATTTCGCCGATGAGTTGGTCGGCGATTATCCGGCATTCGATGAAGTGTGGCTGCGCGCGATCGCGCGGCGGCACGGCACGCGATCGCGGGCGATCATCGATACGGCCCGCAAACAGACGGACCTTGGGTGGAATTTCGGCGGTGGGCTCTATGCCGCCGAAGTCGATTGGATGATGGCGGAAGAATGGGCGATGGAACCCGACGACATCTTGTGGCGTCGAACGAAATGCGGTCTCGCGGTCGATGCCCAGGGCCGAGCGTCGCTGGCCGACTATATGTCGCGCAGCCGGTCCGGATAATCGGAAAAAACGGCCTCGACGCCCCAATCCCATAACGCTCTTGCTTTCGCACCGTCGTTCACAGTGTAGCTCAGCAGGCGATACCCGGACGCGAGGACGGCTTCGGCCTGTGAGCGGCGCAGATGACGTTGGCTGCAATGCAGAAGGGCGCAACCCAGACGTTCCAACTCTTCGGTCCAGTTTGACGGTATGCGGCCAACGAGAAAGCCGCGCGGGAAGCCGGGCGCAACCTCGCCGACCGCTTCGAGAGCTTCGGTCCAGAAGCTGGAAATGATCGGCGCGATGAGACCGGGCGGCCATTCATCCCTGAGGAAGGCGCCGACGGCCTGGCCGGTTTCCCGTGCGTAGCCCCTCGCCGGCTTGATTTCGATGTTTGCGGCGAGGCCCAGTTCGACGAGCAAATCGGCGGTCTCCGCCAAGGTTGGAATGCGTTCGCCCTGAAAACGTGTGTCGAACCACGCACCGGCGTCGAGCTGTTTCAGCGCGGCCAAAGGTATCTCAGGAACGCGGCCGTGCCCGTCGGTCGTCCGATCCAAGGTTTCGTCGTGGATCAGGACCAATTCGCCATCCTTCGTCATCATGACGTCGAACTCGACCCACGCCAAACCCATCGCCGCCGTCTCGCGAATGGACGCCAGGGTATTCTCCGGCGCGTGACCCGCGACACCGCGATGTCCGATAATGTTTGGCAGTGGCGGCGGTTCTGGAACGTTCATCGAGAAGGCTCTTCGGAGGTTAAACGGTGATAACGCCACGTACGATGAGGCTGCCGATATACCCGATGTACGCGCACAACAGAATGGCGCCCTCAATTCGGGAGATTTTCCAGTCGGTCCACATCAATTGAAAGGCCACGATCGTTGCAGCGAGCATGACCCAGATATCGATGGATGCGATATCGCTGGCGACCGAAAGCGGCTGGATCGCCGCGGTGGCACCTAACGTACCCAGGATATTGAAGAGATTGCTCCCAATAACGTTGCCGACGGCGACATCGCCGTGTTTGCGCAGAGCCGCAATCACGGTTGCGAACAATTCCGGCAAAGAAGTGCCGAGGGCGATCATCGTCAGGCCGATGATCGATTCTGGTACGCCGAACCCGCGGGCGATGCCGGTCGCGCCGTCAATGAGGAGCGCCGCACCTCCCGTCAGACCGACGAGGCCGACAACAACGTAAATGATATTGATGCCGAGGCTCTTGGGCGCGTCCGGCAAATCTTCGGCTTCGCGTTCGTGGAGTTCGGTCGCCTCGTTCCGGTTGTTTCTGTCGCGTACGTACGACCAACCGAGGAAAGCGACCAACAACGCCAACATGCCGAGACCGGCCCACGCGGGGATGTAACCCATAACGCCGAGGCCGGCGCACAAGAGGGTTGCGATTATCATCGCAACGCCATCCCGACGTACAGACCGCGGATCGCACGCGAGCGGGAATATCAGCGCGCCCACCCCGAGGATCAGCAAGATGTTGGAAATGTTGCTGCCGACGATATTGCCGACCGCGAGATCCGGTTTGCCGTCGAGTGCGGCTTCGACGCAGACCACGAGTTCGGGCAGGGATGTGCCGAGACCGACGACGGTGAGGCCGATCATCGCGGGTGAAATATTGAGGCGTTGCGCCAACCCGACAGCCCCGCGCAGTGTCGCTTCGCCCGCGAAACCAAGGATTACGAGGCCGGCGATAAAGTAAATTAGGTCCATTTCCACCCGATCAGTTTATTGGCAAACTTCATTTGCAGTTTTATTTCTGAGATTCAAGGATTCCGTGTTTAGAATCATTGGTTTGTACGCGTTCGCGACACCGCATCAAGCCAATTTTCGTATTTTTTCGCTCGATCGGGCTCCGTCATGTCGGGATCGAAGCGTTTTTCCAGACTCCAATTCTCACTGATCTGGCTGGTGTCCGCGTACAGGCCGGCCTGTAGGCCCGCCAGGTACGCCGCGCCGAGTGCGGTCGTTTCCGTTACGACCGGTCGTTCCACCGGAACCGCCAAACTATCGGAAAGGAATTGCATCGCCCAATCGTTCCGTACGAGTCCGCCATCGACCCGAAGCGCCGTCGGGGCAGCGGCACCATCGGCGGCCATTGCCTCAAACAGGTCGCGTGTTTGATAGGCGATGGATTCGAGGGCCGCACGTACGATCTCGGCGCGGCCACTGTCGCGGGTAAGGCCATAAATGGCCGCGCGGGCGTCGCTGTCCCAATAGGGTGCGCCCAAGCCCGTGAAGGCCGGCACCATATACACGCCGCTGTCCGGATGGGCGGCCCGCGCCATCGAATCCGTTTCCGCAGCATCGGCGATAATGCCGAGGCCATCTCGCAGCCATTGGATAGCCGCGCCGGCGATAAAGATGCTGCCTTCTAAAGCGTAGGTGGTTTTGCCCCCCAGCCGATAGGCGGTCGTCGTCAGTAGTTTGTTACGCGATTGCACAGCGGTTTCGCCCGTATTGAGAAGGGCGAAACATCCGGTGCCGTAGGTGCTCTTTATCATCCCAGGCGAAAGGCAGGCTTGCCCGACGGTCGCCGCTTGTTGATCGCCGGCCATGCCGCGGATTGGTAGGGCTTGGCCAAGCAGCGTGTCGGCGGCAAGGCCGAATTCGGCGGTGTTGTCGAGCACCTCCGGCAGGAGCGAGGCCGGTAAGTTAAAGACGTTCAGCAGTTCGTCGTCCCATTGTTGTCGATGAATGTCGAACAGCATGGTGCGGCTGGCGTTCGTCGCGTCGGTCACGTGGCGGTCGCCGCCGGTCAGCCGCCAAACGAGAAAACTGTCGATGGTCCCGCAGGCAAGTTCACCTGCCTCCGCCCGGTCTCGGGCGCCGTCGATGTTGTCGAGCAGCCATGCGATCTTTGTCGCGGAGAAGTAAGGATCGAGCAACAGACCGGTCTTGGCGGCAATTGTCGGCTCCAATCTTTGTTCTTTCAGTCGTGCACAAATCGCACCGGTTCGCCGGTCCTGCCAGACGATGGCGTTGTGCAGGACCTCGCCGGTCTGCCGGTCCCATAAGACTGTCGTCTCACGCTGGTTCGTGATGCCGATTCCGGCGATTGCGCCGACGTCGATCCCGGCCGTCTTAACGGCCTCGCGGCAGGTCGCTTCGGTGTCTCGCCAGATGACGTCGGGATCGTGTTCGACCCATCCGGGTTTCGGGAATATCTGCGGCAATTCTCGTTGCGCGGTTGCCAGAGCATTTCCGGACGGTTCGAAAACCATCGCGCGTGTGCTGGTGGTTCCTTGATCGATCGCAAGTAGAAAGGCGTTGCTCATGTCGGCTAACTCAAACGGTTTCGATTTCGCTGTCATGACAATTTCACTGCATTTTGCAAGGATGCCCTCAGCAACGGAGGAAAGCCATGTCTGGAAT
Source organism: Rhodospirillaceae bacterium (assembly GCA_002716125.1). Classification (GTDB taxonomy): domain Bacteria; phylum Pseudomonadota; class Alphaproteobacteria; order UBA8366; family UBA8366; genus UBA6544. The sequence continues at coordinate 65,014 of PAZH01000009.1, forward strand.
GATGGATCGTGCAACTTTAGAGAAGGCGGTCGGCGACGCAGAGATCGATACGGTCCTCGTTTGTTTTCCGGATATGCAGGGTCGGCTTGTCGGCAAGCGCGTCACGGGGCGGTTTTACCTCGAAGAAGTGCAACGCGAGATGCATGTCTGCGACTACCTTCTGACCGTCGACATGGAAATGGAGCCGGTACCTGGATATCGGGCGGCGTCCTGGGACAAAGGGTACGGTGATTTCGCTGTGCGACCCGATCCGTCGACGATGCGCCGCATCCCTTGGTTGGAGGGAACGGCCTTGGTTCTGGGTGACTGCGTCGATCATCATGGCGATGATCTGCCGCATGCGCCGCGCAGTATTCTGAAACGGCAGCTCGCGCGGGCTTTGGACGCCGGTTACCGGGTAAAGATGGGATCGGAGCTGGAATTCTACCTCTTCGATGATTCCTACGAGGAAGTCGCCGAGAAGCGATATACGGACCTCAAAACGGCCGGACGCTATATCGAGGACTATCACATCTTTCAGACCACGAAAGAGGAAGGCCTGATCCGCGCCGTGCGGAATGGGATGGACGGTGCCGGTGTGCCGGTCGAATTCTCCAAGGGCGAATGGGGCCCGGGTCAGGAAGAGATAAATCTACGCTACGCCGAAGCGCTTGAGATGGCGGATCGGCACAGCATCTACAAGAACGGTCTGAAAGAGATGGCTTGGCAGCACGGCAAGTCGGTCACCTTTATGGCGAAGTGGCGCGAAGATCTCGCGGGCAATAGCTGCCACATTCATTCGTCGCTTTGGGATGCAGCTGACGATTCGCCGGCATTTGCGGACGCCGCTGCCGCCGACGGTTGGGCGACATTGTTCAAATGTTATCTGGCGGGCCAAGTCGCGCTCGCCCGCGATATGACGTTGTTCCTGGCCCCTTACATCAACTCATACAAGCGGTTTCAATCGGGCTCGTTTGCGCCGACAAAGGCGGTCTGGAGCCGAGACAACCGGACCGCCGGGTTTCGCGTGGTGGGAGAAGGCCCGGGCTTGCGGGTCGAGAATCGCGTGCCGGGGGCCGATGCCAATCCCTATCTGGCGTTCGCCGCCACGATCGCCGCAGGGCTGCACGGTATCGAGGCGAATCTGCCACTGCCGGACGAAATCGAAGGGAACATCTACGAGAACCCCGGTGTGCAGGACGTTCCGGTCACCTTACGGGACGCCATCGCGGCGCTCGAGAATTCCGCACCGATGAAAGCCGCCTTCGGCGAAGAGGTGATCGAGCATTACTTGCATGCTGCGCGATGGGAACAGACGGAATACGATCGCCGAGTCACCGATTTTGAGTTGAATCGGCACTTCGAAAGGTCATGATACGGCCTATCTCATCTTCACTTCCCACGATTTAGAGAAGGCTGACAATGGCACTCAATCGCGATGAACACGGCTTTGATGCGCCGGTCGAACTCGGTCATCCCATACGCACCGGTCTGCCGGATGGACACGCGACGGGACCCGAAATCGGCGAACGCCTGCCGGACTTCACGCTGCCGGATGCGAACGGTAATGCCGTCAGTTTTCACAAGGATCGCGGAACCGCGAAGGCGGCGGTCGTATTCTATCGGTCCGCCGTTTGGTGACCCCCTTGTTGGACGCAGCTCGGGGAGCTGCGCGATTCATACGATAAGTTCGAAGCCGCCAGCATGAAGGTCTATGCGATCTCCTACGATGATCAGGAATGCCTGTCGGAATTCGGCGACAAGCAAAACATTCCTTTTACGCTCCTTTCGGATATCGATTCCGATGTCATCCGCGCTTATGGCATCCTGAACGATCAAGTCTCGCCGGAAGACGGGTTCTTTTACGGCATTCCTTATCCGGGCGTATATGTAACGGACGAAGAGGGGGTCGTCGTCGCGAAATTCTTTCATGATACGTACAAGAAGCGCGACAGTGCCGAGATGTTGATCGCTGCCGCGGCAGGAAGAGTCGAGATACCAGATGACGTTCCGCAGGCGAGGGGCGGCGACGATGAGGTGAAACTGTCCGTCGGTCTGGTGGGCGGTAAGGGCGATATCCGACAAGGCATTTTGCGCGAGATCGTTGCGCGATTCGAACTCAGCGACGGATTACACATTTATGGCGAACCCGTACCCGACGGTCTGGTGGCGACGAGGGTGACCGTGAAGGGCCCGGACGGCCTCATGTGTGAAGCGCCGATCCTGCCCCCGACCGAGCCGCTGACGCTCGCCGCGATGGGTGTGAAGCTACAGGTCTGGAGCGGCGAAGTCGACATTCGAGTGCCGATATACGCCGCCAGCGAATTGGCGACGGAAGTGGCGCCTTTGGCACAGGATTCGGTGGAGATCGAAGTGACCGTCCGATATCAGGCCTGCAATGATGATACGTGCCTCCTGCCGAGGACGGAGACGTTTACATTGGATGTGCCGATGGATGTTACAGAGGTGCCGGCGATTCCGGTGCATCAGGGGCACGGGCAGCGGGAAGGGAATTACGACGGGTTGCCGCATATGAAGCGGTTGTTGAAGCGGAAACCGGCGGGCCGGAACAACCCGATCTAGCCGCCAAGGGCGCCGACGATCTGCTGATACAGCGCGTTGACCTGACCGCCGAGCAGGAAGACAACAGCGGCAATAGCGATGCTGATGACGCTGGCGATCATGGCGTATTCGATTGATGTGAGACCCGACGTGTTGCGACACCATCGGGAAATGGAGCGCTTCGAAATCTCCGCACGCTGTAAACGCAAAGTTAACCTCCGCATTTGTAGAGTGACCAATTCTAGCGCCGCTCATGCGTTCGGGACAATCGGCTAGAATTGGCCGAAACGTCGCTCATATCTGTTAGAGTTGAGCTAGAGATAACGGAGAGGACCTACCGGCCATGACCTACGTGCGTTATATCGACAAGACGCGGGAGTACTACCGCAGCCAAGGGTACGAGAAACCGTATCAATGGGCGCATTTCGACAATGTCGCTTTTCAGCCGCTCTCCAAAGCCTTGGCCGACTCCCGTGTTGCTCTGGTTTCAACCGGTGAAGTCGAAGTGAAAGGGGTCGATCTGTCCGAGGATGAAAACCAGATGGGCAACGTCGGCGGCGTATATTCGATACCTTCAACAACGCCTGAATCGAATCTCTTTAGCGCGTCGCACAGTTACGATAAGCACGCAACGACATTGGAGGATGTAAATGCGTTCTTTCCGACTGCGCGCTTGCACGAGGCGGTTGAGGACGGTCGGATCGGCAGCCTCACCAAGCGATTTATCGGCGTCTACAACGCCTACAGCCAACGACGGACTTTGGAGCGTGATGCGCCGGAAGTCTTAAAGAGGTTACGGGAAGACGGCGCCGATGTCGCCGTAATGGTCCCGGTCTGACCCGTGTGCCACCAGACCGTGAGTCTGGTATCGCGCTATCTCGAAGAGAACGGCATTCCGACCGTGGTGATTGCCGCCGCGCGCGACATTGTCGAGCATTGCGGCGTCGCACGTATGCTGCATGTCGACTTCCCCCTCGGCAGTCCGTGCGGGGAGCCGTTTGACGTCGAACAGCAACGCGCCATTCTCGACCTCGGCTTTAAGTTGTTGGAAGAGGCTTCGGCCCCGCGCACGACCGAAATGGCGCCTTTTGAATGGAGCCAGGGCAGCGAGTGGAAAGAATTGGTCTTCACCGAGGCCCGACCATGGAAGAGCGGCGAGGACGAGCAGGATTGGCTTCGTAAGAAGGCGCTTTATAAGTCCTTGAAGGCGGAAGGGAAGGTCTAGCGTAGGTTTAGACAGGTGACGCAAGATTGTGGTATCCAGGTAGGGTGTCGAATGTGAGTGAATTGAGGAATCCGATTTGCGTAACGCACCGATAGTCGAGGATGGCGTGGTCAGCCGTCGCCGAATTTGGCGGCTTCTATCGGTGTGCGGAATCCTCTTTTCTGTCATCCTAAGTCCGGTTGATACGCTGGCCGCTGAATTAGACCTTACGGCGTCCGAAAAAGCCTGGTTGGCGGCGCATCCGCGCATCCGTCTCACGCCCGATCCCGACTTTCCACCGATCGAGTATTTCCGCGATGGCCAGTTCTTCGGTATTGCGGCGGATTATGTCCGCCTGATCGAGCGAAAACTCGGCATCAAATTCGAGATTCGAGAAGTTGATTCCTGGTCGACGTCCGTGAAAGAGACCAAAGCGCGGGAGAACGACGTTTGGTCTGCCGTCGCCGTGACGCCCGAGCGTCAAAAGTTCATGGTGTTCTCAGCGCCTTATATCGATTCGCCCGCTGTCATTGTTGTGCGCGATACGACGACCCAGTCCCTGAGCGTGCGAGAGCTCGCGGGTCTCAGGGTCGGCGTCATCAAAAACTACGCGATCGGTGCGCTTCTTCGTCAAAGTCACCCGGATATTCCGTTTGAAGACGTGCCGAATGCGGCGGCCGGTTTGAAACGTGTCTCTTTTGGCAGTCTGGACGCAGTCGTCTTAAATCTGGCCATCGCATCACATGCGATCGAGGCTAATTCGATCACCAATTTGAGAGTCGCAGGCGACGCGGGTCCGGGATTGAGTTGGCGGTTCGCGGTGTGAAACGATTGGAAGCCGCTCCGAGACCTCATCAATAGAGCGTTGACTTCAATCTCGGTTGACGAACACCGCGAGATCAGACGCAAATGGATCGCCCTCGAACAATCTGGATTTCATATCGACCGGAAATTCATTATCTGGGGTGTCGTTATATTCGGCGGCCTTTTGTTTATCGGCGTCCTGATTTGGAACCATTCGCTGCGCAGTGTCGTCACGTCTCGAACAGCGGAATTGAGCGCGAGCGAAAGCCGGATTCGGACTGTTGTCGATAACGTTATCGAAGGCATCATGACGGTCGACCGGCATGGTATGATCCGGGATGTCAACGCGGCCTCGCTCGATCTGTTCAAGGCGGAAACGGACGATTTGATCGGACGCCACATCGGCGAACTCGCGGTTGGCAGCGGGCGGGATGGCGAGGTGCATCCGCTTGTTGCCTTCATCTTGTCGGGCGAAGCGCATCGATCGGGTCAGGTCGCTGAGTTTGAAGGCGTCGATTATAACGGCATTCGCTTCCCGATGGAGGTCGGCGCGCGCGAAGTGCAAAACGCACGCGAACATTTTTTCGTTGTCATCCTGCGCGATATCTCCGATCGCAAGCATATGGAGCAGCTGAAGTCAGAGTTTGTCTCGACGGTGACGCACGAGCTTCGTACACCCCTCACGTCCATCCGAGGCACGCTAGGTCTGATTATGGGCGGTGCCGTTGGTGACCTGCCCGAGAAGGCACAGGAAATGGTCGCCATCGCCGACCGCAACACGCAACGATTAGCGGAACTGGTGAACGATATTCTCGATATGGAGAAGATCGATTCGGGCCGTATGGATATCAACCTAAAACCTCTCGATCTGTCGAAACTTGTCGAAAGCAGCGTGCAGGACAATCAGATGTATGCGGAACAATTCAACGTTGAGCTTCGCTTTAAGGGGCTCGCTGCCGGCACCACCGTGAATGCGGACGAAACGCGCCTGATGCAGGTCATGGCGAATTTGCTCTCCAATGCAGTGAAATTCTCTCCGCCCGGTGGCCAGGTCGATATCGCGGTTGAAGAGGTCGATGGCCGCGTGAAGGTTTCGGTTATCGACCGCTGCGCGGGTATTCCGGAAGCGTTCCGCGCGCGCATTTTCGAACGGTTCACGCAAGCGGATTCGTCGAACAAGCGCCGTACGGGTGGGACCGGGCTTGGTCTCAGCATTTCAGCTGCCATTGTCGAGGCCCATAAAGGGGTGCTCGATTTCGAGTCCGAGGTGGATAAAGGCACCACCTTCTTCTTCGATCTGCAAAAGCTTTAATGGGCCCGATAGACGATCCAAAGCATGGCGAGTCCGATGGTGAAGAACAGGCCGCCGATAAAGTAAACCAATACCGCTTGATCGATCCGGCCCTGTAGCCGAGGGCCGATCTGACCGCCGATTAGAACGCCGGGCACGGTATAGCAAACCAAGTTCCACGGAAATGCGGCAACCCCGCCAGCCAGAATCAATCCTGTGACGAGCGTGGCGGCACTCGCCAACACGACCAGAATGGAAACGAAGACGGAGGTTCCCGCGGCGACGGGTACTGGAAGACGATGCCGTTTGATCAATTGCGGCATCAAGACTTCACCAATCCCGACGGAAACCATACCCGTCAGGAGTGCGCCGAACCCCGTGATGGCGGCGCCGAGGCCTTGGCGCGGTTTGCGGTAGCGATAGGTCTGCCCGTCGGAATCGACGAGCTGTGTTTCTTCACCGGCCGGGATCGCTGGGGCCGCATCGCTTTTCCGAAGCATAACGGCGGCCAACCCGAGCATCAGAACACCGTAAACGCCCTTCAACAGGAGGTCGTCGGCGAGGTTCGCGATTAGCGCGCCGATGATACCGAGCGGCACGCCGATGGTGGCGAAAGGGAGCGCGCTCCGGAAATCGACGAGTCGGCGCCGGTAATAGCCAACAAATGCGGAAGAGAAGCCGAAACACTGGGTCAGCAGGGCGGCGGCGAAGGCGGCGACGGCGCTTGTCAGCGCGTATTCCGGCCCGATCATCGGCAGGATGATCAGCATGATCGGCGTGAAGAGAGCGGGGCCACCTATTCCGCAAAGCGACGCGGTCGTCGTCACGCAGATCGCGAGCGGAAACATGAACCAGTAAATCGTCCAATCCATTTGCGGCCGTGCCCTCGCTCGGGCGTCCCTTTTCAGTCGAATGGCGGCTCGATATAAAAGCGCTTCGCTTTATCAGGATGGAACCGCGCGATGAACGTAGACCAAACCCCGTACCGAACGATCTGGACGGCGGACGACGGTTGGCGCGTGCGGATCATAGACCAGACGAGACTGCCGCACGAGTTCGTCGTCCTGGACCTGGAAAATGTTGAGCAGATGGCCGAGGCGATCCAAGTCATGCGGGTGCGGGGGGCGCCGCTGATCGGTGCCTCTACCGCCTACGGGGTCGCGCTGGCGATGAACGTCTCTCCATCCGACGAGAATTTAGCGGCGGCGATTGAGACCCTCGGCCGGACGCGTCCAACGGCGGTCAACCTGCACTGGGCGCTGGGGGACATGAAGGACTGCCTGGCCCCCTTGGCGCCGGATCAACGCGTCGAGGCCGCGTATCGGCGGGCGGCGGAGATTTGCGACGAAGATACCGAGATCAACCGCCGGATCGGTGAGTACGCGTTGCCGCTGATCGAAGCGGCGGCGCGCGACAAGAAACCGGGCGAGAGCGTCAACGTTCTTACACATTGCAACGCGGGATGGCTCGCGACGGTGGATTGGGGAACGGCGACCTCGCCGATTTACCAGGCGCACGATGCTGGTATCTCTGTCCATGTCTGGGTCGACGAAACACGACCCCGAAATCAAGGGGCCAGCCTGACAGCTTGGGAGCTTGGGCATCATGGTGTGCCCCATACGGTGATCGCGGACAATGCGGGCGGGCATCTCATGCAGAAGGGCGAAATCGATCTCTGCATCACCGGCACGGATCGCACGACCGCGACTGGCGATGTCGCCAACAAGATTGGAACCTACTTGAAGGCCCTTGCCGCGCACGACAACGGTGTGCCGTTTTACGTTGCGCTGCCGTCGCCCACGATCGACTGGACCCTGCGAGACGGTATCGCGGAAATTCCGATCGAAGAACGAGCGGAGAGCGAAGTCACCGAAATGACCGGCCGGACAGCGGATGGCGCAGTGGAAACGATCCGGATCGTCGCCGACGGTTCCCCCGCCGCGAACCCGGCTTTTGACGTAACGCCGGCTCGTCTCGTCACCGGGCTTGTGACGGAACGCGGTATCGCGGAAGCGTCGCGGGAAGGGCTCCTCGAACTTTTCCCCGAGCGGCGCTAGAAACCCTGCGCCGTCAGGCCCAATCCGGTACTTCGGCGAGGAGGCGTCCATGACCGGCGATTGGGTCTTTCACACCCAGATTCGCCATCATCGACCAGAGGACGACTTGATTGGTCGTGATCACCGGCTTCTCGAAACGCGCTTCCCAGGACGCGATGTGACGCATTGTTGGAAAGTTGCCGCCGGGGACCACCAGGGCTTCGATTTCCGGTGAATCGACCCGTTCGAACGCTTCGACCGCGTGGCTCTCGTCGAGGGCGCCGATCGCGTAGGCGTCCGTCGCGCCGAAGCCTTCCATAGCGACCACCTCTAACGCGCAATCTGCTTCGAAGTAATTTTTGGCCTGGCCGATCACCTGGTCGGAATAGGGAGATACGAGCGCGATTTTGCGGGTGCCGAGCGCTCTTGCAGCCGCGCCGATGGCTTCCGCGGACGTGTAAGCGGGTGCCCCGGAATGCTCGGTGATCAGGGCCTTGATCCGCCCGTCGTAGCCGTCTTCGAACAAGCTCGCCGAGGTTTGAATGAGACTGATGGCTTCGACTTTCGCATTGCCGAGCATCTTCGACTGGTAGGCGACATCGTCGTCGAGGCTGGGCGAAAACGGTGTATCGCCGCCTTTACCCATGCGCGCCGTATGAAACTGCAAGCTTTCGGGTATCAACCGGGTGAATTCGATTTCGACCGTTGTGTTGGTCGACGGAATAAGGATTCCGAAGTGGCGGGTCATGGCGTTTCTTTCTGTTCCGAGACGGTTGGAGTTCTCTTAAAGAGCTTGCGGTCTTGCCGCGTTTCTCAAGTCAATTTTTTAAAAGGGTGGTGTTTTTCGGCCGCGAACCCTATCAATCCGGACGGGATTAAATGGGATACGGTCGATGAAGAACCTTTGGTCCGATAACGATGCCCGCGCCTATGTGCGCCGCTACGCAAAAGACGGCGTTAGCGAGGATGTCGCCTTACGCGTCTACACGACGCGGTTGCTCGGCGGCGATCCGCGCCTCGTCATTCATGGCGGCGGCAATACGTCGGTGAAGACGCAAATGGCCGATCTCACCGGTCGCGAGTTGGATGTGCTCTGCGTAAAGGGCAGCGGCTGGGACATGGGTGATATCGAGCCGCCCGGATTGCCCGCGGTCCGATTGGAGCCCTTGCGCGAATTGGTTCAGCTGACGTCGCTGAGCGACGAAGACATGGTGAATGTGCAACGGGGCAATCTGCTTGATTCGACTTCGCCGAACCCTTCCGTCGAAACCCTATTGCACGCCTTCCTGCCGCATAAATTCATCGATCACACGCATTCAAACGCGGTCCTGGCATTGACGGATCAGCCCGACGGTGAAGCGATTTGCCGTGACCTTTACGGCAGCCGGGCGGCGCTCGTCCCCTACATCATGCCGGGTTTCGCGCTCGCCAAGAAGGCGTGGGAAGTACAGGCGGCGAACCCGGATTGCGAAGGCCTGATTTTGCTGAAGCACGGGGTGTTCAGCTTCGGAGAGACCGCGAAGGAGGCTTATAGCCGCATGATTCGCCTTGTCTCCATGGCGGAAAAGGCGGCGCGGCAATCGAAGCGGAAACCGCTCGCACAGGTCCGTCTGCCGGCGAAACTGATGAAGCCGGCGGAAATTGCGCCGATCTTGAGAGGCCTTGTCGCCGACGGCGAAGGCGAAGCGCAGAAACGTTTCGTGATGACGTTCCGCAGCAATGCGGAAATCAAACGTTACGTCTCGGCGCGCGATCTCGAACGTTTCAGCCAGGAAGGCAATGTGACGCCGGATCATTCGATCCGGATCAAACCGGTGCCATTGATTGTGCCGGCGCCAAACGCCGCGGCGCCGGAGAAATTCGCCGAGGGGGCCGCGAAAGCCATGGCGGCGTTTCGGCAGCGCTACCGGGATTATTTCGCAACCAATAATAAAAAGTCACCGGTCAAGAAAATCCGCTTGGACAATTCGCCGCGCGTCATATTGGTGCCTGGTGTTGGGCTCTTCGGTGTTGGGAACGATGCGAAAGCGGCGCATATCGCAGCGGATCTCGGCGAGACGACGGTCGAAGTGACGACGAATGCCGAAGCGATCGGCCGGTTCGACAGTATTTCCAAATACGATCAATTCGAAATTGAGTATTGGTCGCTCGAACAGGCCAAACTCGGCAAGGGACAGGAAAAGCCGCTCGCGCGTCAGATCGCCGTCGTGACTGGCGCGGGCGGGACCATCGGTACAGCGATTGCGGGCGCCTTTAAGGCCGCCGGTGCCGATGTCGCGTTGCTCGACCGGGATGCGAAAGCGGTAGAGGCGGCAGCGGCTTCCGTCGGCGGTTTGGCGATTGAAGCCGACGTGACCGACCCGAAATCCGTTGAGAATGCTTATGCGCGTGTCGCCGAAGCGTTCGGCGGCGTGGATATCCTTGTCTCCAACGCGGGTGCGGCTTGGCAAGGGCGAATGGATGAAGTCGACGACAAGGGGTTGCGCGAGAGTTTCGAGCTCAATTTTTTCGCCCATCAGTATATGGCGCAGCGTGCGGTCCAGATTATGTGCCAACAAGCGACAGGCGGCGTCTTACTGTTCAACGCCTCGAAGCAAGCGGTAAACCCCGGCCCCGATTTCGGACCCTACGGATTGCCGAAAGCGGCGGCCATGGCTTTGATGCGCCAATACGCCGTCGAGTTTGGCGGTGACGGTATTCGCTCGAATGCCGTGAATGCGGACCGTATTAAGAGCGGCTTATTGACGGATTCGATGGTGAAGAGCCGCGCAAAGGCGCGCGGTGTGAGCGCGGATTCCTATATGCGCGGGAACCTGCTGGGCCGTGAGGTTACGGCAGCGGATGTCGCGCAGGCTTTTGTCGATTTGGCGTTGGCCGAGAAGACGACGGGGGCGGTTATCACCGTCGACGGCGGCAATATTGCGGCGGCGCTTCGCTAGGCATGAAACAGACAAACTTCTAACAAAGGGACGAACGATGCGATTGGTAAGTCTATTTACGGCGATGATGGCAGTGTTCGGCATGAGTGTGGCAACAATGAATGATACCGAAGCGGCCGATCTGGAAAATACGATCTATCTAGAGCTGAAAGACGGGCGTGTGGTGATCGAACTACTGCCGGAATTGGCGCCCAATCATGTCAACCGGATCAAGGAACTAACCCGTGCCGGGTTCTATGACGGCATCGTTTTCCATCGGGTGATTGAAGGGTTTATGGCACAGACCGGCGATCCGACAGGCACCGGTGGCGGTGGGTCGGACAAGCCGGATCTTAAGGCAGAGTTTAGCAGCGAGCGGCATCTGCGCGGTGTGGTGTCGATGGCGCGTTCCCGCAATCCCAACAGCGCCAACAGTCAGTTCTTTATCGTCTTCGATGATGCGTCTTGGCTGGACAACCAATACACGGTGTGGGGACGGGTCACCTCGGGTATGGAGTTTGTCGATCAAATCAAAAAGGGTCACCCGCGTTCGGGAGAAGTCGACGATCCAGATAAGATCGTGAGCATGAAAGTCGCGGCTGACGTCGAATAACGGCCTCAATTTACGCGAATCGGCGGTTGTGGTATCCTAAGGCGAGGGTTTGTACCGCAACTGCTGGGTCTTTTCGTTATGGCGATCGATTCACTCGCCGCCGTACAGGTGATCGCACCGGGTTTCGACAGTTCTCTTCTGGCCTTGAGGCTTCAGCTTCAAAACGAGAGCGCGACCGTCAATCTCATCAACGATGCGGTAAAGCAGGTCCAGGAAAGCAGCGCGGCGACAGATCGTCAGAATCCGGACCGATTGCTCGACGTTCTGGTTTGAACCTCCGGCCCCGCTTACCCGACGGTTGTCAGAAGCGAAGCAAACCTGTATCACGCCCCAAGCTTGACGAATGAGTTCTTAATGGCGTCGATTTTCGCGCAAAAATGGGTTGGGTTTACCATCAAGGCCGCGGTGACGGTCGGGTTGATTTGGGTTGTGCTTGGCAATCAAGACCTGGATCGCCTCGCCGAGCGTTTGTCCGGTATGACCTTCTGGAGTGTCTTCCTGGCGGCTGTTTTGTTGATTGTGCAAAACGTTCTCGCCTCGGTCCGGTGGTTCATCGTGATGCACCTTTTTGGCCGGGCCTTACCGTATCCCATGGCCCTTCGGTTTTACTTCGAAGGCCTTTTGTTCAATCAGGCTTTGCCTTCCACGATCGGTGGCGATGGCGTTCGGATGTACCGCGCCGTAAAGGCCGGGTTACCGGTTGCTTCCGGGGTTAACGGCGTCTTGCTGGACCGGATTTCGGGTCTCTTAGCCCTCTTGGTTCTCGTGGCGGTAACGCAACCTTGGTTATATGACCGCGTTGACGAAACGGCGGCGCGGCTGACCTTTGCTGCAGTCATCGTTGCCGGCGTGGTGGGCGTTACGGTACTGCTTTTTTGTAATCGGGTTCCCGCGATCTTGATGAAGTCGAAGCTGATGCGCGGGCTCGCGGGCCTATCGACCGGCCTCAACGACCTGATCTTGCAATTGCGTTTGGGGCTGCCGGTCTTCGGGCTTTCGATTTTCGGTCATCTTCTGATGGTGGCAGCGAGTTTCGTGCTCGCACAAGATCTTGGCCTCTCTGTGACATTTGTCGACTGCCTCGTTCTCGTGCCGGGCGTGATGCTGCTTGCGGCGGCCCCGATTTCGATTGCGGGCTGGGGCGTGAGGGAAGCCGTGATGGTGGCCGCCATGTCGCTGCTCGGTGTGCCGGATGACGGTTCGACCAGTTTGTCGCTGGTGTTCGGTGCGCTTATCGCCGGTATTGGTTTGGTCGGTGGCATCCTATGGTTGGCCAATCCGGATAGGCGTGTTGCGGACCTTGAAACGATCAGAGAAGACGATACCGAACAGAATAAGGCGAAGGCCAACTAGGGAAGACTGCGGCGTCAGGATGACTTGGACCTATGCCTGATGTATGGTCCGCCCATCGGTGGAATTTTAGACTTGCGAAGGAGCGTTTAGAAGCGAATGAAGCGCGCATTGATTACCGGCATTACCGGCCAAGACGGATCTTATTTGGCTGAATTCCTCTTGGCTAAAGGCTATGAAGTCCATGGTGTCATCCGTCGCGCCAGTACCTTTAACACCACCAGAATCGATCATCTCTACAGCGATCCGCATGATCCTGAAACACGCCTTTTCCTGCATTACGGCGATCTGTCGGATGCGTCCGGCCTGCGACACATCCTCGCCCGGGTGCGCCCGGTCGAGATTTATAATCTGGCCGCACAAAGTCACGTAAAAGTCTCCTTCGACCAACCCGAATATACCGCCGATATCGTTGCCACAGGTACGCTTCGCTTGCTCGAGGCGACGCGCGAATACATTGCGACGGCGGAAGAACCGGTGCGGTTCTACCAAGCCGGCTCTTCGGAGATGTACGGCTCCGCGCCGGCGCCGCAAAGCGAAGCAACGCCTTTTGCGCCGCGTAGCCCTTACGCCGTCGGAAAAGTGGCCGGATACTGGTTTGCCGTCAACTATCGCGAAGCCTACGATATGTTCGTTTCGAACGGAATCCTGTTCAATCACGAAAGTCCGCGTCGAGGCGAAACGTTTGTGACGCGGAAGATTACGCGGGCGCTCGGTCGAATTAAGTGTGGCCTCCAGGATCGCCTGTTTCTGGGCAATCTTGATGCAAAGCGGGATTGGGGATTCGCGGGCGACTATGTCGAGGCGATGTGGTTAATGTTGCAACAAGACGAACCCGGCGATTACGTTGTGGCAACTGGCGAGACCTATTCGGTTCGTGACTTTTTGACCACAGCGTTCGAAAGCGCCGATATGAATTGGGAAGATTACGTCCGTATCGACGAACGTTATTTCCGGCCAACGGAGGTCGATGTCCTGCTCGGCGATCCGTCGCGCGCGAAATCGGCGCTCGGGTGGTCCCCGAAGGTCGATTTCAAATCCCTGGTTGGTATGATGGTGGAGCACGATTTGGAATTGGCGCAACGCGAGCGAACTTTGGTGGACGCGGGACACAAGATTTCATTGGATGGGATCGCAAATGGCTAAGATGGCTGCCGACGCGAAGATCTTCGTGGCGGGCCATAGTGGACTGGTCGGCAGCGCGATCATGCGCGCGCTGCGTGCGAACGGCTACTCGAATTTGATCGTCGGTGGGCGAAGCAAGGTCGATTTAACGCGTCAGTCCGAAGTCGAGGCGTTCTTTGAAAGCGAAAAACCCGACTACGTGTTTTTGGCCGCCGCGAAAGTCGGTGGCATACATGCCAATCAGACGTTTCCCGCGGAGTTTATCTATCAAAATATGATGATCGCGGCGAATGTGATCGAGGCGGCTTGGCGCAACGATTGTGAAAAACTGCTGTATCTCGGATCTTCGTGCATATATCCGCGTTTGGCGCCGCAACCGATTCCCGAATCTGCGTTGCTGACATCGACCCTGGAGCCGACGAACGAACCTTATGCGATCGCGAAAATCGCCGGCCTGAAACTTTGCGAATACTATCGCAAACAATATGGATTCGACGCGATATCGTTGATGCCGACGAATCTGTATGGTCCCGGCGACAATTTCGACTTGGAGCATAGCCACGTCATCCCAGCGCTTATGCGAAAGGCGCATGAGGCGAAAATGATGGGCGCACCGGCGATGGTCGTGTGGGGGACGGGCGCGCCGCGCCGTGAATTCTTGCACGTCGACGATCTGGCGGACGCGGCGCTCCATTTGATGGAGCACTATAGTGAAGCGACGACGATAAACGTCGGCGTTGGAAAAGACGTCACCATCAAGGAACTCGTCGCGATTATTTGTGACGTTGTCGGATTCGAAGGTGAACTTGAGTTCGATACGAGTCGGCCGGATGGCACGCCGCAAAAAATGCTCGATATCGCACGCCTTCGATCGATCGGCTGGACGCCGAATATTGAATTACGAGACGGGCTTGCGACAACCTACGCATGGTTTTTGGAAAATATCGACCAACTGCGTGCTGCCGAATAACGATATTACTTCATTTCAATTCGATGAAGCGGCTCCGGATCCCTCTGGAGGGCTATTCCGTGGGGGTAAGAGATCCGGAGCCTGTGGTGATCGGTTAGTCGTTCAGACCCGCCGCAAGGATATCTGTCGTGACGCCGTCGATCATTCGATGGCCGGCGAAAAGCTCCGCCCGGCTCTTCCGACCGAGTCTCAGTCGCGTCGGAATGTCCCGGGAACGGAACCCTGGCGGTGGCGATATCCGAGCCAGCGCGCGGTCGAGTTCGGGGGTTAACATCTTTGTTCTCCCGTTATCTTGCCAAGTCTTGGATTTTACCGACACCCCACTGGAGTGCGCGGAAGATGGCTTGGGATTGTTCGCGCCGTGCGTTCGACTGCGCGCGGATGAGTTCGTCGTCGTCGATGACGAAGGCGGGGATGGCGCCGCTCGGTCGCGGCTGAGCGTCAAACTGTGTCATAATTCTGATACCTTTCGGTTTAGATTTCCTGGTCGAGGAGAAATCGTGTGGCGATCTCCTCGTCTCTGTTGCCGTTATATTTGGGCATAATGAATTTTTCCGCAAACGAGATTGTTTTGAATTCAGATTAGCTTTACTATTCTGAAATGAATTACAGACTCCCGCCGCTGAATGCGCTCCGAGCATTCGAATCTGCGGCCCGGCATTTGAGTTTTAAGCGGGCCGCGGAAGAACTAAACGTAACGCCAGCAGCCATCAGCCATCAGATAAAGGGGCTTGAAGCCGATCTTGGCATGCCACTCTTCCGGCGGCTCAATCGGGCGCTTCTGCTGACCGATGAGGGGCAGTTGCTGCTGCCCGATATCCGAGATGGCTTTCAGTCGTTTCATAGAGCGATAGAGCGTTTGCGCGCGCGCTCGAGCGAGAATGTGCTGACGGTCGCGATGGCGCCTTCCTTTGCGGCGAAATGGCTCGTGCCGCGCCTGGAAAAGTTCAACCGCGCGCATCCGGAGCTCGATGTGCGCATATCGGCATCGATGCAGATGGTCGACTATGACGCGGAAGGCGTCGATATCGGCATTCGCTTCGGGAAGGGAAATTATCCGGGCTTCGTCAGCGAACTCCTGTTGCAGGATACGGCATTTCCGGTGTGCAGCCCTCGCCTCTTGGAAGGCGAACATGCCTTGAATTCACCCGATGAATTGCGGTTCCATGTTCTCCTTCATGACGAGAGTTGGCGGTTGAACTACGAATCGTTCCCCAACTGGTCGATGTGGATTGCTGCAGCCAATATCGAAGGAGTCGATGCGACCCGGGGTACGCGGTTCAACATGACGAGCGATGTCATAAATGCGGCGATCGAAGGTGCCGGCGTGGCGCTTGGGCGCAGTTCAATGGTGGAGGGCGATTTGGAAGCCGGTCGGCTGGTCAAACCCTTCGATTTAGATGTCCCGGTCGAATTTGCCTTTTTCGTCGTCTATCGAGAAGCGAATCTGCAACAGATGAAAGTTTCGGCATTTCGTGATTGGTTGCGAGAGGAAGTGTCCCTATAGGGGCGCTTTAGTGTCCCTATAGGGGCGCTTTAGTGCATGGTAACGGCGCGATCAGGCCGTTAATGTGGGGCGAGTTTGCCGGTGGCGGAACGCAGTGCGGGGTACGGGTATGAATTCATCGCGAATGACGCAATTGATGGGCCTAATGGTTCTGGGGCTGTCTATGACGGCCTGCGGGTTCGTGCCGCGCGGCGCCGATGCCGTCGATCAGTCGTGGTATATCAATAAATGCGCACCGCATACACCTGAACTGGCGAAAGGTGCGGATCCGCGAGGTTCGGAAGACATCGTGATGGACGCGATGGGCGTCATCTACATCTCTTCCAGCGATTATCGTATCGAATACAACTCGGTGCCCCGGCGAGCTGGCGCGATCTATCGCTATGACGTGGCCGGCGACGGTGAAGTGAAGGCGATGCGGATTCGCTCCGAATCCTCTCGGCTGCCGAGCTATTTTGAGAAAAATTTCGCGCCGCACGGTATTAGTTTGCTCGAAATGGGCGATGCCAAACGGCTTTTCGTTATCAACCATCGAATTCGCGCATTGCCGCGCCCCGCCGATAAGGAAAATTTAGCGAATTTACTCAATCTGCCGGCGGGCGAGGTCACCCAAAGCTTTGTCGAAATATTTCGTATCGAGAAAGACGGCGACGGCGAGATGCTCGTGCACGAGAAATCCGTTGGCGATCGCAACGCGCTCGCGAAGGGAACGGAACCGCGTGGCGGAAGAGGGTTTGTCCTGCACGACCTGGTTGCCGTTGGGCCGCAACAATTCTTCGCGACAAACAATCCGCGCGGCGTGCAGCAGGCAATTGACGTCACGTTTTTCCGGAACCCCATCGGCAACATCGTTTATTACGATGGTGCGAGCTACCAAGTCGTGAAAGACCGCATCGACTTCGCGGACGGTATCAATATCAGCCCGGACAACCGTCACCTCTATACCGCGACGGTGTTAGACGGCGATCTCGTGACCTATAAGACGAACCTGAACCCGGCAGGCGAAACGCAACCAAAGGAAGTGACACTGGACGAGGTTACGCCGAGGATCAGATTAGGCGGTCATTTGGATAATCTCGAATGGAGTAATGGCCGGCGCGAGGCCATTTTGGTTGCGAGTCATCCGAGCATTGCGGCTTTCGGATTACAGCGTGCGCAGGCGCCCGTGAAAGCGGCCAGCCGAATTATGCAGGTGTCCATTAACAAGGATGGCATGCCGGACGTGAAAAGCGCAAAAATCGTGTATTGGAACGATGGTTCGCAGGTTTCGGCCGCAAGCGTCGCAGCCTATTATAAGGATAAGAAACGCGAACGGTTGATTGTGGGGTCGCCCTTCGAAGATCGATTCCTGGCGTGCAAGCTAGATGCGCATTAACGGCACCGGTGTTTCGTGAGATATAAGAAGAAAGGGCCGCCAACGGGCGGCCCTTTCTTTTCGAGGGGGTGTGGCGGCGCTTCAATCTCAGGGGGGAAGGTGCGCCGCCACTGTGGCATCTCTAACCGCCGAAGACCTTTCGCAGCCCGTCAATAAGGCCGTTGTTCCGGCTGTGTTTTGCCGTCTGTGTCAGGGTGGCGATTTCCCGTTGCGTCGGCAGAGGGCCCGACGGCAGGGGGGCGAAGTGTCCGATTTCTCGATTGTATGTCATAACGCCTCACTTTCTTGCACCATGAAAATTCTTATTAGTAATTCTAAAATGCTGATATTTTGAAAGAGGGGGGTAGCCTCTTGGAATTCGTTATCAACATTGATGTTGTTGCGTATATAATCGCTTATCCGTTAATATTACAAACGACGAATTCTCATATATAATGTTAGAAAAACTAAAATTAGTATAATTGGCTGGTGATGCCTGTCCGTTTGCCGCCCCTCAACTCTCTACGCGCCTTCGAAACGTCTGCCCGGCTCCGCAGCTTCAGCAGAGCCGCCGAAGAGTTGCACGTGACGCCGGCGGCCATCAGCCATCAAATCAAGGGTCTGGAAGAATATCTCGGTGCGCGTCTCTTCCGGCGGGCAAATCGGACATTGATGCTAACGCAGGAGGGGCAGGCCTTGCTGCCCGGTATCAGCCGCGGGTTCTCGGCATTTCGGGATGCGATGGAGGCGTTTGGTCTGCATGACGAGACGGGTTTCCTGAATGTCGCGGTTACGCCGTCGTTTGCCTCGAAATGGCTCGTTCCACGCTTGGAAAGTTTCAACACGGCTTATCCGGATATCGACATCCGTATGACGACCAGCATGGGTTTGATCGACTACGAGCGGGACGGCATCGAGATCGGCATTCGCTACGGCAAAGGCGAATACGAAGGCCTGGTCGTCGAACCGCTGCTCTCTCACAACGTCATTCCGGTGTGCAGCCCGCGGCTGCTGGAAGGGGAGCGCAAGCTCGAGAAGCCGAGCGATTTAGCTCAATTCACGTTGCTGCACGATGATGGCCACCGTCATATCGAGGCGTTTCCCGATTGGGTGATGTGGTTGAAGGCGGCAGGCGTTGAGTCGATCGATACGTCGCACGGTCTTCGCTTCGACAATGCCGTCGGTGCGCAACAGGCGGCCGCGGAGGGGCTCGGCGTCGCGCTTGGGCGCACCACCCTGATATCCGACGACCTTGAAGCCGGTCGCCTTGTTTGCCCTTTCGACCTCACCCTACATTCGGGCTATGCCTATTGGATCGTCTATCCCGAAAACATTACGAAGCGGCCGAAAGTGGCGGCCTTCCGGGATTGGCTGCTCGCCGAGGCGAAGCGGTACCGCGAGACCCACCCGGAACCCGAGAGCTAAGGTGCTGAAATACTGATCTGGGCGACCTGTCGGCGGCCATAATATTGGCGTGTGAGTTTGCTCAGCGTCGCCTTGAGATACGCATCAACATCGGTCCAACTCGCCGTGCCATTGCCATTTCCATGGGGCGACCGGTCCGCGTCGCCGGACATGCCTTTCAGCAGGTATTTCGTAAAGAGGCCGTGCGACGAGTCTTGTTCCCAAGATGCGACCTGGCTGGGCGCTCCGGCAATCGCGACTGTTAGGTTCTTGGGCACGGGTGTCTCGATCGGCCGAAGATTGGGCAACATTTTGTTGAGGACGTTCCCGCTTTCGCTGATGCCGGAGAAACTTGCCTCGACGACAAGCGTGACGGACTTGGCCGACAGCTTGCTTAAGTTGGCGTAGAGCGTTTCAAGCGCGATCCCTTTAATACCGATCATCGAATCGTCAACGTCGACCGGCACCAGGAAGCTTCGGCCTGTCTTGTCGCCGGGCGCACCGTGGCCGGCATAGTATACATAGACCTGCGATTGGTTTGGTTTCACCCATTCGGCAAGCTTGCCTTTCGGGTTCCGCTTGGTGCCGAAAATATAGCTCATTTCTGCAGACGTGGCGTCCCGGACCATGACGACATTACCGGTCGGGACACCGAGCGCGGATATCACGTAGTTCTTGAAACCCTCCGCATCGGCATAGGCCGGTACGACGTCCGGCACGTTTGTGCCTTTCGCCGAATAGTTTGCGTTGCCGATGATGACGGCAATATCGTCCGGTCGCGGCTTTATCGATGAAAACGCTATCGGATGGGCGGTCGTCGGAAAATTCGGCAGTCCTTGTGCCGCAGCTTTCCGGCTGAAATTGGTCGGCGAAGCCGTTGGCGCGACGGGAGCGGCGCTTACACCTGTCGGGGCGAAGCCGCGCAACGCCGGTCTCTGCTGAACTTGAGGGAGGCGCTGCGCGATGTACTTCTCCGCCTCCTGCTCGTCGAGACCGAACGCAAAAGTGAAACGATTGCCGTAAGCGTCGCTGCCGCGGCCGTCGCCGGACGAACAGCTATGGGCGCGAAAATCGACGTCGAGCGACCGGCCGTCATCGCATGTCATGTCGACTTTGCCGCGTTGGCCGGCGCAGCCTAATGCCAAAACCGGCTTATGCGTGACATAGCTGCGGCCTTTGCAGACGATACCGGAATTCTCGCCGGTGGCGACCACCTCCGCTTCACCGATCAGGAGGTTGTGATTGATATCGCCGCGGAACACTTCATTCGCATTCTCGAAGCTGCCGGCAACCTTATAATTGACCGAACAGGCGGATACCGCAGCTGCAAAGAGTGCAATCGAGATGCAGCGCCTGACGTCTGCAAACATTGTCGTTTCCCGGCTGCTTAGCCGACCTCTCTCAATTACCGGATTTGCCGAGTTCCTGAAGCCGTTGGCGGGCATCGGCGGCGTATTTACCGTTCGGATAGCGTTCGAGATAAATTTCGAAATCCGCTGCGTCTTCGCTGAATTTGATGGACGACCAAGTGACATCCTCCGGCGCGGCACGGCGTGTACGATGGGTGGCTGTTTTCGGCGCGCCGACGGATTGGCTGAGCGCATCGAGGAGTTTGCGCTGTCGCAGACGAGCGACCGCGACAAAGGCGCCTGTTGGGAAGCGGTTCAAATAAGCTTCGAACATCGCGGGATCGTCGCTATCCTCGATCGATCGCCAAAAGGCCAAATCCGGTGAGATTTGTATCGGCCTCGCCTGGGGGGCGGTGTCTTTGTCGTGTTCGCCAGGGCGAATACGAAATCGCCGCGATCGAACCGGCGGTCGCGCAGTTTGCCGTAGCGCGGCGTCTGCCGGGCTTCGGTCAGATTTGTGACGCGGTCGTTCAAGAAAAGGCCTAACTCGCTGGCAGTCAGAAAGCCGTCTCTGTTCGCGTCCGCAATTTCTTCGCCATTGAGGGCTCGTAGGAACAGTTCGCGAAAGGCGCCGTTATCCGAGACCGTTTGGTCTGCGTCGCCGGATGTCAAAAACTGACGGACGGGCCGCGTCGTGGCATAGGTGATCGCCGTCGGCGGAAGGGCGCGCTGGGCATCGAAGATCGTACCGGAGAAGCAAGAATCGAAGACGGCGAACGCATGCTTCGCTTCGGCCAAACGGACGTAGGCCCCAAGGCTGCGCATCGGCAATGCCTTTAACTTGAACGCTGCCATCTGATCGGGTCGTGGCGCGTCGGCGGGGACGAGGTAGCCTTCGCCGCCGATCGTATGACCATGCCCAGCATACCACACAAAGAGCCGCACCTCGGAATCCGCGCCTTCAACGACGAAAAAGGACTCCAGTGTCGATTGCAGTTCAACTGCATTCAGGTTTGTTTTGAGTGTGACGTCGAAACCTTGCTTTTTTAAAGCCGCCGCCACCTGACGCGCATCTTCGACGGCCATCGATAATCCGGGCCAGCCGTTCGTATAATTGTCGATTCCGATAATCAGCGCCTTCGATCGGCGATAAAGTCGGAATGTTTCTGATAATTTCGCGGTCCCGTCGACGCCGGCACGTATTGGCACCGTTAAGCCCCGCTCGCCCTCTGCGGCGAATGCGCTGACCGAAACAGGGAGTGCGAAGCAAAGTCGCCAAAGTCGTTTGCTATTCAATAAGTGCATGAATGAAAAAATTTTCATCAAAAAAGGGTGCAATCGTTAAAACGGACCGTCAATAACAAAATGGGCGCCGGCTCGCGGAACACTGCCTTTCGATATGCGGAGAATAGAGCGCGTTTTTGCGAGTCTTCCTCGCACGAAAAGTCGGGCCAGATAACTATGGGACGAACAGATTCCGGGGGAGGCGAAGGGTGGAAAAGAAACGCGTTAAATCAATCGTCGGCAAATACATGTTTCCGACCGAAGGGACGTCCTATATGGGCGGTCTCGAAAATCGCCCTGTTATTGCGAAGAGTGAAGGCCGGACCGTCTGGGACACCGACGGAAAAGCCTATTTGGATTTCCAATCCGGGCAGATGGGGGCCGCACTCGGCCATCAGCATCCGCGGATGGTAAAGCGGATTACGGCGACCATGGAGAGCCTGCTGCATTCCAGCAACACGATGCTCAACGTGCCGCGCCTCCGCCTGCATGAGAAGCTTGGAAAGATTCTGCCGCGCCCCTTGGAGAAGTCGGTCTTTTTGGTTTCGGGCAGCGATTCCATCGAAGCGTCGATCGATCTTGCGCGGAAGGCGACAGGCGGTCTCGATATCATTGGTCTCCACGCGGGGCTTCACGGCTCTACCAGTTACGTCACCCGGTCGGTTTCCTTCAACTGGGACCGCCGGAAACATGCGGCGGTGGCCCCGCACACAGGTTCCGTTTTGACGCCTTATTGCTATCGTTGTCCGCTCGGCCTGAAGTTCCCCAAATGCGAAATCCAGTGCCTGACAGCCAGCTTGGAATTGGCCGATGCCAATTTCACGGCACAGCCAGCGGGTTTCATCTCCGAATCCGTCCTCTCCGCGGGCGGCATTATCGTGCCGCCGGAGGGCTATTTTAACCGCGTGAAGGCAGAGTGCGACAAGCGCGGCATGGAGCTGATCATGGACGAAGCGCAGACCGGGCTCGGCAAGACCGGCAAGCTGTTCGGGTTTCAACACGAGCCAGGCCTAAAACCAGGAATCATCGCCATTTCCAAACATTTTGGCGGTGGCCTGCCGATCAGCGCGGTCTGCACCACGGCGGATGTGGCCAAGCGGGCGGTGGGTCGCGGGTATTTCGCGACGCGCAGCCATGCGACAGATCCGCTGCTCTGTGCGGCGGGTGAGGAGAGCCTCGATATCGTTGTCGAAGAGGATATGCCGGGCAAAGCGGCGCAGATCGAACGCTGGATAAAATCCGCTTTTCGTAAGATGGCGAAAGAGTTCGAGTGGATCGGCGATATCCGTGGGCGCGGTGTCTTGTTGGGCATCGAGCTGGTCGCGGATCGTCAGACGAAGGCGCCCGCAAACGCCGAGACCCAAAAGATTTATGACTATGCGCTCGATAAAGGTTTGATCTTCCAAATCCGCGGCGTTCGAGAGCTTAAGAATGTCATTCGCCTGGTTCCACCGATGACCAGCACGCGCGCGGAGGTGGACCAAGCGATGTCGATCCTTTATGACGCTTTTAGCGGGCTCAAGAAAAAAGGCTCGAAGCGTAAAGCGACTGCAGGGAAGAAACGATGATCGAGATTAAGAATCCATACTTGATGTTCATTGGCGATGTGCCGGATCAACTGGCCGCTAAGACGGCTGACGGTGTGGCGCATTGGCGCCGCGATTGGTGTCTGGGACAAATTCGCCTCGAAGGCTGCAAGGCGGATCTTGGTTTGCCGGATATGAGCGTCGCCGAGGCTGCGGAAGCCGGTGTGAAAACCTTGATCGTCGGCGTGACGAACCAAGGCGGGTATTTTGCCGATACGTGGGTCGAAACGATGCACAGCGCCATTGATCACGGTATGGACATCGCGAGCGGTATGCACGCGAAGCTCTCGACCGTGCCGGGTTTGGCGGAGAAGGCAGAGGCGGCCGGCCGCCAGCTTTACGATGTTCGCCATACCGATCAAACGTTCGATATCGGCCGTGGTCATAAGCGCAGCGGGAAACGGCTTTTAACCGTCGGCACGGACACGTCCTGCGGAAAGATGTTCACCGCGTTGACGCTTGAGAAGGAAATGCGGGCTCGCGGAATGAAGGCGGACTTCCGCGCGACCGGTCAGACTGGGATTTTCATTGCCGGGCACGGCGTGGCGATCGATGCCGTGGTATCCGATTTCATTTCCGGTTCGGTCGAATGGCTGTGTCCGGAAAACGATCCGGATCATTGGGATTTGGTCGAGGGGCAAGGCTCGATTTTCCACGCCGGATATGCCGGGGTGACCCTCGGTCTCATTCATGGCGCCCAGCCGGATGTCATGGTTGTTTGCCACGATCCGGGACGCCCGCATATGCGCGGGACGCCGGCCATTCCGGTGCGGAGCCTCTCCGAAGTCATCGAAGCCACCACAGCCGCCGCGCGGGTTACCAACCCGGATGTGCGGTTTATCGGCTGTGCGATCAATACGTCCAAACTATCGGATGAGGAAGCCGAAGCGGAATTGGAACGCGCCCGCCAAGAAACGGGACTGCCGGCTGTCGATCCCGTGAAACACGGGGTCGGTGCCCTCGTTGACGCCCTGGACTAGCCGGATCAGATGCCACGCCTGAAAGCCTACGCGGAAACCTGGCCGCTGCGCGAAGTCTTTACGATATCGCGCGGCAGTCGGACTGAAACTCCGGTTGTTGTCTGCGAGATCGAGCAGGACGGGGTGCGCGGTTGGGGTGAAGGGCAGCCGAATCCCCGTTACGACGAAACGCAGGAAAGCGCTCTCGCCGAGATCGAAGCGGTTCGCGCCGGTCTCGAGAGCGGCGCGTTGGGCCGTATTGGTCTGCAGAGCGCAATGAAGGCGGGCGCGGCCCGCAATGCCGTCGACTGCGCCTTCTGGGACTTGGAAGCCAAAAAGGCCGGGAAACGCGTGTGGGAGCTTGCGGGACTACCCCAACCGCAGCCCGTGACGACGGCCTATACGTTGAGCGTCGCATCACCGGCGGAAATGGCCGCGGCGGCCGCCCGCAATGCGCACCGGCCTCTGATCAAGATGAAACTGACGGGTGAGGGCGATCTCGACCGCGTGCGCGCCGTACGCGAGGTCCTTCCCGAGACCCCGATCATCGTCGATGCCAACGAGGGTTGGGAAATTCCGATGGTCGAATGCTTCGCAACCGAATTGAAAAAACTACAAGTGCAGCTCGTCGAGCAGCCGCTGCCGCAAGCGGATGATGCGGCCCTCGCGGACGTCGCCCATCCGGTCCCTTTTTGTGCGGACGAATCCTGTCATACCAGTGGCGATATCGCGCATCTCAAAGGGCGTTACGACGTCATCAACATCAAATTGGATAAGACCGGCGGTCTGACCGAGGCGCTGAAACTGCGCCAGGCCGCGATCGATGTGGGTATGGATGTGATGGTGGGCTGTATGGTCGCGACGTCGCTCTCGATGGCACCGGGCGTCTTGGTCGCTCAGGGCGCTGTCGTTGTCGATCTCGACGGTCCGTTGCTCTTGGCGAAAGACAGGGACATGGGGCTCACGTATGACGAAAGCGGCCAGGTCCATCCGCCTGAAGCGGCGCTTTGGGGCTAGGGTTGTTTGGC
>PAZH01000010.1 GCA_002716125.1 Rhodospirillaceae bacterium
GGCCGTTCGCCGCGCCAGCGTACCACCCTTTACGGCGACGCACCCGAGGCGCGGCGCGCCCGCTCGTTCGACGCCCCGCCGGTCACGCCGATCGTAGAGACCCCGCTCAGAAAAAACGGCAGAAATCAGGGACGTGATACACTCGTGCGACCCGGTCTCGACGTGCCGAGCGCCGCCGAATAGACGGATTTGTGCCGGCGCCCCGCCGGACTAAATACGGGAGATTGTCATGACCGTAGGTATCGGCCTCGGCCTTTCGAACTATACATTTTCCTCCGCCGGCGGATATTGGGACTGGGTCCATATGTGCGACGACGAAGGCGTCGACTCCATCTGGCAGACAGACCGCCTGGTGTCGCGCGAACCGTTTCTCGAATGTATGAGCGCGATGGCGGCCCTCGCCGGTGCCACCAAGAAAGTGAAGTTCGGCATGAATGTCGCGTCTCTCGGCATTCGCGACCCGCTGATCACCGCCAAAGAATGCGCGACGATCGACTATCTGTCGAATGGCCGGCTGCTGCCCGCTTTCGGCCTTGGCAGCAATCGTTCACGCGACTGGATCGCCAGCGGCCGGGCGACTAAAGCCCGCGGTCAACGGATGAACGAGGCTCTGGAAATCATGACCCGCCTTTGGAGCGAAGAGAAAGTCACTTTCGAAGGCAAACATTTCCAATATACCGACGCGACGATATCGCCGCGCCCGGTTCAAAACCCGCTACCGTGTTGGATTGGCGGCAGCGCGCGCGCCGCTGTCGAGCGGACGGTCAACTACGGCACCGGTTGGCAGGCTTCGTTCCAATCGCCTGAGGAAGCCGGCAAGGTCGTCGCCGACATCATACAATACGCCAAAGAGCAAGGTAAGCATATGGACCCGGACCATATGGGCATGGGTTTTGGCGTCCGCTTCGGTTCCTGGGACGATCCCATCGTTCAGCAAGCCGCATCGGCCTTCGAGAAGCGCAGCGGTCGCGATCCGAAGACCGGGATGGCGGTGGGCGACGCGGAAGACATCCTCGAGATGATCTGGAGCTACATCCCGTACGGTATTTCCAAGTTCATCCTGCGCCCGTTGGGCGACGGGGACGAAGAGATGATGGCGCAGTCCCGGCGGCTTATCGATGAAGTCCTGCCGCACGCCAAGGTCTTCACCGAACGCCGTAAGTTGGCAAGCTAAGGCTGCTTCAAGACACAGATGGCGTCCCGAAAAAAATTCGTCGCTCAATCGGCGGTCATCCCCTACCGGAACAAAAAGGGACTGGAGATTCTCCTCGTAACCTCCCTCGGCACAGGACGTTGGGTGCTACCAAAAGGTCATGTCGAGGACGAAATGACGCCGCGTGAATCGGCAATTAAAGAAGCTTTTGAGGAAGCCGGTATCAACGGCAAGGTACCCGACAAGAAAGTCGGCGATTACGTATACCGCAAAGATGACGAGATAGACGGCACGACCTATAAGGTGGCCGTCTACGCCATGCGTGTGACCTACGAGCTTGATATTTGGCCGGAAGACAACCAACGGAAACGCGAATGGATGTCAGCAGAAAAAGCGGCGCATTCCGTTGATGAAATAGAACTTCGCCAGCTGATATTGGGTTTTGCCGAATCTGTAAAAAGGTAGCCTATTCCTCTTCGTCTTCCAACAAGATACCCATCTCTCGCAACTCATTCTCCGAACGCCCGGGCCGCCCTTTATACGCAGGCAGTGACCAGCCACGATGAAGCGCAAGCGCCCGGATCAGGAAACCGACAACGAACCCTGCGCCTCCCGCGAGCACGACATCGATTCCAAGTTCCACCAGAACCACATAAACCAGCGCGCCCATAAGCGCGGCTGTGACATAAATCTCACGCCGCAAGAGAAGCGGTACCTCACCCCCCAACACATCCCGGATAATACCGCCGAACGTCGCCGACATAACGCCCATGACGACGGCGATTATGGGTGCCGCGTCGAGGCTCAAGGCTTTCCCCGCGCCGAGCACGGCGAAGAGCGCCAATCCAACCGCGTCGAACCACAAAATGACCCGGAAGCGCGATTGCACTAAATGCGCTAGAAAAAATGTCGCCGCCGACACAACAATGCAGGTGACCGCGTAGCCGGGTGCCGCAATCCAGAACACGGGTGCATCCAGCAAAACGTCGCGCAGCGAACCGCCGCCGACACCGGTGACGGTCCCGAGCAAAATAAACCCGAAGATATCCATCTGCTTTCGGCTTGCCATCAAGGCGCCGGATACAGCAAAGACGGCGACGGCCATATGGTCGGCGATGGAGAGAAGGTCATGCATGATCACGATGAACTATAAGCAACAGCAGTCGAAATGCACCCCCATCCTAACCCTCGAATTGTTTGCAGTGTCGCGTTACTACTAGTCACAACCTTTTCGTCCGGAGGAAGCGTTTCATGTCCGAACACGGTTATCAATCGGGCCGCCTGAACTTACCATTCGTCGGCCACTGCACATTTGCGAAAGCCCCGGTCTGCACTGACTTCGAGCGGCTCGACGCGGATTTTGCCGTGTTGGGCGTGCCAAACGACATGGGGACGCAGTATCGGCCCGGCGCGCGATTTGGACCGCGCGGCATTCGCGAGGCCTCCACGCTCTTTTCCTTCGGTCATAGCGGGGCGTACGATTTCGAAGACGATGTCGAGTACCTGCCAGCTTCCGACGTGAAGATCGTCGATGTTGGCGATGCGGATATCATCCACACCGACATGGAGCAAAGCCACGCCAATACGGAATACGCGGTGCGGCAGATTTTGGCCGCTGGCGCGACTCCGATCATTCTGGGCGGCGATCATTCGATCCACGATCCGGCAATGGCAGCCTATTCGGAACAAGCGCCGCTGCACATCGTGCACTTCGACGCGCATCTAGATTTCGTCGACGAACGCCACGGCGTGCGGCACGGGCACGGCAACCCGCTCCGCCGGTCTTCCGAAAAGTCTTGGGTGACCGGAATGACGCAGCTCGGCATCCGCAACGTCTCCTCCTCCAACCGCGAAGACTACGCATCCGCGCGCGCTGCCGGCTCTAAGATATTTTCGGTCCGAGACGTCAGACGCATGGGACCCGAAGAGACGATCGCGGAGATTGCAGATTCGCCCCGATACTATGTCACGATCGATATCGATGGCTTCGATCCCTCCATCGCACCCGGCACCGGCACGCCGAGTCACGGCGGGTTCCTATACTACGAAGTCCTCGAAATCCTGCAGCTATTGGTCAAAAAGGGCGAGATTGTCGGCGTCGACCTCGTCGAAGTCGCCCCGGACTATGACCCAAGCGGCATCACCTCCATGCTCGCCGCGCAGCTACTGATGAACTTCATGGGCTTCATATTCGAGGCACGTCGATAAGCTTACGCGTTGAGTTTCGCATCCACTTCCGGATCGAGCATCTCGCTGACGTAGCGATCGCCGAATCCGGCGTCGTTGACAGCTTCGAGCGAATCCAGGACACCCTCGACGAGGGTGGGCTTACGGCCCAAACTCTCTGCGAACTCCGCAAAATAGCGAATGTCTTTCCAAGAATTGGCGAGCGTGAATTCGTGCCCGCGATAGTCGCCTTCGAGCGCCGGCGTGATCATTTTCTCGAACGTCCCGGACTTAGCGGCACCGCCCGACATGGCGGCATGCAGTTTTGTCCAGTCGACACCTGCCTGCCGCGCAACACTGTAGGAAAGCGCGAGAAGCTGGCCCGTCGCCTGCGTGACGAAGTTGTTCATTAGCTTCGCGGTATGTCCCATCCCGGTCGGCCCAAAATGCAGAACGGTCGCGCTGTAGGATTGAATCAAGGGCTCGACCTGGCGAAACACCTCGTCCGCTGCGCCAACCAAACTCGTGAGTTGTCCCAACTCGGCTTTTTCCGGATTGGCGGTGATGGGCGCGTCAACGAAATCGACACCGCGTTCCTTCAGTTCTTCTTGCAACGCAGCCGTCGATTGGGGGCGCGCCGTTGTCGCATCGACGATGATTTGCCCTGCGCGTAAATCAGGTTTCAATTCGGCCACAACAGCTTCCACCACACTCGAATCGCTCAGGCAGAAAAAGATAACGTCGCTCGCCGCCGACAGTTCGGCCAATGTTTGGGATTCCATAGCGCCCAGGCCGACCAAATCATCGACCGGCGCTCGATTACGATGGGCAATAACCGTGAGGTCGTTGCCGGCCTTCATGAGATTTTTCGCCATGCCATGCCCCATCAGCCCGACACCGACAAATCCGACTTTGGTCATTACCCTCACCCTTTCCAATTCGCGATCTATCATAGATGTAGAAATCACACGACTGGAGGTGAATGACCAATGGATGTCGGAATCGTAATGCCTTGCTCGGCGATCACCCCGCCGGATTTGATCGCGGAAACGGCGAAGGCCATTGAAGAACGCGGCTTCGCGTCGATCTGGGCACCTGAACACGTCATCTTTTTCGAAGAGTACCAGTCGAAGTATCCATACGCGGATCATGGGAAGCTGCTCGGTTTCGATCACGGTATGATGGAGCCGTGGACGACCTTGAGCTTCGTCGCGTCCAACACAAGGCGCGTGAAGCTCGGCTCCAGCATCTGTCTCGTGCCGCAGCGCAATCCGGTCTATACCGCCAAACAAATCGCCGATGTCGATTTTCTCTCAAATGGGCGGGTCATCTTTGGGGTTGGTGCCGGCTGGCTCAAGGAAGAGTTCGACGCCCTCCAAGTTCCTTTTGAGCGCCGCGGTGCACGCACCAGCGATTATATTAAGGTCATGCAGGCGCTTTGGACGATGGAGAAACCGTCTTACGAGGGCGAATTCTATAAGCTCCCCGCTTGCACCCAGAGCCCAAAACCCGTCCAGAAGCCGCATCCGCCGATATTCTTCGGTGGAGAAAGCCGGCCGGCACTCCGGCGGGTCGCTCAACTCGGGCAAGGTTGGATGGGCGCAAGCCTCATGCCGGAAGATCTGCCCGAGAAACTTACGCTGTTAGATGAATTGCTGGCCGAGGCGGGACGGCGCCGCGCGGATATCGAGATATACACACTGCCGAACCAAGCGCCGAAAGCGGACCTTTTTCCCCGCTACGAGGACCTTGGCGTCAAACAAGTCATTCATCTCGTACCGATGAAGAATATTGATGACGTCCGACAACGCCTCGACACAATGGCGAAAATGGCCTTCGGATAGACCTGCCTGACGCTAAATTTCATGCCCACTTAAGGTCGCATAGACGTCATGAAGCGAAAAAATACAACATATGGTATATCTGTGGAAGATTTTTCCCCAAAGTGAAATAAACCCCTATTTTTAATCAATAAACCCATGTCATAGTTTTCCACAGACGACGATTTATTAGGGGAATTGTCATATGTTTAGCGTTCTATGTTCCGCAGGACTCCACCTGTGGTACTTCTATGAAGAGTCCGACCTCACGGAGAACATCCGCGTGTACAAGAAGTGTGAACGTTGCGGAAAAAAGGTTGAGGTGAAAGAACGGCGCAGCGAAGCGCGCAACAAAAGCAAACAAGAAGCAGCCTGATCGCACGCGGATGAGTGCCACTAAAGGCCGCTTTTAACTTTCGGTGCGACTTCCGCGGCGAACAACCGCATACAATCTAATGTGGCTTCTTGCGGCATGCCGGCCCAATCCATGCTCATGATAAGGTGATTGGTTCCGACTTTGCGGTGCAGATCGATGATCTGCTCTGCTACCTCGTCGGGCGAGCCCAGCAAGAACCGATCTCCAATGAGTTCGTCGAAGGCCTGGTCGAGTTTACTGTCGTCATCCGGCAGTTCGTCGCTCTGACCCCAATCGGTATAATTCTCGTATTTGCCGGCAAGGTACGGGCCGCACAATCGAAGCGCTTCGGCCTTTGTCGGCGCCACAAACACTTCGCGCCGCATTGGCAGTTCGTCCGGAAACGGCTTATCCGCCGCATCAAGCGCCCGTTTATAGATTTCCATCTGCCGAATGACCGTGGAGATTTCGTTGTGCGGGTTGATATACCAACAGTCACCCATGCGGGCCGCCCGCTCGATTGCTGGATCGGCATTGGCGCCAATCCAAATTGGCGGATGCGGGTTTTGAAGCGGCTTCGGGAGGCAGGTCGCACCGTCGAGTTCAAAATGCGAACCGACCATATCGACGGAGTCCTCTGTCCAAAGACGTTTTATCGCAATTAAGTTCTCTTCGAACCGCTTCGCGCGCTCGCGTCGATTTGTACCGAAAGCCTTTAACTCGACTTCTCGATACCCCAAGGCTGCGCCAACGATGAGCTTACCGCCGCACATGACGTCGATTGTCGCGAGCTGCTCAGCTATATCGAGCGGTTTGTGAAGCGAAAGCAGAATAATTCCGGCATTCAAACGAAGGTTCGGCGCTTCTGCCGAAAGACGGGCGAGAATTGGGAATTGCTGGAACGCCTGGTAAGGGGCTGTGCTGTAATGGGACGTTTTTGTGAGTGAATCGTAACCGAGTTCGTCCGCCAACCGCACCACCTGCAGCAGGTCTTCGAATTTCTGCGTGATGTCCGCTTCCATCGGATATTGGGTGCGCAACGCCAAACCGAATTGAAATGTCTTCGCCATTACCCTGCCTCCTTAATCGCTAGCACTCACTATTCAACAAGCTATCGTTCAATAGCCTGCGAAACCGGAACGGTTGCTCTTCGTTGTCCGCACGCACTTCAACCACGGTGGCATCGAACGTATAGTCTCCCGCCCCATTCAATCGCCACAAATTTGGCGCCTTGCTTCCACCGAACGCCCGGTCGACACAGTAGTCTCTGGTGTCCCCGTGGATCAAAAGTACAGGTTTGTCCAACTCGGCACTGCGCCGCGCCAATATTTTCTTTACCGCTAGAAATCCGTCACACCGATCCGGGTTATCGGCCGTGCACGGCTCTTTCCATCTAACTTTAGTCGGATCCGCCTGCATCGCTACGACAAGCGCCCCGATCGAATCGTCCTTGGCTTGCTGGAAACTATGCTTAAGCCACGCAGCATTCGCGGTGTCTCGAGCCCACACCGCGGTCATCGCAGTCCAAAAATCATCCTGCTTCACTTCGACCCGACCATTGTTTGTGCCCACAACGTGTACGGTCGCGAATTGAACGCCGCGATATTGCCACGTGGCATTCTCGGGATATCCCATTTGCCGCTGCACCTGCATTTTCTCTGCAACCGCCAGGGGCTTCGAATAGAAAACGTCGCGGAGTTTGGCCAAACGCGCTAACTCGGAGATCGGCGGATCGAGCTTTTTTCGGTCGCAATCGGTCCAATCATTATCGCCCGGCGTGAAAAACACGCGTCCCGGCAACAAACTCATGATCTGATTATAAGCGGCCTGTAACTCCGTGTCGTTACAATCGTCTCCGCCGCTCTTGAAGTCGCCGTAATGAATGACGAACGGAAATCCCCCAACGTAGATCTTCGGCTTAATTTCCGCTTCCAAGTCTTTCGCTTGCGAATTTGTGTAAGGTAAATCTCCAAGCGCGACGAAGCGCACGGTGTCGTCTGCGCGCGCGAATATCGAAACAACAGACAAGAGAATGGCGATACCGCCCGCGATTGCAATTCTGCCCATTCCCGTCACGCCTGCCCCATTTCCTTCCACGACTTGCCTTTGTTCTAAGCTTGGCCGACCATATCTACCAGCCATGTCCGAAAAAAGACTTCTTATTGTCGCGCATGCTCCTTCACCGAACACGCAGCGACTCCTCGATTCAGTCATCACCGGTGCCACGAGCCCCGATATCGCCGGCGTCGATATCATTGCCAAAAGACCATTCGACGCCACCGCCGAAGACGTGATGCAGGCGCAGGCAATCATCTTGGGGACGACGGAAAACCTCGGCTATATGAGCGGTGCGTTAAAGGACTTCTTCGACCGGATTTATTATCCGTGCTTGGAAGAGAAACAAGGCACGCCTTACGCTCTCTATATCCGGGCAGGTCATGACGGAACGGGAACACGGCGTGGCGTTGAGACGATCGTTACAGGATTGCGTTGGAAGGCGGTACAGGAGCCGTTGATTATGCGTGGCGATTGGCAAGAGTCCTTCGTTGAGCCTTGCGAGGAGCTCGGCATGGCGATGGCGGCGGGTCTCGAAGCCGGGATTATTTAGGGAGGGGGATGATGGAAAACTTTCCGCGGCAGTCTTGGACCTATATGGAGCTGATTAAGCGTCGCGCCGCTGAATTCGGAGATCGCGTCTTTTGCAGTTTCGCGGATGGCGACGAATTGACATTCGCTGAGTTCGAAACCGCAACGAACGCCCTCGCCTCCGGTCTCGCCGACCTCGGCGTCAAAAAGGCCGATCGCGTACTCGGTATGATGTACAATTCGAAAGCCTTTCTTCTGACGATGATTGCAGTGCAGAAATTGGGCGCAATCTTCGTCCCCGTGAACACCGAACTCAAAGGTGCATTCCTCGAGCACCAAGTCCGCAATATCGAACCTCGGGTCATCGTTTCGGGAGACGAGTTACGCGGCGCCTTCGACACGATCTCGATCGACGGTCTCGATATTGAGACAACAGTGTCCGTCGAAGGCGGCGGCGTCCCGCTCAAAGGCACGAAGGGCGCCCTCTTTCAGGATTTACTGGCTTGCAAGGCACGACCAAGCGATATCGTCACACCCTCCGCATACGATATCGCGATGATTATGTTTACTTCCGGCACCACCGGACCATCGAAAGGCGTTATGATGCCACATGCGCATTGTCTGCTCTTCGGGTTCGGATCGGGCCGTGCGCTTTCGATGACACCGGCAGACAAGATGTTTATTTGCATGCCCTTTTTTCACGCCATGGGGCTCTTGCTGCAAATGACGTCTTGCTTGTTCTATGGGTCGAGCGCTCACGTCGTCCGCCGCTTTTCCGCCACAACTTGGCTCGAGGAAATTCGCTCCAGCGAATCTACACTAACGTACGGTCTCGGCGTGATTCCGGAATTTATCTTTCGCCAGCCGCCCACTCCGCACGACCAGGACCACAAGCTACGTCTTATGTTGGCTGTTCCCATAGGAGATGATTGGGGCAGACCGTTCGAAGAGCGCTTCGGCCTACGGCTTGTCCAGGCTTTCGGCATGACCGAATGCAACATTCCGGCCTATGGCAAACTCGAAGACCCGATCATGGCTGGATGCGCGGGTCATATCGAAAACGATTTTTTCGAGGTTAAAGTCGTTGATTCGGAAAACGACGAAGAGGTCTCGACTGGCGAGGTCGGTGAAATCGTCGTCAGGCCAAAACATCCCGGTTGTTTTATGGCAGGCTATTTCCGCATGCCGGAACGCACTGTCGAGGCGTGGCGCAGTCTTTGGTTTCATACCGGTGATGCCGGACGCTTCGACGATCAAGGTCGCTTGTTTTATATCGACCGAATCAAAGATTGTATCCGGCGGCGCGGCGAGAACATCTCGGCCTTCGAAGTAGAGCAAGTCATTAACGGACACCCGGAAGTCGCCGAAAGTTGCGTTATCGGGGTCAGAGACGAAGACGCGGGCGGTGAAGAGGAAGTAAAGGCCTGTATCGTGGCAGGCGGGAATGCGCCCGAATATAGCTCAATTCTCGATTGGTGTGTCGAACGAATGCCGCGCTATGCGGTTCCGCGATATCTCGAGTATGTCAGCGAGCTCGATAAAACGCCGACCGGAAAGCTCCGCAAGCAAGACCTTCGCGATGCGGGCATAACCGACAATACCTGGGACCGCGAAAGCATCGATTACGTAGTGCCTCGCTGAACGACTTCAGAAGTCGAACTAACCTTTGCCGTCAATGCCAACCTGATACGTGGACGGCGTCATATCGGTAATTGAGGTCGCACGTTTTTCGAGCCAGTAGGCTTGCTGCGGCGGCACGCTGCCGAAATCGCTCTCGACGCCGAGTTTGCGGGCCGCATCCATCGGCCAATTCGGGTTGTATAGGATTTCCCGCGCAAGCGCGACAAGATCCGCCTGGCCATTTTGAAGGATTGCTTCGGCCTGGTCCGCATGAACGATCATCCCAACCGCCATACTCATAACGCTGCTCTCGGCCTTCAGTTTTTCCGCATAGGGCACTTGGTAATTGTAGCCGGGACGCATATCCGCACCGACGACAGGGCTTCCCATCATACCGCCGGAACTGCAATCGATGACATCGACCCCCATCGGCCCGACACGTTTTGCCAAGCGGACGCTTTCCTCCGGACCCCAACCGGCATTGTCTTCCACGGACAACCGCATGAAGAGCGGTTTTCGATCCGGCCAATTCGCCCGGACAGCCTCGACGACTTCCATAGCAAATCGAAAGCGGTTCTCCTCGGACCCGCCATACTCGTCATTGCGGACATTGGCATGCGGCGACAGAAACTGATGGATCAGATAGCCGTGTGCGGCGTGAATTTCGAGGATATCGAATCCGGCTTCGTCTACCCGACGCGCGGCTTCGCCCCACATACCGACCAAGGCCTTCACTTCTGCATTCGTAAGGGCGCGTGGTTCGGGGTCGTTTCGTCCACCCGGCAGAGCGCTCGGCGCCACCAGTTCCCAATCGTCCCAGTCATCGCATCCCTCAGGCGCCTCCGTCAGTGGTGCGCCGCCCTCCCACGGGCGAAACCGCCGTGCCTTTCGCCCCGAATGCCCGAGTTGAATCGCCGGCACCGAATCATGCGCCCGGATAAAATCGGCCAAACGCTTAAAGTGAGGGATAAACTTATCGTCCCAAAGTCCGGTATCACCCACCGTCCCGCAGCCGCGCCGGTCCACTTTGGTCGATTCAACGAAGACAAGCCCCGCACCTCCAGCCGCGAACCGACCGATATTCATCAGATGCCAGTCCGTAGGGAAGCCGTTTTCCGCCGCATATTGATGCATCGGTGCCACCACCACGCGGTTCTTCATGGTCACGTCACGGATGGTCATCGGCGAAAACAAAAGAGGTTGGGTCATCGAAACGCCTTCCTTGGTAAATCGGATAAGGCCAATGTAGGTCCTACCGGAAACGGCGACCAGCCCAGGACATCTAAAATCGAGACCTGCGTATTTTTAGCGAATTTTAACGCATTTTTCACAAATATTAGTTAGGCTTTAATAGGACATGGAAATGGTCTTGGGGGGAAATGACCCCTGAGGACCGAAGAAGCAGCATCATTCCGGTTCAGGTCGCACCTATCGAAATGCACCCTGACGATGGAATGACCACAGAAATCGGAACTCGCGGTCAAATTCGAACGCCACGCTTTGAATTTGAAAGGGCTCGCCATGTCACGCGACGATTCTCTCACCGGAAACGAACGACTCTTTGAAGACGATGAACTTATCGTCAGCAAAACCGATCTCAAAGGACGCGTTACTTATTGTAACGACGTATTTTTGAGGCTCTCAGACTATAACGAAGAGGAAATGCTGGGGCAGCCGCACAGCATTATCCGGCACCCGCACATGCCGCGATGTGTCTTTAAGCTGTTATGGGAGACGCTCGAAAGCGGCAATGAAATATTCGCATATGTCGTCAATCGATCCCGGAACGGGGATCATTATTGGGTCAACGCGCACGTAACGCCGAGTTTCGACGGCCAGGGCGACGTCGTTGGATACCATTCGACGCGACGCGTACCAAACCGCGCGGTGCTGGAGCAAAAGATCATCCCGCTCTACGAAGAATTACGTCACGAAGAAGCGCGCCATGATGACCGGAAAGTCGGCCTTGACGCCAGCTACCAAGCTTTGACCGGTATCCTCGCAGAGCAAGGCGTCGCCTACGACGAATTCATCGCCTCGCTTTAGCCGAAAGCGTCCGATCATCAAACAAACGACGAAAGGGGAAAAAGATGTTCTGGAATCACACTACGGATGCCATCGAGAAGGCGATCGAAGTATGCGAAGCGGTCGGTCGTGGCGACTTCGAAGCACGTTTGACGGGCTCTAATACAGACACGGATATCGGCCGACTGTACCTTGCGATCAACAATATGATCGATCGCGCAGACGCCTACGTTCGAGAATCCAAGGCCAGTTTGGAGTATGTCAGTCACAACAAATACTTCCGGCGGATTCAGGAAAAGGGAATGTTGGGTTCGTTTCAAAATGCAAGCCGGACCATCAACCAAGCCATGGAAGCGATGAGCGAACGCGTGGAGCAATTTTCGACGGTGGTAAATGGATTTGAGATGTCGATGGAGAATGCTGTCGGCACCGTCTCATCCGCTGCAACCGAATTGCAATCCTCCGCCGAGGCCATGGACAGGACGGCGCAATCTACAAACGAGCAATCCGCGACCGTCGCGGCTGCGGCAGAGCAAGCGTCGGTTAATGTCGAGACCGTCGCGTCAGCAGCCGAAGAACTCTCGAGTTCCATCGGCGAGGTCGAACGGCAGGTCCAACAAGCGTAGACGATGGCCTCCGATGCTGTCGGGGAAGCTCTCGAAACCACCGGCAGTATCGAAGGTCTGGCACAAGCGTCCGATCGTATTGGCGAGGTTCTCGATCTCATCAACGACATTGCCGCTCAAACCAATCTACTTGCCTTGAACGCGACCATCGAAGCGGCACGCGCCGGCGATGCGGGTAAAGGATTTGCTGTTGTTGCCAGCGAGGTGAAGAGCCTGGCCAACCAAACCGCAAATGCTACCGATGAAATCAGCGGGCAAATCACCGACATTCAATTTGCAACAAAAAGTGCCGTCTCGGCGATCGGCTCCATTCAAGCTTCGATCGAGAAGGTTGACGACACGGCCGCGACCATCCTTCAAGCGGTGGAGCAGCAGCGTCAAGCGACACAGGAGATCGCGCGAAATGTCGCCGAAGCGTCGACTGGGACGCAAGAGGTATCCTCCAACATCACGCTGGTAACACAAGGCGCCAGCGAAACCGGCTCTGCCGCGACGGAAGTACTCGGCGCAGCCGGAGAATTGGCCCAACAGTCTGAAATGATGAAGCGGGAGGTCGACGATTTCTTAGCGGAGGTTAAGACCGTGATCTAAGGGCAGCGCCGTTTCTCCTCGGAAATTATTGTGGGAAAGTCGAGGTATTTTGCCTTACTTTGTTGGTGCGTAGTCTCGTACTTCAATTAGGCGCCATGCCCCAAACGATCGTCCAAGTCTCCGACACCCATCTCTGTGAGATATTTCCTTATTTCGCCGACAATTGGCAGCACTTCGCTAAGGAAATGGAGGCACTGAAACCGGATCTATTGATCCATACCGGCGACATATCGCTCAGCGGTACGATGGACGATCAAGCTATGCGTCATATCCGGAACGAGATTGATCGATTACCGGTTCAATGCCTCGCCATTCCAGGCAATCATGACATCGGCACAACCGGCGGTCCGCTAAAGCCGATCTCCGAGGAACGAATTGGGCATTGGCAGACACATTTCGGAGAAGATCGATTTGCCTTTGATATCGAGGATTGGCGTCTTATTGGCCTGAATACAGAAATCCTTGGCAGCGGTCTGCCATCGGAGGACCTGCAATGGGTACATCTGGAGACGGCTTGTGCGAATGCGGGCGGCCGGGAGATTGGCATCTTCCTTCACCGACCGTTGTTCGAGAAAACGCCCGACGAGCCGAGTAGCCGGTGGAGTTTGATCGCCGAGCCAAGGGCACGCTTGATCGAGCGGCTAAGGGCGCACAAGGTCCGGTTCGTCGCCTCCGGGCATCTCCACCGGTATCGATATATTAGCCTCGAGGGGATCGATTTGGTCTGGTGTCCGACGACGGCGTTCGTCACCGCCAGCACTAAAAACGACGGCTGCATTCGTCGTGTCGGCTATCTGAAATGGACCTTTGAAGGGCGTCATGTCCGCCACGAGTTTATCGAGCCGGACGGCTTCACCAATCATGACATGAGTTGGCGAGAGAAGCGTGCCGCCAAAAGAGCGGCGATAGCCGCGGGGCAACTGGCAGCCGAATAGAAACCGTAAATCGGTCTCTCAAAGACATTTTGACGTGGATTAAACCAGCGGTCGATCTAGGATTAAATTGATTCTGCGGACTGCACATGTTGCGGAAATCCAACAAAATTTACTCAGCGGAGACACTTAAAATGGAGCCGATAAAATACGTTGAACGGCTAAACGAAAAATACCGCTCGCTCGGATTTCCCGCCTATGAGTGGACGATCAACACGGAAGCCCCGCTGAAACCATTGGAGAAGGCGCTATCGGCCAGCTGTGTCTCTCTGCTCACGACCAGCGGTGCGTCGCTGAAGGACGTGCCGGGATTCGACCCGGACGCTCGCAACGATTTACGTCTGGACGCGATCCCCGCCATCGCGTCCGAAGATGATTTCGACATCAACGATAATTACTACGATCACAGCAGCGTCAGTCAGGACATCAACTGCCAGTTTCCGATCCAGAGGTTGCGGGAGCTGGCGGGTAACGGAACCATCGGGCGCGTCGCGCCGCGGCTCTGGAGCGGTTTCATGGGTCGAATTTACAAGCGCAGCGCCATCATCGAGAAAGCGAAGGCATTCGCCGAAGCATTGGCGGCAGACGATGTCGATATTCTTATCGCCGTTCCCGCATGCCCGCTCGACCACCAGACGGCCGGCCTGGTCGCACGCACAGTCGAGGAAACCGGCATAGTTACCGTCACCGTTTCTACCGGGCGAGACCTCAGTGTCCAGGTCATGGCGCCGCGCACAGTCTTCGTAAATTTCCCGATGGGCAACGCCTTCGGCCGGCCGGGGGATGCTGATCAACAGTCGGCTATACTCAAGGATGCATTGTCGCTCGCTGCTTCCGGAAAGACGCCGGGCGAACTGGTCGATCTGCCATACGACTGGGGCAGCGAGATTCCTGTGCACTATCGAGAGACGACGCGCGAATTCCAATTGCAGAAGTAACGCCCTCGCGCGGCGAATACCGCGAACGGGACGCGCCGCGCCGAATGCAAACAGGTGTAGCGAACGCGACAGAAAGATGGATAACGCACTAGAGGGAATAACGGTTCTGGAAGTCGGAACCATGACGCCCGGGAAATTTACCGGTTTTCTTTTGGCCGGTTGGGGCGCTTCGTCAGTCCGGATCGAACGTCCCGGCACAACAACGGACGAGCCGATCAGCGACGAAGACCTCACCCTCAATCGTGGAAAACGCTCGATCACGCTGAATCTTCGCTCTGCCGAAGGCCGCGACATCCTATTACAACTCGCTGCACGCGCAGATGTCTTCATGGAAAGTTACCGGCCCGGTACCGCGAAGAAACTCGGAATCGATGCGGACAGCATCCGGACCGTCAACCCGGACTTGGTTTACTGCTCTCTATCCGGATTCGGGCAATCCGGACCGGACCGCCTGCGAACGGCCTACGATCTAAACATTCAAAGCGAAACCGCGTTCAGTCGATTGCTGGCGGGCCGTAGCGAACCTGCGGTGCCCGATACTTACCTTGCGGATTCCGTCTCCGGCCTTATGGCTGCCTTCGCCATCGCTGCAGCACTCAGGAAACGTGAGGTAAGCGGCAAGGGAAGTGTTTTAGATCTGGGCGTTCAGGAAAGCCTTTTCTCCCTTCTCGCAATCTCTCACGGCATCCGCCGGGAGGCCGATCCGCCGCTCGAAATGCAGGCCGCTTATGGCATTTTCAAGACGTCTGACGGAACGCCCATCTCTCTCGGTGTTGCGCGGCCCGCTTCGGCCAATGCGCTCTTCGGACATTTAGGGCGGCCGGATTTAGCGGAAATCGGTCTACAGCGGGGCGTGGCCGGAGCAGAGGCGCGGCGATTCTTAACGCAAGCCTTGGCCGAAAAACCAGCCCATCACTGGATCAAGACACTCATCCCGCTCGGCGTTGAGATTGCACCCGTCAATTCGGTTGCAGACGCTTATCGAAACGAACAACTCGTCGACCGCTCGATGGTCATAGAAACAAACCATCCCGCCGCTGGCCCGCTGCAGCAGATTGGTATTCCCGGTGTCGACGCCCGCAATTTGGAACCCGCACCGCACATCGGCGCCGATACAGATGCCATTCTGAAAGAATTGGAATTCGAACCTGACGCTATCGACAAACTCCGCGCAGACGACGTGATCTGACGGCAAACGAGAACAACGAAAGGATATTTCCATGCCGGCGACTTCCCCCCAAGACAGAACAACACCACCCGTCCCGAACGATCCCACCGTCGGCGGTTCCTCCGAGCGTCTCAACGAGCTCGCCATGTCGTTCAAGAAGAGTCAGGCGCTCTCGGCCGCCCTCGAGGTTGGACTGTTCAGCGCCCTCTCGGCCGGAGCCGGCACACCGGACGAAGTCGCGGCGCATTGCAGGATCGACCGCGAGGTGGCTGATCGTTTGATGATCATTTGCAAGGCAATGGATTTAATCGCGGATGTCGATGGCCGGGCAGTCAACTTGGACGATGTCGAACGATTCTTCGTGCGCGAAAAGTCGACGTATTTCGGCGATTTCCTGCGCTTTACCATCGGTGCTGAATACGATGAATGGAAAGGCTTCGCTGACAATATCAAGGACGCCAGCTCCGCCCCGCCGCCTTCAAAGCTTTACGAAGGCGATCTAAACGATCCTGAACGCGCGCGCGCCTTCACCACTGCCGGCTACAACTCTTCGATTGCCCTCGCGCATCGCCTCGCCAAGCGCTTCGACTACTCTCGGTTCACCAAATGGCTCGATTTCGCGGGTGGCTCCGGATGCTACGCCATCGCCGCCTGTGAGCGGCACGAAGGCGTCAAAGTAATCGTCAAAGATCATCCAAACGTTATTCCTGTGACGCGGGAATTCGTCGCGAAACACAACCTCGCCGACCGGATAGAAGTGGAACCCGGCGACTTCTTAAAGCCGGAAGACTACCCGGACGACTGCGATCTCATCTCTTTCATCACGCCGCTCCACTGGTATCTCGAAGACGATGTCATGAAAGCGCTTGGTTACGCTTTCGACGCTTTGCCGAGCGGTGGCACCTGCTTGATCGTTGGCTATATGTTGAACGAAGAGCGGGACGGCCCGATCGACCCTGTCTTCTACCACGTCCAAGCAATCCGCGACGGACACTTCACCGGCCACGTGCCGAGCGGTCCCGAATACTGCGCCTATCTGGAACGCGCCGGCTTTGTCGATGCGAAATACGACTGGCTTTTGCCGAACCGCCTCGGCCAGATCGAGGCTCGGAAACCTTAAGGGCCTTATTTAGCCAGCGCTGCCGGTCGTGCCGTTGCCTCAGCCTCGGCTAAAAGCTGGCGCAGTAATTCTTCAGCCGGGCGTACGTCGAACCCACCAAATTCCTGGAATCGGACCATGCCTTTGGGCCCAATGAAGGCCATTTCAGGCGTCCCCATGGTGCCGTAAAGGCGCATCGTGCGTGGCACCCGTTGTCCCGGAGCGTGTCGGTCTACGCCGACCAGGTGATTGATCTTCTTTCGCTTGAGAAAGCGCTTCAGCTTGTCCGGGTTCTGATAATCATGCCCTTCGAAGACGGTATGGATCGAGACGAACTTTATACGTCCGGCCTTGATCTCGTCGGCGAAGACTTCCTCCCAGTGATGCATGAGGGGAATGGAGAAAGAATTGCAGCCAGGGCACCAAAGCTGGAAGAAGTCGATGACAACGACCTGACCGCGCAACGCCTGAAGGGTCGTTCCGGGCCCGTTAATCCATTCCGAGATAATCCATTCAGGCGCCGGCCGGGGAACTTTCATCCGCGAGGGCCGTGCCTCGGCTGGCGTCAACTCGCCGAGCAAGAATGCGGCAACAAAAAGGACTGCGAGAGCAACACGACGCATGGGGAACTACTCCGGAGGGTGGCGTGAACCTGCGAGGCGAGCCTAACGGAGAGGAGCGCTCAAAGTCTCTTCAACAGTATGTGAGGACGCGCGGGCGTCCGATGGTCTAAATCTCGCGCAACTTCCGCGTCACCATACGGGAGCCCCCGGCCCAGAGAGGGATGTGAGTCATCTTGATACCGACACCGCCGGTAATAATGGGATGGATGTCTTCCGTCGTAGGCGCCAGCGGCCGGTCGTCCGGTTCGTTGTCGTCTGCATAGCCGTAGGCGCGCCGGGACCCTTGTAAATACGCTTGAACCCGCGCCAGGTCCCAGCCGTGATTGGCAAGAATATCCGCCATCTCCGGTGGCATGAGAAAGACTTGCTCGTTCCGCTCCGGCTTGCGCGTCAAACTCGTGACATCGATGTTCGAATTCATAGCCGCCGCGATCGGCTCTAATACGCGTTCTGGCGTGTCG
Organism: Rhodospirillaceae bacterium; assembly: GCA_002716125.1. Taxonomy (GTDB): domain Bacteria; phylum Pseudomonadota; class Alphaproteobacteria; order UBA8366; family UBA8366; genus UBA6544. The sequence goes on from PAZH01000010.1 coordinate 18,164, forward strand.
CTGGTTCCCGTCGGCAAAACCTCTGCCGTACCCGAGACGCCGAGTACCGTCACGCAGTTGTCCGATGCGTCATATCCTTTGCGTTCCGGCAAACTCGGGAAACCCGAATGTGTCCCTTCGCCGAAACAAAAAGTGTATTTGCCAGGTTGGCCCATGGTCGCCATGTCGGCCACACCAGGCCGGGCCCCCGCGACGTTCCGCATGATGAGGCTGACGGCGCGGCCAATGCACGCATTCGCCCGGTTGCCGGGTCCGAGAATATTACCGCCCGCGTTAATGCCGAGTTCGTCCACAATGGGGCCGTGGACACAAACCGCGACCGTCGGTGTTCCGGTCGTACTCAGCACGCCAAGTAGATTGAACTCTTCCGCCGTGCACGCTTCGGCCGCCGTTAGGACGACCGGCAGTTCCTCCGGCCGGCATCCCGCAAGCACGCAATTATAGGCAGCTGTCCCCAGCGTGAGATTGCCCATCAAAGGCATCAGATAGCCAAAAGACTCGTCAAGCGAACCCCTGCCGGACACCATCGCTTCGTAGCGCGACATTGTTGGCGGTACGAGCGGCAAACCGTCGCTGAGATCGAGCGCTTCCAACTGCGCCTGCGCTTCTTCCCAAGAGATATCTTCGGGGAGCAGCGGCAGCTCTTCACTCATCTCAATCGCCTCCACTCAAGATTTCCGCCTTCCGCTGATCGATCCCATCGACAAAAAGCTTCGGCCCCACGTCGGCGTTGCGATAACGCATCGGATTATTGACGATGAGAAAATCGCCGCTTCCGTCGTTGATTTGGACGAGGCCGCCGGTCTCCTTCAACCCCTTGTCCTTCACCACTTCCGCCACCGATTGGTAGCGGGTTGCCGGACATCCGGCTTCAAGCAGCATCCGTTCCGCCTCTTCGGCCGTATGACCGATTGCCCATTCTTCCAACTCACTCATCAAGTCGTTCCAATGTTTCCATCGTTCACCGACCGTGTTGTAGCGCGGATCTTCCGCCCAATCTTCGCGACCCGTCGCCTTTGCCATTGAGCGCAGGTTCGGGTCGCTGACCGGCACCACCATCAAGAATCCATCCTTGGCGCGGACAGGCGAGTAGACGAGCGGAGGGATATCGCTTTGCACCTGCGCTTGCTGCACCTCGTAGTAGAGGAGGTTGTGCATTCCGCCTTCCAACGTCACGTCAATACGCTCGCCTTGGCCGGATTTTTCCCGCCCGTAGAGGGCTGCTGAGATCGCACCGAAAGCATGGGCCGAGGCCAGAATATCGCCCGCAGTGCTCCGATTGTTGATCGGCCGGTCGCTGACATTGGCGTATTCGAAAACCGTCATGTCGTAACCGGCATGCGCATGGACAATGGGCGCAAAGGCCGGCCGGCTCGAATTCGGGCCAACCGGGCCGTAACCCGAGATCGCACAATAGACGATTCGCGGATTGATCTCGTTCAGGACTTCATAGCCCAAGCCGAGACGGTCGAGCACACCCGGCCTGAAATTCTCCAGGACCACGTCACTGTCGACGATGAGTTTTCGGACGGCGGCCTTCCCCTCTTCCGATTTCAGGTCCAGGGTAATGCATTTCTTGCCCGCATTGAGTTGCGCGAAATACCGGCTCTTGCCGTCGACAACCGGATGCGCACTGCGGATTGTCTCACCGCCCGGCGGCTCGATCTTGATGACTTCGGCGCCGTGATCCGCAAGCAATCGGCCCGCATAAGGCCCTGCCAAGAACATCGAAAAATCCAATACCCGCACACCGTCGAGTGGCCCGGGTCGCTTTGTCGGATCGGACATGAATGCCGTTCTCCCTCAATCGCACGATAGGGGAAAAATTAAGTCGTCTCAGTCGTTTGGCTATGGCGACGTCGAATAAACTCGCGATGCAGGATGTAGATACCGCTGGCGATGATGATCCCAGTGCCGACAACGGTCCAGGTATCCGGCACATCGTCCCAAATAAAATAACCGAGCAAGGCGGCCCACACGATAGCGGAGTACCGGAACGGCGATGCAACCGCTGCCTCTGCATAACGGAAGGCTTCAATCATCGTGTAGTGCCCAACAAAGACGAGCGGCACGCACGCGGCAACCAACCAAAGCGAACGGGCGTCCGGCACTTCCCAGCCAAAGGGAACCGAGCCTAAGCCGAAGATGACCTGAAAAATATTGGCGGTCAGGAGAATGGCGAGCGACGACTCGCCTGCTGTCAATTTTCGGGTCATCAAATCGCGGCCCGCACTTGCGACCGCGCAGAGAAGCGGGAGGAGTGCGACAACCTGAAAGACATCCGTGCCCGGCCGGGTGATCACGACCACACCGAGAAACCCAACACCAACCGCTGACCAACGGCGCCAACCGACACGCTCATTCAGCATCGGTCCGGCCATCGCAGTAATCAAAAGCGGTGCCGCAAAGGTCAGCGCGACGGTGGTCCCCAACGGTAGGTATTTAACACTGAGAAGAAAGAAGTAGGCGCTGAAACCGAGAAATAGACCCCGCGCCACATGCCCGCGCCAACTGTAAACCCGGAGTTCCGACCACCCGCCCCGAAACAAAGCAACGACGACAACAAGCGGCAAAATCATAGCCGCGCGGAGGAACATGATTTCGCCGGGCGGCAATCCTTCCGTCAGGAGTTTGAGGATCGCATTGTTCAAATTCATGAACAACGCACTGATCACCATCAGCGCGATCCCTCTCACGGGTGCGGAATGCTGGACGTTCCCGGACATGGGGGTGATTTTCCTCCTGAACGGCGTACCCTATATGGCGAACAATGCACTAGCCAGCTTGACGCTTTTAAGCTCATGCTGAGCCAGTCGAAATATGAGGCCCCGCTCGGTTGGTCATCCTTCGACAGGCTTAGGTTGAGGCTCAATAGGGAGGGTACGTCACATGAAACTAAAACGGGTCGAACATGTCGCTATCGCGGTCAATGACATGGCGGAATCCATGAAAATGCTGGAAGACACGCTTGGTATCGAGATGGAATACGAAGAGCAGATTGGCTCGACCCGCCTCGCGATGTATCCGGTCGGCGAGACCTATCTGGAATTGCTGAGTTCGAACGCGAGTGCGCAAGATTCGCGGGTCACTGAATGGATCGAGAAGAACGGCCAGAGCCTTTTCCATCTCTGTTTCGAAGTCGACGATATTGACGCCGCGCTGGACGAACTGAAAGCGAAGAACGTGAAGCTGCTTGACGAAGAGCCGCGGACCGGTCACGGCGGCAGCCGGATTGCCTTCATCAACCCGGAATCGACAGGCAACATTCTGATCGAATTGGCGGAGATTCCCGAAGGTCACTGATGGCGGCTGAATACCGAACTCCGGATAAATCAAAGCGGCCCTACGGTTGGCGCGCTCGCATCGGGTTGATCGTCCCGTCCCCGAACACAGTAACGGAGACGGAGTTCTGGCAGATGGCGCCCGAAGGCGTTTCCGTTCACACCACGCGGCTGCTCTATCGCGCGGACGAGGTCGACGACCCTTTATCGGATATGGAGCAATTCCTGCCGCAGACCCTCGAGGAACTGCGCGGCCTCGAAGTCGATGTCGTTGCCTACGCCTGCACCGCAAGTGCGCTCAAGACGCCACATGAAGAAACGCAAGCGCATGTCGCCGAAGGCGTGGCGCGCCCTGCCGTCACGACGATGGGAACGATCCTCGACGCGTTCCGCGCACTCGGTGTCACCAAGATCGCCATCGGCTCGCCCTATCCTGACGACGTCAACGAAGCGGAACGAACTTATTTCGAAAGTCAGGGTTTAACCGTCACCGCCGACGAAGGCGTTATATTATTCGAAGCGCAAAATCGCCTTCGACATATGAACCTTGTCACCGAGGACGACGTCGAAGAGTTGGCGGAACGTATCGATAGCCCGGAGGCAGAAGCGATCTTCCTCTCCTGCGGCGATATGGCAACCCTTGGCGTCGTCGACAAGCTCGAGCAAAGGCTCGGAAAACCGGTCGTCACCAGTGTCCAAGCCACCTTCTGGGGCGCCCTTCGGGCCGCCGGCGTCGAGGACAAAATCGAGGGCTGCGGCCGCCTCCTTGCCGAACATTAAATCGGCCAATCCGCAACCGAATGAGTCACGAACATGTCACTTGATCATGGCTATCTATTATGTTCCTGTTTTGTTCTTAAAACAAATAACGAACCAAATGGAGCCAATTATGCCGAACTTTATGCCCGAGGGGGCCAGCGTCCTCTCTCCCTACCTCACCGTCACCGATACACGGGCCGCTATTGATTTCTATAAACGCGCCTTTGGCGCAGAGGAAGTCATGTGCTTGAACGTTCCCGACACGGATAAAGCCATGCACGCCGAGATTCGCATCGGTGGTGCGATCGTCATGCTATCGGATGAAAGCAAAGAATGGGGTACGTCTGCGGCACCGACGCTCGGCGGCAGTCCCGTCTCCCTGCATATATATGCAGAAGATGCTGACGCCACCGTCGCGCAAGCTGTCGAAGCCGGGGCCACCTTGTCACATCCGATGGCAGACATGTTCTGGGGCGACCGGATGGGGTCGGTCACCTGCCCCTTTGGCTTCATGTGGTCGGTTGCGACACATGTTCGTGACATCGATCCGTCCACATTCGAGGCCGGCGCCCGCGCGATGATGGCGGAGATGGGCGGCTAGTTGCGCTTCAAGGTGATGTCGAACTCGTTCCTCAAAATCGACTCAATTTCGGCGAAGCAAACACCTTCGCGGACTAAAGTCATGTCGCGAAAATCGATTTGCGTGCTGGAGTAAGCATAGCCTTCCTGCAGATATTTTGACGGGCCGTAGTCGATAATGACGTCGGCCACGGCCCGTACCTCAGGCTCTATATCTTCCGCGCGGTATTTCGTGCCTTGCTGTGAGCGGTTGGCGGACGACGCCATCAACGGAAAATTCGCCTCCAGACTTAGTTCAGCGATCCGGTCGCGCAGCGGGCTCGCGTTCAACAGGAAGTTCACAGTACCTGCCTTCGTCGACATACCCATCAGAAATGGCGTGATCTTCCGCATCAACGAATGTTCCTCTCGAAAAGGCGCAATGACCGAGAGCGGTAAATCATGCGTCTTCGTTACCGCGTCGATAACCCGCCGCGCGCCCTCATCGACAATCTGAATTTCGGAATGCGTTCTGTGATTGGCGACAACGCCGCTTGGCCGACCAACGCTTCGCTGTTTCGCCGCATAAACGCGACGCAAGGCGTCTTCCGTCCCGCTCATAATCGCATAGGCGACATCCATATGAACAATCGCTATGCCGCCCGCCTGTAAACAGTCGAAGACGCGCGCTGCGTCCGCATCATAGTCTGGCATCGCATTCCTACCCAACTTTCGTGTCCTTCCCGACTCCGCGGGAAGGACGTAGACGGAATATTTGTCGTGACCACCGTCACTCACAAGCCGCTTAGATTTCTGGTACACTCAGAAGATGAAATTCTCTTTCCGAAATATAATTCTCACCCTCTCCATACTCTTCGTCGCCGGATGCCAATCGACCGACAAGTTCAATTACAGCGCCGCGGACACACCCATGACTTTCGAACGGGGTGGGGTCTTTATCGGCGACAATGTCGCGGAGCGCTACAGAATCGACTACGACGCGATCCGCGCAGGCGCAGACAAGCATCAAGGCAAAGAGTGGTCCGCGGCCTATACCCTGGCAAAGCTGGACGAGCTCGACGCAAAACTCGGCCCGGGCGAAACCGTCCCGCTGATCGTCTACATGCATGGCTGCGCCGGGATAGTTATCCCCTCTTTACGACACGTGGATGCGCTGACGAAACTCGGCGACTATATCGTCGCCTCTCCGAATTCATTTGCGCGTCCACGCCCCGTTTCCTGCAGGAGCGCCGGCGATACGGACTTTCAGGTGATGCAGGATTCGCGCAGCTGGCGGCGAGCTGAGCTCGCCTATGCCATGAACGAATTGCTGACGCATAGCTGGGTCGACCGAAACAACATCTTCCTCATCGGTCACAGCCAAGGCGGCACGACCGTTCTCGACTATTCGGGCCCTGCCCGAATAAAAGGCCGTGTGACCATGCATGGTGGGTGCAGCGTTGGTAGCTTGACGATCCTTGAGGACAACACCCGGCCGGACGAACAAATTCTGGGCTTTCATTCCGGCGAAGACCCTTGGTACCAGAACTACCAAAGCGGCTGTCCCCATGTGGTCAAACGCCACCCCAACGGCACGCTCATTTACGAGTCCGACGACAACACGCACGACCTCGTGGCCAAGAAAAAGTATTGGGAAATTCTCGCCGCGTGGATCCGCAAACACACGGATCGATAAATCTCCACCCTTCGACAAGCTGAGGGTGAGGTTCTTCTCGCGACGACCTCATACTGAGCCTGTCGAAGTATGAGCCTTTCCAGGCGTAGACTATAGAATCTACCGATCCGCTCGTGCGACCACCGCATCGAAAAAGACGTTCACGGCGTCGTTCGTCGCCTCTCTCGGCACGTCTTCCGCTTCGTTATGGGTGATGCCATCGATACAGGGACTGAAAACCAGCGCCGTCGGCGCGATGCGTGAGATATAGTATGCATCGTGTCCGGCGATGCTCTTGATGTCCATTTGACTAACGCCTCGTGCGGTCGCGGCGTCGCGCACCAGTTGCGTACACACGGGATCGAACACTTCGTCGCCGAAGGTCCACTCCGCCGTGATCTCACAATCGACATTCGCCTTTTTCGCAGCCTCTTCCAGTGCCTCACGCGTCCGCGCCACCATCTCGTTGGTGACGTCGCGCTCTACATGCCTCATATCGACCGTCACTTCAGCGTACTCCGGCAGGATGCCGAATTTATTCGGCCATATCTGCATTCGGGACGCCGAGGTTCGACCGATTGGCTCATAGTCCCAGCCGATATCGTTCACCGCGGCCAGAAAATATGAGGCGCCGATCATGGCGTTCCGCCGCTTCTTCATCTCTGTCGGGCCGGTATGGGCGCATTCGCCGTGAAAGACGCAGGTCAGCGCGTGCGACATGTAACCGCCAGTGACGACACCAACGGATTTCTCTTCCTTCTCCATAAGATCGTCTTGTTCGATATGGAGCTCGAAATATGAATCGAGTTCCCGCCCGCCGACAGGTGCCGTGCCGAGATAACCGATCCGCTTCAACTCGTCGCCAAAGCGAATACCGTCATCGTCGTGCAAGTCATGCAGCCATTCGACCGTCTGGAGTCCGGCGAACACACACGAGGCGGCCATCGGAGGGGCAAAGCGGGCCCCTTCCTCGTTCGTCCAGTTCACCACTTCGATGGGGCGCCGCGTTGTAATATCATTGTCCTCTAGCGTCCGCAGAATCTCGAGACCCGCGAGCACGCCCAAGATGCCATCGAAGCGTCCCCCGGCAGCTTGCGTGTCCAAATGCGAGCCGACCACGACCGGCGGCAAATCATCGTCCCGCCCCGCGCGCCGCGCAAAGATACTCCCTGCCGCATCGACCGTGACCTGACACCCGGCCCCCTCGCACCATTCGACGAATTGATCCCGCATGATCTTGTCATCATCGGATAAAGCCACCCGGCGCAGCCCGCCGGCCTTGCCCACGCCGATCTCAGCGGAACGGTCGAGCGTCGACCAAAGGCGATCTGCATCGATAGAGAGATTTGGGCGCGTCGTGGTAGTCATCAAAACTATTCCTTTATTCTTGAGTGCCGCAAAAATGACAGGCTCGGAATTTTCTTAAAAGCAAAATTTCCCAATGCACCCGACTGCGGCATACGCGATCATCCGCTCCCCCCACTTGCAATCCGGCGATTTTCCGCCAGCATATCGACATCATGTCGAACGCGTCTCTCATCGGGCCGCACGAAGGCCGCGAATTGGAACTTATGCTCTCGGGCGATAAGCCGATGGCGTTCTTTTCGTGTTTTGCCGACGACGCGGATTCGATCCCCGATCCGGCCTACGTACCTTATATCAAAGACGGGACGCTGCTGATGCGGGAGTTGGAGATCACCATGCCGTGTGCCACCCACCTGCCGCCCTACCGTCATGTGTTGCTGGCCCGTCCGGAAGAAGCCTGGCGGCTCGACGATGCGTTTGACATTCTCAGCAACCACGAGGGCGATCCGCGCCGGCACAGCGACGAGGGCCATGTTCGCATGGGCCGGCTCTTGGGCTATTCCGAAGAAGCCATCGCCGCGTTCACCGACCGATGCGAACGCCTGCGAGAGAAGTGGGCGAACCCCGAGAAGCGGCGGGCAGCTTAAGACGCAACCGTCGTTCCCGCGAAGGCGGGAATCCAGAAGATAAATGCCAAATCCTGGATCCCGGGCTCCCGCTACGCGCGGGCTCCGGGATAGCGCTTCACATTAATTAAACGCTGCGATCCCCGTCATCGCCCGACCCAAAATCAGCGTATGGATGTCGTGAGTACCTTCGAGCGTATTGATGACTTCCATGTTCACCATGTGACGGATGACGTGGTACTCGTCGGAGACGCCGTTCGCACCGTGCATGTCGCGACAGAGGCGCGCGATGTCGAGGGCCTTGCCGGTCGAATTGCGTTTAACGAGCGAGATCATCTCCGGCGTAACTCTGTCTTCATCGCGTAAACGGCTGACCCGCAGGCAGGACTGCAGCCCCAGCGCGATCTCCGTCTGCATCTCGACAAGCTTCTTTTGGATCAGCTGGTTGGCGGCAAGCGGCCGACCGAACTGGATACGGTCGACCACATAATCGCGGGTCTTCATCCAGCAGTCTTCCGCGGCGCCCATGCCGCCCCAACAGATACCGAAGCGGGCGTTGCTGAGTGCCGAAAGCGCCCCCCGCATCGATTTAACACCGGGCATCTTGTTCTCTTCCGGACAGAACACTTCGTCCATATGGACGAACCCCGTGGAGGACGCGCGGACCGCCATCTTGCCCTCGATCTTCGGCATATCGAGGCCCTCCGCCCCTCGCTCCAGGAGATAGCCGCCGACCTCACCGTCTTCGTTTTTCGCCCAAATGAGCGCGACATGTGCCAAGGGTGAATTGGTAATCCACTGCTTGGTCCCGGTCAGCTTATATCCACCGTCGACTTTTTTCGCGCGGGTCTGCATGCCGGCCGCGTCCGATCCGTGCGACGGCTCGGTCAGGCCCATACAGCCGATGATCTCGCCATCGCGCATGCCCGGCAGGAATCGTTCTTTCTGCGCATCTGACCCGTACATATGGATCGGTGCCATCACCAGACCTGACTGCACGCCCATGGCCGAGCGGAAACACGTGTCGACGCGTTCCATCTCCCGCGCGATCAAACCATATGAAACGTTGGAAATGCCTGCACACCCATAATCCGGCAATGTGGCGCCGAGGAAGCCAAGCTTCCCGAACTCCTTCATAATTTCCGGGTCGAAGAACTCGCGCCGGTTCCAATCGACAATCAACGGGGCCAGTTCACCCTGCGCGAAATCACGGGCCGCGTCACGGATCTGGCGCTCCTCTTCCGAGAGCTGCTCTTCCAATAAAAGGGGATCTTCCCAGGCGAATTCGGGCATTCCATCTACTCCGTCTCACAAAGAAAGAGCGGTATCCTCGTCCTTCGACAAGCTCAGGATGAGGATACCGCCAATCTGTTCATTCACCTCACCCAGAGCCTGTCGAAGGGTGAGGTCGTTCCTTAGTCTTCGACACGCTCCATGACGACCGCGGTGCCTTGACCAACACCGACGCAAAGCGTCGCGAGAGCGTATTTACCACCGGTCTTCTCGAGCTGACGAGCCGCCGTCAAGAAGATACGCGGACCGGAGGCGCCGAGCGGATGGCCGAGTGCGATCGCGCCACCGTTCATATTCACGCGGCTGTCGTCGAAGGACTGGCCGAGGCCCTTGAGGCAAGACAGCACCTGTGCCGCAAAGGCTTCGTTAATCTCAACGACGTCCATGTCGTCCATCGTGAGGCCGGCGCGTTCCAAGGCCTTCTGCGAAGCCGGAACCGGGCCGATGCCCATGATGCGCGGCGGGACACCGGCGGAGGCGGAAGAGATGATCTTGGCCATCGGCTTGAGACCGGCCTTCTCACCCATTGCGCGGCTGCCGATGAACATCGCGACGGCGCCGTCATTGACGCCCGACGCATTGCCGGCTGTGGTCACGCCGTCCTGGTTGAGGACGCGCAGCTTGGCCAGCATCTCCATCGTCGTACCGGCGCGCGGGTGCTCGTCGACATCAACGGTGACATCCGGCTGCTTGCGGCCGCCCGGCACCGTAATCGGTGTGATCTCACCATCGAAGAAACCGGCTTCCTTGCCGGCGGCATACTTGTCCTGGCTGGCGAGGGCAAAGGTATCCGCTTCTTCGCGGCTGATTTGGTAATCCTGCGCGAGATTGTCGGCCGTCTGCGGCATTGCCCAGTCGCCGTATTCTTCCTTGATCTTCTTGTTCGGAAAGCGCGAACCGATGGTCGAGTCATAAACGTCGAAATTTCGCGCGAACGGGGTCTCGTTCTTGCCGACGACAAACGGCGCACGGCTCATGCTTTCAACACCGCCAGCGATGAAAAGATCACCTTCGCCAACCGTGACCGCATGTGCCGCGGAAACGACCGCTGAAAGACCGCTGGCGCAGTTCCGTTGCAGGACTTGGCCCGGTACCGATTCCGGCAAGCCGCCGGCGAGCAGCGCATGGCGCGCGACACAGCGGGCATCTTCACCACCCTGATTGCCGCAGCCGATGATGACGTCATCGATGTCTTCCGCTTCGAACGGACTTTCGTCGACGACCGCCTTCATAACGTTGCCGAGCAGGTCGTCCGGACGGACACCCGAAAGCGCCCCGCCGTACCGGCCGAAGGGCGAGCGTTTACCGAGATAGAGATAAGCGTCGAGCATTTTTCAGTTTCCCTGGATATGAACTCAAATTTCCTTGTCGAACAGTGAAAGCCCTAGTTCCGCACGGCGGCGCAGCCATGGACTGGGACGATAGCGCGGGTCGCCGTAAAGACGGTGACAGGCCTCCAAAACTCGCAACACGTTCTTGGGGCCGAGCTGGTCCCCGAAGGTCAGCGGCCCGTTGGGGTAATTCAACCCCAGCACGACCGCCTTGTCGATATCTTCCGGCCCGGCAGTACCGAGCTGAGCGATCTGGCACCCAATGTTGCAGATCGTCGAAATGATGCGTTGGCAGACGAATCCGGGACAGTCACGAATGACGCTCGCCTTCACGCCATCCCCCGTTAACAAGCCATGAGCCGCGTCGCGGAACTCGGCTTTCGTCGCCGGGTTGGTCATGAGCGTGCGTCGGGTCGCGAGACCAACCAAGGTATCGACACCGAGCGTGCGCGCCGGATCGAGCCCTTGATCCACCGCGGTTGTCGTGACGTCGTCACCAATCGGCGTCACCAGGATCAAGGCATCGCTGCTTGGGCTTTCGCCGGTCTCAAGGTTGCCCCCGATCTTGGAGACAATCTCCGTCAGCGCTTTGTGACCTTCGTCCTCAGCCTTCGAAATCCAGATCGGCAGGCCGTCATAGGCCGGATAGCCGGCTTCCGCTGGGAACTCCTGTTTGCCGCTGGAATAATCATAGAAACCGTGTCCGGTTTTCCGGCCGAGCATGCCGGCTTCCATCCGGGCGCGCAGCATGACGTTCGGTCGGAAACGCGGTTCTTCGTAAAACTGCCGATATATTAACTCCGTCGCCGGATGGGTGACATCGAGGCCGGTCAAATCCAACAAAGTGAATGGCCCCATGCGAAATCCCGCCCCCTCGGAGAGGATGCGATCAAGGTCCGGGATATCGGCAACCTGTTCGGAATTAATATGCGCCGCTTCAATATTGTAGCCACGGCCGACCTGATTCACGAGGAAACCAGGCGCGTCCTGGCAGCGGACCGGCTCGCGCGTCATCCGGCGGCCGAGTTCCATTAAAGTATCGCCTACTTCCGCTGCAGTCCGCACACCGTCGATGACTTCGACCAACCGCATCAACGGTACCGGATTGAAGAAGTGCATGCCGACAAACCGTTCTGGCTTCTTCAACGGCGACGCCAACGTCGTGATCGACAGCGAAGACGTATTGGTCGCGATGATCGCGTCCTCCGCCATAATACCTTCGAGATCTTCGTAAATCTTATTCTTGATATCGGGGTTTTCTGTCGCGGCCTCAATGACGATTTGGCAATCGGCGAAGCCCTGCGTTGCCTCGACAACTTCGATCCGGCCGCTAGCTGCGGATGCGTCCGCCTCGGTCATCTGGCCCTTCTCGGCGGCACGGCCCAGCATCTTACCAACAAATTCGACGGCGTCTTGCGACTGCGCTTGATTTACATCGAACAACTTGACCCTAAGTCCGCCCGCGGCCGCCACCTGGACGATACCGCGTCCCATGGCGCCGGCGCCGATAACGCCTAAGATAAAATCGTCGTTGTCGAGATTGATGGCCATTCGTCGCCGGCTCCTCTGAACACTTCCTGATATTGCATCTGCGAAACGGCTTGAAGCCGCGAAAACCCGCGCCTGCCGCCCGACCTTGACGGCGCGATTGCGGCGTCGCAAGCTCCGGTCGGTTTAAGCCATAACGACAACTGGTTTGCAAGGTCAGAGGGTCAATGCCGGAGGCGAGTGCAGTCAGCGGAGAGGATTTCGAGCTTTATCTCGATAGTATCCGCCGTTTTACGAATGAAAAACTAATCCCGTCCGAACGCCAGGTCGAGGAAGAAGACCATGTGCCGGAAGATTTGGTCGCCGAAATGCGGCGTCTTGGTCTTTTCGGAATGACGATTGCCGAAGAGTTCGGCGGCCTCAACCTTTCGATGGAACAACAGGTCCGCGCCACCTTCGAATTTACCAGGGCTTCCTGCGTTTATCGCGCCCGATTTTCGACAACGCTCGGTCTTTGCAGCCAAGCGATACAATTCAATGGAACCGATGCACAAAAGGCCGAATGGCTGCCGAAGTTGGCATCCGGCGAGGCCACCGCATCTTTTGCACTAACGGAACCGCAAGCGGGATCGGACGCAGGCGCCATCACCACGAAAGCGGTGAAAGATGGCGAAAGTTACGCCATCAGCGGACAGAAGTGCTACATCACCAACGCGCCCGAGGCCGACGTCTTTGTGGTCATGGCGCGGACGGATGCGGAAACGACGACGGCCAAGGGGATTTCCGCCTTTATCGTGCCGTCAGACACGCCCGGTATCGAAGTGGCGCCTTGGGATCGCAAACTCGGCAATCACGGCTCTCATACAGCACAAATCTTCTTCGACGATTGCCGTATTCCGGCGGCCAATCTACTCGGCGGGTTTGAGGGCCAAGGGTTCAAGAATGCGATGGCAGGCATCAACGTCGCACGAATGCACGTGGCGGCGACTTGCGTCGGTCAAGCCGATCGTCTGATCGAGATGGGACGCGACTACGCGACGGGCCGCATCCAATTCGGCCATCCGATTGCCGATTTTCAAGCCGTCCAGCACATGCTGGCGGAAAGCTATGCGGAGACCTTGGCGGCCCGATCGATGGTGCTGGAGACGGCACGCCGGATCGACGCCGGCGAACGGCCGCTCGCGGACATGTCGAGCTGCAAACTCTTCGCGTCCGAGATGGTCTGCCGGGTTGCCGACCGAATGCTGCAAATTCACGGCGGAGCCGGATACATGGCGGCGTTCGACGTCGAACGGTTCTATCGGGACGTTCGCCTCTTCCGTATCTTCGAAGGCGCCTCTGAAGTTCACAAGATGATCATCTCGCGCGAGATGCTGAAGGAAGGAGCGTGAGATGACCCGTGTCATGAAACGCGGCGGCGTCACGACAATTACCCTTAACCGCCCACAACAGCGCAACGCCTTAAACGAGGACGTGATCCGACGACTGGCCGACGCCACGGCGGAAGCCGCCGCCGATCCCGATTGCCGGTGCCTCGTCGTCAAAGGGCAAGGCGATCATTTCTGCGCCGGTCGCGATATCGGCGAAGCCGACAAGTCTATGACGCTGAGCCAGGTGATGGAGTACGACCAACTTTGGGCAGATGTGATCGGTAGCATTCGCACGATGGGCGCGCCCTCCGTCGCCGTCGTCCGGGGCTTTGCGGTTGCCGGCGGATTTACCCTATCGATGTCCTGCGATTTTGTTCTCGCGGAACGCTCTGCGCGGTTCGGTGCGCTTGAAATGAAAGGTGGATTCCCCGCCGCCGTTAACACAGCCGTCCTGTCGCATTTGGTTGGCCCGCGACAATCCCTTGAATTGCTCTTGAGCGCCGGCACCTTTACGGCTGAACAACTTAATGACATGGGGCTGATTAACCGGCTGGCTACCAACGAGGATGAGCTCGCCGCGCTCGAAAAAGAATTTGTTGAAGATCTAAAGGCGCTCGATCCACTCGCCGTCAAACTCACGAAAGAAACCCATCGCGCCGTCCGCCGCGCTTCGATGGAAGAAGCGCTTATTACGGCGAAACAATTGAACTCTCTCCTGATGACATCCGGTAAGATCGACGAAGCAGCGGATCGATACGCGAAAGACAAGGCGGAACGCCGCCGACGTTAGGTAGGATACGGCTTGATGATAAAAGGCATCTCCGCATTTTTCTTTGCGACGCTTGGAATCTTATTCCTGGCAGCCCCTTCTTTCGCCAATAACCCACTCGACCGGTATTTTGGCGAGTCGACACAAGGGAAGCTTTTGGTTGCCTCTTCGGCAATGAACGACAACAGATTCAAACGATCTGTCGTGCTTATGGTCGACCATGATGCGGACGGCGCCTTCGGCCTGATCATTAACAAGCCGCTTTCCAGTATCACGAAGAGCGAACTCTTCGATAAACTGAAGTTGGAGCACGAGGCAGACGAAGGCTCTATCACCATCTTTTACGGCGGACCGGTTGGCCGAAAACAAGGTTTCGTCATTCACGAAGCCGAATACCAAATAGAAGGCACGCGCCGCGTAACGAACGAAATCGCTGTTAGTCCCGAGCGGGATGTGATTCTGGCGATGGCAAAGGGCGAAGGTCCGAAGCGATATCTGTTTGCGCTCGGTTATTCGGGTTGGCTTTCGGGGCAGCTCGAATTTGAAATGCGCCGCGAGTTCTGGCTGACCGCACCTGCGGATATGGACATAATCTTTGACGAAAGTCACCGTACGAAGTGGCAGCGCGCAAATGATTTACAATTCCGATCGCTTTAGGACGGAGAATTGCCATGAGCAACAAATCCCCCGGATTTGAACGGAAACCTGACTATCCGCTTAGTATTTCAAAAGCGGACGGTAGGGTTCAGGTAATGTATCGGGGGGAGAAACTCGCGGAGTCCACTCGAGCCCTTCGGATGACCGAATCGACCTACGATCCGGTTTTCTATATCCCGAAAGGGGATGTCCGGCTTGAGTTGTTAGAAGCAACGGACCACTCGACGCATTGCCCCTTCAAGGGCGACGCTTCCTATTGGTCAATCGCGTCCGGCGGTGCGACGGCGGTCAATGCCGTCTGGGCCTACGAGACACCTTACGACGAAGTCGCCGAGATCACGGGCGCCCTTGCATTCTACGCTTCAAAAGTCGACGCGATCGAATTCGACGCTAACTGAGGCCGGGAAATGTCGTCGGAGTCCTACCAAAAGGCCAATTTCGAAGGATTGGCCGACAATTACAGTCAGAACCGACCACAATATCCGCAGCGCATGTTGGCCGAATTACGGGCATTGTTGCCGGATGGTCCGCTCAGCGTCATCGATCTCGCATCCGGGACCGGCATCTCAACACGCGCCGTTGCCAAAACGCTTGGCGATCGGGCCAATATCGTTGGCGTCGAACCGAGCGAGGACATGCGGCGACGCGCGCGCGAAGACACCGATGCCGATGCACCCATTCACTATCGCGACGGTTCGGCCGAGAACCTCGACTGCGAAAACGCGTCGCTCGATTTAATTTTCGTCGGCCAAGCGCTGCATTGGTTCAATCGCCCAAAATTTTATGCCGAGGCCGGACGCACTCTGAAGCCCGGCGGCGTTGTCACCATCGCACGCAATACCCGGAACTGGCAGAAAAGCGAGTTCGTCTCAGAATATGAGGCGTTTCACGAGAAGTACCTTCCTGGATTTTCGCGGACCGAGCGGGAATTGGATGCCGCAGGCGAACTCGAAGCGCTCGACTGGATCGAGCGCACGGCCACCTTTGACGAGGAGTGGTTTCGGCCCATGAAGAAATCGTCCTTCCTCGGTATGGCGCAGTCGTCGAGCAAAGTTACGCAAGCCATTACCAATGCCGGGAAGGAAAAGGGCATGGCGGAGTTGAACGATATGGCGGACCGGCACGCCGACGGCGACGGCTTCTTGGTGATGCCTTATATCAGCATCATGGTCTGCGGCGTAAAGGCGGCTAAATAAAGCCTCAACACCCGCTTCCCAGCGCACCGGAGGGTTTATGCTGAATTTGCCGAAAAAAGTTACCGTCGTGGAGGTCGGCCCGCGCGACGGCTTGCAGAGTTTTCCGAATTGGGTTGAAACCGACACCAAGGTCGAAATGATCGACCGCTTATCGGCGGCAGGTTATCCGGTTATCGAAGTCACCAATTTCGCCCACCCAAAGGTTATCCCAAACTTAAGCGATGCCGAAGAGGTAATGGCACGAATCGAACGACGCCCAGGAACCGTTTATCGCGCTTTGGTGCCAAATGCCCGTGGCGCGGAACGGGCGGCCAAGACCGATTGCGACGAGATGCTCGGCCTCATCACCGTATCGAAAACATACCTCGCCAAAAATCAGAACATGGAGCGGGACGAAGCCATCGATCAAGGCGTCAAAGCCTTTGAGATTGCCGAGAAGGCGGGCGCCAAGTTCGTCATGGCGCTCGGCATGGCGCTCTGGTGTCCCTATGAAGGTCGGATCGACGAAGATGATTCCTTGGCCGTCGCTCAACGGTACTACGATGCCGGCATCCGGCGTTTCTATTTCGCCGGGTCCGTCGGCATGGAAGACCCGCGGCACGTCAACGCGCTATTCGCTCGCGCGACCGAGCGTTTCGCAGACGCGGAATTCGGCTGGCACGTCCACAACCTCGCCGGCATGGGGACCGCCAACATCATTGCCGCGCTCGACGGCGGCGCCACCTCGATCGAAGGGGCAATTTGCGGCCTCGGCGGTGGAATCGTAATGCCGACAACCATGGGATCCGTCGGCAATTTTCCAAGCGAAGACATCGTCCACATGTTGAACGAAATGGGCATCGAGACCGGCGTCGATACTGTGGCGGCTAAAGAAGCCGCCGCCGACATCGCCAAGATGATCGATATCGAGCCGCGCAGTCACATCACCCACTGCGGGACGCGCGCCGATGTACAGTTAAAAGGCCAGAAAAACCCGCGCGCTCATCCGGTATAAGGCCACCCACGTCAGTGCGCCGCAACGCGATGCAAAGGCGAAGACCAAAACACGACAGATTTTCTATTTTTGTCGATAACCGGACAAACCAAGATTCTCTCGCAGCGTCGTGCCTTTGTATTCCTTGTGATAGAGGCCACGGCGCTGCAATTCGGGCACGACATAACGGGTAAATTCCTCATAAGCGCCCGGCATGTGGGTCGCGGCGAGGACATAGCCGTCGCACGCGCCTTCGACAAACCATTCCTCTAGGTTATCTGCTACTTGTTTCGGATTACCAACAAAATGTGGCGCCTCCCGAATTGTGCCGCGACCGCTGAATTCAACAAAGTCCGCAAGCGTTGGATTCTGCTTGCCGCTCATCCGGATAATACGATCCAATATTCCGCGCAAACCGCTGATGCCTTCCAGTTCTTCATCCGAGAACGGTTCATCCATTTGTTTTGTTGCAAAATCGAAATTAAGCGCCTCCGACAAGAGCGCCAGGCCGTCTATCGGTTTCGCGAGACTGTCGATATAAGCGTATTTGTCCTCGGCAATGCTTTGGGTCTCACCCACCGTTACGTAGACCGCCGGGGCAATGGTAATCGTGTCCGGATCGCGGCCCAGCCTCTCGGCGTCCGCCCGCATTTCACTGCGGACCTGTTTTCCCTGCTCAACACTGGTCAAAATCGTGAAGATCACTTCGCCCCACTCGATCGCGAATTGGCGTCCGCGTCCGCTTTGCCCCGCCTGGATGACAACCGGGTGGCCCTGTGGCGATTGTGGCACCGTGAACGTGCCCTTGTTTTGGAACCAGTCGCCAGCGTGTTCGGTCCGATGGACTTTCGCGGGATCGGCAAAGACACCGTTCGCTTTGTCGAGTTGAATAGCGTCCGGCTCCCACGCATTCCACATATCGATGACATTCTTCATTAACTCATCGGCACGGTCGTAGCGCCGGTCGTGTTCGATCGTCCCGGCGGCCCCCATGTTGAAAGCTTCGGAGTCGTTGAGCGACGTCACCACATTCCAACCGGCGCGGCCGCCCGTCATATGATCGAGCGTCATAAAGGTCCGGGCAATATGAAAGGGTCCGTAATAGGTGGTCGAGCAAGTCGCCGCGAGGCCAAGACACTTGGTCCCCATCGCCATCGTCGCCAGGATCGGCACCGGATCCATTTTGACGACCCGCACACCGTTGCGAACGGATTCAGCATGATCGGCTCCATAGATGTCCGGCATCGCCAATCGGTCGTCGAAAAAGCCAAGATGGAACTTCCCGTCCTCGAGCGCCCGGGCGATACGGGCGTAATAGGCGGGCGACATGAAGTCACCGGCGGATTCACTGTGCCGCCAGGAGGCCGGATAGTTGGAACAGTTCTGCGCTTGCAGGAAACCCACCATCACAATCTGTCTGTCCGCCATCGCTGTCTCTCTTCGATTAAAGTCGCCGCAACCGGGCTTTAATCTAAATCATTCGCCAAGGACGGAAACCAAACAAAGGTGCGACAAATGGGCAAACTGGATGGAAAACACGTCGTCGTGACGGGCGCGAGCCGCGGTATCGGACAAGCCATCGCCGAACTCTTTGCAAAGGAGGGTGGCAAGATCGTTTGTGCCGCGCGGACTTTGAACGAAGGCGACCACATGCTGGAAGGTTCTCTCTCGCGCACCGTTCAGAGTATCCAGGACTCGGGCGGCGAAGCGACCGCCGTCGCGTGCGACATCTCGGAGGAAGAAGGTTGCGAGCAATTGCTCGAAGCGGCACGCGCGGCTTATGGTCCGGTCGATGTGCTCGTGAACAACGCGGCCCTCAATTACTACATCCCAATTGCCGACTACCAGACGAACCGGTGGCTCCGCTGCTTCAAAATCAACGTGCATGCGCCCTTCATTCTCTCCCGCAATGTCCTGCCGGATATGAAGGCGTCGGACGGTCATTGCGCCATCGTCAATATTAGCTCCGGGGCGGCCATCGGTCCTGGGCGCGGCCCCTACGAAGGCGTGCTTCGCCATGGCGGCACCATGTACGGCGCCACCAAGGCCGCCCTCGAACGCTTCACACAAGGCTTGGCGGAAGAAGTCGCGGAATGCGGAAATATTGCAGTCTCTGCCGTTTCGCCTTCGCGCGTCGTCCCCACACCTGGCACCGTCCATCATAAACTGGTCGAAGGCATGGAAGACCCGAAAGGTGAGCCGCCCTCGTATATGGCGGACTCGGCCTTGCTTCTGGCGACCGAGGATATCGCGAAAATCAACGGGCGCGTGACGTACAGTCAGGTCATCCTGAGTGAGTTTGGCTGGATCGAAAACCCCGTTGGCCGCGGCATCGATTCGCGGGGGTCCGGATACTCCGAGATATGACGGCGTTTCCCGACGACACGCTTCAGGCAGCAAAAGACTGGCTCGATAGGTTCGCGGCGGCGCTCGCCGCGAACGATGCCGACAGGTTGGCGTCTCTCTTCCGAGACGACTCACATTGGCGCGACGTCCTCGCCTTCACCTGGCATTTGACCACGGTAAACGGCGCATCCGCTCTCGCGAAGGCCATCTGCGAAACACAAACAGAAACCAAAGCGTTCGACTTCGAGATCGACCCGGACCGCACCCCACCCCGTGTCGTCACGCGCGCCGGCACCGAAACCCTGGAAACAATATTTCGGTTCGAGACCAAACTCGGCCGAGGCAGCGGCGTGTTCCGTCTTGTGCCGGGTACCGAGGGCCTTGCCGGATGGACTTTTCACACCGCACTCCAGGAACTGAAAGGCCATGAGGAGAAAGTCGGCTGGAACCGACCAAAGGGCGAATCCTATGCCCGAGATTTTGGGGGACCGAATTGGCTCGATCAGCGCGAAGCCGCACAGGCATATGAAGATCGCGATCCAGAAGTCGTTGTCGTCGGTGCCGGGCAAGCCGGTCTCGACATCGCCGCCCGGCTCGGTCAGCTCGACATCGACACGCTGGTCATCGACCGGCACGAACGGATCGGCGACAATTGGCGCAAACGCTACCATTCGCTGACTCTGCACAACGAAGTGCATGTCAATCATATGCCCTACATGCCCTTTCCGGATACGTGGCCGACCTATGTGCCGAAGGACAAGCTAGCGAATTGGTTCGAAGCCTATGCCGACGCGATGGAACTGAATGTCTGGAACAGCACGGAGTTTGCCGGCGGCGACTACGACGACACGGAAGAACGCTGGACCGTGACTTTGCGCCGCGCCGATGGCAGCGAACGCATCATGCGGCCGCGCCATGTCGTCATGGCGGTCGGCGTGAGCGGCATCAAGAGCATGCCAGAGCTTCCGGGCCTAAGTGAATTCGCCGGCACAGTCGTGCATTCAACCGACTATACGGATGGTGAGCCCTGGGCCGGTAAACGGGCGCTCATCATTGGCACCGGCAACAGCGGGCACGACGTCGCTCAAGACCTGCACAGCCACGGCGCCCAGGCGACCCTGGTCCAACGCCGCCCCACCACGGTGGTGAGCGTCGAGCCAAGCGGTCAGCTCGTCTACGGCCTCTACAAGGAGGGGCCGCCGACCGAGGATTGCGACCTCATCGTCACCTCCGTTCCCTTTCCAATCCTAAAACGTACCTACCAGCTGATCGTCAAAGAGAGCCAAAAGGCCGACAAGGACCTGCTCGAGAAACTCGAGGCGGTCGGCTTCAAGATGGATGTCGGCGAGGAAGGCACCGGTTTTCAGATGAAGTATCTGCAGCGGGGCGGCGGATATTACCTGAATGTCGGTTGCTCTGAATTGATCATCGAGGGTGAGGTCGGCCTGCTGCAATTTGACGAAATTGATACGTTCGTGCCCGAGGGCGCCCGATTGAAAGACGGCCGCACGGTGCCTGCCGACCTCCTCGTCATGGCGACCGGCTATAAAGGTCAGCAAGATTTGATGCGCCTCTTCTTCGGCGACAAGATTGCCGAGCGTGCCGGCCCCGTCTGGGGTTTTTCCGATGATGGCGAGCTCGCCAATATGTGGAAACGCACCGGCCAACCCGGCCTCTGGTTCATCGCCGGTAGCCTCGCGCAGTGCCGCATCTATTCGAAGTACCTCGCTCTGCAGATCAAGGCCTGCGAGGAAGGGATCATTCCGCGCAAACTGAAAATCGAACCCACAACGGCGATTGCCGCCGAATAACGCTCGCGAAAAATTGCGTTCCGAAAACGGACACTTTCTTCCACAATAACCCCAAGCGAGGAAGTGTGATGGAAGCAATCGAGAACGCCGCCTTTATTTCGGTCGGCCGGGCCTGTGGATTTGTCGGGCTCGCGGTCTTCTGTATCGTCTTCGGCCTAATGTACGATCCAGTCTTTGCAGCTCGTGCCGGCGGACTGATTACGCTTGGCTTGGCGGCCATCCTGTCCGGCTATGCGCATTTCGCGCGCACCCGCTATTACAAACGGACCGAGGTCTGGACGATCCTCAAAAAAGAAGAACGCCCGCCCGAAAACATCGCCCAACGCATGATCGGCGAAGTGCTGCTTGTCACATACATAAAATTCGCCCGGCAAACGGCGCTCGTATCGTTGACCTTCCTCGCGGCGTCATTGGTTTTACAGTTTACGCTCTGACGAATTTCATTATTGACCTTACAGTTACGGCAGGGTCGACGATGCGGTCATGCCCAAACAGAATAAACAAACGCTCAAGTCGTGCGCTGGTGCGCTCGCCATACTCCTCTTTTTGATCCTCTTAACCTTGGCGCCGTTTGCCGGATACACACACGACGGTGCGCAGGGCAACGTTGCGGCACGAATGTCGGCCATGAAGATGATGGGCAAAGCAGTGAAATCGTTGGCATTGATGTTTCGAAAATCGGAGCCTTTCGACCGAGCGGCCGTTAAGTTCAACGCGTTGGCGATCGGTTCGCACGGCGGCACAGCGCTTCTTGAGTTATTCCCCAAGGGAAGCCGCTCGGAAGTTTCGGAAGCCAAGCCAGAAATCTGGCAGGACTGGAATAGTTTCGCTGAAGAAGCGATGAGGCTATCGGAGTCGGCAGCAGACCTCGCGAAAGCGGTGGACGATGGAAAATCAAAAAGTGAAAGCCGCAAAATATTCGAAAGCCTGACGCGTTCTTGTTCCGCCTGTCATAAGGCTTTCCGTCAGAAACAGTAGCAAAAGACTGAACGGCGTACCGAATAGGAGACCATCAATGTTCAACCGCACTCTCTACGCCCTAATCCTCGTTTTACCATTTACCGGTTGGTTTGGTGCCGGACCGGTAAGTGCGGAAAATATACATCACCATTCAAAATACGTTGGGCAGGAGCAACGTTCGATCAAAAGCTTGTCCGACGCCGATATCGCAGAGCTTCAGCGGGGCGGCGGTTGGGGGATGGCAAAAGCAGCGGAACTCAATGGTGTGCCAGGACCAATCCATCTATTGGAGCTCAAGGACGAAATACCGCTATCGGACGAACAAGTGTCCGTGATTACCCAGCTCTATCACCAAATGAAATCGGAAGCGATCGAGAGCGGCACACTTCTGATCGAATTGGAGGCGGCCCTCGACCGACAATTCCGCAACGGGACCGTTGACGAGACGGTCCTACGGGCCTCGCTGGAAGCCATTGCCGATGTTCGCATGCGCCTTCGATTTACGCATCTATCCGCTCACCTGCAGACCCCGCATATCCTGACACCCGATCAAATCGCCAAATATGCCTCGCTCCGCGGTTACGGGAAGACCAATCCCTGCGATAACATCCCCGTCGGCCACAGCGCGGCAATGTGGCGAAAGCACAACGGCTGCAACTAGACAAGACAGCCCGCCTTCACAGGCGACCTATTGGCTCTACCATCATTCGCACGGATTTCCTGGGGAGGATGTGTCATGAAGTGGGGAACATTCAGTCTTAGCCAAATTCCGGACTTGAGCCGCGTTCCGGAGAATTTCGAGACCGATTTCGAGCAGTTTCAGCTTGCCGAAGAGCTGGGCTTCGACACGATTTGGATCGCCGAGCATTTGTTCTCGAGCTATGGGGTCGTGACGTCCTGCCAGGTGCTGGCAGCCGCCATCGCAAAAGCGACAAAAAGGATCAAAATCGGTATGGCCGTCGTCGTGATGCCATTCAATCATCCGCTGCGTACGGCATCCGATTTCGCTTTGGTGGATATCCTCTCCGAAGGACGGTTGCTGTTCGGTGCTGGACGGGCTTATCAACCCCACGAATTCGTCGGTCTCGGCATTCCGATGGAAGACAGTCGGGGTATGTACGAAGAAGCAATGGACATCATGCTGAAGGCTTGGGGGGATGAGCCGATCACCCATGACGGAGAATTCTGGACCATCCCGCAGCCGACCGATGTCCTACCGAAACCGGTTCAAAAACCGCACCCACCGCTCTACCAAGCCTGCATCTCGCCCGATAGTTTCAAGACGGCGGCGCAGAAGGGATTAGGCCTCCAGCTGGCTTCGCCATTCTCCTACCGCACCTATCGTGAAGAATGGGTCGACAAGATCGAGGAAAGCATCGGCGTCTATGAAGCCGAGTGTGAGAAAGCCGGTCACGACCCGAAAGGAGCGGAGCGGATGATGTTACTGCCCTTCTTCGTCCATGAATCGCAGGACGAAGCCAAACGCATCGCGCAGGAACGGATGGAATGGTTCTACGCCAAGGTCACGGCCAATCAGAAATCGGTCGGCGGCCAGCCAGACCTCATCAAAGGCTATGAGCTCACCATGGCCGAAAGCAAAAAGACGCTTGAAGGCGGCTATCTAAATTTCGACAAACTATATGAAAATGGTGCGGCGATCGCCGACGACCCAGCGACGTGCGCCGAAAAATTGAACGAACTGCGTGAGCGTCTCGGCATCACCGAGTTCGTGCTCTGGACGAATATCGGCGGCATGCCCGCCGCGGAATCAAAGGCGGCGATGAAGCTAATCATGAACGAGGTCGCCCCCCGCGTGAACGAGATGGAAGCGGCGGCGAACGCGAAAGCCGCTGAATAGGAGAGACGACGTGCCTGATATCAATATCGACGAACTGAAGAGCCATATCGGTACCATGGTCGAGGACTATGACATCGCAACGGCGGCGCCGTTGCGGGAGATGATCGTCACCTTCGACCGCGACGATGCGGCACCGGAAGACGGTGAGGCTATTCATCCGGGATGGCATGGCTGCTATTTCCTGCCTTTGTCTCGTCGAGCGACACTTGGGGCGGACGGACTGCCAACCGATACCGGAGTCCTGCCGAAAATGCCGCTGCCGCGGCGTATGTTCGCCGGCGGCCGTTTCGAGTTTCATGCCCCGATCAAAGTGGGCGACCGACTCCGCCGTGAGACAGAACTCATGGACTTATCGTTGCGTGAAGGGAGCACCGGCGTCCTCGTCTTCACCAAGATCGCCAACCGCATCTACAACGACAATGGGCTTTGTGTCGTTGAGGAGCGAGACGGCGTCTTCCGTGAAGGCCTAAAGCCCGGTGAGAAAAGCGGAATCCCGAAGCGCGATCCGATACCGGAAGACCTGCCTTGGCAAAAGGAGATGACGCCCGATGTCGTGCAGTTGTTCCGCTTCTCCGCCATTACCTTCAATCCGCACCGTATTCACTACGACCGAACCTATGCGATGGAGGTAGAGGGCTATCCCGGCCTTGTCGTGCACGGTCCTTTTACGACGCAATGTCTCCTCGACCTGGTCCGCGATATGAACCCGGATAAGACGATAAAGAAATTCGATATGCGGGCCCGCGCGCCGTTGTTCGATACAGCCCCCTTCACAGTCTGCGGCCGGCCGACAGATGACGGCTGCGAAGTCTGGGCCGCGACTCCGGAAGGCACCGTCGCCATGCAAGCCCGAGTCGAATTCGCATAGTCTGACGATGAACGATCTAATACGCGTTCCAGCCCGCGAAGGAAAAGCGCAAGCGCTCGCCCAAAATGAGTCTGTTCGCATCGTGAATACGCACGGCAGTCAGGTCGTCGACACATGGGCGTTCAACGCAAACGACCTTGGCGAGTTCATGTCGATGGAGCACACGCGCTCCACGATCGACAAAATGATGCCGGATGTCGGTGAGGCCTTCCTCACCAACAAACGCCGCGCAATCCTAACGATCATGGAAGACACGACGCCGGGCGTCCACGATACGCTGAACGCTGCCTGCGACGTACATCGCTACCATCTCTTGGGCTATGACGGATACCACGACAACTGTACCGATAATCTCGCCGCCGCGCTCGAAGCCATCGGTAAGCCCAACAGAGGGCGCACCCCCTGCCCCTTCAACATGTTCATGAACCGCCCGTGGAGCACCGACAAGCAGCTCTACAAGGAGGCGCCGGTCTCAAAGCCCGGGGACAGCCTCACCTTTCGCGCCGAGATGGATTGCATCGTCGTCTTCTCTTCATGCCCGCAAGATATGAATGCGACGAATGCCGGATTGCCGAAGGACGTCCACTACGAAGTCTTTTGACCTAGTCGTCCGTCTTTCCCAAGACACGTTCCCGATGAAACGTATAGAGTCCGCTTGCAATAATGATTGAGGCGCCAATCACGGTTGGCATATCGGGCAAGTCGTCAAAAAAGACGTATCCGAGGATCGTCGACCACACGATGGTGATATAGCTCAACGGCTGGATGACACTGGCGGGTGCCAAGGCTAAAGCCTTGATGAGCATTGCATGCCCTAAGACACTCAAAACCGCGATACAAAGGATCAACAAAAGCCCGTTCATATCCGGCGTTTGCCAGAAGAACGGCCCGACAATGCTCATCGCAACGAGACCAACGAGGCCGGTATAAAGAACTGTCGTGTCCGGATGATCGTGACGCGCCGCCACGCGGGTGAGAACCTGATACAGTGCGTAGCCGCAAATACCAAAGGCCGGCAGGAGCAGCATCGGCTCGAACGAGCCGAAGCCGGGCCGGATGATGATCACCAATCCGATTAATCCAATTCCAATGGCGGTCCAACGCCGAACGCCCACCTTCTCTTTCAAGATCGGGACTGCCAACGCGGTGGCCACCAATGGACCGATCCCGGCCACCGCCTGTACGTCCGCCAACGGCAAATGCCGAAACGCGACGATGAAAATCAGAATCTCCCCGCAGAGCAGCAGACCTCGGAATATCTGCAAAACCGGTGCGTTCGAATGGAGCGCGCGCCATCCGTGCCGGCGGACTGTCACCGCCAGCCCGTAAGCGGCAAAGACCATGTAGCGAATCCATAATATCTGCGGCGCGGAGTAGGTCGCGCTTACAAATTTCGTCAGCGCATCCATCGACGCAAAAACGCCGGTCGTCGCAAATGCGATGCTTAACCCTGCGTGCGTTCCGGCAGCGTCGTCACGCGCGCCAATATTTCCCGATGTCATTGAATGCCTGTTCCGTGTGGAATCACGAGGCCAATCAATATCCGCGCGCCCAATCCAGGACGTTCTCCAGCGGACGGCCGGCAATATAGGCTTCGAGGTTGCGGCAGAAGAGATCGATTTGCCGGCTGCTGCGAATATCGGTTGCGGCGGAGATATGCGGCGTGAAAAGGACGCGGTCGTCTGCCCAAAGTTCCGGATCGGGTAAGCGTTCGAATTCGCCCACATAAACGTCTAGGCCGACCCCCCGAAGTTTTCCCGCCTTTAGTGAGTCCTTGAGAGCGGTCTCGTCGACAATTTCCCCGCGCGCCAAATTACAGATAATGGCCCCGTCCTTCATCGCCGCTAGAGTCTCTGTCCCGATCAAGCCTTCCGTCTCCGGCGTCCACTGACAACAAACGGAGACGAAATCCGCCTCAGGCAAAATCTCCAACAATTTATCCGGCGTATAGACTGCATCGAATCCGTCGAGCGGCGCATTGGCGGTGCGGCGCGTTCCAATCACCCGCATACCAATCCCTTTGCAGAGCTTGCCCACGTCCTGGCCGATGCCGCCAGCACCGATGACACAAACCGTTTTGTCCTGAATTTGGATGGGATCGTAGGCGAGACGCTCGAAGTCGCCGGCCGTCCGATCGGCAACCGCTTGGTGGAAACCGCGCGCAAAGTAGAAGAACGTCCCAACCGTCCATTCCGCCATAGACTGCGTATTGCCAAGTCCCCGCGATGTCGTCACGACGACGTCGCTCTCCCAGAGGTCACCGTTCAGGAGGTTGCTTGCGCCCGCCGGCGTCTGATGAAACCATTTCAATTTCGGCGCGCGGCCTCTCACATCGAAGGGATAAGGGAAGCCACACAGAACGATTTCCGCCTCGGCCAAAAGCGCATCCCGCTCTTGGCGGGTGCCTTCGCCTTGCAAGTTCGGCGGCAGATACGAACGCGACGTATACTCAGGCCATGTATCTCGATACTCGCCGTGAAACCAGTTTGGTGCCATGACTAGCTCAATCGAGGGATCGATCCCTTCGATACGCGCACGACCGGCATCCGAGAGCGGGATCATAGAAAGAATATTCACAGTCATGGTGTCGCATCCTTCGAGACAGATCGCACGGGATCGCGCAGAAACAGAAATGCGATCACCGCAAAGAACAATGGCATGGCCCCAACGCCGACAAGCATCGGATCGTAACTACCAAAATAGTCTTTCGATATTGCAAGTGGTAGGGGGCCAAGCGAGGCGCCGATAACCGTAATCGTCTGCCCAACGCCTTGGATACGACCGAGGTGCGTGCGTCCGAAATAGCGCGGCCACATAAAGGATACGTAATTCATGCTGACCGCATTCGAAAGGCCGAAAACGACCGCAAAGAGGACTGCCGTCCATAATCCGGAGATGACCGAGGCGAGCAACAACGATGCCGTGAGAACAATGAGGCCTGCCGCGACCATTCGCTCGGTCGGGGCCTGATCGAGCATGCGACCGACGACAGGCATCATCACGATCATGGTAACGGAAGAGACGGCGAAGCATTTGGTGGCGATGTTTGGCCCCAAGCCTTGATCGGCGAAGATCGAAACTTGATAGAAATGCAGTGACGTTACCAGCATCGAGAGCGTGAACAGCGACGCGGCCACAATATAAAAGGCCGGCGCATGCAAAGCTTCCGATAGCGTAAAATCCATCTGTGGTCCGACGCTTTCCACCCCGTCCTCATCCGTCGACGAGCGATTTACGCCATCTGGATGCAATCCGACGTCCTCGGGTTTACTGATCGCCAGGATCACAATAGGCGGTAAGACGAGAATCCATGTCGTAACACCAATCCAAAACCACGCCTCTCGCCAGCCAACCCATTCGATCAACCACTGCGACAATTCCGGGTGAACCGCCATCGAGATGCCAAAACCCAGCGTCATCAAGCCGAGTGCCGTCCCTCGTTTCCGGTTGAACCATTGAGAGACCATGTTGGACGAGCCCATCATCAGCGAGCCTTGTCCCAGAAACCGGAGGGCGGCGAAACCGATGGCAAGCCAAAAAAGTCCGCCGACCAGTCCGAACGCGGCGCACGCGGAACCAAACAACAGCGCGACAACAGCTAACATCCGTTTCGCGCCGGCACGATCGAGGAACCAGCCCATCGCCGGCAAACAAAGCGCTGCCACCAACGTCGCCAGTCCATACGCCGATGCCATCTCGGTTTGCGTCAATCCGAGATCGAGCGCAATAGGCCCGATAAAGACGCTGAACGTATGCGATTGTGCCGGGCCACTCGCAAAGATACCGAGCATGCCGACACCAACAATGACCCAGCCATAAAAGAATCGCCGGCCGAGACGTTCGACCAGAGAATAAGAGGATGCCATAAAGGTCCTTCGCGTCGGTCCCGACTATTGCTCCGGATAACAGGCGGCGAAGGCAGACTGATAAGCCGGGCGTTTGATCGTCCGTTCCCGATACGCCAAGAGGCGTTCCGGCACCGGTTGACCGTAGCGAATAGCCCAGGTCAGGACAGAGGTCAAAAAGATATCCGCGGTCGTGAACTGCTCA
Organism: Rhodospirillaceae bacterium; assembly: GCA_002716125.1. Lineage (GTDB taxonomy): Bacteria > Pseudomonadota > Alphaproteobacteria > UBA8366 > UBA8366 > UBA6544. The sequence continues at coordinate 47,338 of PAZH01000010.1, forward strand.
CCCAGCAGATAGGGACGACCATCCGAAAACTCGGCGTCAGGCACCGCAATCTGACGGATAAAATATTCACTCGCGCAGTCGACCGCGGCCGGTGCTTCACCGTAAATCTCGGGCAAATCGCCATGCCGCCGAATGACATAGAGACTCGTGCCATCCAGCTCCATGGCGACGAAATAGCTCCACTCGTCACAGCGCGCACGACCGGCGGAATCTGTCGGCAAGAGCCGGCAATCGTCACTATCATACGTACGCGCCAGATAGATGACGATGGCGCAGCTCTCAAACAGCTTTAGATCCCCGTCTTGAAAGACCGGGATCTTCGTGCGCGGACTGACAGCCTGGAACTCCGGGGTCTCCATCGCCGGCGTGCGTGTGCGGACGGGCTTGGTCTCATAATCCAGACCAAGTTCATGCAACGCCCAATGAACGCGAAATGCACGCGCTGAGCCGATTCCCCAAAGGGTACGCTGGCTCATGCGGCAGCTTGACCATTGCGGAGCACACCGCCCGGCAAATCGCCATCAGGTGCCACAGCATCAGCACCATTTTCACGCAATACGGTACCGTTTACGACAACCGCCCGGACCCCTTTTTCGCGCGCGATCAAACGATCAGCACCAGCCGGGAAATCAAACACCCGTTCCAAGCCGCCCGCTCCAACGGTTTCTGGATCGAAAACGACGACATCGGCAGGGCGATCCTCCGACAATAGCCCGCGATCCGAGATGCCGGCGACCTCGGCGGGCCGCGACGTCAGCATCCGAACCGCTTCCTCAAGGGTGAAACTTTGCTTTTCCCGCACCCAACGGCCCAAGAAATAGGTCGGTAGGCAGGCGTCGCAGAGCTGGCTCGCATGAGCCCCGGCGTCCGACAAACCAAGAACCGTGGCGCCGCTCTTCAACAAAGGCTCGACTTCGTCTTCGTTATGGTTCGCCACCGGCATCCTGAAACGCGTTTCAAGGTCGGTCTCGAGCGCCAGGTCGAGCATAAGCTCGACCGGCGTTGTACCCTTTTCCCGGGCGACATCGGCCAAAACCTTCTCGTCCAGATCGCCATTCTTTTGATGTTGCGAGATGACGATATTGTCGAACGCGCTCTTGAACTCCTGACGCGATCCCTCGATCCGATCCGCAAAGGCCTTCCGGAATTCAGCGTCGGCATAAATCTTCTTCTTACCGTCGGCGTCTGCTGCAGCCACAGGCTTCATCACCGAGAACGGCTCGAATAGGAACGGCGCCGCCATTTGATATTCAAAATTCAAAGGCCGCGGCGTGACTTGCGGATAGACACGGTGACCGTCGGCCACAATCGCCTCCGATTTCGCCAACTGTTCTTCATGGTCGCCCTTGCCGAGGGCCAATCCCGCCAAGAGTGCTGTCCACGTTACGGTACAACCGCTTTCACGGGCGAGATCAGGATACTCGTCGATAAAGAGGTCCTTACCGGCTGTCGCCTCAATTAAGCCGCCGCCCGCTTCGCCGACCGCCTTGGCGAGGCGAAAGACTTCTTCGACCTCGCAAGCGCGACTCGGCACCGGCCGGCCTTCATAACCCACGTGCGTTCCCGCGCGTGATGTCGCGAAACCGAGCGCACCGTCTTTCATCCCTTGCTTGAGAATCTTGCGCATTTCCTCGATCTCGTCTTCCGTCGCGGCACGCTCCGTCGACGCCTCGCCCATGACATACATGCGCAACGGGGTGTGCCCTAAGAGCACCGCGACATTGATCGCCGAACCGAGACTATCGATCGCGTCGAGATATTCACCAAAGGTCTCGAACGGCCAATCCTCGCCCAAACCGGCTTTGAGGGCCGGCACACTCATCCCCTCCACCTTCTCCAAGGTACGGACGATCATGTCTCGGTGTTCCGCACGCGTTGGCGCCACACCGAAGCCACAATTACCGAGAACCGTCGTCGTGACGCCGTGCCATGGCGAAATGCTCATCATCCGGTCCCAGATGATCTGCGCGTCATAGTGCGTATGAATGTCGACGAAGCCAGGCGCGACAACCGCGCCTTCGGCGTCGATGGTCTTGTCGGCGCTGTCCGGCGCATCGCCAAGCGCGACGATCCGTCCACCAGATATGCCGACGTCGCCGCGGTAGCCCGGATTGCCACTGCCGTCGACAATCGTGCCGCCCGTAATTTTCAGATCGTAGGTCATGTCCCTCTCCCCGCCGGCACTATTGGACGCTCAAGCCATATAGCTCCGAAACGTTCTCGTGCAGGATGCGATCCTTCTCCCACTGGGTCATGTCCGCCGTGTGCTCCGCGAGCATCTCCTGACTGTGCGGCCAGGTCGCGTCGCTATGCGGAAAGTCGTTGGCCCACATCAAACGCTCAACATTCATGTGATCGCGCAGTTGGAACGCGGTCCAATCGTCTTGAAATGTCATGTAGACGTTTTCGCGAAAGTACTCACTCGGCAGCTTCGCCATCTCGTCGCATTTGAGCCAATAGCGATGCCGCTTATAAGCATGGTCCATTCGATACATGAAGTGAGGTGCCCAACCCGCGTCGGCTTCGACGCAGACGAGCTTCAAATTCGGATGCCGCTCGAACACACCGCCGAAAATGAACGTACCTATGATATCCTGGTTGCCTCGAATGATCGTTTGGAACGCATTGATCTTTGGCCCGCGATAGTCTCGCAAGTTGTCCTTCTTCGACGTTAAAATGTGGAACGAGAGCGGCATCTCCATTTCGACGACCGCTTCATAGAACGAATCGTAGTCAGTGTGGTGATAATCCTCATGTCCCGGCTCGCCCGGCAACATCACGCCCTTAAAGCCCATCTCCTTCGCCTTGCGGACTTCCTCAATCCCTTTCTCCGGCGTCTCCATGACGAGCTGCGGCATCCCGAACAAACGGTTCGGCAGGCCTTCGCAGAAATCCTTCAGCCAACGGTTATACGCATCGAAGCAAGCGCGTTTGTAATCCAAATCTTCGTGATTGCAGAGAACCATGCCAACGGACGGGTAAATGATTTCCGCCGCAACACCGTCACGGTCCTGATCGGCTGCCCGCGCCTTCGGGTCCCAGCCACCACGGTGCAACTCTTCGAACTTGGCGCCCCGCGTGCTTAATGTCGACGGATCCTTACCCGCGGCTGCCACAAGGCTCATCGGGATCGAATTCTTGATCCCTTCGATGACATACACTTCGCCGCGATCCGGATCGTCAACCACGTGCGGCGCCGTATCTTTATACTTCGCTTCGATGTAGTCGATGTAGAGATTCGGCGGCTCGGTAATATGAGAATCCGCAGAAATTGGGCGCTTTGGCATGTTTGCTCTCCGGTTTTTCCAACAAACGTTGGATGGAAAATAGAATTGACAGACCGTATTTGTCAAGGTTAAGACGGACCTGTGATTAAGGACAAAATTAAGACATCTAAGCCGCAGGAAAAGAGCCAACGGGCCCGTAAGTCGGAAGTCACCCGGAAGCGAATTTTGGATGCGTCCGCCGAATTGTTCGGCGAGCAGGGCTATTTCGCAACGACCCTCAGACAAATCGCCAAGCGCGCGAAAATCGACGCAGGAAGCATCTACTACTACTTCGATTCCAAAGACGAAATTCTCGACGAAGTTATGGAAATTGGCATACGCGCCGTGGCAGACGCCGTTAAAGAAGCAGTCGATGCCCTACCGGACACCACAACGAACAGAGAAAAACTGGAGGCCGCCACCAAGGCACATCTGAACACCCTCTTGAAGTTCAACGCTTACACCTCCGCCAACATTGCCATTTTCGCGCAAGTTTCGAGCGAAGCGCAGAATCGGAACCGAAAGCTCCGGCAAGACTATGCGGCCTATTGGCATGAACTGTTCGATGCCGCGCAGAAGTCCGGAGAGATTTCGCCAACGACCGATTTGAGCCTTGTCCGTCTTTTCCTATTGGGATCGATAAACTGGAGCATGCAGTGGTACGATCCAAAGAAGAAATCCATCGACGAACTGGCGCTGTCATTCTGTGAAATGATGTTCGATGGAATTTCAGGAGCAAATACAGAATGCTGACGGCAGAAGAAAACGAACGCCTCACCCGGATCGGTCCCGGCACGCCGATGGGCGGGCTCATGCGGCTTTACTGGCTGCCGTTCTACCCGGGCGGTGCACTACCGGCAGACGGGCAGCCCAAGCGCGTAAAAATTCTCGGCGAGGATCTCGTTGCCTTTCGCGATAGCGACGGCCGTCCAGGACTGATCGCAAATGCCTGCCCGCATCGCGGCGCCCCACTGATGTTCGGACGAAATGAAGAGTGTGGTATCCGCTGTGTCTACCACGGTTGGAAATTCGACGTTGAAGGCAACATTCTGGACATGCCGGCCGAGCCCGAAGGCAGCCGGCTGAAAGAGCGTGTCAAAGCGAAAACCTATCCGTGCGTCGAACGCAATGGCGTACTCTGGACCTATATGGGCCCGGAGGATACGCCGCCGCCGCTGCCGGAGATCGAATGGAATCTTGTGCCGGAGGAAAATGTTGTCGTCACATTCCGCGTCCAAGAGTGCAACTGGCTGCAGGCGCTCGAAGGCGAAATCGACTCCGCGCATGCACCGATATTACACTCACGAATCGACAACAAAGGATCGATTAACGATTGGATCGCAGCGAACGACCTGCGACGCACCTTTAAGATTGAGCGTCAACCGTTCGGTCTCAGTATAGCGTCACGGCGTAAACTAGAGGACGATCGAATGTACTGGCGGGTGAACCAGTTCCTACTGCCGTTCTGGACCCTGGTACCGCCCCAATCGAAGTTTCCGGAATTGAGCGGGCACGCCTGGGTGCCGATAGACGACGAGCACACATTGTGTCTGATGTTTTCCTACACCCCGAAGGAAGAGTTCTATCCGAAAAGCCGCGTAATCTTGGAGGAAGGCTTCAAAGGGCGCGAGACCGGGCATGCCAGCCGAAGCTGCTACGAGGACAAACCGGCTTCGACCCCTTATGCCGACTTTTGGACCAAGTTTAACCCGGAAAACGGCTACCACTTCGATTACGCCGCACAAGAGTCGACGTACTTTTCCGGCCTGCCTGGCCTCTGGGTGCAAGACGCGGCGTGCCAATCGGGCGTCATGCCGATTTACGATCGCACGATGGAAAACTTGTGCGTCAGCGACGCCGGTGTCGCGTCCGCAAGACGCCTTTTACTGGAAACGCTGGACGACTATCACAACAAACATGAACCGCCCCTAGGGGCGATCCAACCCGATACATTCATGGCTCGCGCCGTTTCGGTTACGCTGCCAAGCGACAGCGATTGGCTGACCGCTTGCACGCCATATATGAAAGCTCAACTCGGCGCCGACTTCGGATATACACCTTGAATTTAATCCTGCTTGCGAGGTTCTCATGCGACTAAAAGACCGCGTTGCCATCGTGACAGGCGCCGGGAGCGGCCTCGGTGCCGGCATTGCCCGACGCTTTGCCGAAGAAGGAGCACATGTCGTTTTAGCTGACTTGAACGGCGCGAATGCCGAATCCGTCGCGGAGGAAATTCGCCAAGGTCAGGCCAAGGCTATCGCGGTTGAGATGGACGTCACAGATTATGATGCCGCAGGTGATCTCATCGCGCGCACGGTCGATGAATACGGAACGATCGACATCCTCGTAAATAGTGCGGGGACAAGCCGTCACATGACGTTTCTCAATGCGAAGCCAGAAGATTTCCAGGCCATCATGAAAGTGAACTTGGAAGGAACAATGTATTGCGGTCAACACGCGGGCCGCGTAATGGTCGAAAAGGGGTACGGGCGGATCGTCAACATCGCCTCCATCTCAGGCGAGCGCGCTGGGATCGGGCGGACCGGATACGGCGTCTCCAAATTTGCGGTCATCGGTCTTACGAAGCAAATGGCGCTTGAGCTCGGCCCCCAGGGCGTGACCGTGAATGCGGTGGGTCCCGGCCCTGTCGACACGCCATTGACACAAGTTGCACATTCCGCAGAAACCCGGCGCGCCTACCTCGATCTGATTCCGCTCGGACGTTACGGGAAAGTGGAGGAGATGGCCGATGCCGCTACATATCTCGCGGGCGAACAGGCGGCCTATGTGAACGGTCATGTGCTTTTCGTCGACGGCGGCTTCGTTTCCGTCGGCATCCAAAAGGAATAGCAGCGCCCAAAATCATCGAAAGGCTCCGCCGCCTGGACGGAGCCTTCCCTGTGTGGGCTTTTCTCAAGCCTCCCGATCAAAGACCGGGTGTGTGTAGCATAGCTCGAATATTTAGCCCCTTCTGTCCGGTGGAGTCATTTTTGTAGCCTCCTTTCGGATTTTCGCGATGCGCTTCGCGTGGGCCCTCGCAGTTCGCATCACCAAAATACTATACCCCAAACAAAATTCGATTCCTATCTATTCGCTCAATTCTATTTGCCGCAGAATGAACGGTTATGCCGGTTCGATATCGTCTCGTTGCCCCCCTAACGGTTCTGCGGACGCAATAACGACGAAGACTTGATCGAGCTGGTCTTCACGGGTCGAAACAGGAAATACACCCCGGAAAATTCGCAAGAACTCGCGGCCCGGAATAGGCACTCGCGTGTGCGAATATACCGGCTTTGCCTCTCGCCAGACTTCTTCAAATTCTCGTCGACGTGTCTCCGCCGACTCCTCTGGCAGATGATCGCCTAACTCGCAGTTCGTATAGTCAATTCCAAATAGGTCGACACACCCGGTACCACACAATCGGTATCCATAATCTGAATCGCCAAAGCGTTCGAGAATCATGAGCCAAGGGATGACTTGCGGTAAATCAGCGGGCGAAAATTCGGACCTTGGCATAGGAGAGTCTTCCTCGGATCTCGTCATCCAGTAATCCGCGAATACACGTACTGGATGCGTATCCGGCAAATCCGGTAAATCGACCCGCCGGTAAGGTTCCGCAAACTGCCATTCGATCTCAAAATCGAAATTTTCCATCGGCGTCATTATTCTCATCGAATTTCGAAATTAGAAATACAATATAATGTATACATAAGTTAAATGATACAACTTTAACGTGGCTACTTGCATGCGATCTGCGATACCACGACAAGTAGGATCGAACCGCACCGGTCCGACTGTAAGCCTGTTTTCGTGCTGCACGCGCATGCCGATGAGCGCTCAGAACTTTCCAATTCCATAACAAGCCATGTTTGCCGTGAGGTACTATGTGCGCCAGATTAGTGGTTGCGGACACCTTTAGAGGGTCAAAATCGAAATGCCAAAGAAACTGACGGCAGCGCAAATCGAATCCTACCATCAGGACGGATTCTGCTTTCCCATTGAAGGTATCGGTCAAGATCATGCAGCGCGAGCCCGCGCCGATCTCGAAAAATATGAGCGTGATCTCGGCGCACCGCTGACGGCCGCCGGCCGCGAAGAACGATATAAACTGCACGTCCGCCTACCATGGGCATGTGACTTAGTCCGCGACCCGGCCGTCCTCGACGCTGTCGAAGACATCATCGGACCAGATATCCTCGTCTGGACCAGCACCTTTTTCATCAAAGAACCCAATACCACCGCGATTACGATGTGGCATCAGGACGCGACATATTTCGGCTTGAGACCGCATCATCATATAACGGCTTGGATTGCGCTCAGCGAGGCCTCCGAGACGGCTGGCTGTATGGAATTTGTGCCGGAAGGCGGTGCCGCTCGCCTCTATCAACACAAGGCCAACGCAGACCCGAATAGCATCAACGGCGGCGGTCAAACGATTGCGGAGCGTTTTGACAAAGGCAATACCGTTCGCGGGATGTTGAAAATGGGTGAGTTCTCATTGCATCACACACTTTGCATTCACAGCTCTCCGCCGAACAACAGCGACGACCGCCGGATCGGATACGGCATCAGCTATGTTCCGGCGTCCGTCCGGCACATCGGTAGCACGCCGCAACGCGCCATGTTGGTACGGGGCGAAGACAAACATGGAAACTTCATCCATGAGCCTTTCCCAACTGGCGACGACGCACACGACGCCGACGAACTCTCAAAGAGTCGCGCCAGTTACAATTTCGGCTATGCCGAGCAAATCGAATGGCACGCCGCCGGACGATGGGAGGCCTAAGTTCTCGCCAGATTAAATGTCGTCGAAAACATGCGCTAACGCGCTGCGGGCCAATTCGCCGCAATCGTCTTCTTCGATCGGGCATACGAATACATAGCGATTTCCTTGGCGTATATGCTGTTCTTGATAACTCTCGACGCTCGCATAGAAGTTCAGAGCATCTGCCATCACTTTCATTTTTTCTGCGGTTTGGGATCGGTTTAGGGTGCCGGCCCCAACAGCTCCAATAAGGCGGTCTAATTCTGAGACCGGCCCTAATTGTTCGGCTTTACCCATTTAAATTCCCTCCATCCTTTCACCTATGTGTACAAGCCACTTTCGCGGCGAAGGCTCCAAAGAGGGACGCAGCTTACGCAATACGCCTCTGATTGGATGTGACTATTGCCACAACCAATTAAGGCATTTTTAAGGGTTTTATGTCTTTGAAGGTGTCTGACCGAACCTTAGTGGTCTGGATTTGCTTCTTTAAACTTCGCGACTTGCTCTGCCGAAGCTTCCTTCTGATGCTTCGATTTCCAATCGCTATAGGGCATCCCATATACAATTTCGCGCGCTTCTTCGTAGTCTAATTCCAAGCCCTTATCATTGGCCGCCGCGGTATACCACTTGGAGAGACAGTTGCGGCAAAACCCCGCTAAATTCATGAGGTCGATGTTCTGAACATCGGTCCGCTCGCGAAGATGATCTACCAAGGTGCGGAACGCCGCTGCTTCTAGTTCGGTCTGGGTTTGCTGATCGAACTCTTTCGTCATGATCTTTCCCCTAATGCCAAAAGTTGTTGCAACGATATTTGGTGATCACCGACAGATTTGGCAACGCCGAAATCGAATGTTCACTCAGCGGCCGGTACTCCGCTGGAAATTGTGGTCCGCTGCATCAATCGCCTATGATTCATCGTATCGTAAGGCGTCGCCCTGTGGAGCACAGCCTGGTTATCCCAAATGACCACATCATTGTCGCGCCATTCATGTCGATATATCAGGTTTGGCTGGGTCGCCCTTGAAAGCAGGTCTTCCAGGAATTGGCGACCGGCCCGCTCGGTCCACCCAACGACGGTCTTGGCATGCGCACCAATCATTAGCGAGTGGCGTCCATTGTTCTTATTCGTACGAACGATATCATGGCGGGCAGCGGGAAATTTAGCGGCTTCATCGTCCGATAAAGTGAAACCAACCGTTCCACGTGAATAGACAAAATCATGTTCGATCACGAGCGTGGCAAATTCGGCTTTTTCTTCTTCCGATAGAGAATCGTAGAGCACACGTGTCGACGCGAATTCCGTCGCACCGCCGGCCGGTGGAATTTCACGGGCCGACAGAACCGAACAAAGCGACGGCACAGCTTTGAACGTGCTGTCCGAATGCCAGAGCATGTTCGCTTTTTGGTAAAACATTCGCCGATCGTCTGCAGGAATGGTCTCGCCGGTTCTAATATCGAGGTTCGATTGGCGGGCAAACGGCGTACCCGATCCTGGATTTAAAGCGCGCGTCCCTTCGAGGATACCGAATCGTTCGCTGAAAACGATCTGTTGTTCGTCCGTCAACGGTTGCTCCGGCAAAACGAGGACGCTGTATTCGTCGAAGGCCGCGCGAATTTCACCAAATTGCGCGTCGGTGAGTGGACGGGCGATGTCCACACCTGTCAGCTTGGCGCCGAAATGAGGCGTTAGTGGTGCGAGCGAGATAGCCATACTGTTCTCTCCTTACCGCGGCCGCTTGTCGCAACGTCGGGCATTTACCGGCAATCTGCCCGGCGGCTCGGTCGCTATGAATATAGAGCGTTCAGATGCCCATCACACACCTCGTTCACCTTCATGTTATGGCAACTTCCCACAAGAGGGCCGTTCGGAATAATATCCGCTGCGTGAAGATATTTTGCGAATCAAGAAAACCATGCTGAAGCGTCTTATTGTCCCAATTGCCTTTGCGTTAAGCCTCGCCGCGAGCAACCTGAGCGCGGCGGACTCGCCACGCGCAATTAATTGGGAAAACTTGGCGCCGGATTTACCGGAGATTGCGGATCCGTTTACGCACCTCACGCCGGAGCAACGCCTCGACCTGTTCGCGATCTACGGTATTCGCGCGCAATCCGATCAAGGTGTCACTTCTCGCAACAGCCCGACCTATCAACTGTCTGTCGAGCTAACTGACAAGCTCACCGAGACTGGACTGGACGTTGAGGCCCTGCTCGCGGAAGCGCGCGAAGTCGAAAAGAAAATCATGGCGCAGGAAGCCCAAACGGTACCGGAGTTAGAAGGCCAACTCGTTGAGATGCCCGGTTTCGCCTTGCCGTTGGAATTCTCGGACAAAGGCGTCACCGAATTCCTTTTGGTTCCCTACCTCGGGGCCTGCATTCACACCCCTCCGCCGCCCCCCAACCAGATGGTGTTTGTCCAATTGCAAGAGCCATTCAAATTGGATGACATCTATACGCCGGTCCTAATTACGGGACGCATGAAGATCGCCGCAACGAAGAAAAAGCTATTTTTTGTGGACGGACAAGCAGACATCGATACCGGTTACTCACTGCGCGCCACAAAGATAGAACTCGACCGGCAATAGAACAGAAAATTTGCCCGCCAGACGACCGGACGGATGCAACACACCCACCAAAATGATATGTTATAACAAAACATTTCATAGGAGAGTTTCTGTGAGCACGATCCGATATGGACTTATTGCCGTTGCATTCACTTGTATGACCATTTCACCCGCGGTCAGCGGCGAAAAGAGACACAAACACGAGCATGGATCTCACAAACATGAGCACAGTTCCCACAAGCATGACTCGCACAAACACAACAAGAAACACAGCGGCCATAAGCATGAAAAAGGGCACGACGACCACGATCATAAGAAAGGACACGGCGCCCACGAGCACGGTGTCAGCCAACTAAACGTCGGCGTGTCTGGATCCAAGGTCGAAATCGAACTTGCCTCGCCCGGCGTCGACATTGTGGGCTTCGAACACAAACCGAGCACTGCGGAACAAAAAGAACGTGTGAAGAAAGCGCTCGCAAAGTTACGTGAACCCGGCACCTTGGTTGAACTTCCCAAAGAGGCTAAGTGCAAGAGAACGGAAGCCGAAGCACACCTTGAACAGGAATCGAAGGAACACGCCGAGTTCGAAGTGCATCTGCACTTCACGTGCGATAACCCCAGCGCGCTCGACCATATAGACATCACCGCCTTTTCGACCTTCCCCGGCATCCGAGAAATCAATGCGCAGGCGATCACACCCAATGGTCAATTCGCTGCGGAATTGACTTCGAAGCGCGACCATTTGACATTGAAGTAAGAGGAACTCAACGGAGCCGAGATCACGTGTCCGATGCCATCAATCTACGCGACCTGAAATTTCGATGGCATCGAGACAAGCCTTGGACTCTCGACATTCCGCATTTCGAAGTGCGTCGCGGTTACAAGGTCTTTATCCAAGGGCCGAGCGGCAGCGGCAAAACGACACTTTTGAATCTCATTGGTGGCATTGTCCTTGCCGACGAAGGCCAAATCTCCATCGAGAATACGGATCTGGCGGCGCTTCGTCCCTCGGCACGCGACAACTTTAGGGGCGAGAACATCGGCTTTATTTTTCAGATGTTCAATTTGGTTCCCTATCTCTCGGTTCTTGATAATGTCCTTCTCCCCTGTCGGTTTTCGCGACAACGTCAAAATCGCATCTCGGGTGACGTATCAAACGAAGCGATTCGACTATTAGGCCGCATGGGCATTGACGACAGCGGTCTTGAAACGCGGCGGGTCACTGATCTCAGCGTCGGGCAGCAGCAGCGTGTCGCTGCCGCGCGCGCCCTTCTCGGTGCGCCGCGACTGATCGTTGCTGACGAACCGACGTCCGCCTTGGACACGGACAACCGAAAAGCGTTTATCGACCTCCTCTTCGCCGAGACGAACAGCAGCGGAGCGACATTGGTCTTCGTCAGCCATGACATGACTTTGTCTTCTGCCTTCGACACCTCCGTCTCGTTGCGCGACCTGAATCGGGCACGCTAATGCAAGTTTTTACGATCGCTGCAAAAAGTCTATGGAATCGCAAGGCGACGGCGGTTTTGACGATCATCGCGATCGCGGTCAGCGTGACTTTGTTACTGGGCGTCGAACGCATTCGCGCTGAAGCCCGCAATAGTTTCGCCAACACGATTTCCGGAACAGACCTGGTCGTCGGCGCTCGGGGCGGTTCGATCCAGTTGCTGCTATATTCCGTCTTCCGGATCGGAAATGCGACCAACAACATCAGTTGGGGCAGTTATCGCGAATTCGCGGATTTGCCGAATGTTGCGTGGACAATCCCCTTCTCGCTCGGCGATTCGCACCGCGGCTATCGGGTTCTCGGCACGACAACGGACTATTTCAAATATTATCGATATGGCGAGAAGCGAAACCTCCGGTTTTCCAACGGCGGCGCCTTCGATGATGTTTTCGATGCGGTCCTCGGTGCGGATGTTGCGGAAAAGCTGGGCTACGAGGTCGGCGACCCATTGGTTGTCACGCATGGAATTTCGAAGCGCGGCGGCACAGAGCATGCCGACAAACCGTTCCGCGTCTCTGGCATCCTCGCAAAGACCGGGACGCCGGTCGATCAAACGATTCATGTCAGTCTCGCAGGGATTGAGGCTATTCATATCGATTGGCGGGGCGGGGCAAGAGTACCGGGATTTACGATTACGGCGGATGAAGTCCGTGGGCTGAATTTACAACCCAAGGCAATTACCGCGTTCTTGGTGGGCCTGAACTCCCGCCTGGACGCTTTCAGAGTACAGCGTCGTGTAAACACCTATGACAGAGAACCGCTCACGGCGATCCTACCCGGCGTCGCCCTACATGAACTTTGGCGCGTGCTCGGCACCGCCGAAACGGCACTCTCAGTGATTTCTTTCTTCGTCATCGCAACAAGTCTGCTCGGTATGCTGACTGTTATGTTGGCCGGTGTAAACGAACGGCGAAGAGAGTTCGCCATACTCCGCTCCGTCGGTGCGGGTACGCGTCACATTTTTGCACTCCACCTTATTGAAGCGCTCTTCCTGACGGCCGCCGGAATCATTATCGGCACGAGCTTGCTATACGGGCTCTTGTTGATCACGCAACCGATCGTCGAAGACCAATACGGCTTATTCATTAACATCGGCGCCCTCACCCAGGGTGACCTCCTTCGTATGACGCTGGTTTTGACGGCAGGCGTCGTCGCAGGAATGGCGCCGGCGTGGCGGGCTTACAGAAACACGCTCGCGGATGGTCTCACAGCCCGGCACTAATCCCCGGCGATACCTCGGAGCGACTCTTCCGCCAGCCAATCGACAACCGCGGCCAGCGCTTCGCGCGCGTCAGCCCCTTCCCCCGTTGCTTTCTCATAGATCGCAACCTGGTGGTGTGCGCTTGTTCCATCGGCGATGATTTGACGCGCTCGCTCGACTTCCGCGACACAGTCAAGCCGTTGGGCATCCTCCCGCACCAATGTAATGATCTCTTCCAAGAGATCAGCATATGGGACGCGCTCGCCCTTGCCGAAATCAACGAGACCACCGTCGATTCCGTATCGTTGGGCAAGCCAGCGGTTTTCATGCACAAGCATGTTCGAGTAGACGCGCCAACGTTGGTTGTCGCGCCGCAGGCGTGACAACATCGACAACAAGCAGGCGTAGAGGGCTGCTATGGTCAGCCCGTCTTCCAAGCGCGTGCAGATATCCGCGATGCGCATTTCGAGGGTCGGGAAGATGCCGTGTGGTCGGACATCCCACCAAATCTTCGACGAATCTTCGATCAATTCAGCGTCGACCAACATCTTCACATGCCGTTCGTATTCGCCGTAACTATCGAATTTTTCGGGCAGGCCGGTGCGCGGCATCTCATCGAAAACGCTGACTCGATAGGATTTTAAACCGGTGTTCTGACCTTGCCAGAAAGAGGAAGACGTCGTCAGCGCCAAAATATGCGGCAAGAAATAGGGAATTTGGTTGAGCAAATCGATCCGGTCTTCCGGGTCTTCCACGCCGACATGTACATGCATACCGCAGATCAACAAACGATGCGCCAAAGTCTGCATGTCCTGTGCGAGCACATTGTAGCGGTCCTTGTCCGTGTGTCTTTGGCTGGACCAATTCGCGAAAGGGTGCGTCGAGGCCGCAATGATCTTCATTCCGTGATTCTCGGCAACTTCGGCGACGGTCCGGCGGAGAGTCGTCAAATGATGACGCGCCTCTGCAATAGAGGTGCAAACCTCCGTTCCGACTTCGACCTGCGCGCGGAGAAACTCCGGTCGCACGCCCCCGACCGACGCATCGATGGCCGCCTCGCAGTCCTGCAACACGGCGTCCGAAGGTTCGGAGATAAGATCACGCGTCTCCGGATCGATTAGAAGATATTCTTCCTCGATGCCGACCGTGAATTTTTCTGTGGAACTAGGCAATTTCTTTCTCACCCTGATAAGGGACGTGAACGTCCGGGTCGTCCAGTATCGGCTTCAAGACGGCTCCCACCCGATTCGCCCAATCTTCCGCCTTCGCCGCCGTGTCCACCTGGTCCTGTCGGAATTCCAACAACACGTTCGGCAAACCGGCCGGCAGCGCATGCGTTTCGATGGAATAGCCGTATAACTCACGGCCGGAATAGGGTTTATTGTCGCCGATCGAAACGCCGCCCGAGGATTGCAGCCCTTCCAGCAAAGGGTCTGCGATACGACGGTCCCAACTGGACAATACGCCCAAATGCCACGGTCGCGCCGTGCCGTTCATTTCACCGGTGTAGCTATGGACCGAGATCACCACAGGACAGCGAGCGTCGACTTGGCGCGCTTCGATAGCATCCGAGATCGCTTGGTGGTAAGGCCGGAAAAACGCGTCCGCGCGCGCATCGAGTTGCATCGGCGACAATCGTCGATTGCCCGGAATCACAGTGCCGTCGCTGATCACACGCACCGACGTATGATCGTCGAGCGGCCGATTACAGTCGATCACGAGCCGGCTATAGGCCGCCAAGATCGCCGGTGCATCGAATAGGACCGCCAGCCGCCGCGCAACATCCGCCGCCCCGATATCAATAGCGATATGACGATCAAGCTCTTCCGGCGGTAAGCCCAACCCGTTGAGACCTTCAGGTATGATATTCGAGGCGTGATCCGCACATATGACGACTTGCGAGCGGCCATCACCGTTCACCACCTCAAAGGGTGACGGGTCGTTCGGGCCAATCAAGACCGCACCGCCCGCGTTATTCGTTTCTTGATCCAACATGGCGCGCACTATAGCGGAATAAAGCTGACGGGAAACCTACCGAGCATTGCATGCCCACGGCGCGCACGTTAAACCGCAGAGCCCAATTTCGACCTCCGTTAAACCGGTACAGAGACACGAGCGAATGCCAGACGGCTCACCCAACTTGACCAAAGCTTATATCGCCTGGGCGCTCGGCTCGTTGGGCTTCTACTACGCTTGGTTCCACAGGGTTTTGCCAAGTGTCATGGTGGATCGACTCATGGCGGACTTCGCCGTGAGCGGCGCCATACTCGGCACATTGTCGGCTCTCTATTTTTACGCCTACGCAGCCCTCCAGCTACCCGTCGGCGCCATGGTCGACCGTTGGGGACCCGGCGTCCCGTACGCCAGCGCGCTGATACTGGCGGCCCTCGGTAGCGCACTTTTTGCGACCACAAGTTCTATTGAACTCGCCTACCTGGGCCGGATCATGATCGGAATCGGTTGTGCTTTCGGTTGGGTCGCCGCCCTTAAGATAATCGCGTTGTATTTCCCGCCCGCGCGCTTTGCGATGTTGTCGGGCGCCGGTATGTGC
This sequence comes from Rhodospirillaceae bacterium, assembly GCA_002716125.1. GTDB lineage: Bacteria > Pseudomonadota > Alphaproteobacteria > UBA8366 > UBA8366 > UBA6544. The sequence goes on from PAZH01000010.1 coordinate 63,189, forward strand.
ATCGGCCTCTCTGGTGGCTTTTCCGGTCAAATGATTGCCGGCACGATGGTCGACGCCTTTGGCTGGCGGGTCACCATGTGGGGTATGGCGGCTGCGGGAACCGTTCTCTCCTTAGCGGTCTTTATGCTGGTCGGCAGACGGGGGCCCGCCGTCGGGGATAGCGCGCCGCCGCTGACAATGAAGGAAATCTTCACGTCGTTCGGCATCGCGTTGCGACAGCTGCAGGTATGGCTGGTGGCTGGCGGCGGAGCGATCGCGTCCGCCCCCCTTTTCGTTTTCGGCTCGCTATGGGGAATTCCATACTTGATGCAGTTCCACGACCTCTCCCGACCGCATGCCGCTTTGCTGACGGCCATGATGCTGATCGGCTGGGGTCTCGGTGCGCTATTCAGCGGATGGTTATCGGACAAGGTCGGCCAACGACGCCGGCCGCTCTTGATCGGCCTCTTCATCGCGTTCGCCGCACTTATGATCGCCATCTATGTCCCGGACCTATCACCCACGGTGATCGGTGCACTCATGCTGGTCAACGGACTTGCATCGGGCGTGATCGTTCTCACCTACGCCATGGCCGGTGACCTGGCCCCCGAGAACGCGCGCGGATCAACGTTTGCCTTCGCCAATATGCTGATCATCTTGTCCGGCGCCATATTCCAACCACTATCCGGCTGGCTTTTGGATCTCAATTGGACAGGGATTGTGGAAAACGGTGCGCGCGTCTACGACCTGGCGACCTACGAAACAATGTTTCTGATTGTGCCAGCGACTTATGTTATTGGGATTGCGATGATTATGATGTCGCGAAACACCGAGAAAACGACCTGAGCAACAAAGATACGCACAAAGGAACATCTATGACCTCAATCGATGCCCGCCGCGTTGTCGCTTCTGCTAAAGCCGACGAAATCCTGGCAATCGAACATGGGCCCATCCGCCCGCCCTTCTCGAACGAAGCCCTCGTCAAAGTCAGTACTGTCTCTTTGAACCGAGGTGAGCTCCGACGGGCTCAAAACGCATCGGACGGCGCGCTGCAAATCGGATGGGATTTCGTCGGAACGGTTGACGCACAGGCCGCGGACGGATCGGGTCCCACAGAGGGAACCCGCGTCGTCGGCTTCTCAACGAGAATGGAAGCTTGGTCAGAATACGTCTCCATTCCAAGCAACTACATCGCGCCGATCCCCGACACAGTCTCGGACGCTCAAGCTGCGACACTGCCCGTGGCCGGTTTAACGGCTTTACACGCGGTCGACGCCGCGACGAGCCTTCTCGGTCGGCCCGCCCTGACCACAGGTGCCACTGGCGGCGTCGGCATGTATGCGGTCCAGCTCGCGGCGATCGCCGGTGCGAAATCATATGCTCAAATTAGACGCGCCGAGCAAAAGCCCTTTATCGAAGGCCTTGGCGATTTTCCCGTTATTGTGACGTCGACCGGCGATGAATTCTCGGACTACGAAGGGTTTCGCCTGGTGGTCGACGGCGTGAGCGGGCCGATCCTCACAAAAGCCATACCCGCCCTTGCACCGCAGGGCATGTGCGTCTGCTACGGCGTCACGGACACACCGGAAATTCCCATCGATATCGGCAATTTCATGCGGATCGGCCTGGCACAAATTATGGGGTTTCATCTCTACGCAAAGAGCGAGTCTTCACCGCCGAGCGACAATCTGCCTCGGCTCTTGTCCTTGGTCGGTACCGGACGGCTCAACTGCGCCATCGAACGCGAAGCGTCATGGTCCGATATCGATCGCGTCGCGCAAGACCTGATTGACCGTAAGTTCCTGGGCAAAGCCGTCCTTCACATCGACTAGCGGTTCTACGTCAACTGCGGCTGTCCCAAGCCTTATCGGCATATTGCGTCGTCACGATATCGAAGACCACACCGTTCGGATCGCGGAACTTGATCTCCGAAGCGCCATCCGACGTGTTCGGCAGGCGCATATGATACTGCCCGCCATTGTCTTCGATGGTCTGTTGCATCGCCTCAATATCTTCAACAACAAATCCCATGTGATGCAGACCGTGGAAATCCTTACCGCGCTCGTCGCCCGCTTGCTCGTCGGTCTTGAACTTCAAAATCGCGAGACTCACGACGCCATCAGAAAGCAAGATAGCGATGTCGGATTCCGATGCCCGCGTCATACCGAAGGTCGTCTCATAGAAACGCGCTGCTTCTTCCAAATCCGGAACCGTCACCGCTATGTGGCGAAGTTTTGGCATATCCCTCTCCTCAAAGGCTGAACTTTCGTTGCCAGATGCTGGGCTTGGAGCGAAGGCGCTGTCAAGCCATACGCATTGACGAAGGGCCGGTTTGGCACGACCATAACTTGCGTTTATACGATCACCAGGAGTGGAAATGTCAGTCGAAGATATGCGGATAGAACCGATTTCAGCGAATATCGGCGCCGAAATATCCGGCTTTGATTTCTCAGAAGAGCTAGACGACGCGGCGGCCGACCGGTTGCGCGCGGCGTTTCGCAAATATCGACTTTTGTTGATACGCGATAGAGACCTTTCGGCCGAAAACCAGGCGCGATTTGCAAATATTTTCGGCGATGTCGTGATCCACGAAGATTATGACGTCGACGAAACCAAAGAGGACGAGACACAATACGTGTCCAACAACCGTAGCGATGGAATCCTCGGCAAAGGCGAACTTGATTTCCACCACGATCAGCTCTTCCAGGAAGTCCCCCTCAGAGCGCTGATCCTCTACGCGATCGAAATTCCGGACAGCGGCAGCGAGACTAGTTTCGTCCACACCGCCCGCGCCTTCGACGCGATGCCCGACGAGTTGCGCGACCGTTTAGAGGATAAGACCTGCCTCCATCTCTATGATTTCAAAGGCGACTACGCGGGCTTCCAGGATCCGGAGAAAGCGACGCCTGGCTCCCCGCGGGCAAACCACCCGATCCTCTATCGTGAAGATGACGACCAAGAAACAGCGGTCTGGGTCAATCGTCTGACGACCATTCGGGTGAACGAGTTAGAGGCTGACGATTCGCAAAACCTAATCGACGAAGTCCGCAGCTATTTGCGGGACGAGAACATCATCTACCGGCATCGGTGGACGCCAGGCGATCTTCTCATCTGGGACAACCGGATGCTTCAGCACGCCCGCGGTCCGTTCGATGAATCGAAACCGCGCACGTTGCGCCGCACCCCGATCATGTAAAGAATTTCGTTCGGTTAAAGGGACTCGCCTCTCACCAATCGTGGTAATTCGCCGACCACGCCCATCGCATGGCGCATGAAGACCCGCTTTAAGGGCGGTATCTTTCCAACCGCCGCCAATCCAGCATCGCGCGCCAATCGTATGGGCGCCACATCGTTCGAAAACAATCGGTTGAGCGCATCGGTCACGGCGACCAGCGTCGTATTGTCGACACGCCGCCAGCTCTCGTAACGGCTCAAAACCGTCGGATCTGCCGGCTCCAACCCGAGGCGAACGGCATCGACAATCGCTTCGGCTAAGGCGGCCACGTCCCGAATACCGAGGTTCAAACCTTGTCCCGCGATCGGATGAATGACGTGAGCCGCCTCACTGATCAGCGCAAGGCGGAGCTCGGTGTAACGCGCCGCATGCATAAGACCGAGCGGATAAGAGAAGCGTGGCCCCACGAGCTCCAAAGCCCCGAGCCAATCGCCGAAGCGCCGCTGGACCTCTCCGAGAAACACCTCTTCGCTCATGGATAGGAACTCGGGTGCCAGTGTCGTCTTTTCCGTCCAAACGATATTCGTACGCCGATCGGTCATCGGCAGCATGGCAAACGGTCCGCTTGGCAAGAACAATTCGACGGCGACTCCTGCGTGTTCCCATTCGTGCGCCACCGTACAAACGATCGCGGTCTGATCGTAGCGAAATTGCGTTTCGCCGATGCCGGCCGATTTTCGAAGCGGCGAGTTCCGACCGTCCGCACCCACGATCAGCGACGCTTCGAGGACCCGCCCGTCCGATAGCTCAATCGTGGCCCCATCCGATCGGCGATCTGTCCCTTCAACGGTTGCCGGCGCGATCACATCGAGATCGGGTAGGGAGTCAGCATATTCATAGAGTGCGTCGCGAATTTTTCGGTTCTCGATAATGTAACCGAACGGATCGCTTCCGACTTCCGTGTGGTCGTAGTGCAAGAAAAGCGGTGACACACCGCGCGCCGGATGTCCGTCTGCAACCCGGATATCAAGGATGGGTTCTGCTGCATCTTCAACCAGCGGCCAAAGTCCGATCCCCTTCAAAACCTGCGCGGATCCGTGGGCAATTGAGGTTGTTCGGCCATCGAATGCCGCTGTTTTCATACTCGACGGATCGAAACGTTCGACAACGGCGGTCAAAATGCCACTTCCCGCCAAAGCGCAGGCAAGCGTCATGCCCGCCATTCCGCCGCCCACAACAACGATTTCGTATCGCTCAGCCATCTTCAAATTTGCCGATTTACGGATTTCACCAGCTTCATACCTCGCGATTTCGTTGTCCAGCCTCATATATTGATCACAAAATAATCATATCGTTTTTATTGGCTATTATTTATGCAATTTTGCCCTGATAATTTTCGTATTGAATCTGCAATAATATTATAACTTATTGATATATCTATATTTTATTTAATTTCTGCGTTTCGGCATGAATCTTGGTTCTAAGGCTGTCTCCAGGCGCTGCGTATTCCGCGCGGCGGGAGTGCGAACAAGAATGCGGAGGACGCACGAATGAAAATGATCATGGCTGTAATCAAGCCGTTCAAGCTCGACGAGGTACGCGAGGCGCTTACCGAACTCGGCATCGAGGGCATGACGGTCAGCGAAGTAAAAGGTTTCGGCCGTCAAAAGGGTCAAACCGAAGTGTATCGCGGCGCTGAATACGCAATCAGCTTTTTGCCGAAAGTCAAAATCGACCTCGCCGTCAACGATGACATGGTTGAGCGCGCGGTCGAAACCATCGAGCGCGCGGCCAAGACCGAGCGCATCGGCGATGGAAAAATCTTTGTACTCGACCTCGCCAAGGCGGTGCGCATCCGCACGGGCGAGGCCGATACAGAAGCGCTGTAATCAGGAGAAACACATAATGTTAAAACGTGTCCTAAATTTATCTCTGCTTGGCGGATTAGTTGCAGCCTTCGCAACAATTGCCGGCACAGCCCAGGCGGCCGTCGAAGGCGAGACCGCTTACGTCTTCAACACTTTCTCGTTCTTGGTGCACGGTTTCCTCGTCATGTGGATGGCCGCCGGATTTGCAATGCTCGAATCCGGTTTGGTGCGTAGCAAGAACACGGCGGCGATCTGTCTTAAGAACATCGCGCTCTATTCGATCGCCGGTATCATGTACTACCTCATCGGCTACAATCTCATGTACACGGACGTACCTGAAGGCGGCTGGCTGGGGACGTTCAGTTTCCTCTACAACCCGTCGGACGCGGAATTGGCGTTGTTGGCCGCGGAAGACAAAACCGACAAGATGATCTCCGCTGTCGTCGACAATGGATATTCAGTCAGCTCCGATTGGTTCTTCCAGATGGTCTTCGTCGCTACGGCGGCGTCCATTGTCTCCGGCACTCTGGCGGAGCGTATTAAAGTCTGGCCGTTCCTGATCTTCGTGGTTTTCCTGAGCGCCATCATCTACCCGATCCAGGCAAGTTGGGTCTGGGGCGGCGGCGTCTTGGCTGCGATGGGTTTCTCTGATTTCGCAGGATCGACCCTCGTCCATTCGACCGGCGGCTGGGCCGCACTGACCGGTGCGATCATCCTGGGTGCGCGTAAAGGTAAATACGGCCCCAATGGGTCCGTAAATCCGTTGCCAGGCGCCAATTTGCCACTCGCGACCTTGGGTACATTCATCCTCTGGTTCGGATGGTTCGGCTTCAACGGGGGATCGCAACTCGCCCTGGGAAGTGCCGCCGACGCTACGGCCATGTCGATCGTTTACGTGAATACGAACCTTGCGGCCGCGGCTGGTGTCGTCGCTGCGATGGCCCTTTCGCAAATCCTCTACAAGAAGATGGATTTGACCTTTGCGCTCAACGGCGCAATTGCAGGATTGGTCGCGATCACAGCTGGTCCTGACCTCCAGAACCACCTGTTGGCGATCATCGTCGGCGCAATCGGCGGTCTACTCGTGGTCATTGCCGTACCGCTCCTCGACAAGCTGAAAATCGACGATGTTGTCGGTGCGATCTCCGCCCACCTTGTGGCCGGTATTTGGGGCACTTTGGCGGTCGGGATTTTCGGCAGCGGTTCGTTCCTGACCCAACTCTGGGGCGTCTTGCTGATCGGTGTTTTCGTCACGATCTCCAGTTCCATCGTCTGGCTCATCCTCAAGGCCGTAATGGGCATACGGGTGTCGGAAGAAGAAGAAATGGACGGTCTCGACAAATCCGAATTGGGAATGGAAGCGTATCCAGAATTCGGAAAGGGATCTCAAACCCTCTAACCCAGATAGGGAATCTCGGAAGGCGGCGCCGGAATGCCGTCTTCCTCCCTACACTTTTCACTGTCGCCAAGCGCGAAACTTTGGGGGGCTTCGGCCCCCCTCTTTTTTTTTCGACAAGCGTTCGAAAGGGGCTACATCTTCGCAATGACCTTGCGGGCGAAGTCTTCAATTAATCGGTACTGTTGCTCAATTGTCGGGATGAAATTCACCCCATCGAGCCCCTCCCGCTCCAATGCCTTCAGTCGTTCGACGATTTCCTCAGGCTGACCGGCAAGACTGAACGTTTGGATAATCTCCGGCGTGATGAAGCGCGCTTCTTCCGGGTCGAGATAACTATAGTGGCTCTTATGCATTTCCTGATGCTGGCGCGCCCCGTCGCGTTCCTCAAGAAAACGAATATAGTCGTTCCAGATCGGCCTCACATAGTCCGGCGGGTCTTCGCTGGTCTCTTTCCAGCGCTCAACCAAGTAATGAACGTTCACCATGATACCGGAGCCGACCTCCCGAATGACGCGTTCCGACTCAAGAGTTTCGCCAGGCTCGAGCAGTAGCAAATTGACCAATGCATAAACCTTAAAATCGTCGAGGGAGCGCCCGACGCGTTCCGCCCCACGCCGCACATTGGCGAGCGACTGCGAAATCGTACCGCCCCGCGGCAAACCCGTGATAAGTCCGTCGCCCAATTCGCCGGCAAGTGCCTGCGCACGCGGTCCAACCCCGCCGACATGGATCGGTATGCGGTCCTCTAAATTAATGTAGCCGAAATCCGTGTTAGCGAAGGTGATCGGATGCGTCACCCCATCCAGGGTAAAGTCAACTTCCTCACCGCGTAACAACGCGCCGACCACCCGGATATACTCTTTGAATTCTGCAACCTTCGCAGGGGGATGCCCAAGCATCCGCATCGCTGTGTTACCGGTCCCCAAACCGATGAAGCATCGACCAGGTGCGAGACGATTGATCGTCGCGATACCATTCGCCGCCACCGGTGCGAGACGCAAACCCGGCACAGCCACGCCTGTCCCGATCCGAAGGCGCTGCGTTTGCTGTGCGACCAAGGCCATCACCGCCCAGACGTTCGAGCGAATCATCGGGCTGTCCGTCATCCAGCAAAAATCGTAACCGAGGTTCTCCGCATGGACCGCTACTCCGACTTCGTCAATTTTGTTGCAGCTAAGCCCAAATTCCATGTTCAACCTCTATTCTGCCGCTTCCAGCTCCCGCAATTCACGATCGAGCCGAACACCGGCATGTGCACGCGGGCGCGCCAGCGGCGCCAAAAGACTGTAGATGACCGGGATCAATAAGAGCGTAAACACCGTTGCGATACCAAGGCCGCCGAAGACTACCCAACCAATAGCGCCGCGCGCCTCCGCACCGGCACCGCCGCTTAAAATCAGTGGTAGCGCGCCGAGCACGGTCGACAACATCGTCATCATCACAGGCCGCAGACGGGTCATCGCTGCCTCCCGAACGGCTTCCATGACCTCTTTGCCCCGATCACGCAGTTGATCCGCGAATTCGACAACCAAAATGCCGTTCTTCGCCATGAGTCCGACCAACATCACAAGCCCGATCTGGCTATAAATATTGATCGATGTGCCGGTAAGCTTTAACGAAAACACCGCCGCCGCGAGCCCGAACGGTACCGTTAATATAATCACCAGGGCGCTCAGAATGCTCTCGAACTGAGCTGCGAGCACCAACAACACGACCAGAACGGCAATCGCAAAGGTGATCGCGACTTCGTTCGAGGTGTCCTTGAGGGTCGCCGCTTCATTGATGAAGTGAAGACCGATACCCGGCGGCAAGGTCTCGCTGGCCAATGCTTCTATCCGATCGACGGCTGCCTGCATCGCATACCCTTCAGGTAGGGACGCTTCGATCTCGATGGCACGCTTTTGGGCGGCACGATCGAGTTCTGCTGCCACGCCGACCTCGGTCAGGCTGACGAACGAAGAAAGCGGTGCCAGCGTGCCGTCCGCGGCCCGCACGAACAGGTTCTTGAGATCGCTTGGATCATCGATCGCGCCGGCCGTTGATTCCAAGAGAACCGGCACAGACCGATCTTCCACATTGAGTTCCGCCACCTCAAATCCGTCGACCATGGCCCGCAACGTATTCACAATACCTTCGATGGGGATTCCAAGATCTTCGGCGCGCCGGCGATCGACGGTGAGCGATAATTGCGGTTGCGTCTGCTGGAACTCGATTTCCAAATCATCCAACTCCGGTGCCCGCTCCCGCAACACGTCCAAGAAATCATCAGCCGCCGCAGCGATATCGCGGTAGTTGGAGCCCGTAAGTGTAAATTCGACCCGACCGCCGGCACGCCGCAAATTGAGGCTGTTGGGTGTCCGCACCCGCGCCGTGGCCCCGGGGATCGCCTTCAAAGGCCCACGCAAGGCCTTTGCAATTTCCAACTGGCTGCGGCTCCGCTCCGACCATGGCGCCAAAGGTGCAATGATATAATTTCGATTGAGATCCCACCGTCCGACGATCGACAAGATGTTCGTGATTTCTCCCTTCTCGCGAAGAGGTTCAAGCAGAGCTTCGGCGCGGGCCGATTGGCGGTCCATATAATCGAGACCCACACCATCGGGGCCCTGCATCATGATAATTATGGCACCCCGGTCTTCGCGCGGTAGAAGCTCACGGTCGATGGTTGGGAAAACGGCAAAAGCCACGGACGCGATGACGACCGCCGATCCGATAACGAGGAATCGCGCATTCAACGTGAATACGAGGAGGCGCTGATATCCTGCTGTGACCCACGTGCTCAATCGATTTAACAACCCGCCGGTCCGCTTATCCCCGTCGCCAAAGTCGGGCAAGCGGGACGCCAACATCGGGCAAAGCGAAAGAGCGACGAAGGACGAAATTCCGACCGCAACGGCCAGCACGAATCCGAATTCCGTAAACAGCTTGCCCGCTGTACTGGGTAGGAACGCAATCGGCAGGAAAACGGAAATCAGCGTCGCGGTCGTTGCCAGGACAGCGAAGAATACCTGGCGCGTTCCCATAACCGAGGCGGCGAATGGTTTTAGACCGAGCGCACGCTGTCGCTGGATATTCTCGATCACAACAATGGCGTCATCGACAATCATACCGGTCGCCAGCACCAATGCGAGCAGGGTGAGAATATTGATCGAGAACCCGAGCAGCCAGATAGCCGCAATGGTCCCGCTCAGCGCGATCGGAATCGCGATGGCAGGGATAAGGGTCGGGCGTAGGGCACCCATAAAAACAAATATGACGCCGATAACGACGAGCACTGCGATCGAAAGACTGACGACCACTTCGCGGACCGAACTGCGAATGAACTGCGCGTCATCGGAAATGACGATCAACTCGACATCCTTCATGCGCCGATTCAACCGTTCGACAGCTACTTGAACTGCATCCGAAATGGCGATCGTGTTCGATTGCGCGCGTCGGACGATGCCGATTCCGACAACTTTCCGGCCATTGAGCAAACTATAGCTTTCCGCTTCCGCCGGGCCGTAGAACGCCTGTCCGACATCGCCAAGTTTAATATCGTCACGGATTGCCAGACGTTCGACGGCTTCGGGACGCCAGACAGACGCGTCGGCGCGCACCATCAAGAGCTGGTCGTTCGATTTGAAACTCCCTGCCGGGACGTCGAGGCTTGTGCTCGACAGCACATTGGCGACTTCATCAATAGACAAGCCGTAACTGGCCAACCGGATCGGATCGACCACCACGCGTAATACCTGCTCTTGATCGCCGAACAATTCCACGGTCGCAACGCCCGGAATGGACGTCAGTTCGGCACTCACGTCTTCTTCCGCCAACCGTGTCAAAGATTCTTGAGAGAGCTTCTCGCTTACCAAGGCAAGTCGCATGACTGGCAGTCGATCGGCATCCGCCTTAACGATCGTGACGTCTTCGACACCTTCGGGCAGGTCCCGTTCGATCGCCGCGACGGCCTCGCGAACGTCGCTGGCGGCGACGTCGAGATCGACATTCGGCGCAAACTCACCGCGTATCCGTGCATTGTTTTCTTCGCTGGCGGCATTGATCGTCTTTACACCCGAGACCCGGGCGACAGCGCCTTCGATCACGCTGGTCACTTCCGCATCCATCGTCTCGGGCGATGCGCCGTCGAAAAACGCCCGTACCATGACGACCGGTCGATCGACGTCCGGAAGTTCCCGAACCTCCACACCCAATACGGCCGCCAAGCCGGCGATGACGATCAATAAGTTTATTACGACAACCAAGACCGGGCGCCGTACGGATAATGACGGAAGGTCGCTAACCCGTGCCATCAACCGGCGCTTTCAAAAGGTTCCGTTCTCACCGGTTGCGCCGGGCGCAAGCCTTGAACGCCCTCAACGACGATGGTTTCGCCTGCTTTCAATGGACCGTCGACAAGAATGCGGCCTTTATCGCGGCGAACGATCCCGACAAATACTTTCTCCGCCTTTTTGTTGGTGACGCGCCACAAATAGGCTCCGTCTCGGCTCCACAAAACCGCGACCTCCGGGATGGTCGCATAGCGTCGCCCCTTGAAAGAAAGCCGTACGTCGAACGACGTACCGGGTCGGATACGGTCGTCCGGATTTGCAATCACCGCTTTGACGCGAAGCGTTCTGGTCACGGGGTCGATCCGGCTGCCCAACGAATGCACCTTGCCTTGTAATGTCGTATCGCGATCCGTCCAAGCCGCCATCGCAATCGGGTCACCAACGGCGAGACGCACCGCAAACTCTTCGGGCAAATTGAAATCGACTAGGATCGACGAGCGATCGTCTAAAGTTGCGATCAGAGTCTGATCGGAAACGCGGTCACCCCGTTCGATATCCGTCAGACCGATCACCCCATCGAAAGGGGCATAGATCGTCCGGTCGCTCAATGACGCACGTGCTTGATCCAGACGTAGGCGCGCAGAGGCATGCTCTGTCTGCGCGGTCTGCAATCGCGCCACAGACGCGGCACCGCTAGGCGCCAATCTCTCGAGCCGCTTCACCTGACGGGCTGCTTCCTTCAATGCGACATCCGCGAGCTTTACGGCCAAGCGCTGATGTTTGGCATCGAGACGCACAAGCACATCGCCTTTTTTGACGCGCTGTCCGGCGACAAATGCCACTTCTACAACCTCGCCAGCGACGGACGGATGGATAGACGCCGACTTAAGGGCTTCTCCCGTGCCAATCGCGCGCAGTAAGAGTTGGTCCTCTGCAAACTTCACCGTTTCAGTCAAAACGAGTATCGGGGTCGACTTGCGCGGCGATTTGCCTGCGGTCGCATTGCCGTTGTCGTCGAGCAGCCACCAGCCGCCGGCCAAAAGCCCGGCCAGGGCGACAACAATCAATATTTGCACACTCAACCGCATCGTTGCGTAAACCCATTTCCGCAAAGGTCATTGATCTTAGTGCATTGCAGCCCGAAGGGGCCAGCAGGCTCGCCCGCTTCACACTTTGACTATCATAAGACTATTTTCATCACATAAATTCATGTGTTCCACCGATATTTCTTTGATTTTTACTTTACGAATACATTGATGAATAAATTCACTAGACTTGAGTATATTTGTAATACCGACTATTGTTTTCCAAACAAACAATCAACCCATGCGCCAACACATTGATTCTATGGCGTTATAGGGTCATGCCTTGTTAAGGAAATGGGCTATGGCGACTGCTAATAAAAGTGCGACGAAATCTTCTTTTCTGCCAGCCGGCATGGGTGAGAAGCTGCAACAGCGTCTCATCGAGTTCGCGGGCGTCGGAATGATAGCGGTCGCGATTGCGCTCATTTTCGCTCTTGCCAGTTATTCGGCCAACGATCCGTCGCTCAATACGGCAGCGCTCGGAGACAACGTCAGCAATCTTCTCGGACTCGCCGGCGCACTTACAAGCGATCTAATGCTCCAGACATTGGGCCTTGCGTCGCTGCCCTTCGTCTTTTTGTTGGCGGCATGGGGGTGGCGTCTTGTGACCAATCATCGCGTAAGCGCCGTGTGGTTGCGTCTCAGCTTGTTGCCTTTCGTATTGCTTTCGCTCGCGCTTGCCTTATCGCATTTCGGCGCACCGGAATCTTGGCCCCTTCGGGGCGGGCTTGGAGGAGTCGTCGGAGACCTTGTGCATTTTTGGACCCTCGACCTTTTGCTCGAACCCATTCCGCGTTGGTGTTACGTCACCGTCTTCTCTTTGATCGCTCTGGGTCTGCTGCTGTACACAATCGGCTTTACACCCCGCGAATGGCAGACTGCCGCGATTCGCATTGGCGCCGGTGCTCTTTTCGTCTCCCGAACCGCGCGCAATTTCCGTCGTGGTGACAAATCCGAGACCGCGATACCGGCGATGGAAGAAGAAGGCGCGGAGACGAGGTTCTCCATTCGCCGGATTCTCGCCTTTCGGCCGAGCTTGCCTAAGTTCGGCGCCAAGCAGGATAGCCGCGAACGCGTTGAGCCAACCTTCGGCGCATCCGACGAGTCTGCGAAAGCAGAAGTTGTCACGAAGCCGCGCCCTGTGAAAACGGATCTCGTCGCACCGAAAGAGACAGGCGCGAAGCCGGGCCGCAAAGGACGCGAAGCAAAGCAACGTAAATTGGATCTCCATAGCCCGGACGATGGATTTCAGCTGCCGCCGCTCGAGCTGATCGACGATGCGCCGGCCGACGAAAACAAAAGCGGTAAAATCAACGAGGAAGGCCTCCAGCAAAATGCGCGCTTCCTCGAAGGCGTGCTCGACGATTTCGGTGTGCGGGGGGAAATCCTGAAGGTCCGCCCTGGTCCGGTCGTCACCCTCTATGAGTTGGAACCCGCACCAGGCACCAAGACAAGCCGGGTCATCGGCCTTTCAGACGACATCGCCCGCTCGATGAGCGCTGTGTCTGTCCGTAGCGCTGTTATCAAAGGACGGAACGTCATCGGCATCGAGTTGCCGAACGCCAACCGGGAAACCGTCTATTTGCGCGAACTGCTCATGTCCGAAGCATACGAGAAAGCAGGCGGGAAGCTCCCGATGGTTCTCGGCAAGGATATCGGCGGCAACCCGGTTATTGCCGATCTGGCACGGATGCCACACCTGTTGATCGCCGGCACAACAGGCTCAGGTAAGTCCGTCGGCTTGAACGCAATGATCCTCTCCCTCCTCTATCGACTGACGCCGGAAGAGGGCAAATTGATCATGATCGATCCGAAGATGCTCGAACTCTCCGTCTATGACGACATTCCACATCTTCTTACCCCCGTCGTCACCGAGCCAAAGAAAGCGGTCGTCGCGCTGAAATGGACCGTACGCGAGATGGAGCGCCGCTATTCAAACATGGCGAAACTCGGCGTCCGCAATATCGACGGATACAACAAGCGGGTGAAGGAAGCCGCCGACAAGGGCGAGGAACTCACTCGGACCGTGCAGACCGGCTTTGATGCGGAGACCGGTAAGCCGATTATGGAGGAGCAGCCGCTCGATCTCTCGCCGCTCCCATACATCGTCGTCGTCGTCGACGAAATGGCGGACCTGATGCTGGTCGCCGGCAAAGAGATTGAGGCCGCCATGCAGCGACTGGCGCAAATGGCACGGGCCGCCGGCATTCACCTGATCATGGCCACTCAGCGACCGTCCGTCGATGTTGTGACCGGTACGATCAAAGCCAACTTCCCAACCCGGATCAGCTTCCAAGTCACCTCCAAGGTCGACAGTCGCACGATCCTGAACGAACAAGGCGCCGAACAATTGCTGGGCCAAGGAGACATGCTCTATATGGCGGGCGGCGGACGAATTACGCGCGTGCATGGCCCACTGGTCCATGACGACGAAGTCGAAGCCGTCGCGCAGTTCCTCCGCGCTCAAGGTTCGCCGGAATATATCGATGCCGTGACCGCCGACGACGGGGACGACCCGTTCTCAATCGCAGAAGATGACGGGAACTCCGGCGACGAACTCTACGATAAAGCCGTCGCCATCGTCTGCCGCGAAGGAAAGGCGTCGACGAGCTTTGTTCAACGCCACCTCCAAATCGGTTACAACCGGGCGGCCCGCATTATCGAAAAGATGGAGAAAGAAGGGGTGGTCAGCCCTGCAGATCGCGTCGGGCGGCGCGAAGTCTTGGCTGGCGATCATAGCGTTTAAGTCCAATCGTGACCTTTACCGGTTGCGTTTGCCGCCATGCGCCCCCAAGTCTTGCGGATAGAACAACCGCCAAGGCGACGGCTCTTTCGATTCCATGATTACCATCAAAAACATATTTAGACCCTTAGCCCTAATGTGCGCCTTAGTGCTGTTCGGCGCGCCGACCCCGGCAGCGACTCTCTCCGATGCGGAGTTGGATCGGATTGAGCGCTACCTGAATAGCCTTCAAACGCTCCAGTCAAAATTCGTGCAGAACAATCCGGACGGCAGCCACGCGCTTGGCACGCTTTACCTGCAACGCCCAGGGCGTATGCGTTTCGAGTACGATCCGCCGACGCCGATTCGCTTGTATGCTAACGGAAACTTTTTCATCCATGTGGATATGGAACTCGAGCAAGCGAGTCACTATCCGCTGAATGAAACGCCTGCACATTTCATTTTGCGGGAAAACATCAGTCTGCGTGAAGGCCTCAAGGTAAAGAGCTTCGAACGCGCCGATCGCGTTCTGCGAATCGAGCTCGCAGATGCCGAAAACCCCGATATCGGCTCTGTCACGCTGACCCTTGCGGATAATCCCCTTGAATTGCGGGCTTGGACGATCACCGATGCGCAGGGTTTACGCACCGAACTGGCTTTCGTTAATGCCCGATTCGGCGGTCGAATAGACCAAACGCTTTTCGAGTACGTCGATAATTTTTCCAATCAAGGCAACTAACCTCCCTTCTCAGGGCTCGACAGATTGCGATACGCAATCCATTCTTAGTTACATGAAAAACACGAAGACGCCGTTGATCGGCATCCCGGCGACCCCCTATGAGAATGAAGGCCATACGTCGCACCGGGTTAGCGAAAAATATGTGAAGGCCGTCGCTGAGCTTACGGGATGTGCGCCCGTACTGATTCCAGCGGTTGGCGATCTTGTAAGCTTCAACTGCCTGCTCGAACATCTAGACGGCATCATGCTGACGGGCGGACGCCCCAATGTTGAGCCACACCACTACGGCGGCACGCCGAGTATCGAAGGCACACCGCATTGTCCCGAACGCGATGCAACCACCTTGCCGCTCTTGCGGAATGCGGTGAAAACAGGCGTCCCCATCTTTGCGATTTGTCTTGGCATCCAGGAATTGAACGTCGCACTCGGCGGCACGCTCCACCAGCGGACGCAGGAATTGGAAGGTAAACGCGACCATCGCATGGACCGGACGATACCGGTGGACGAACGTTTCGAGGATAAACATCCCATCGACATTCAGCCCGGCGGCCTTTTCGAGGACCTCTTCGGGGGCGCCCACCGCGTCATGGTCAACTCGCTCCACGCACAATCGATCGACCAGCCCGGCGACGGTGTTTTTGTCGAAGCGATCAGCGACGACGGTGTCATCGAGGCAGTTAGTGTGCCCGATGCCCCCGCGCTAACGTTTGGCGTTCAATGGCATCCGGAACATCCAAACATTCGCGGCAACGACGTGAATGGCCGCTTGTTCAAAGCATTCCACGCGGCCGTTCGCGAACATCATGCACAGAGGTCAGGCTCCGAAGGGACCGACAGCAAAGCCGCTTAAGAAAAAGAGGAACGCTCAGCTATGCACGACGTTCGGGAAATTAATTGTGAAGTCGACGCATTCGGTGAGCTTACCCATGACACGCGTTCCATCCGCCTGAAAATTCTTGAAGGCGGGCCCTTGAGTTTTAGCGCCGGCCAATATGCGAAAGTCGTCTATCCGAACGGGATCGAGAAGTATTACTCGATCGCCAGCATACCCGGCGATACGGGCCTTGAGTTTCACATTCGCCGTTCCGGCGAAGGCACGAGCAGCAGTCATTTCGTTCTGGACGAGTTGGGGGTTGGCGACCCAGTCACGGTGACCGCGCCGATGGGCGACTCCTATCTGCGCGCCGATCATCCGGGGCCCATGCTCTGTGTTGCGGGCGGCTCCGGCCTAGCGCCGATTCGGAGTATTGTTGAGACTTCTCTGCGTGACCAACCCGAACGGGAAGTCCACCTTTATTTCGGTGTACGGGACGAACGCGATATCTATTTCGAGGAACGTTTCACGTCCCTCGCAGATGCGCACGAGCGGTTCTTTTTCACGCCCGTCTTATCCGAACCGTCCGGCGAAACGCAACGCCGCACGGGCTTTGTGCATGAGGCCGTCGCATCCGACCTGAACGGCTTTTCGAACTGGAAAGCCTATCTATGCGGCCCGCCAATTATGGTCGACAGCGTGAAAGACCTCCTCATCCAACATGGCGTTCAAGAGGACGACATTTACGCTGACGCGTATTGACCCCTGCCCGGCCCAAGGGCAGTTTGGGTCAACCATCAAATGCGGCATATCCCGCCGCCCACCGATCAAATAGGCCTTGCAAATGACCAACTACGCAATCCCGCTCTGGGACACACCGACCGTTCCTGTGGTCGATGGTGATCCGTTCCCTGTCCACCGCATTTTCTGCGTCGGCCGTAATTATGCGGCTCATGCCCGCGAGATGGGACACGATCCTGATCGCGAACCGCCATTCTTCTTTGCAAAGCCGGCGAATGCGGTCGTCGCAAATCGAACGACAGTGCCTTATCCCGACGAAACAAGCGACATGCATCCGGAAATTGAAATGGTCGTCGCGCTCAAAGAAGGCGGCTATCGGATTCCAGAGAGTGCGGCCCTGGACAAGATTTATGGCTATTGCGTCGGTCTCGATATGACGCGGCGCGATATGCAGAGCGGGTTCAAAGACATGGGCCGCCCCTGGGACATGGCGAAGGGCTTCGACCGATCTGCACCGATGAGCGAAATCCACACGGCGGCCTTCGTTGGACACATTTCAGCCGGGGCCGTCACACTGGCCGTCAACGGTGAGGTTCGCCAAAGTGGAGACGTCAATCAGCTGATCTGGAATGTCGAAGAGACGATCTCTTATCTTTCGGGGCTGATCGAATTGCACCCAGGCGATCTTATCATGACCGGCACACCATCCGGCGTCTCGGCCGTCGTGAAAGGCGACCATTTGGCCGGACACGTCGACGGGTTGACCGACCTCGATATCACCATCGGCTGAACTCGATAGGACACGAACATGCGTCTCATCACCTGGAACATAAACTCGGTTCGGCTGCAGATGCCGCTATTGGCGAAATTGACGGACGAAGCCAAGCCAGACATCGTTTGCCTGCAAGAAACCAAAGTTCACGACGATCAATTCCCCGCAAAGGACATCGAAGCTCTCGGTTACGAGCATATGCATTTTCGGGGCATGAAAGGCTACAACGGCGTCGCCATCCTCTCGCGCCTGCCTTTAGATGCAACTGGGGGCGAGGATTGGTGCGGCAAACAGGATTGCCGGCACGCCTCGGTTAAAGTCGCGGGCGGCGTGGAAATCCATAACTTTTACGTTCCGGCCGGTGGTGATGTTCCGGACCCGACTGAGAACGAGAAATTCGCCCATAAACTCTCTTTCCTCGAGGAGATGACCGACTGGTTCGGCAAAAAGCACAAGAGCAAGGACAAGTCGATCTTTGTCGGCGACTTGAACATTGCGCCGCTGGAGTCGGATGTCTGGTCTCACAAACAACTTCTAAAGGTCGTTAGCCACACACCGATTGAGGTGGAAAAACTCGACGCTGTGCAGCAAAGCAACGATTGGATTGATGCGGTCCGCCAGTTCATTCCGCCTGAAGAGACGCTCTATAGCTGGTGGAGCTATCGTGCTCGCGATTGGGATGCGGCAGATAAAGGCCGGCGCCTCGACCATGTCTGGGTCACACCACCTTTGAAAAAGGCGCTTAAGGGTGCCAGCGTCTTGCGCGAGGCCCGCGGTTGGGAGAAAGCCTCGGATCACGCACCAGTTATCGTCGATTTCGACTTGGGTTAAGCGTCCGCGACTTTCACCACGAGCTTGCCCGTATTCTGGCTGCGGAACAGCATGGATAGCCCATCCGGCGCGGCCTCCAAGCCGTCCAAGACGTGCAAGCGCTGCTTCAGCTCGCCGGATTTCAGCTTCTTGGAAATCCATTGCCGCGCTTCATCGTACCTTCCGTTGTAGTCGGAAACGATGAACCCCTGCATGCGCGCGCGCTTTCCGATCAAGAGACCCGTATTGGTAACGCCATAACGCTCCTCGGCCGCTGTCTGCGAGATTCGCCCGCACATCACGATCCGCCCTTTGGATCGAAGATGCAGAAGCGCCGCTTCCAATATCTCGCCGCCAACATTGTCGAAGAACAGATCGACGCCTTCCGGAAATGCTGAGGCAACAGCCGTAGCGAGATCCGCTTCCGCCTTGTAGTCGATAGCGGCGTCAAAATTCAGCTCATCCGTTAGATAACGGCATTTCTCGGGTCCACCGGCCACACCGACAACGCGGCAACCTTCGAGTTTGGCGAATTGGCCGGCCATCTGACCAACCCCGCCAGCCGCCCCCGATACCAGCACGAAGTCATCGGCGGACAGCGCACCCACATCCCGAATGCCAAACCACGCGGTCAGCGCGGTCGTCCCGAGCGGACCGATCCAATCTTCAAGGGAGCCGAGCGATAGATCGAGCTTGTGCGTCCCTTCAGCTGTGATCGTCGGGTGGGTTTGCCAACCGAGGCGTCCTTGAATGTAGTCGCCTGGTGCAAAACCGGGCACCCGGCTTTCCAGAACACGCCCGACCCCACCGGCACGCATGACACTACCGATCTCAACGGCCGGTACATAGCCCGGATTCTCATCGATCCAGACCCGCATGGCCGGGTCGATCGAAAGATAAATGCTCTCAACCAGCAGCTCGCCGTCTTCCGGTTGACGCAAAGGCTCAACGGCTTCTTCAAAATTATCGGGTCCGGCAATCCCATCAGGACGCTGTTTCAGTCTGATTTGGCGATTCGCGTTCTGTATCATTGCGTCTCCGATCTATGAATTTGTTTCGACCGACGGTAGCGGTTTCACGTTGCGCCGCCAATATAGGGCCGCCAGCAACCATAGGAACAATCCCTGTCCTGCCACCAATGCCAAACCGGTGGGCGCACCAAGCCAATCCGCGAGAAATCCGGCGTAAAGAATACCAAGCGGCATCGTACCGACACTAACCGCCAGTAGTCCCATCACTCTGCCGCGGATCTCCGGCGGCGCCACAGACAACAGTATCGTGCTTTGCATGGACGAGAAGCCGGCGACGCCGAATCCACCGATTAGAAGAGCTATTAGGGAAGTTGAGAAATATGGTGAAAGTGCAAAGCAAAACACGCCGGCGAGAAAGACCAAAGAACCGCAAATAAAGAACTTACCGTATCGCGAGGGTTGCACCGTCATGCCAACGCCGATCGCCCCGAGCAAAGCGCCAAGGCCTTCGGAAGCCGCCAATACGCCGACGGGAAATGCACTGAGGCCTAGGGTATCCCGCCCGATCACCGGAAGAATGTTTCCGAAGGGAAAGCCAAATGCGTTGACGATGACCGTTATCATCAAAACACCAAGGACAATCGGCTCGCTGCGGGCGTATCGCAGACCTTCAACGAGGTTTCGCAGCACTTTCGGAGCAGGGCCCGCGGGCCGCGTCTGCCGATAGGGCATGCGCCAGATCAAGAATATTGCGGTTGCAAACAGACCGGCCCCGAGGAAATACGCCCCATGTAAGCCGAAAAACTCGAGTATAAATCCGCCGATCGCGGGGCCGAGCATCCGCGTTCCGTTTGTCGTCCCGGTATCGAAGGCCATCGCAACGCCGACCCTCTCGAGCCCAGCTGCCTCACCGATCATCGCCCGACGGGTCGAATAATCCGTCGACGTGAACACGCCGCTAATGAAAGCACCGACTCCGATATGCCAGAGCTCGACGAGGTCGAAGACCGTCAGCAGGCCCAGTACAAGCGAAACGGCCAACATTGTGAGAAGGCCACCGAATAGAATGGCCTTACGACTGACCCGATCGGCAATAACGCCGATCCAAGCACCAAACAAGACAAGCGGCGCCCAACGCAAGAAGAGGAACACCGCGACCATGATCGGCGAATCTGTGAGGTCGAAGACATAGACACCGACTGCGAGCGATTCGAGCCAGCGCATCGTGCTCGTGATTGCACCCGAATACCACAGACTTCCAAATGAGGTTTCGGCGAAGAGAACCTTAACCGTTCGCGCCGCGTTACCGCCTGCCGCCACTCTTAAAGGCGCCGCTGCATAAAGTACCGACCTTCTTCCACCCCCTCCGGCAGCGCGATCGGCTCCACCTCAGGAAACGCCAATGCTCTATCCGAAATGACGATAGCGCCGGGGCGAAGCAACGGCATGATGAGCGGCCCGATCAGTGCGACGTTCTTTGCGGATTTTTCAGGATCCCCATACCCGATATCTGCATGCGCCAATATGGCAGCCGGGCCGAGATCCCGCGCAGCAGCCTTCAGCATCTCATCCATCTCACCGAGATACATGTCCTCGTCCGGCGGGATACAATCCGGGTGCGGCGAGATGTTTCGGTCGAACACGTAAATTCGCCGCCCCGGCAATGCCTTCCGCAAATGATCATAGGAACGACCATTTCCGAGGCCCAACTCGAGGATGATACCTTCCTCGCCATCGATCTGATCGACCGCCCAATTGAGGCAGATGCGTTGGGCTTGCAGACGGCGAATGGCGGAGTCGAGGCGGCTCATTGAAATCTATTTTCCTTCAATATGAATGGACTTGTTAAGTTGACTGCTTCTCGACCACCGCTTCGCGCAACCGGGCCGTCGTTTGGTCCAGCCGGCGTGCCAGCTCTCGCATAATCTCAAGAGCCATGTCCGGAAATTCCGTAACCAGTCGATAGAACAAATCTTTTGAGATTTGCAGGGCAACCAACTCTGTCGAAGCCGTTACCGTCGCGGTCCGGGGTACGTCGCAAAGTATAGCGATCTCACCAACCAACTCGTGCTCGTTTATCGTCGCGACTGATAGCATACCGCTTGGCGTGTTCACCGAGACATCGGCTGTCCCTTCAATGACCACAAAGGCAGAATCGCCGCCCTCTCCTTGCTCGAAAAGCTTTTGACCTGCCTCGAAAGTCACCCGATCGCTCGTGAACGCCAAAAGTTTCAAGCGCGCTGGATCAATTTTCGCGAAAAGCGGTATGCGGCGGAGGAGTTCGACTTCTTCGACGATGCTCATGATGAATACTCGCGATCAAATACGACGCTCACGCAGCGTCGAGAAGTTTCTTGAAAGCGCCAGCGCGCCCGTTCAATTCGTCGAATGGACCTTGCTCGGCCACGCGGCCATCTTGCATTACCAAAACATGGTCGAAATGCCGAGCGGCACCGGCTCTGTTCATAACCCAAATCACCCCACGGCCCGCGCAGTCTTCTAAGACATTCGCGATGACACGTTCCTGAGTTTGCACATCTAGTGCTTCAGTCGCCTCATTGATGATGGTCATATCACTGCGTTTCAACAAAGCGCGAGAGATCGCCAGTTTTTGACGCTGCAAATTGGTCAACCGTGCGCCGCCGACACCAGCGGGGAACTCCAGCCCGACATCCACCACCGTTCGGGTCAATTCCAACTCTTCGATCAATTCCTGCATTAAATCGCCGACCCGAGTATCCGCGTGCGCATGGCCATACGCGACCTTACCGAACAGGATATTGTCCTGCAGCGACGCCGCCGGACAGTAGGCTTCGTCGTCGAAGAAAGCGACGGCTCCCGATAGGTTCTCCGGCAGCTGCGCGCGAAAAGCACGGCGCGCTTCGAGGATCTTCGTCTCTAGTTCGTTATCGATCAGCCCCAAACGATGTCGTTCGGCGACCAACAGAAAGGATAACGCCATCAGGTTTCGACGTTCGTCTTCTTCCAAATTATCGAGACTGTTCTTCGAGCGCTCAACGATACTCTCAAATTCCTCCAGGTCATCGGCGGCGATAAAACTGTATTGCTCGAAGAACTCATGATCCGGCGGTAAATCGGCGAAAATCTCGATCATGGTCGCGGCGACTTGCCGGCCAATGCTCGTCAGCTCGTTTGTCAGATCGAGTTCATCCAAGACTTTGCGGACGTATGCGTGCTCTGACAACGAATCCATGCCCAACCGATCATCAACCGGAATCCCGAACAATAGGTTCTCGCCAAGGCTAGCGTTTCGGTTGTAGCGCTCGATGTCGAATCTTTCGACCAGATTTGCACGGCCTGACTCGGTTGCGACGCGCTCCGAAAAAGCCTTCCGTGCCGTCAATATCCGTTCTGCGACATCCGGTCGTTGCGCCGGATCGATGACACCGCGCAGGCCGATCTGATAGACGTCGCGTTCAAATTCGGATAAGTGCAGCACTTCGATGATCCGCTCTTTTAATTCTTCCGGGCCCGATACGCCAGCGGCGGCATAATCCACCCAGTCCGCTTGATAGTCGTACTCGATATTTCCGGCGAGTTGCGCTTCGGTGATCTCGCGCTGGGATCGCGCTTCGCCATCGCGCTCCCGCAGCGGCCGGTGTTTCAGGCCGTAGACCAAATTGTCACCGATTGTCCCATTGCAGAGATACGCCTGCGGGCCGACATACGCCATCCGGCGGCCGGTGACCGCTTCCGGCAGGTCCGAGAGGTCGCTGTCGCCGACAGCGATCTTACCGCGTGTCGGCTCCATCAAACGCGCCAGCAACATCGCAAACTCTTGCTTGCCGCTCGCGCCGGCTCCGACGATCGCGGTGTGGCGCTGCATATCGACCTTGAAGCTTGCGCCATCGACCAGCCGCGCGCCGTCTTCGTCCGCAAAAGCAACATTGTTGGCAACCAATTCGCCATCAAGGATCGACGGCGGTTCGCCTTCCATCTCTTGCATGTCGGAGGGCAGCATCCCGTCCGGATCGAATTGCTCGATCACCTGTTCGTACTTTATTCGGACATCTTCCTTCTGCTGATACCAGGTCAGCAATTCTTTCCAAGGCGCAGCCAGCTCCTTGTATGCCGCGAGCACAGCCACCAATGCGCCGAACGTGAGATCACCGGCAATTACGAGGTATCCGCCAATCGAGAAGAAAAAGAACGGCGTCAGCTTATCGATGAAGTTGTTGAGAAACTTGATGAAGAATTTGCGCCTGTAAATCTCATAACGAATTTCGTAAATCCGCCCTAATCGTTCCGCAAAGCGCGACAATTCCAGGTTCGACGTATCGTTGGCGTGGACTTCAACGACACCGGCCACCGATTCACCGATATGCTCGGACAGACGCCGGACGTTTTGCACCCGTTCCTTACCGAGCAGATTGACCTTCCGCTGCAGCTTCGGGATGACATACATCTGCACCGGATAAAGTGCGATCGACGCCATACCGAGCATCGGGTCCTGAACCATGATAAAGGTCAAGATAATGACCAGCTGGCCGCCAAAGAACAGTGGATCGGCATATGCGGTGCCGATGAACCCACCGAGCGGCTCCACCTCCGCGGTGATAATCGGAATCAGCTCACCTTGACTGGTTTTGCGGAAACGCTGCAGAGGAAACCGCAGGATGCGGTTGTAAAGCTGATACCGAAGGCGTCGCAACAAGCGTTCGCCCATCTGCCCTTTGTAGACATTGATGTAGTACTTGAAACCGCCGTTACAGAAGACGAAGAACAGATAACCGAAACACAGGACGAGCAGGAAAGGTATCTGATCCAGATCGAGTTTAAACTCATACCCAAAGATCGGCACACCGAATGGCGGCCCGACCGGATCTTCGATCGCACGATTGACGATCAGTTTCGGCAGTTCGAGAGACAGGTACAGAAAGGGGTAGTACGCCAGGATCACGCACAGCAGAAATACTTGCTGGCGCGCGCTGTAGCGCAAGATGTACTTGAAGATCGAAGGCTCCATCGCCGCCCTGCGTCCCCACCTTTTCCGTATTCGCCCCCGACGAGCGGCGTGCGCCCTTCTGGCCACGCTTCGCCGATTAAACTAGCCTAGGCTCGGCAGGGCGTAAATGCCCGCGAGGCAGGACAAATTCGCGCTGAGCCCCAACGATGCGGATCGCATTCTACGCACCGATGAAACACTTGGACGACCCGGAACCGTCCGGCGACCGTCGGGTCGCAAATGCCTTCGCGAACGCCCTGAAGAATTTGGGGCACGACGTATTCCAGGCATCCACATTCCGAAGCTACGAAGGGACCGGTTCCTGCGAGAGGCAGAACGCCATTAAGCGTGCGGCATTCGAAGTCCGCGATGACCTCTTGAAACAACTCGCGAATCAGCCGCCCGAATTGTGGTTCACCTATCACGTCTATCACAAATCACCCGACTGGATCGGACCAACGATCTCTGACCATTTCGACATCCCGTACGTAATCGCAGAAGCCAGTCACGCGCCAAAACAAGAAAACGGCCCCTGGAAAATCGCATTAGCGGGTGCCGTCAAAGCTATTCGCCGCGCCGACGCCACCATCTCCGTCAACCCGACGGATGAAGCCTGTCTCGAAAATCTGCGCGGCAATCATTCGGGATTGCATTTCATTCCGCCTTTTATCGAAGCTAAATCCCCGATGACGGCGTCTGAACGATCGAAGCTTCGCGAATATCTTGCGACGGAATTGGAGATCGATCCGTCGATGCCGTGGCTCTTGTGTGTGGCGATGATGCGACCCGGCGCCAAGCGCGAGTCCTACAAGGTATTGGCGAACGCGATGGCCAATACAACGCGCCAACCCGTCCCACTGCTTATCGCAGGATCCGGGTCAGCGCTTCCGGCGGTGGTCGAATTTTTCAAAGAAGCTGCCAGCGTCCGTTTCGTTGGCGAGTGTAGTCCTCGCAAACTGCGAGAGCTCTATGCGGCGGCCGACCTTTTCGTTTGGCCGGCGGTACGCGAAGGGTTCGGCATGGCAATTCTGGAAGCGCAGGCCGCCGGCCTTCCTGTCGTGGCCGGATATACCCCCGGTGTCGCGACAATTGTTGATGATGGCAAAACCGGCATTTTGACAGAAGCCGGAGACGCCCACTCTTTCGCCCGAGCGGTGGATAGGCTATTGCAACATCGGGAGATTCGCTCGGACATGTCGATGGCCGCTATATACAAAACGCGACAGACGCATACGAGCCATGTCGCGGAGCAAAAACTGCGGCGGATTTTAGAGGGACTGAGGACAGGAAACGCGGTATGACATTGATTGCGCTCATTCGACACGCCGCAA
The DNA here is from genome assembly GCA_002716125.1 of Rhodospirillaceae bacterium. Classification (GTDB taxonomy): domain Bacteria; phylum Pseudomonadota; class Alphaproteobacteria; order UBA8366; family UBA8366; genus UBA6544. The sequence goes on from PAZH01000010.1 coordinate 88,832, forward strand.
CAGACTGGAACGAAGGCGGCCGGGTCCAAAGTACAACGGATGTACCGCTCAGCGAGGGCGGCCGTTCTGCGGTCCGCTCCTGGCGCGTACCAGAGCACCTTGATGGATTCGATTGGGTATCGAGCCCGCTTTCCCGCGCCGTTGAAACCGCCTCGATCCTCTCCGGTCGCGCCCCCAGCCGGCTGGACGACCGGCTCATCGAGATGGATTGGGCGGCCTGGGAAGGCATGACCATTGCCGAACTTCGCGCAGAAATTGGTAATCCCGGTGAAGCGTGGCGGGCCGGCGGCCTCGATTTCAAGGCGCCCGGCGGCGAGAGTCAGCGCGATGTTCAAACGCGGCTGCTTTCGTTTTTCGCGGAAGTGGCAGATGCCAATCAGCCAACCGTAATTGCCTGTCATCGCGGCATCGTTCGCGCGACCTATTCGCTCGCTGTCGAATGGGATCAATCGACTCCGTGGCCCGATACGCTCGCCGACGACTGCGCTCACCTCTTTCGATTAGCCGATGACGGGCATCCAGCGGTCGAAGAACTGAACGTCCCGCTCACGACGTCCTAATCACCATGCCGCGCGTGCTCTATTACGTGCAACACCTGGTCGGCCTCGGTCACGATGCGCGGGCGGCGGCCATCACGCGAGAGCTCGTTCAATTAGGCGCAAAGGTTACCTACGTAACCGGCGGTTTCGAGGATGCCGAGCTTGATCTCTCTGGCGCGCGATATGTAACGCTTCCACCCCTGAAAGCTTCAAACCCCTCTTATGAAACACTTGTCGGAGATAGCGGCAAACCGCCTGACGCAACATACTGGGCACGTCGGTCTCAACAACTACGCGACACGTTTGAGAATGCGAATTCGGACGTTCTGATCGTCGAAACATTTCCGTTTGGCAGATGGCCCTTTCGTGAAGAACTTCTCCCCCTCCTTGATCGTGCACGAAGCCAATGCCTTATCGTCTGTTCCATCCGCGATATTCTTGAACCGAAGTCCGAACCGACCCGTAATCGGCAAATTCTCGAGTTCATCGACACGTACTTCGATCTGATCCTCGTCCATGGTGATCCAAACTTGGTTCGATTGAGAGAAACATTTCCAGACGCAGAAACTATCGCGGATAAAACGCGATACACAGGATACGTCTGCGCATCGCCGCCGCCGTCGCAATCGACTTCGGAGATCGGTCGTGGCGAAATAATCGTGTCGGCCGGCGGCGGGGCGACATGCGGGCCTTTGATGACAGTCGCTGTTGAAGCCGCCCGTCTCGATCGCCGGCCCTGGCGATTCTTGATCGGACCCAACTGTCCCGCAGAAATTCGCAGGAAGCTGTTCGATAATCCTGACATTTTGGCAGAGAACGTCCGACCAGACTTTTGCACCTTACTATGTGGCGCCGCCGCCTCGATCAGCCAAGCTGGTTACAACACTGCGACAGATATCCTGACGACTGGTGTTCCCGCCCTCATAGTGCCGCATCAACAACCCGGTCAAAACGAGCAATGGCACAGAGCCCAACGTCTCGCCGAACGGGGGTTTGTAACAACGCTCAGAGAAGACCTGCTCACACCTCAAGCGTTGCTTCAGGCACTAGATCAGCTGCTTCGACAGGATCTCGAGAGACCGGCGGATATCGACCTCACCGGCGCCTCAACGACGGCACATATAATCGCATCCGTAGCCGCAACTGGGAATTCACGGGACACAAAGATATAAATGAGGGATGCGGCGGATCGAAGTGAACGTGGACCCATGGTACAGATTGCAAGCAGAACTCGATGCTTGGGCCGAAGCTTCTATTGAAGCGACGCTATGGTGGCGCGATGACGACGCGTTCGACGACACGTCCGCCTTAAGGACGCTGCTCGCGCTGACGGACGGATTACCGGTTTCACTCGCTGTTGTGCCGGAGCCCGCCGTCGATCGGTTGGCCGAACGTCTATCCCATCACTCAGATATAACCGTCTTGCAACATGGATTTGCGCATCGGAACCACGCGCCGGCCGAGGAAAAGAAGACGGAATACGGGCGACATCGTCCCGGTTCGGAAGTTTCGATTGAAATCANGCGTGGANAAGACCGGCTCCGATACCTNTTNCCGAAATCAATAAGATCAATTTTTGTGCCGCCTTGGAACAGGATGGACGATCGACANATCCCACTCCTGTCCGCANACGGGTTCGAAGCGNTTTCAACCTTCGGCCCTNCAAANCCNAATATCGAATTGCAACAAATCAATACGCATATCGATATAATCGATTGGAGNGGCACGCGAGGATTTGTCGGNGAGGCGGTTGCACTCGNTATCCTGTGTGANCATCTCTCTNNGNNGCGNGACAGCNANNANCACACANATAGGGCCATCGGTTTGATGACCCACCACCTNGATCACGACAAAGAGACTTGGCGCTTCNTGGAGCGCCTGATAGAGGTCACGTCGNACCATCCGGCATGTAATTGGATTGCCGTGGAAATGCTACTGGAGCAAACNTAATGGACGGTTACCGATATCCCATAACNGAACTGCGCGGCGACTATTTTCGNGCGGGCGCCGGTATGGTGTTTTTCGGGGTATTACTCATCGGTGCCAGTTCGATACCTTTCTGGTTCGTTGTTATTGGCGGCATATTTCTGCTGTTTCTAGGGTTCGGCGTTCAAACCTGGTCGCGACACATGACGCTAATCCAGATAGAACCTGATGGTTTGCGTTTTTATGGCCTTCGGCGCCATGAGATTGCATGGGATGACCTCACGAGCGCAAAGTTACGCTTTTTCACAGTCAAACGAGATCGAGATGCCGGGTGGATGGAACTCACCCTGTTCAAAGGAAAAGCGAAGACCAAGATTGATTCTCGCCTGGAAGGCTTCAACGATATCGCAGCCGCGGTCGCCAAAAGAGTCGAAGAAAAAGGCGTCGTTATCGATGAGAACAGTGTCGAAAATTTCAATGCGCTCGGCATTCAGACGAAATCGCCAGGATTGCCGGAAGCCGCAAAGAAATTTGATAAGGTGAAGCCTTGGCAGGACAACATGTAATTGATCTTTGCAGATCGGTTCTATTTGCTAAGTTTCACAGAAGTTTGAGTTTGCACTCCCGCGATCGAAGCACCACGTTCGCACCGACTTCGCGAAATATTAGCACCGCTTCTTTTAACGAGTTTAGCTGCCCTCGCCAACGTCGATATCTACAGCCAATCGCCCAATTTAAATGAGGCGGGTCGAAGCGGCTCGCTCCCCGCCGTCACCGAGCGGTTGCTGGTGCATTCGATTGTCGTCCGCTTCAATGGCAAAAAAAGAAGTCCGGTCTTCTACGGCCGCAGTTTGCGAATGCTTATGGCGCGCCCCAAAGACGTCCGTCTGATAACCATCTACGGCTATTCCCGCCTGATGCGGTATGACGAGAATTTCAGTATTGTCCCCAATATCTTGGAGTGTCTCGAGGTCGAAAACGGCAGGTTTTTAACACTCCATATTCGCCAAAGACATCGTGTGTCCGATGGCCAGCCGTTCACCTCGGAAGAATTCCGCTATTACTGGGAAGACCTCGCAAACAATACCGAACTATCCCCGGTTGGACCGCCGAAGGTTTTTCGTGTCGGTAACGAGTTGCCAAATTTCGAGATCGTCGACAATACGACGGTTCGCTTCACTTGGTCCCAAGCAAATCGGTATTTTCTGCAATCGCTCGCGCATAGCCTGCCGATTTATATTTACCGGCTATCGCATAATCTGCGGCAGTTCCATACTCGATACAACGACAAAGCGGCCCTTAAGGCCGAGGCGCAAGAAAACGGCATGCAGAGTTGAGCCGGCATTCATAACCGGGATCAAACTGCATGTGAATTCGTCTCATCGCGATGTCCTCCGGAATCGTATCTTATCCGGGGCGACCGTCGTGGAAATTTCGTCTGGCTGGCAAAACGCACTGGCCAATCCAAATTCGCCCCCTTCCAAGCTCGCGCCCACACGTCAAATTCAATACCAATGGCCGAATTGCCGACAATTCGCCGAAACCGCCGGACGCGCAGGCGCGGCGCCCAATACCGCAGCAGCCCGAAAATTGCTGCAGTTATTGGATAGTTGGGCGGCGGCACCGTTACCGGCAGACCGCTCTAAATTTTAGCATGAATGCTCAAAATTCACGCCGATAAAACCGTCGTGATCGGCATTATCTACGGCACACTGCGAATCTATAGTCGCAAACAATCGATTGCGTAACCTCCCGCGAAGGGAATTTACAATTTAGAACTCGGCGGTCATCTCGGCGGTCATCAACCAGATACGTTCTGGTTCGTCCCGAAAACCGGCGGTTCTCTAAAAATACAGCGTTACACGTCGATCGGCTGTGGCTCCACGGGCGCTTCCATGCCTAAAGCTTCTTTGTAAATTTCCAACATGGCCTCTTGTTCTTGACGGTCCCCCGATTCCATCTTCCGGAGCTTTACGACCTGCCGCATGATCTTGGGGTCGAAGCCGTTCGCTTTCGCCTCGGCATACACTTCGCGAATATCGACGGCAATCGTCGCCCTTTCTTCTTCGAGTCGCTCGATTCGCTCAATAAACGAACGGAGCCGATCGCCCGCTACACCGCCGACTTCCGACATGGCTCAGCCTCCTGGTTTAATCTTTTTTAAATTTGGAGCGGCAATTTAACGCTGGGCCAGAAGGGTCTCAAGCCGACTTCGTCTATATTCGCTGTGAGAAGGAGAATTTCTGGCAATTAATTAATTTGACCTCATAATTGACGCAACACGTTCTCTTGAAAGGCCGGGATAAGATGGATACGCCCGCCACGACGGCAGTACTAGATGCTCTACTGGACCCCGTCTTACTGCTCGATTCGAATAAATCGATCGTCGCTGCAAATCCATCCGCACGTGATCTGCTTGGTAACCAAATCAAAGGGCGGTCACTTGCGCTCGCAATCCGCGACCCGGAAGTCTTGGATGCCGTCAATGAAGTCCTCGGCGGCGGTGATCAACAGCAAATTGGGATATCGCTGATGGGACCCTTTCGGCGTAACTTTGACATCCAAGTCGCATCACTGGCCAAAACGGCTGAAAGCAGCGCCGGCGCCATATTGATCATGCATGATATGACCGCCACGCGGAACGCCGAGCAAATGCGGGCAGACTTCGTCGCCAATGTGAGCCACGAACTTCGCTCGCCGCTTTCCTCGCTCGTCGGGTTTATTGAGACCTTGCGGGGCGCCGCGCGTGACGACGAGGCCGCGCGTGATCGGTTTCTCGACATCATGGACAGCGAATCGAAACGGATGGCCCGTTTGATCGACGATCTCCTGTCGCTTTCAAAAGTCGAAGCCAACGAGCACATTCTACCGGAAGGAAAGGTCAATATCGGAGAGTTAATCGCGGACGTTAGCAATACGTTGTTTGCGCGCGCCGCGGAGCGACAAATCAAAATCGACCTATCGACGACAAGTTCGCCGTTGTTCGTGCCCGGTGATCGTGACGAGCTGACGGAAGTGTTTCATAATCTGATCGACAATGCTGTGAAATACTGTCCAGACCAAACGCTTGTCCGCATCGGGATCGAAGAAGTCGCCCGAATTCCGCAAATTGGCGGCGCCGGCATTGTCATTTCCGTCGCAGACGAAGGTGACGGGATACCAGCAGAGCATCTTCCGCGGCTCACGGAGAGATTCTATCGGGTTGACAAAGGACGTTCGCGTAAGATGGGGGGCACGGGCCTCGGTTTAGCGATCGTAAAGCACATCGTGAACCGGCACCGCGGCCGTTTATCTGTCGACAGTACGATCGGCGCGGGCACCGTTTTTCGGGTATATTTGCCGAACGAGAAAACAGACGCGATAAATCCTTGATTGTCACAAAACTGAAACATAAATTGCCGCCGACATGGCGGATGCTCAAATCTTCGCATTCACAAGAATTTATTCGGCGGCACTGTGTATAAAGAAACGCTTTCTAAAGACCTCACTAAACTTCGTTATATAGAGGCGGCGGCCGAGGGCAGCCGACATTTTCTAGCAAAAACTGGATTTGCCTTTCTCTTCCTCGTCGTTGTTTTCCTCATAGCGTCCGCATCAAACGGCAACGACGCATATGCACCGTTCGTCATCGCGGCAGGCGTATGCGGCGCGTATATGGCGATGAATATCGGGGCCAACGATGTCGCAAACAACATGGGTCCAGCCGTTGGCTCGAAAGCACTCACGTTGTCTGCCGCTCTGGCCATAGCCGCGACCTTCGAGGCCGCCGGCGCTTTGATTGCGGGCGGCGACGTCGTGAAGACGATCTCGAAAAATATTATTTCCGTCGAATCCTTCGATAACGAATTGACCTTCATTTGGGCGATGCTCTCAGCCCTGCTGGCGGCCTCGTTATGGATACACATCGCGACCTACGTCCGGGCGCCGGTGTCGACGACGCATTCAATCGTTGGCGGGGTCATGGGCGCCGGAATCGGTGCCGCAGGCTTTACCATCGTGAATTGGGGCACCATGAGTAAGATTGCTGCGAGCTGGGTTATCTCGCCTGTCTTGGGTGGTATCATCGCCGCGATCTTCCTGGCGTTCATCAACGCGTTCATCGTTTATCAAGATGACAAAATCGCCGGCGCGAAAAGGTGGGTTCCGGCCCTCGTTGCGATTATGGCCGGCGTCTTCGCCGCCTATCTGATGCTGAAGGGATTAAAACGGGTTTGGAAACCCGAACCATGGATGATCACCGCTGCCGCTATTGCGGTGGGTGCAATAACCTATCTGGTTCTAAAACCGTATATCGACCGCCAGGCGACCGGCATGGAGAACCGAAACAAATCGATTCGAACCTTGTTCACCGTACCGCTCATCTGTTCCACCGCACTGCTTTCGTTCGCGCACGGATCGAACGATGTCGCGAATGCCGTTGGCCCGTTGGCCGCCATCGTCTCGGCCGCCGCATCGGGTGAGATCGCAACGAAGGTCGCCATACCCTTCTGGGTCATGTGTATCGGTGCGGTCGGTATTTCCATCGGGTTGGCCTTGTTTGGCCCCCGCCTCATTCGAATGGTCGGCGATCAGATAACGAAAATGAACCCGATGCGGGCCTACTGCGTAGCGCTCTCGGCGGCGATTACGGTGCTGATTGCCTCGGCTTTGGGCCTCCCAGTCAGTTCGACCCATATCGCGGTCGGTGCCGTCTTTGGTGTCGGGTTCTTCCGGGAATGGCAGACTGCGCGCAAGACGCATATTAACCACGGCCGCATCCGAAAAGGATTGAAACCATCGGAAATGATGGATCCCGAAGAGCGCGCGAAACGTCGTCGTTTGGTTCGCCGCCAACACGTTGTGACCATCGCATCAGCCTGGGTCGTCACGGTTCCCGCGATGGCACTACTCGCCGCCGGCTTGTTCTGGGGACTGCGTACATTGTTCTGAGCAGGCCACATGCCTATGATCCGCGGGGAAGCAACGTTACCGGGATCTTACCTTGTCAGACGCCTTCCCGATTATCAACGCCCATCATCATCTTTGGGACCTGGAGACGGGGCGGTATCCCTGGCTAGAAGGCGAATTTATCACGACCTTTAGCTACGGCGATTACCGGCCGATTTGCCGGAATTATCTGCCTGACGATTTTCGTCGCGACAGCTCGAAGCAGATTG
>PAZH01000011.1 GCA_002716125.1 Rhodospirillaceae bacterium
GTTTTTGCCCATAGGTGTCTTCCACTAACCCGGCATGCTCGCAGAGAAGGGCAAACATCCTCGAAACCCTATCGCTGACATAACTTTCCCTGTCTCTAATTTCATTAAAGAACAGGTAATCGTTTCGCCCATCGTGACGCTTGAGAATACGATTAAAATATACATCAGCCGCAATCTCGGTGCTGGTGCTATCGAGGTTGCCTTTGCTTTTACTGGTTTTTGCATTTGGCACTGTTATGACAAGCTGCAACGAACCTTCTACATCAAGGCGTTTGATATGTTTGTTTTGAAGAAACTTCCACTCGCTCGGGCGCAAAAAAGTATGAACCATAAAAACAATGAAATCATACAACTCACCGAAGTCGAATGTTATGTCCTTTGGCGGATTATCCCTTAAGTCCCGGCACGCAGCGAGCAAATCACGATACTCCTCAGGGCTAAACCATGGGCGAGGATTATTCGTCCGCTTGATAGTAGGTAGTGAGGGAACGTGTGGGATTACTCTGTCCCGTTCTGCTTCTTTCAATACTTTTCGTATAAGGACTACATATTGTTTCAATGTCGAAGCAGCTAGACCACGCTCTGACTTGAGTTCATCTATAAACTCATCAACCGCAGTATAATCAATTTTGCTGATGTGCCTGTCACCAAAGGCTGGCAACACATCATTCTTTAATTTGTTAGTGTCATTGTCCTTCTGCTTTTTAGATAAGTCTCCTCTCCTTACTTCCCGCTCTTGTGTCGATGAAAACTTTGATGCGAATACATTGAAAGACTCAGCATCCTTCAAACGATGCTGTCTCTTCTCTAAAAGTTTTACCTCATACCAATCTTTCGCAAATTCCACAGCGTCATTGAAGTTTTCACATTTGGTAGATTTCTTCACACCAGATGACGGACCGCCACTGATATACATCCTGACATACCAGTATTTTGACGCAGGCATGCGGAAGAGTTTCAACGCATCTGGATAGCCGTGAATTGTCCTAATTTCACTTGGATTGAATCTTGAGCCAGATTTTCTAAACTGATTCATCCTACCAAAATAGTTGGTAGGTTGTTGGTAGGTCAACAATAATAAAAAATTGTTTGTTTATAGTGCGTTATGACCCTAACAATAGTTTTCGAGACCGCCCCGTTCGACCACTCCGGCATCTCTCCGCGGATGACCCTGTGGCCCAGTGCGGGCCAACGGTTGGTCGATGCGGCGGGACACTAACCGAAGCCTCTACCCGCTGCAAGATTTCGTTCAGGTATTGGTGATGAAGCGGTTATACTCCCGCCGGTCGATTTGCTGCAGCTTTCAACAATGGCACCTGACACGCCCCTTACAGCCACACCACTTCCGACAATCCCTTTGATCGATATCGGGGACGCCGGACCCATTGCGCTCTTCGAGAGCGAACGGGCGCGGGCCGACGAGATTGTCCGCCTTGGGCGCGAACAATATGGACCCAACGTTATTGGGTTTCTCGACCGAGTCTCTCAGCTTTGGGCTGGATACGCGGGAAACCCGCATGCCGACGAAATTCGCCACATCGCCGAAGCGATGCCGCGCGGCATCTGGTTCATGAACCTTTGTCTCGAATGGGCCTGCACCAGCGGCGTGATGGACGACCCGACGGCTCCCGGTATGCGTCTCCTGCGGACGTTGGATTGGCCGTTTCACGGACTTGGCCGAAATCTCGTCATTGCCCGGCAAGATGGCCCCGCCGGTGATTTTCTAAACATGACCTGGCCCGGATTTACCGGCGCCGTGCAGGGTATGGCCCCCGGTCGCTTCGCCTTGGCATTGAACCAAGCACCGCTCGTCCGCCGTCTATCCTTGCCGATTTACGCCGATTGGCTGGTCAATCGTATAAAGGTCTTTTCTTCGAAGCGCATTCCGCCGGTGTTCCTGCTGCGGCGCGCGCTCGAGACCTGCCGTAATTACGCCGAAGCCCGCGACCTCTTGGAGACGACACCCATCGCATTGCCGGCGATCTTTTCGCTGGTCGGCACGCAGAGCGGCGAGGGATGCGTCATCGAGCGCCTGGAGCGGCGCGCCGTCGTGCACGAAGCGCCGGCCGCGGCCGCCAATCACTGGACCGGCCAAACATATCGCCCGGGCCGGCCGCGCGGCATCGAGAGCTTACGCCGGCACCGATTGATGAACGGATACACACATAGTCACGTCAGCCGTTTCGCCTGGCTAACTTTTCCCGTGCTGAACGAAGACACGCGTCTTGCGATGTCCGCCAATCCGCGTGCCGGTGAATTGCAGGTCCAAGGCTTCGAAGCGGATGGGGCCGCGACTGAGATCTTCGATTTAAAGGAACGGACCGCGACATAAGGAAGGCAACAGAAACCCCTTTAAAACCGTTGACTTCGTTTCGGCTGTCAGTATAGTCGCGGCTCGTTTCGCGGGCCCCTATGGGCCCGGCGGTAAGTATGCGCCCGATTATGGCCTCGATGTGGGCCGGGCAACTCGATACGAGAAAGAACGTTCAGATGTTCGCAGTGATTAAAAGCGGCGGCAAGCAATACAAAGTCGCCAAAGATGACGTCATTCGGGTCGAGAAGCTCGACGCCGAAGAAGGCGCGACGGTCAATCTCAATGAAGTGTTGATGGTCGGCGACGACAAGAGTCAAACCGTTGGCGCGCCGTTGGTGGATGGCGCCGCCGTATCGGCAACGGTCCTCGAGCAAATGCGGGACCGCAAGATCATCGTTTTCAAGAAGCAGCGCCGGCAGAATTATCGCCGCCGCAACGGTCACCGTCAGCACATGACGGTCCTGCGGATCGACGATATCCTGACGGGCGGCAAGAAAAAGGCTGCCGCGAAGAAAAAAGCGGCGCCGAAGAAAGAAGCGGCCCCGGCCGAAGACGCGCCCGCCGCTGAGAGCGAAAAGGAGTAATACGCGATGGCACATAAAAAGGCAGGCGGTAGTTCACGGAACGGTCGCGATACCATCGGCAAGCGCCTCGGCGTCAAGAAATTCGGCGGCGAAGCGGTCATTCCGGGCAACATCCTGGTACGCCAAAGGGGCACGAAGTTCCACCCGGGCGACAATGTCGGCATGGGCAAGGATCACACCTTGTTCGCGCTGACCGAAGGGCAAGTGAAGTTCCACAAGACCCGCAGCCGTACCACCATCTCGGTGGAGCCGGCAGCGTAGGGACACCCCGCAATCGCGAAAGCGTTTAGGGGAATGGTCAGCCATTCCCCTTTTTTATTTTTGGACGAACGTTCGGCCGGACGGAAATCATGAAATTTCTCGATCAGGCAAAGATTTATATGAAGAGCGGCGACGGCGGGAACGGTTGCATTTCCTTCCGTCGCGAAAAGTACGTCGAGTACGGCGGGCCGAACGGCGGTGACGGCGGTCGCGGCGGCGATGTCGTTGCCCTGGCGGTCGGCGGATTGAATACATTGATCGATTTCCGATATCGCCAGCACATCAAAGCGGAGAACGGGCGTCCCGGTCTTGGCAAGGACATGACCGGCGCCGCCGGCCAGCCCGCGGTCATCGAATTGCCGGTTGGCACACAGATCTTCGCCGAAGACAATGAAACCTTGCTCGCCGACCTCACGGTCGAAGGCCAAGAAGTGCAGCTTCTCGTCGGCGGAGACGGCGGCCATGGCAACGCGCATTTCAAATCGTCGACCAATCGCGCGCCTCGGCGCGCCGACCCCGGACGCCCGGGTCAGGAGTTATGGGTCTGGCTACGTCTCAAGCTTCTTGCCGATGCCGGTCTCGTCGGCCTCCCCAATGCCGGTAAATCGACATTCCTCGCGGCGGTAAGCCGGGCCAAGCCGAAGATCGCCGACTATCCCTTCACAACCTTGCACCCACAATTGGGCGTCGTATACCAGGATGGCGACGAGTTCGTGCTCGCGGATATTCCGGGATTAATCGAGGGCGCACACGAAGGACACGGACTGGGCGACCGTTTTCTCGGGCATATCGAGCGGTGCGGGGTCGTCTTGCATTTGGTCGACGGCACGCAAGAAGACGTGGCCGGCGCCTACCGGACGGTCCGAGACGAGTTGGACGCCTATGGGTCCGGTCTTGAAGAGAAATCCGAGATTGTCGCGCTCAACAAATGCGATGCCTTACCCGACGAAGATATCGAAATGCGCCGCGCCGCGCTTGCCGAAGCATGCGGCCGTGACATTCTGACACTCTCTGGCGTCTCGGGCGACGGCGTCGAAGACGCCCTTCGCCAACTGTCGGCCATCATACGCGCCGAACGCCAAGACGAAACGGAGACGAGTGCCGCAGAAGCGGCGCGTCCCTGGAACCTCTGAGCCGCGCACGATGTCCGAATCTCTTTCCACCGCCAAGCGTTTGGTCGTCAAAATCGGCTCCGCCTTGCTGGTCGACGAAGAGAGCGGCCGCATCCGGCGCGACTGGCTCGACGCGTTGGCCGACGATTTGAAAGCAGCACGAGATGCCGGTACGGATGTCCTGGTCGTCTCCTCCGGCGCGATTGCCGTCGGCCGTCGGCACCTTGGTCTGACACACGGCTCGATCCGCCTCGAAGAAAAACAAGCCGCCGCCGCCAGCGGACAGATACAATTGGCACACGCTTACCAGGAAGCGCTGGCCCGACACGACATTTCAGTGGCGCAAGTACTGCTTACGCTCGGCGACACGGAAGAACGCCGTCGGCATCTCAATGCCCGTTCGACGATTTCTCAGTTGCTGACATTAGGGGCCGTACCCGTCGTCAACGAAAACGATACCGTGGCCACCACGGAGATCCGTTTCGGCGACAACGACCGATTGGCGGCCAGGGTCGCCGCGATGATCAGTGCGGATACACTGGTTTTACTCTCCGACATCGACGGGCTTTATGAACGCGATCCCCGGCAGGATCCAAATGCCGACCATATCGCCCGTGTCGACGACATCACGCCCGAGATCGAAGCGATGTCCGGCAAAGCACCGACGGGTTATTCGTCGGGCGGTATGGAGACCAAAATTAAGGCGGCGAAGGTTGCGATGGCGGCCGGGTGCCGGATGGCCATCATGAACGGTGTCGACGCCCATCCGCTCAAACGATTATCGGAAGACGCACGCTGTACGTGGTTTATTCCTTCGGCCACGCCGCTCACCGCACGCAAGCGTTGGATTGTCGGGTCGCTGAACCCCATCGGCGAGATCGTTATCGACGACGGTGCCAAACGCGCTTTGGAACAGGGGAAGAGTTTGCTGCCCGCGGGCGTCGTCCGCGTCGGTGGAAGCTTCGAACGCGGCGATGCCGTCATTGTTCGTTGCAAGGCCGGACAGGAGCTCGCCTGCGGGCTGTCCGCTTACTCGAACGGCGATGCGGCCCGGATCGCCGGTCGCAAGAGCGGAGAGATCGCAACGATCCTCGGCTATCGTGGCCGAGACGAACTCATCCACCGCGACGACCTGGTATTGACCACCTAGCGGGGCGCCACCGTCATGAGAAAACGCTCCATTTCGGCGAGATAGACGGGATCGTCGAAGATCGCATCGCTTGTCTGGGCGAGCCGATTGCGGATATTGCGGCGATACCCGTCATCGGTCCCAAGTCGTAAGGCGATATCCGCGAATTCGGCCATATCACCCGCGACGAGTTCGGACATCCCCATCCGCTCGAACGTCGCCATACTGAAACGACCCCGAAGATAACGGCCGGGGCAGGTGACGACGGGTACTCCCATCGCAATCGCTTGATAGGTCGTATTCCCGCCGGAGAAGGGATAGCTGTCGAGCACGACATCCGAGAGGGTGAAGAGCCGCATGTAATCGTCGTGCGACTGACGTTCTAGGAACACAACCCGCGATGTCGTGTCGCGCAGAGTCTCGGCAAACCGTTCCCGGACGGCTTGGCCCCAACCCGGATCGTGCCCTTCCAGCAGTACAAGACGCCCCTTTCGATCGCCGTCCAAAATTCGCCGCAATGCCGCATCCATATCCGGATGAATCTTGAACAGGTTCTGCGCCAAGAAATAAACGGTCGCATCTTCAGGCAGCGCAAAGTCCGCCCGCGCGCCGGCGGGGTTCGGCACCGGCGGGCGCGGATACGAGAACGGATATCCATCGAGGCGAACCAGAGTCTCGCTGTATTGTTCGTCCGCATCGTTCGAATCTGCGGGCTCGGCGTCGTCGCAGGACAAAAAATAATCCATATTCGGGACACCTGTCGTAACGGGATGTCCCCAAGTGACGGCCTGCACCGGCGCCAAGCGAGCGAAAGCGAGAAAATAGGTCATCGGATCCATGCCGACTTCTGGAAAGAAGGCGACATCCGCTTGGAACTCGGCAATGCACGACCGCGCGGCATTCAGCTCACGCGGCAGCACGACCCGTCCAGCAACGGCCGCATCGATCTCCCGACGAACCGCGTCATCGGGTGCAGCAGCGGATTCGAAAATGGTGACTTCGCAGTTCGAGCCGGCGGCAAGCCGCCGCAGCAGCCCATGCAGCAATCGGCCAATCGAATGATCGAAAAGAAAGCGGCACACCAATGCGATCCGTCGAGGGCCGGAGGCCCGCGCGTCTTCTTCACAATGCGGCGAAGTCCAGGCAAGTGAAGGGCAAGACGCGAGATAAAGTGCAGCCAAACGTTCCTGCAGTTCGCGGTCACCAGATCCGTGATAGGCGAGAAAAAACCGGCTTGCCGGCGTCTCCGCGAGCGGATTGTCCACCACCGGCGGCGCATACGCGATGCGGGCGAGCGCCGCTGCGAACGCCGCATGGGCGGCGACATAGGCATCCCGGCTCCGCGGGATGACCGGCAACAGCAGATCCCGGCGCAGAGCGATCCCAGCAGGTCCGCCCGCTTCCAACGCGCGATCATACGCCGCTCGGGCTTCTGCCAACTGGTCCTGTGCGGTGTGAGCATTGCCGAGGTTCAAGTACGGCAGATGCCAATCGGGCTGAAGTTGTGCGGCCCTTTCGTAGTCTTCCACGGCGCCGTCGAAGTCGCGTGCTTCGCTGAGAAGATTTCCGCGTTTGATGAAAATCGCCGCATCGTTGGGCGTCAGTTCCGCCGCACGCCCATATGCGACCAGCGCTTCTTGTGCGCGCCCCTGACTTCGAAACAAATCGCCAAGTGCGACGACAGGGGCCGCCCAGTTCGGGGCCAACGCTGCGCTCCGCGCGAACTGCACAAGGGCTTCCGATGGATCCTCTTCTTCAAGCTGCCGCCCGCGCTCGAAAACCGCTCGTGCCTCGGCAATTTCTTGAGAACCGTCGCTCATTGAGGAAAGTATACCTGTCGCGGATGTTCATCGAAGTAAGCAAAATTTGGTGCGCTTCGCCAATCAATTCGATAGAGTCTGCCGCCCGGCGCAAGATTCGCCCGGAAATATACAGAGACGTTACAGTTTAGAGATTGAAGCGATGACCAACGTGGCCACTCTCTCCGATGCCGATACATCGGTTGAAGACATTGTTCGAAAGATCGCCGCCGATGCAAAAGCGGCCAGCCATGCGCTCGGCCTTGTCGACGGTGAAACACGCAACGCCGCGCTGCAGGCCGGTGCAAACGCCATTCGAGACTCACGACCGTCAATCTTGACGGCAAATGAGAAAGACATGGCCTTTGGCCGGGAGCGGGGCTTATCGGACGCCATGTTGGATCGGTTGCTGTTGGTGGACGACCGGATCGAAGCCATGGCCAAAGGCTTGGAGAACATCGCGGTCCTGCCCGATCCCCTCGGCCGTACAATAGACGAGCGCGAACGTCCCAACGGCCTGAAGATCGCCCGGGTCAGCGTGCCTTTGGGCGTAATCGGCATCATTTATGAATCGCGACCAAACGTGACCGCAGATGCGGGTGCGCTTTGTTTGAAATCGGGCAACGCAGCGATTCTGCGCGGTGGGTCGGAAAGTCTCCATTCATCCGCGGCGATTGCGCAATGTCTCAAGGATGGTCTCCGTGAGACCGGTCTTCCGGAAGGCGCGATACAGCCAATCCCGACCCGGGATCGCGCCGCGGTCGGGGCCATGCTTCGGATGTCGGATCTTATCGATTTCATCGTACCGCGCGGCGGGCGCAGCCTCATTGAACGGGTGATGGAAGAATCGCGCATTCCAGTGATCGCCCATCTCGACGGCAATTGTCACGTCTATCTGCATGCCGACGCCGACCGGCAGATGGCCCGCGATATTGTCTCGAATGCCAAAATGCGCCGCACTGGTATTTGCGGCGCTGCGGAATCTCTCGTGATCGATGAAGCGGCCGCCTCCGACCTGCTGCCGCTCATCGTTGACGATTTAAGCGCAGCGGGTTGCGAAATTCGCGGTGATGCGGCCGCACAGCAGTCGGACGCGCGCATCGTTGCCGCCAGTGACGACGACTGGGGCGCCGAGTACCTCGATAAGATTATCTCGGTCCGTGTTGTCGAGGGACCGGAAACTGCCATCGACCACATCAATCAATACGGTTCCCACCATACGGATTCGATTGTGACGCAGGACACGGCAATTGCGGAACGCTTCCTGGCGAATATCGACAGCGCCATCGTGTTGCACAATGCGTCGACGCAATATGCCGATGGCGGCGAGTTTGGTATGGGCGCCGAGATCGGGATCGCGACGGGGAAGTTGCATGCCCGGGGTCCGGTTGGCGCTGAACAACTGACCAGCTATAAATATGTAGTTCGCGGCGACGGTCAGTGCCGCCCATAAGATTGCCGGAACGGCGTACGACATTAGTTCTCTCATCTCATGATAGGTACCAATAGCAGGAATCGTGCGATCGGCCTCCTCGGCGGGTCTTTCAACCCGGCACATGACGGCCATTTGATGATCAGCCTGATCGCGCTGAAACGACTTCAGCTCGATGAGGTCTGGTGGCTCGTATCGCCGCAAAATCCGTTGAAGTCCGCCGCTGGCATGGCGCCATTCTCAGAGCGGTTGGCCAACGCCCGGACCGTGGCAACGCACAGACGCATTATCGTCAGCGATATCGAGCGGCGTCTTGGCACATACTACACGCGGGACACGTTGAAACGCCTTTGCGCCCGTCGACGCGGGCAGAATTTCGTCTGGCTGATGGGGGCCGACAACTTGGTCCAGTTCCCGAAATGGGAAGGTTGGAAAGAAATCTTTAATACGGTTCCCATTGCGATTTTCGACCGCCCAACCTATTCTTCGAGAGCGCTCGCTGGCATTGTGGCGACCCGGTTTGCCGACCGCCGAATACCGGAGAGAGACGCTTCCGGTCTCGTACGACGGAAAGCGCCTTCTTGGGTATTCTTACACTCTCGGCTCAATCCGGTCTCCGCGACGGAGATTAGAGCTCAGAATTCCAACCGAGCGCATGATTAATGACTGTTGATAGGTGAATGAATGCAACGCATCGCGAGGACCGTATCATAGCTACGAACCCCCCGAGCCTGCCTTCGCCCCAACAGCTTCTCGAATTGATTGAGCAATCGCTCGATGACGACAAAGCGATCGATATCGTTTCGATCGATCTCACCGGCAAAAGCAGTATTGCCGATGCCATGGTCGTCGCCAGCGGCGCAAGCGTCCGGCAAGTCGGAGCGATGGCAGATCACCTCCGCGAGAAGCTGAAAGCGGCGGGCATCAAAGGCATCTCGATCGAAGGCCTGGAGAACTGCGATTGGGTCTTGATCGACAGCGGTGACGTAATCGTCCATCTCTTTCGACCGGAAGTCCGGGATTTTTACAATCTCGAAAAGCTTTGGTCGGAAGCCTTGCCGGAATCGGTGGACGTGACGGCGGCGCAAAACTGACGCCGCGCCGTGCGCACACATATTGTCGCCGTCGGTCGCCTGAAGCGCGGCGCCGAAGCGTCGCTTTATGAACATTTCGCAGACCGCGTGCGTCCGCCGATCCAATTGCACGAAGTCGAAGACCGCAAAGCCGACGATAAGTCGCGGCGCAAACGCGAAGCTGAATTAATCACGGCAGCCATTCCGGATGGGGCGACAATCGTTGCGCTAGACGAAACCGGACGGAATCTTACAAGCCGCGAGTTTGCAAAACGCCTGTCTCATTGGCGCGATACCGGAACAAACGCGCTCGTTTTTATCATCGGCGGCGCGGACGGTTTGACGGACGAGATTCGGAACAAGGCCACCTTGGTCATGTCGTTCGGCAAGTCGACTTGGCCCCACCTTCTGGTCCGAGGCATGTTGGCCGAGCAACTCTACCGCGCGCAACAGATTCACGCCGGCCACCCCTATCACCGCGACTGATGCGGGAGTGTTTGCACTTGAACCGACTTTACATAGAATGGCGCCCGAAATGACCAATAACACACGATCAAAACCGGCGGTATTGTGTATCCTGGACGGCTGGGGCGACGGCCCGGATAGCGCCACGAACGCGATTACGCGGGCGCACACTCCCAACTGGGATGCTATGTCCGCCGATGGGTTTCAGGCTCGCCTCGACGCATCCGAGCATCACGTCGGCCTGCCCGACGGCCAAATGGGAAATTCCGAAGTTGGACATATGAATCTTGGCGCCGGACGAATTGTTCTGCAGGACTTGCCGCGCATTGACGCGGCCATCGCCGACGGCTCCTTAGTGGTCGATCCAAAACTGGTATCGTTTCAAGATGCCTTGCGAAAAAGCGGTGGCACAGCACATCTCGTCGGTCTGATGTCGCCGGGTGGTGTACACTCGCACCAAGACCAGATCGCCGCGGTCGCTAAGATGTTGGACACGGCCGGCGTGCCGGTCTGTGTACATGCGTTGCTGGACGGCCGCGATTCGCCGCCGTCTTCCGCCGCGCAATATCTCGCGGAATTTGCCGAAGCGTCCGGCAACGCAAAAATCGGGACGATTTGCGGTCGTTATTTCGCAATGGACCGGGACAAACACTGGGACCGTGTGACGCGGGCCTACAAATTGCTTGTCGACGCCCATGGCGAACGGGCTGCAGATGCGGTCGCCGCCGTGAAAGCGTCCTACGAAGCGGGTACGACGGATGAGTTCGTCGAACCGACGGCGATTGACGGCTACAGCGGTATGCAGGACGGTGACGGCATTCTGATGCTGAATTTCCGCGCGGACCGAGCGCGAGAAATTTTGACGGCCCTGTTGGACCCGGCGTTCGATGGATTTGATCGCGGTCGGGTCGTCGATTTCGCATCGACGCTCGGCATGATCGAGTATTCCGACGCTCTTAACCCGTTCATCGCACCGCTTTTCCCGTCGATCGAATTGGAGAATGTGTTCGGCGATATTCTCGCACAATCCGGATGTAAGCAGCTGCGGATTGCCGAGACGGAGAAATACGCGCACGTCACCTTCTTTTTTAACGGTGGGCAGGAACAAAAGTTCGACGGCGAAGAACGCATTCTCGTCGCGTCACCCGATGTCGCAACCTATGATCTGAAGCCGGAAATGTCGGCGCCGGAAGTCACCGATAAACTCGTAGCGGCCATTCGATCCGGGACCTTCGATTTCATTCTCGTCAATTATGCCAACACGGATATGGTCGGCCACACAGGCGACTTCGACGCCGCCGTGAAAGCCGTCGAGACCGTTGACGCCTGCCTCGGCAGGTTGCGCCAGGCGGTGACGGAAGCTGGCGGTACGATGTTGGTGACCGCGGATCACGGTAATGCCGAAATGATGACCGACCCTGCGTCAGGAGCACCGCATACGGCGCATACGAAGAACTTGGTGCCAGCGATCTTAATCGGCGCAGCACAAAACATCGGCGCCCTTAAAGACGGCTGCCTGGCCGATGTCGCACCGACAATGTTGGCGCTGATGAACCTTCAGCAGCCACCGGAAATGAGTGGCCAATCCCTTCTCATTGAGGCGGACCAGCAACGTGCGGCCGTTTAACGCCCGCCAACTTGCGCTCGCGGGATTGGTTGCTTTTTTAACCTTGGGTCCTTTTGACGGTGTAGAAGCTCAGGACAAACAAGAACTCGAGCGGATCGAGCGGCAGATCGAAACTCAACGCCAGGAACGGCAAATTCTCGATAGCGAACGCCGCGCGCTGGACAAAGGTGTGTCGTCATTGCGCCGAAACCTGATCCGCGCCGCGCGCACCGCACAAGAGCACGAAGCTGTCTTAAGCCGCCTCGAAGATAAGCTGCCGGAGCTTGAAGAAGAATCGAAGATTCGCAGCGCCGCGCTGCAAGAACGCAGACGGCAGATGACCGGAACGCTGGCCGCCCTGGAACGACTTTCCCGCAATCCGCCGCAGGCGTTGCTGTTGTCGGACGCGGCACCGGTCAACATCGTTCGAAACGCGATCCTGCTTCGGGCCGCGTTGCCGACCTTGCAAGCCCGCGCCGCCGCCCTCAAAAACGAGCTTTCCGAAATTCAGTCCATCCGAACGGAATTGGACAGTCGGCGACAAGAGATCAAAGTCGCGAGCCGAACGCTTGCTTTCGAGCAAAGTCGTCTGAACGCTTTAATGGGACACCGTGCCGTTGAACGGCGGCGTATGCTGCAACAATCCGAATCCGTGAATGCGCGATTGGCGGCCCTGAACCGAAAGGCGCAAAGCCTTCGGGAATTGTTCAGTAATTTTGCCAAGGAAAAGCGCGATGAAGACGCGGCGCGGACCGGCAAAGAAACATCGCCAAAGCAACAATCAACCACGGAACAACCGTCTCGCCAGGCGGGCCCCATCGCGCGCAACCCAGCACGCGGTAGCATGACTCTGCCGGCCCGAGGGCGGGTGGTCGAACGCTTTGGCCAAGACACGGGAACCGGGAGTTCTGCAAAGGGCGCGACCTTCCGAACACGATATCGTGCACAGGTCGTTGCGCCGTTTGATGGTAAGGTTGTATTTGCGGGCCCGTTCAAAGGTTACGGGCAAATCTTGATCATCCAGCACGGCGACGCCTATCATACGCTTCTTGCTGGAATGCGACGGGTCGACGCCACCCTGGGTCAGCGGCTGCTAGCCGGTGAACCGATCGGCGTCATGGGAACTCAGGAAGACGGAGCGCGCTTATACGTCGAAGTGCGCCGGAAGGGTCAACCAGTAAACCCACTTCCATGGTTTACGGCGGCAAACAATAAGGTGCGTGGATAAATGCGTAACTACCTTAAGGCTTCAATGGCAATTCTCGGCATTGGCGCCGTAATCGCTCTGTCCGGTTCGGTGACGGCGAAAGAGAAGGACCGGTCCGAGACCTATAGATTGCTGGAACTTTTTGGCGATGTTTTCGAACGAGTCCGATCGGACTATGTCGAGGAAGTCTCCGATGAAGAACTGATTGAAGCCGCTGTTCGCGGAATGCTTACCGATCTCGACCCGCACTCGGCGTTCCTGAACCGTAAACACTTCCGCGATATGCAAGTGCAGACGAAAGGCGAATTTGGCGGCCTCGGTATCGAAGTCACGATGGAAGGCGGTTACGTCAAGGTTGTTTCGCCCATCGATGAGACGCCCGCGTTCCGAGCCGGCATGAAGGCCGGCGATTTGATTACCCATCTTGACGGTGAACACGTGCAGGGACTGACGCTCAGCCAAGCTGTCGAGAAAATGCGCGGTCCGATCAACAGCGACATCACCTTAACGGTCCGGCGCGATACGAAAAGTTTCGACGTCACGATCACCCGTGACAAAATCCGCATACGCTCTGTGCGGAGCCGCACCGAAGGTAATGTCGGTTACGTGCGCATCACCAGTTTCAGCGAGCAAACGGAGACAGGTCTGAATAAAGCCGTCGAGAAAATTAAGACCGAGCTTGGCGATAAATTGGCCGGCTTCGTCCTCGACCTCCGCAACAACCCGGGCGGATTGTTGGATCAGGCGGTTCTGGTCTCGGATGCGTTTCTTGAAGAAGGTGAGCTCGTATCGACACGTGGCCGCGTCCAGGAAAACGCGCAGCGCTTCCATGCGACGCCAGGCGACATCACCAACGGCCTGCCGATTGTCGTATTGATCAACAGTGGTTCGGCTTCGGCTTCGGAAATCGTCGCAGGGGCGCTGCAGGACCATCGCCGGGCGGTTATCCTGGGCAAGAACTCTTTCGGCAAAGGTTCGGTTCAGACGATCATTCCGCTCGGTCGGAACGGCGCGATCAAACTTACGACGCAACGCTACTACACGCCGTCGGGCACCGCGATCCAGGCCAAAGGGATCGTACCCGACATCGAAGTCGCGCAAGCACGGGTCGAACTGTTGGAAGGCAACGCGCGGCGCGAACGTCACGAAGCGGACCTGCGCGGCGCGCTCGACAATGATCAATCGTCGACAAACAAGGACAAGCCGAACGCCAAAGACGGCGAAGACAAAGCCGACCCGGCGGCAAAGCCGCAGAAACGAGTCGACTACCAGCTCGCGCGTGCTCTCGACTTGTTGCGTGGGCTTGCGCTATATCGGAATCGAATGGTGAATTAGGAAAGAAGAACCCTGAAGCTTCCTTTTTTAACCAAGCGGAACAATCGGCCCGTCATCGACGATTTCGATGATGAGGAAGACGCTTACCTAAGGCCCAGCGAATCGAATCCAAACCTGCCTTGGATTTTTCTGCTCGCGGGTTGGGGCGGAGCCGTCGCATTGGTCGGCGGTGTTGTCGCCTATCTTTGGTTGGCTTCCGACAGCATCATGGAGGAGTTGAAAGAGGACCGCCCGCAAATCACCATTCAAGTCCGCCCCAAACGTCGGGTGATCGAACCGCCGCCGACCGAAAAGAAACCCGCACCGGCGCAAGTCGCCGAGCGGGCCGATTCGCCTTCGGAAGACGCGGAGGCCCGCGAAACGAGACAACAAGAGGGTGCGGAAGCGTCACGTTCGGAGGGCGCTGCCCCGCAAGCCGCCGGGGGCGGCGACGAGGATTTGAAAGCGGGCTTGTCCCGCTTGCTTGGCAAGAAGGACGAGGCGGCAACGGCGTCTGCCGAGAAGCCCGCCGCGGATAAACCCGCGGAAGTCGTCTCCCTTTCGGTGTCCGATCAAAAACTCGGTGCGCCGACCACCGACCAAATGAATCCGCATCCCGACGAGAAACTCGTCGAACAGAGCGATCAAGGCTCGCTGCCAAAGATCGACGAAGCTGGCCGGCAAGCTTGGCGCGTCTACGCCGGCCCCTTCAATAAGAGCGACACGCGCCCGCGGATTGCCGTGGTCGTCACCCATCTCGGCCTTTCCCCGCAGTTGACGCAGCGGGTCATCACCGAGTTACCAGGGCAGATTACGCTCGGTTTTGCACCCTATGCCCGCAGTCTCGGCGATTGGATACAGCAAGCCCGCGACGACGGCCATGAAGTCCTGCTCGGATTGCCGATGGAGCCAAGCGATTACCCGCGCAACGATCCGGGACCCAACGGCCTTATGCTGGCCAACAGTCAGGAAGAAAATATCAAACGCCTCAATTGGGTGCTAAGCCGAGCCAGCGGATATGTCGGGGTTTTTAATTTCATGGGATCGCGCTTTGCGAACGAGAAACGCGCGTTGCGGCCGATTGTTCAGCAGCTGAAGAACAGAGGCCTAATGATGCTGGACACGCGCGTCAGCCCGTTTTCCGTTCTCGGTGTTGCGGCTCAAGAGGTCGGCCTGCCGTATACGGTGGTCGATATTTCTGCGGATACCGAGCCCAATCGTGGCTCCATTGACCGGAAATTGCGACAAGTGACGGAATTGGCGACCAAAAATAAATTCGCGGTCGTCATCGTCCGTCCCTACCCGATTACGATGCTGCGATTGAAGAATTGGCTGAACCGTCTCGACCCGAACCAAATTGTCTTGGCGCCTCTCTCTGCGGTCGCGACCGTGAAGAAGACCAAATCGTGACGAAACCAGCGGAAGACGAACGGCCGTTTCGCCCCTGTGTCGGCATCCTCTTAATCAATTCGGACGGCAAGATATTTGTCGGTGCGCGCAACGACCTGCCGGGCGACCATTGGCAGATGCCGCAGGGTGGCATAGACGAAGGCGAGACACCTGAGGTTGCGGCTCTCCGTGAAATGGAGGAAGAAATCGGCACGGCGAAAGCGGAAATCGTCTCGGCCTACGAGAACTGGATTTACTATCGATTGCCGCCGGAATTGTCGAAGACTGCCTGGAAAGGCCGCTTTCAGGGTCAGAAACAGAAATGGTTCGCGCTTCGGTTTCTCGGAACGGATGGGGATATCAATATCGAGACCGAACACCCCGAATTCCGAGCCTGGAAATGGGCCGATCTCGAGGAACTGCCGGAAATGACCGTCGATTTTAAACGACCGGCCTACGAAGAGATTAGGGCCGCTTTTCGTAACGTGGTTAACGGGATAAAGACTCGCGCCCTTTGACTCTCGACGCGGTTTTTCGTACATTTTAGCCGTGCGCGACCCTAGTGAAGCCTGGAAAAGGCCTCGCTGGGGCGTTCGTGTTTTTAGGCCTTGCCGGTGAATTACCGGCATTGTGGCACCATGAGGTGGCTGAGTTGATTGCAGAAGGCACATCGACTCCGGTCGTGACGGCATCAAGTGCCGTCCTTTCGGCGACGCGATCTAGTGTGCGCGATTCCGTATCGCTGCGCGCCGTCGAGCCGCCTGCGTCCGCAACCGAAATCGGCCTCCCCGAAGCGAAGAATTTTAATTCGCTGGAAGCGCTGACAGCACCGCTGAGCGTTGAAAACGTGACGGAAACGCAAGGTCTCGCAACCGTAGACCCGAATAAAGCAACACCGCTCGAAGTAAACGACCCCATCAGCCCCGAAAAGCCCTTAAATCAACCGTTGAACGCGGGTGACGTCACAGATAGCCGCAAGGTCGCCCGGCAGACCTCAGCCGACGCGGAAGAACAGGCCAGTGGCCCGGTCGACAAGGCTTCGGCCTCCGGCACGAAGCTGGTCAAAGACAGCGACGAGAAAGGCCCTGACGGCTTAACCGAAGAAGACCGTCAAAAAGTGGAGGAACTAAAACGCCGAGACGCTGAGGTTCGCGCGCATGAGCAGGCGCACGCGGCCGCCGGTGGCCCCTATGCGGGTGCCCCACGCTTCCGGTTTGTTCGCGGCCCGGACGGCAAGTTCTACGCAGTCGCCGGTGAAGTCTCGATCGATACGTCGGCTGTTCCAGGCAACCCACGGGCCACAATTCGAAAGATGCAACAGGTCAAACGCGCTGCCTTGGCACCGCAGGAACCGTCGGCGCAAGACCGTCGTGTTGCCGCAGAAGCGGAACGCAAGATCTTGCAGGCTCGCCAGGAAATCCGTGAAGAGGAAAACGAGCAAGTCAAAGAGTCGCAGGAGAGTCAGAGACGACGGGAAGCGGAGGCTCAGGGATTCGGCCGTTCAATCACCCCCGAACAGGACCCGGCCTTCGATCCTGAAGCACGATTCCGCTCTGCCACTGGCGGAACAGGCCCGGCGCGCGGCACTGGATTGGCCGGCGCCGGCGGTCTGGATGTCGACGTCTCCGACACCATCGATCCGCGGCAGCTCTTCAGCTTGGTCGCCTAACGCCCAATTTCCGCTTGTCCAAAAGAGAAGGCGTCGAGACCTTGTTCCTGGCTCGGACCGGTGATTGGACCGGTACGAATTGGGCCAGAACGGGTCCGACGCCTTCTGGAGCGTTAAGCTCCGCGAAATTCGAAAGCTATTTCAGTGTCGCCCGTTCCCTTCAATGGCACCCTGGCAAAGCCCACCAACGGAATGTTTGACCAACGAGCCGCGCTGTATCGCGCTTCTGCATTTGCCGCCGATCGTTTCGACAACCATCCGGCGCCGGGACCGACCGAGAAACATTGGTCGTAAGACCGCCGCTCCTCCCACGGTTCGTGGCGTACAGGGTGACCCCACCGAACCGCGGCAAAGGCATTCTCCGATTCTGCCGACAGACCTTCGCGAGTCGTCCCCGAAGGGACCGGCGCATGCCGCAGCATCGCCCTGCCGACGGTTTCGGTGCGCAATCTGCCGTCACAAGGACGACCGCGCTTGCCCGCCTTCCGCTTTCCACCAACCGAAGCCGGAAGAAACCGCTGAACCCGGGGCGGCCGACAAAAGCCCAACCACCCTGGACCGAGAGTCCAACTCCGATCAGTCTGTCTGTTTTCGAAAATCCGGTTACGGCCCAAACAGACTTTCAGGAGACCACGAACTCACAATGCTTTCGCATCTCGACGAGCATCTTCTCGCGAAACCGCGAGCGTGCGCCACGCCAGAATCGGATCATCTGAAATTCTCTTGTGCATAACGTGCGAAGATATGCACAACCCGTCCCGCCGCCTGTCACAAAGTTATCCACACCCGGATGGGGAATCAGTGATCCAGTGCCCCCAGGGACACGTAGAAGTCATAGAAAATCAACAGAACGCGCACCTGCGCTCAGCGATATCTTGCCAGCGAAAACACGCGGAACAATTGACTAGAAGGGGAAAGAGGTCTAAGCCAGATTCTGCTGGGTGGAATGCGCGCGAGTCCGTCGTGCGTCGAAGGGAACAAACGAGGGTCGGATGAGTACAAACGAAAGACCGATGTCACCGCATCTGCAGATTTACCGGTGGCAATGGACCATGGCGCTATCGATTTTACATCGGGCGACAGGCGTCGGCTTAGCAGTCGGCACGCTCCTATTGGTGGGATGGCTGCTCGCGCTCTCCGAGGGCCCAGATCGCTATGCCGCTTACCAGGGCTTTATCGGACATTGGTTCGGCCGTCTACTTCTGTTCGGGTGGACCTGGGCCTTATTTTACCATCTGTGCAATGGCATCCGGCACCTCGTCTGGGATACGGGCCGCGGTTTCGAGCTCGATACCGCGGCAAAATCCGGCTATTTCGTGGGCTTCGCATCCATCGTATTGACCGTTTTAGCCTGGGTCGCCGCCTACAACATGACGGGAGCGATGTGATGAGTATGCAATCGCCACTCGGCCGGGTTCGCGGCCTCGGTTCCGCCAAGAACGGCACGCATCATTGGTGGATGCAACGGGTGACCGCCGTCGCACTGATCCCCTTGGTGATCTGGTTTGCCATTGCCATGATCGGCCTGACGGGAGCGTCATACGATACGGCCATCGCATGGATGCGGTCACCTTTCAACGCCATCATGATGGTGTTGCTGATTATCGCGACCTTCCATCACATGCAGCTCGGGCTGCAGGTTGTGATTGAGGATTACGTCCACAGCGAAGGCGCTAAAGTGGTCCTGATGATGGGCCAGAAACTCATTACATTTGCGCTGGCTATCGCCGCAGGCTTTGCGGTGCTCAAGATCGCGTTCGGAGGTTAAAGGCCATGGCCGACTCATACGAAATTATTGATCACGCTTATGACGTGGTCGTTGTCGGCGCCGGCGGCGCCGGGCTTCGCGCCACGGTTGGTTTGGCCGAAGCGGGCTTAAAGACCGCTTGTATATCGAAGGTTTTCCCGACTCGCAGCCACACGGTGGCCGCGCAAGGCGGCGTTTCCGCCTCTCTCGGCAATATGGGGCCGGACGACTGGCGCTGGCACATGTACGACACCGTTAAAGGTTCGGATTGGCTCGGCGATCAAGACTCCATCGAGTATATGTGCCGCGAAGCGGTTCCCGCGATCATCGAGCTCGAACACTACGGCCTGCCCTTCAGCCGGACCGAAGACGGCAAGATTTATCAGCGCCCCTTCGGCGGCATGACGACGAATTACGGCGAGGGCATTGCCCAGCGGACATGTGCCGCCGCCGACCGGACCGGCCATGCGATGCTGCACACGCTCTATCAGCAGTCGGTTAAGCATCAGGTCGAGTTCTTTATCGAGTATTTCGCCACCGATCTGATCATGGACGACGAGGGCGCCTGCCGCGGTGTTGTCGCTTGGAACCTCGACGACGGCACCATCCACCGGTTCGCTGCTAAAAAGGTCATTTTGGCCACCGGCGGATACGGACGGGCCTATTTCTCCGCGACTTCGGCCCACACCTGCACGGGCGACGGCGGTGGCATGGTGCTGCGCGCCGGCTTGCCGATGCAGGATATGGAGTTCGTGCAGTTCCACCCGACCGGCATCTACGGCTCGGGCGCTCTGATCACCGAAGGATCTCGCGGCGAAGGCGGTTACCTGACCAACTCGGAAGGCGAGCGCTTCATGGAACGCTATGCCCCATCCGCGAAGGACTTGGCTTCCCGTGACGTTGTCAGCCGGTCCATGACGATCGAAATTCGAGAAGGCCGCGGTGTCGGCGGCGATAACGACCACATCCATCTACATCTAGAGCATTTGGATCCGGCCGTTGTCGAAGAACGCCTCCCCGGCATTTCCGAGACGGCGCGGATTTTCGCCGGCGTCGATGTGAACAAGGAGCCGATCCCGGTGATCCCGACTTGCCATTACAATATGGGCGGTATCCCGACAAACTATCAGGGCGACGTCCTGAACAAGACCAATGGCGATGCGACAACGGTCCCCGGATTGATGGCGATCGGCGAAGCGGCTTGTGTGTCGGTGCACGGTGCCAACCGTCTTGGCTCGAACTCGTTGCTCGACTTGGTCGTCTTCGGCCGTTCAGCTGCCAAGCACTGCGCCGAAGTGGTCGACCCGAGCGAAGCCATTCGCCCCGTGCCCGAAGGCGGCGAGCAAAAATCGCTCGACCGGCTCGACAAGTTGCGGCACGCGAAAGGTGAGGTTCGCACGGCTGACTTACGCCTCGAAATGCAACGCGTCATGCAGAACAACTGCGCTGTTTTCCGGACGGGCGAAGTCCTCGACGAGGGCGTCAAGCTGATGCAGGAAGCCATCGACAAGCGGGACAATCTGCAAGTCACCGACGATTCAATGATTTGGAACTCGGATCTGGTTGAGACCTTGGAGCTGCAGAATCTGCTCGACCAATCGATGGTCACGATGGCATCCGCAGCCAACCGGACGGAATCGCGCGGCGCACACGCCCGCGAGGACTATCCGGATCGCGACGACGACGAGTGGATGAAACATACCCTCGCCTGGGTCGATCACGGCGGCAATGTCAAAATCGACTACCGCCCGGTCGTCATGCAAACGCTCACCAACGATGTACAAGTCTTCCCGCCGAAGGCGCGGGTCTATTAAGGGAACGATAGATGGTCGAATTTAGCCTCCCGGCAAACTCCAAAATCACCAAAGGCGTCACCCATAAGGCGCCCGAAGGTGCAACACGGGTCAAGCGGTTCAATATCTATCGTTGGAGCGCGGACGACGGAAAGAACCCACGTATCGATACGTTCGAGGTCGATCTCGACAATTGCGGTCCGATGGTTCTCGATGCCTTGATCAAAATTAAGAACGAAGTCGATTCGTCCGTCACCTTCCGACGCTCTTGTCGCGAAGGTATCTGTGGTTCTTGCGCCATGAATATCGACGGCATGAACACGTTGGCCTGTACGCGTTATATCGACGACAGCAAGGGCGACTGCACCATTCACCCGCTGCCGCATATGTCGGTTGTGAAAGATTTGGTGCCGGACCTGAAAAACGCCTACGCGCAACTTTCGTCGATCGAGCCTTGGCTTAAGTCGAGCGAGAATCCGCCGGACCGCGAGCGGTTGCAGACGCCGGAAGAGCGAAAAGAGCTCGACGGTCTCTACGAGTGCATCCTTTGCTATTCTTGCGCAACGAGCTGCCCGAGCTATTGGTGGAACTCCGAACGGTATCTGGGCCCGGCGGTTCTCCTACAAGCCTATCGCTGGCTCGCGGATAGCCGTGACGACCACAAGGGCGAACGCCTCGATAACCTAGAGGATCCCTTCCGCCTTTATCGCTGTCACACGATCATGAACTGTACGGCGACCTGCCCGAAAGGCCTCAACCCGGCCAAGGCCATCGCCGAGATCAAAAAGATGTTGGTGGAACGACAAGGCTAACCGTCCCACATATCGACGCCATAATGGCCCCGCCGAAGTTCTGCAAATTGGCACATTGGCGGGGCCTTTTTGTTTCGTACAAGTCGCCCGCGCACAATCCGAGCGAGGAGAGAAACCATGTATATGCCGGACTTATTTGCCGTGAACGACCGGCAGACACAGATTGACTTCATCCGGACGACCGGTTGGGGATACCTGACGGGCGTCATCGACGACGAGCCGTATGTCACCCACCTGCCTTTTTTGGTTGCCGGCGGCACCGGCGAAGAGAAACTCGTCGCACACATGGCGCGCGCCAACCCGCATTGGGAGAGTTTTGCCAACGGCAAACCTCAACTCGTCGTCTTTCCGGGGCCGCACACCTATATCACGCCGAGTTGGTACAACGCGGACAAGGCCGTGCCCACGTGGAACTATACAACGGCGCATGTCTACGGCACGCCCGTCGTCATCGACGATCCGCAGACCGTCTATGCCGGCCAGCAAGACCTTGTGAACCACTACGAAGCGCAGTTCGATATGCCGTGGCGGATGGAAGATGTGGATACCGATTTCATCGACGGTATGCTGCGCGCAATCGTCAGTTTCGAAATCCCAATCGAACGGATTCAGTGCAAGTTCAAGCTAAGCCAGAACCGCCCTGCCGGAGACCAGCAGCGCGTCGTCGATGCGCTGGAATCTTCGACGGATGCCAATGCAAAGGCTGTCGCCGGACTGATGAAGACGCACGTGTTGGAAACGGCGGAGTAAATGACCCGTCTTGCCAGGCTTCATCCGACGGGAAATACTGCCCGCTAACCTGGAGGACGAGGCCATGATGCTGGCACTGGATGATGCACAACTCAAGCAATTCGACGAAGAAGGCTGGTTGTTCTTCGAAGACGTTTTCGACGCGGACGAAGTTGCGCTCCTCAATCGCGAAGCCCACCGGATTTTCGCGATGGACCGCCAAGAAGTCTTTCGCGAGAAAGACGGGACGACCGCGCGTACCGCCTTTGCAGCACAGAATTATAATGACGTCTATCATCGCCTGGGCCGACATCCGCGATTGGTGAACCCGGTAAAGCAGTTGCTCGGCGGGGACGTCTATATGCATCAGTTCAAGATAAACGCGAAGGCTGCGTTCAACGGCGATGTCTGGCAATGGCATCAAGATTTCGGCACATGGCACCGCGACGACGAAATGCCGGAACCCCGCGCCATGAACATCGCACTGTTCCTGGAAGACGTTACCGAGTTCAACGGCGCACTCATGTTCATTCCGCGCAGTCATAAGGCCGGCGTGATCGAAGCCGGCCACGACTTGAAGACGACGAGCTATCCGCTCTGGACCATCGACGATGAGACGATTACCCGGCTCGTCGACGAAGGCGGCATCATCGCACCGAAAGGCAAGGCCGGCTCAGTGATCATGTTTAACTCGAATCTGGTGCACGGTTCGCCCAGCAATATGTCGCCCTTCGATCGTACGATCGTCTATTTGTCGCTATGCCATGTCGACAACCACATCCGGCGCTTCAAACGCGCCGAATGGATCGCGCATCGGGATTTCACGCCGATCGAATGCCTGCCCGACGATTGCCTAAAAGACGAAAGCGCGGTCGCGGCGGAATAACCCGATAGACACTTCACCCCCCCAGATAGGTTGAGAATACATGACGCTTGTTCGTCTATTGGCGCAACGCGCCGAAGAGAACCGACCCGTTCGCGTTGGCGTGATCGGCGCCGGCAAGTTCGGCTCGATGTATTTAGCGCAGGCCCGTCGCACACCCGGTACGC
The DNA here is from genome assembly GCA_002716125.1 of Rhodospirillaceae bacterium. GTDB lineage: Bacteria > Pseudomonadota > Alphaproteobacteria > UBA8366 > UBA8366 > UBA6544. Next base: position 23,486 of record PAZH01000011.1, read on the forward strand.
ACATCATGGCCCTTGCGGAACTCTCACCGGACCGCGCGCAAGACGCGTTGCGCCGCGTCGGCTGGCCCGACGAGCAGTTCGCGGCCAGCTCGTTTGAAGATGCCGTCGAGACCGGCCGTACGTTCATTACGGAAGACAGTCATGCCTTGGTCGCCGCGGACGGCTTAGACGTGGTGATCGACGCCACCGGTATTCCGGCGCTTGGCATCCGTCATGCCTTGCTCGCGGCCGAGTATGGCCGCCATATCGTGATGGTGAATGTGGAAGCCGATGTGCTGGCCGGCCCGCTTCTAGCCCGCAAAGTCGAAGCCGCAGGTGGCGTCTACTCCCTCGCCTATGGCGATCAGCCAGCATTGATCGCAGAGATCGTCGACTGGGCCCGCGCTGCCGGTTTCGACGTCGTCTCGGCCGGTAAAGGGACGAAGTATCTGCCCGAGTACCATGCCTCGACGCCCGATACGGTCTGGTCCCACTACGGTCAGAACCTGACACCGGACGAAGCCGCTGCGGCCGGCCTCAATAGCCAGATGTTTAATTCGTTCCTCGACGGGACCAAGTCCAGCATCGAGATGGCCGCCGTCGCAAACGCCACTGGGCTGACTCCCGCGCCCGACGGTCTGAAATTTCCGCCCTGCGGCACGCAGGACCTCACGCATGTCCTTCGGCCGAAATCCGAAGGCGGCGTTTTAGATCACAAAGGGCAAGTCGAAGTGATCTCCAGTTCCGAGCGCGATTCGCGAGAGGTCGTGAACGATCTGCGGTGGGGTGTCTTCGCAACATTGGAAGCCCCGGACGATTACGTCCGCGAGTGTTTTGCTCAGTACGGATTAACGGAAAGCGCCGACGGCAAATATGCCGCGATGTACAAACCCTTTCACTTGATCGGTCTCGAGCTTGGTATCTCCGTTGCAAACGCCGCCTTACGCGGCGAATCCACGGGATCGCCGGACGATTGGCGCGGCGACGTGGTTGCCACGGCGAAACGCCCCCTTAAAGCGGGCGAGATTCTGGATGGCGAAGGTGGGTACACGGTTTGGGGGAAACTGATGCCGGCCGACGATTCGCTGAAGATCGGCGGATTGCCGATCGGCCTCGCACATAACGTCAAACTGAAACGCGATATTCCGGAAGGTCGCCAGATCGGCTGGGCTGACGTTGCAATCGACGAAACCACCGAAGCATACCGGATCCGCCGAGAAATGGAGGATCATTTCGCGCGGGCCAACCGCTAATTTCGGCGCCGTTACGAAAGCATTATCTAGCCGAAATCGCGGATGATCTGTTTCGCGGCGGAACGTCCCGATAGATACTCACCGGCGAGCTGTCCGGCCCATACAGGGTGTAAAGCCTCACCGGCAAAATAGATTTTACCGCCCACCGGAAGGCCAAGGACTTGTCGCATTCGCCCGGAACCGGGCCGTGCTGCGGCAAAACTGCCGCGCGCCCACGGATCACTCGCCCATTGCGTAACGCGCGCTCGACGGAAGCCGCCTTCAACCCGACTTCCAAACAGCTTTCGCAATTCGCGCCGCGCCCAGTCGATTGACGCCAGCGCCCCTTCGCTCTCCAAGATGCCGGCGGCAGCGCCGCCAACGTGTCCGACGACCAAACCGCCATCGAACGGATCGACTTGGAAACGGACGATACGATTCCCCGCACCGCGGCCCAGCAACCAGGTTCCCGGCGGCGCGTCGATCGTACCTCGACGATACTGGATCGCGATTTTGTTCATAGTCCCCATTGGCAGGGTCGCAAACGCCTCTTGCTTCCAGACCGGCAATTCGGGGGTGAACCGAATACCCCCACCGGCCAATACCCCCGTTGACGCGGTAGTGAGCGCCGCGCGAGCGCGAACGACGCCATTCGGCGTACGCAGCCGCACAACGTCCGCGTGCCAATCGACGTTTCTAACCGGTGTCGATAGCGAGACGTCGATTCCGGTGCCAAATCCACGTACCAAATTACCGAACCCACGGGGCAACAGGTAGAGATTGCCGACCGGGATACGGTTGAAGGCGTCCTTTGTTGATACATCGTCGGGCTCCACCCCGAATTGAAAGTGGGCGACAGTTTCGCGTGCCAATCGTTCGATTGCGCCCGAATGCGAATATGCTTCCAACAGCGACGTGTCCCGATTCGCATGTCCAACCTCCTCGATCATTGCCTGTAGACGACCGTACGCGGCGTCCAGGCGCAGGTTCGCCGTCTCGGGCATTTGCCCATTCTTGTCGAACAAACGGGATTGATTGGCGTCCAAGATTCTCCGAAAACCAAGATCATCCGCGATCTCGACAATGGGATTGGCAGCGTCTGCATGAGTCCAGGCGCAGCCATGATCGAACGGGACGCCGAAGCTTTGATGTTCGGTAAACGCACGACCACCGATTCGGGTGCGCGCTTCCAAAACGGCCACGCGCAGTCCACCCGCCCGTAACCTTTGCGCAGCGGCGAGTCCCGCCATACCGGCACAAATCACCGCCACGTCGAGGTCCGATGGGACGGCAGCCAAAACCGGCCGGCTCATCGCAAAGGCGGACGCAGACATCAAAAGAAAGCGTCGACGCAAAATATTCATCGGCCTCGTTCTCTCTAAGCCTGCGAGGGACCCCAAGAGTTTGGCGTTCTCTGTCCTCGACGACAAGTGAGGAACGACTTCGCGCCCTCGGGGAACGGCCAATGCTGCATTATGATGTTGATTTACCTCGACATCCTGGCAACGGTTTTGCATAAATACCTTCAATCAAAACCGGCAGAGAAGAAATAACGTCACAAATAGCCGGTCGTGAGGGAGACGATGCAGTTTAGGTGGCTTGCGGTATTGGGCGCGGTTAGCGTCCTTTTAGGCGCGGCGTCCCCGGCTTTTGCCGGAAAGGGCGATTACGGCCACTATGTCGGTTTCCGTTTTATTGGCAGCTTCGCGGAAGTCGACGACACAAAGAGCCAAAACTTCGTCGGCGCACTTCAAATCAATAACGATACGGATATTGTCGCCGGAAACGCGTTCATTTTCGGCTATCGTTGGAAATCGCTTCCGATACGTACAGATATCGAGATCGCATATCGCTATCGCTTCGACCACGATTTGCGAGATACGGGGCTCCCGGTTCGCGGATACGAGAACAATCTCGCAACGCTCAGCGGACTGGTCAACCTGACATACGAATACCGAAACGCCTCCAGTTTTACGCCGTATTTCGGCGGGGGTGTCGGCTGGGCGCAGAACCATTCCAGCGTTCGGCTGTCAGATCTATCGAATGGCGGCGAGCAAAATTTCGACGAACGGACGCACAATTTTGCATGGGGCGCACACCTTGGCGTTACTTGGCGTTTCGCCGATCGCTGGGATACCGATCTAGGATATCGTTTCATCAGCTTAGGCGAATTGGAATCGGGCGAACCCAATGCGGGCGGCACTTTTACGGCGGATGATCATTTCGGCCACGATGTGCTTTGGACCATAAACTACCGCTTCTAGATCTTCTTGACCGCTTTGCCGAACAATACTGACGGACCCCTTGCAGCGTATCGAGCGCTTCGGGCTGCAGATGAGATTCAGGAAGATCCGCTTCAGGCGAAGGCCGCCGAAAAGCTACAGACGCTCCACGAATCTTTGCGCAGATACCAACCGAACGCGGATTCCGGCGGCCTGCTGGCGCGCATCGGACTGACAGGCCGAAAGAATACCGCCCCACGCGGTCTCTATATTTTTGGACCTGCAGGACGCGGTAAGTCCATGTTGATGGATTTATTCTTCGAGGGTGCGGATGTCTCTAGTAAACGACGCATCCACTTCCATGAGTTCATGATTGAGGTCCACGATACCATTCATGCCTGGCGACAGTCGCCCGATAAGCAGCGGAACGAAGTCGATCCGCTGCCGCGAATCGCACAGGAGATCGCCGGCAAATCGGCTCTGCTATGCTTTGACGAGTTTCATGTTGCGAATATTGCCGACGCCATGATGTTGGGTCGACTGTTCGAAGGGTTTCTCGAAGCGGGCGTGGTCGTTGTGGCCACGTCGAACTTCGCGCCGGACGATCTTTATATGAATGGCCTTCAACGAGACCGCTTCTTGCCCTTTATCGAATTGATAAAAGAGCGTCTCGACATCTTGGAACTCGCGTCGCCGACCGACTACCGCCAGGCGCGCCTCAGGCGCATGCAGGTCTATCACACACCGCTAAACACCGATGCTCATCACGCACTCGACCTGGCCTTTGCGGAATTGACCGAGGGAGCCCGCATCGAAACGGAGGCGCTTACTGTCAAAGGCCGAGAGATCGACGTGCCGAAATCGGCACGCGGTGTGGCTTATTTCGAATTTGAAGATCTGTGCCAGCAAGCACTGGGTGCAGAGGACTACATTGCCATCGGCAATAATTTTCATACGGTGGTTCTCAGCGGCATACCGCAAATGACCGCGGAAATGCGAAACGAGGCGAAACGTTTCATGAATTTGATCGACGTTCTCTACGAAAAGAAGGTCAATCTCGTCGCGTCGGCCGATGCGCCGCCGGAGGAACTCCATGCTGCCGGCACTCATGCATTCGAGTTTCAGCGCACGGTGAGCCGCCTGATGGAAATGCAATCGCCCGAGTATATCGATCTCCCACACGAATCGGCCAACGGATGAAATCTGACCCAAACAACGAAGACGAATTCGTCGTCTTTCCCTCGTTACCGAGAAACATCTTGTTCTCCGTCGTTTGCGTCGGATTTTCAGCGTATTTGATCCAACTGGCCCATACGGATCGCATGGAGATTCCCGCCGCCTATCTTGTCACCCTGATTTTGACAACCGGTTCAATCATCTTGCTCTCCGCACACTTCCCAGGCGCGTCGCATTTAAAGTTGACGAAAGATGGGTTTGAAATCCGCGAATTGTACAAGTCGCGGTTCTTCCCGTGGGACGAAGTCGCTCCGTTCGTCGCACGTCGGCGTTTCATGGGAACAACAGTCGAGTTCATGTACCTGCACCCCGAAATTGGCCAAGCCGTCGAAGAGTCATTGCCGACCGGATATGCTATTTCCGCCGCCGATCTCCTTCAGACGATGAACGCTTGGCGGGACAAGTACGCCGACAACTAAGTGCGAAGCGGCCAGAGTCACTTTGACGTGACCGACCGGTCCATTTTCAATCGCTTGCCCTGTCTCGGAATTCACTGTAGGACACGCACAGAATTCATGGATTTCGCCGCAGCGGGCTGGCGAAACCCGGCTTATTTAAAAGTATCGCCCGCATGCCTTAGATGACAGAGGAGCAACCTCATGGCACGCAACAAGATCGCACTCGTCGGCGCCGGGCAAATCGGCGGAACGCTGGCGCTACTTTCGGGACTGAAGGAACTGGGCGACGTCGTCCTGTTCGACATCGTAAAAGGCGTGCCGCAAGGCAAGGCGCTCGACTTGGAGCAAGCCTCCACCATCGAAGGTTTCGATGCTTCGATCAAAGGCGCAAACAGCTACGCGGCGCTACGCAATTCCGACGTCGTTATCGTCACCGCCGGCGTGCCGCGCAAACCGGGTATGAGCCGCGACGATTTGATCGGCATCAACACCAATGTGATGCGCCAAGTCGGTGCCGGCATCAAGAAGTACTGCCCGAAGGCCTTTGTGATCTGCATTACCAATCCGCTGGACGTTATGGTGGGCATTCTCCGGGATGCTTGCGGCCTGCCGCACAACCGCGTCGTCGGGATGGCCGGCGTTTTGGACAGCGCTCGGTTCCGTCTTTTCCTGGCGCAAGAGTTCAACGTTTCGGTCGAAGACGTCACGGCCTTCGTTCTCGGCGGCCACGGCGATTCGATGGTTCCGCTGGTCCGGTATTCGACGGTGGCCGGTATTCCAGTTCCCGACTTGATCAAGATGGGATGGACGACCAAGCAAAAGATCGATGCCATCGTGAAGCGCACGGCAAACGGCGGCGGGGAGATTGTCGAGTTGCTCGGTAACGGCTCAGCCTTTTACGCGCCGGCCTCTTCGGCGATCGCCATGGCGGAATCCTACCTCCGCGACAAGAAACGCGTTTTGCCTTGCGCTGCATACCTGAGCGGACAATACGGCGTGAAAGGTCTCTATGTCGGCGTGCCGGTCGTCATTGGCGCCAAAGGCGTGGAACGGGTTGTTGAGATATCGCTTAACGCTTCCGAGAAGAAAGCGTTCAAGACATCGGTCGGCCATGTTCGTACCTTGGTGAATGTCGTGAAGCGCATGGAAGCCAAAGAGAAAAAGGCCGCCAAGAAGAAATAGTCTTGCGGCGGACATAACGCCAAGTGGTAAAGTTCCCTTAACCCTTCATCGCTATACTACCAATTGAGACGAAGGGTTGGGGGAGGTCGGTTAGACGACAAGGCGGACAGAGTGATCGCATGAATATTCATGAGTATCAGGCCAAAAGCCTCTTGAAAAAATTTGGCGTTGCCGTCCCGGATGGCGGCGTCGCTTATACACCCGACGAAGCCATACAAGCGGCCAAAGAATTACCGGGCCCGGTTTGGGTAGTAAAAAGCCAAATTCACGCCGGCGGACGCGGCGCTGGGCGCTTTAAGGATGGGGACCCGGATAAAGGGGGTGTCCGTCTTGCCAAATCCATAGATGAAGTCTCAGCGCATGCAACCGCCATGCTGGGCCAGACGCTCATCACAAAGCAAACGGGCGAGGCCGGCAAGGAAGTAAAGCGTGTCTACATCGAAGACGGCTGTGATATCGCGCGAGAACTTTATCTGAGTATCTTGATGGACCGGGTCACAAGCCGGATAACGGTCATGGCCTCCACGGAAGGCGGCATGGATATCGAGGAAGTCGCCGAGAAAACACCGGAGAAAATCATTAAGGTGGCGATCGACCCGGTTTTCGGAATGGAAGGCTTTTATGCCCGCCAGATCGCCTTCGGTCTCGGTCTCGAAGGACAGCAAGTTTCGTCGGCCGTCAAACTTCTGACGGCTATGTATAAGGCTTTCACGGAACTCGACGCGTCTTTGGTCGAAGTCAATCCGCTCGTCGTGACTGGCAGCGGCGATGTCATCGCGCTCGACGCGAAAATGAATTTCGACGACAACGCCCTTTACCGGCATCCGGAAATTGCCGAGATGTGGGACGAGGATGAAGAAGACCCGACGGAACTCGAAGCGTCGAAGCATGAGCTTAACTACATCAAGCTCGACGGTAGTATCGGCTGCATGGTGAATGGGGCGGGCCTCGCCATGGCCACCATGGACATCATCAAATTGTACGGTGCCGAGCCGGCGAATTTTCTCGATGTTGGCGGGGGCGCTACGAAAGATAGAGTCACCACCGCTTTCAAGATCATCCTCTCGGATCCGAACGTTGAAGGCATTCTCGTGAATATATTCGGCGGCATCATGCGTTGTGACGTTATTGCCGAAGGCGTGGTCGCCGCCGCCCGCGAAGTGAGCCTGCAGGTTCCGCTGGTCGTGCGATTGGAAGGCACCAACGTCGATCTTGGAAAGAAGATACTCAGCGAATCGGGCCTCGCGATTATTACCGCAGACAATCTAGCGGATGCGGCGGAGAAAATCGTTACAGCCGTGAAGGAGGCGCAATAATGGCGGTCTGGGTCGGCAACGATACAAAAGTCATCTGCCAAGGCTTCACCGGAAGCCAGGGTACGTTCCATTCCGAGCAGGCGATCGCTTACGGCACCAATATGGTCGGCGGTTGCACGCCCGGCAAAGGCGGGACAACACATTTGGATCTGCCCGTATTCGATACCGTGCAGCAAGCGGTCGATACCACGGGTGCAAATGCCACAGTCATCTACGTACCGCCGCCCTTTGCGGCAGATGCGATCGAAGAAGCAATCGATGCGGAGATTCCACTCATCATCTGCATTACCGAAGGCATACCGGTCTTCGACATGGTGCGGGTAAAGCGTGCGTTGCAAACTTCGAACAGCCGCTTGATCGGCCCGAACTGCCCGGGTGTCATTACCCCGGATGAATGTAAAATCGGTATTATGCCGGGCCATATTCACAAGCGTGGCAAAGTTGGCATCGTTTCCCGATCAGGGACACTGACCTATGAAGCGGTCTCGCAAACCACTGCTGCCGGTCTCGGCCAGTCGACTTGCATCGGCATTGGCGGCGATCCCATCAACGGGACGAATTTCATCGACTGCATCGACGCTTTCCTTGGCGATGACGAGACCGAAGCGATTGTCATGATCGGCGAGATCGGCGGCTCTGCAGAAGAAGACGCCGCACAGTTCGTTAAGGACTCGAAAGTCAAGAAACCCATGTGTGGATTTATCGCCGGCCAAACAGCCCCGCCCGGCAAACGCATGGGCCACGCCGGTGCGATCATTTCCGGCGGTAAAGGTTCAGCGGGTGACAAGATCGAGGCGATGAAGAGCGCCGGGATCTTGGTATCCGATAGTCCGGCGGCCATCGGCGAGACGATGCTCGCCGCCAGCAAAGGATAGAACGACAGCATGGAGAACGGGGGGCGGACCCCGGGCCGCCTCGCCCCTTAAGGGAGCGGTTTCATGAGTTCAGATTTCGAGAGCAATTCCTACCTTTACGGCGCCAATGAGACGTATTTGGCGCAGATGTACGCCCGTTACCTGCAAGACCCAGGTTCGGTCGATGCCGAATGGGTCGACGTTTTCGAAGGCCTCGGCGACGACGAAAAGAACTTTCTGACCGAACAACAGGGCGCCAGTTGGGCACCACGGACGACATCCGTGATCGGCGGCAATGGGGACACACCCTCCATGTCGGATGCCACCGCCGGAATGGAACGGCCACAATTCCCTCCGCACATGATGGGCATGCCCTATATGCCGATCGCCGCGGCACCGGAGCAAATCCGCCAAGCGACGATGGATTCGATTCGGGCGCTCATGTTGATTCGGAATTACCGGGTGCGGGGCCATCTGCATTCCAAACTCGATCCGTTGGGTATCGTCAAACCGTTACCGCATTCAGAACTCGATCCGGAATCCTATGGATTCACCAATGCCGACATGGACCGGCCGATCTTCATCAACTATGTGCTCGGCTTGGAAAGCGCAACGTTACGCCAGATCGTCAAAATCCTGGAACAGACATACTGCGGCAAGATCGGCGTCGAATTTATGCATATCCAGGAGCCGGAAGAAAAAGCCTGGATTCAGGAGCGTATCGAGGGGATCCGCAACCGGACGGACTTCACGGATCTCGGGCGTCGCACGATCCTCGAACGGCTGACCCAGGCCGAAATTTTCGAGCAGTATCTCGACCGGAAATACACCGGCACGAAACGTTTCGGCCTCGACGGCGGCGAGTCGATGGTGCCCCTGATGGAGCAAATCTTCAAACGGGGCGCCCAGTTAGGCGTAAACGAAGTCATTATCGGGATGCCGCACCGCGGACGCCTCAACCTCCTCGCCAATATCATGCGAAAACCCTACCGGGCGATCTTCTCGGAGTTCCAAGGCAACACCGCCAACCCGGAGGACGTCCAAGGTTCGGGTGATGTAAAATATCACTTGGGCACCTCCGCCGACCGCGATTTCGACGGCAACAACATTCACTTGTCATTGACGGCAAACCCGAGCCATCTCGAAGCGGTCAACACGGTGGTGCTCGGCAAGGTGCGCGCAAAACAACGCCAGAAAGGCGATGAAGAGCGCGAGAAAGTCCTCGGCCTGCTGTTGCATGGCGATGCTGCCTTCTCGGGGCAGGGGATTGTGCCGGAAACCCTCGACCTCTCGCAGCTTCGGGGCTATCGCACGGGCGGCACCATTCATCTCGTGGTCAACAACCAGATCGGATTCACCACGAACCCGACGCATTCGCGTTCGGGGCCGTATTGTTCGGACGTCGCCAAGATCGTTTCGGCGCCGATCCTACACGTCAACGGCGACGACCCCGAAGCCTGCGTGCACACAGCCCGCATTGCGATGGAATATCGCCAACGCTTCAAGAAAGACATCGTGATCGACATGTGGTGTTACCGCCGGCACGGACATAACGAGTCGGATGAACCTGCATTCACGCAGCCGATCATGTACAAGCGGATCAAGGAGCACCCGACCACGCGGGCGCTCTATGGCAAGCACTTGGAAGACGAAGGTCTCATCGACAAAGGCGAAGCCGATCAGATAGTGCAGGATTTCCGTGCCTATCTGGATTCAGAATACGAGGCGGCCACCGGCTACAAGCCGAACAAGGCGGACTGGCTTGAAGGCCGATGGGCCGGCATGCAACTCGCCAGCGGCGACGCGCGGCGCGGTGAAACAGGTGTCGAGCTCGGTCTTCTGCAAGAGGTCGGTTACGCCATTTCGGAAGTGCCGCAGAATTTCAACGTGAACTCCAAGATCGTCCGGCAGCTAAATGCCAAGCGGAAGATGATCGAATCCGGCGAAGGCATCGATTGGGCCACGGCAGAGGCACTCGGCCTCGGTACCCTGCTCTGTGAATCGACGCCGGTTCGCCTGTCGGGCGAGGATTCGCAGCGCGGCACCTTCAGCCAGCGGCATGCGGTCCTCATCGATCAATCCACGGAAGAGCGCCATATCCCGCTCAACAACATTCGTTACGGCCAGGCGCCGTTCGAAGTCATCGATAGCCCCCTCTCCGAGTTTGGAGTCCTCGGGTTTGAGTACGGCTATTCTCTGGCGGAGCCGCATTCGCTGGTCATGTGGGAGGCGCAGTTCGGTGATTTCGCCAACGGCGCACAAGTTATCATCGATCAATTCATTTCCTCCGGCGAGTCGAAGTGGCTTCGGATGAGCGGCCTCGTAATGTTGCTGCCGCACGGCTATGAGGGACAGGGTCCCGAACATAGTTCCGCCAAGCTCGAGCGATATCTCCAGCTGTGCGCCGAGGACAATCTGCAGGTCGTCAATCTGACCACACCGTCCAATTACTTCCACGTCTTGCGACGGCAGATGCGGCGGGAGGTCCGAAAACCGCTGATCATCATGACGCCGAAGTCCCTCTTACGGCATAAACGCTGCGTCTCGACGCTCAGTGAGATGGAAATCGGCACGACCTTCCACCGCGTTCTCTGGGACGACAGGCATTGGACGAAAGAACTCGACAAAGACGAGAACATCCGTCGGGTCGTATTGTGCAGCGGTAAGGTCTATTACGACCTCGCCGAAGAACGCGACAAACGGGGTCTGAAAGACATCTTCATCATGCGTGTCGAACAGCTTTATCCCTTCCCGCAAAAAGCGCTGACCACCGACCTCGCGCGGTTCAAAAATGCCGACGTTGTATGGTGCCAGGAAGAGCCACGCAATATGGGCGCCTGGTTCTTCATTCGCGAACGCGTCGAGAATGTACTGGAAGAGATTGGAGCGAAAAGCGATCGCGTACAGTATATCGGACGGCCCGAAGCGGCCTCGCCCGCAACCGGCTCGCTCCGCCGCCATACAATGGAGCAAGAAAAATTGGTGGACGAAGCACTCACCTTGCCCCCGAAGCGGCCGGCCCGTAAAACACCGGCCAAGAAACCTGCGCGCAAGCGGCGCTCGTAAACCCGTTTAGGAAAGTTTCTTAGGAAAGGTACCGCGCATGTCGGTTCAGATCATGGTCCCCGCGCTCGGCGAATCGGTGTCGGAAGCGACCGTCCTCAAATGGTTCAAGAATATCGGCGAGGCCGTCGAAGTGGATGAACCGCTTGTCGAGCTGGAAACGGATAAGGTCACCGTCGAAGTCCCCGCGCCTGCGGCCGGCGTGCTGACGGCCATCGAAGCGACGGATGGCGCGGAAGTCGCCGTCGGCGCCATCTTAGGAAGCTTAGAAGAAGGCGGGACCGCATCGGCGGCACCGGCCGCTCCCGCAGAAACCCCGGCGGCAGCAGCGCCTGCTGCCGAACCGGCCCCCGCACCCCAACCTGCGTCTGAGCCTGCGCCCGCAACGTCGGACGCAAAACTCTCACCGGCTGTCCGTAAACTGGTCGACGACAACAACTTGGATGCTTCCGCGATCCCGGCAACCGGCAAGAGAGGTCAACTGACAAAAGCCGATGTCGAAGCCTTCATCGCCAACGGTCGTGCGGCACCAGCGGCGCCCACGCCGGCACCGGCGGCACCGCGCCCCATGCCCGCCCCGCCGACCGCCGGGATGGTTCCGGCCGGCGAGTTGCCGCCGCGCCCGGAGGACCCGCGCGAAGAAGTGGTTAAGATGTCGCGCCTTCGCCAACGCATCGCGCAACGCCTTAAGGAAGCGCAAAACACCGCTGCGATCCTGACCACCTACAACGAAGTCGATATGACAACGTTGATGGAGTTGCGCTCGGAGTACCGCGATTCCTTCGAGAAGAAGCATGGCGTGCGCCTTGGCTTCCTGAGTTTTTTCGTAAAGGCGAGTATCCTGGCGCTGCAGGAACTACCCGCCGTCAACGCGGAGATTTACGGCGATCAGATCGTCTACAAGAACTATTACGACATCGGTGTCGCCGTCGGCACGCCGCAAGGTCTGGTTGTTCCGGTTCTCCGCGATGCGGATCAGATGACCTTTGCGGAGATCGAGCGCACGATCGGCGATTTCGGCCGGCGCGCGCGGGACGGCAAGCTAACGGTCGCCGAGATGACCGGCGGCACGTTCACGATCTCGAATGGCGGGGTTTACGGTTCCCTCATGTCGATGCCGATCCTCAACCCGCCGCAATCCGCGATCCTCGGCATGCATAAGATTCAGAAACGCCCGATGGTGATCGGCGACGAGATCAAGATCCGAAAAATGATGTATCTAGCACTGAGCTACGATCATCGGATCGTCGACGGACGCGAAGCCGTAACGTTCCTCGTCCGCCTCAAGGAATGCATCGAGGATCCGCAACGCCTGCTGATCGACGTCTAAATCAGGAGCCTTCGCGTTCCTTCTTCACCAATTCGTTGAAGGGAATACCCTTGTCGACGCGGACGTCCTGCGGGAGACCGAGGACGCGTTCGGCAATAATGTTTCGTAGAATTTCATCGCTTCCACCGGCTATTCGACCGCTCGGCGCCGACAGCAACGCGTCTTGAAACATGGCCCGCATCGGCGCGTTCTCCGCATCCGAGACCGCACCCGACATGTCCATCAAATCCATCCCGAAGGACGCGATGTCTTGGCGCATCTTGCCCGTAATCGCCTTGCCGATGGAGTTTTCCGGCCCCGGGTCCTGACCGCGCGAGAGGGCCGTCAGACTGCGGAACCGGGTCAAGGTGACGCCACGACCATTGACATACCAATCGGCCAACTTGTCCCGCACACCGCCGTCCTCGATGGCCAAACCGTCTTCCAACTCGACTTCCTTGGCGAGTTGAAACGCCTCTTCAAATCCCGGCGGCGGCCGTTCGCCGATCGCAAGCCGTTCGTTCATCAACGTCGTGAGGGAGACCCGCCAACCGTCACCGACCTCGCCAAGCCGTTGGCTATCCGGCACACGCACATCGGTGAAGAACACTTCGTTGAAATTCGACGCGCCGGAGATTTGATGAATCGGTCGGCATTCGACCCCCGGCGATTTCATATCAAGGAAGAAATAGGTGAGGCCTTTGTGCTTCGCCACGGTGGGATCGCTGCGTGTCACGATGACGCCGTAATCGCAAAAATGCGCGCCGGATGTCCAAATTTTCTGGCCGTTCAGGATCCAATCGTCGCCGTCGCGTTCTGCGCGCAAACGCAGGTTCGCTAGATCGGAGCCGGCTTGGGGCTCCGAGAAGAGCTGGCACCAAATCTCCTCACCCCGAAAGGCGGGCGGTGCGTAGCGCTGTTTTTGTTCTTCCGTTGCATAGGTCAGCATCGTCGGGATGCACATGCCGAGACCAATCTCGTAAACGCCGATCGGCGTGATGTAATTAGCCTCTTCCTGATCGTATATCACGCGCTCCATCGTCGTGCCGCCGCGGCCGCCGTACTCTTTCGGCTGTGTGATACCGGCAAATCCGGCAGCCGCCTTCTTGGCCTGCCACGCCTTCGCCATGGTGATCAGTTCGTCAACGCTGTCCGGCGTTTCAAACCCGGTGCCGGGCGTCTTTCGCTCGGCATTGGCGTCGAGGAAGGCCCGAGCTTCGGCCCGGAACGCAGCTTCTTCAGGTGTATCTTCGAAATCCATTCTGCTCTCCCTTAGGCCGCGACGTTGCGGGTTTCGAGCCGCGCGATCAGTTTTTCTTTCCAACGTCGTTCACCGCCGAGTGCCAAGTTCAGCAGTTTCGCGCGGCGGTAATACAGATGGCAATCCAGTTCCCACGTGAAACCCATACCGCCGTGCGTCTGAATGTTCTCAGACGATGCCAAATAATAAGCTCGGCTCCCAGCCACGCGGGCCGCAGCGGCGGCGACCGGTAAGTCCGGCGCATCGGAGGTCAGCGCCCAGGCCCCATAATAGGCATGGCTGCGCGCGAGCTCCGTCGCGATATAGACATCCGCAAGCTTATGCTTGATCGCCTGGAAGGAGCCGATCGGGCGACCGAATGCGAACCGGTTCTTCGCGTAATCCGTCGCAAGCTCAAGGCATTGCTGCGCACCGCCGAGCTGCTCGAAAGCCATCAGGATAGCCGCATGATCGAGTACGCGTTCGGTGAGAGTCCATCCTTCTCCCGTACTGCCAAGCAGCGCCGCGGACGTTCCATCGAAGGTCAGCTTTGCATGGGAACGGCTCGGGTCGACGGTTTCCATGACTTCTGCGTTCACGCCTTCGAGCGACGCCAGAACCAGCACAGGCGCACCGTCCGGCGTCTTTGCCAAAACGACGGCGAAATCCGCGACATCGCCATCGGCCACCGGATGCTTTACGCCGCTTAGTTTTCCGTCCGCAAAGGTTGCGGTGATCGTGTCGGGGCTCGGCTTCTTGATTCCTTCGGCAAATGCGAAACAGCCGATCGCCTCGCCGGCGGACAAACGTGGTAGGTAATCCACGCGTTGATCGCCGGACCCGGCCAAGAGAATGGCTTCCGTTGCGAGGTAAACCGAGGAGGAGAAAGGCGTCGGCGCCAGGCTGCGTCCAATCTCTTCAGCCAAGACACATAGATCTTCATGACTAAGCCCGATCCCGCCGAATTCTTCGGGAATGACGGTTCCCATCCAGCCGAGTTCCGCCATGCCGCGCCAAAGGTCTCGGTCGAACGGTGCTTCGCCTTCCAGAATCTCCCGCGCCTTGCCTTCGGCACTATCGGCAAGGAACCGCCGGGCCTGTTCCCGCAATAAGTTTTGTTCTTCCGAAAAATCGAAGTTCATCGCTTCGGATACTCCTCTCGAATTGCTCGACGCGACTCTACAGGACGATGCCGGATTCGCCAGATGTCTTGCCTGCGACTAATCGCCGGTCGCGTACTTTTTCTCGAGTCCGGTCAGGAATTCGAACTTCGTAAGATCGAGAATGTCTTCAAAAGAGGCCACGAGTTCAGGTTTTTCGATCACCTCTTCCGACGCCATCGCCGTCTGCAAACCTTCCAGAGCGCGTGTCATACCGACAATGGCAGCGCCCGTCAGAAGCCGCGGATAGATCACCGCTCCGACGCCGATCGCCTCCAGCCGTTTGGCAGAGATTAAGGGAGTCGTGGACCGTGTCCGGAGGCCGAATCCCATATTGACGCAGAGCGGCTTCGAGGTGTTCTCGACGACCTTGATAATATCTTCCTCGGACAGCAGCGCGTCGGCGAAAATCAGGTCGGCGCCGGCTTCCGCGAAAGCATTCAGCCGTTCGATCACATCGTCGAGACCATGCACCGCGAAAGTATCGGTCCGGGACATGATAACGAAATCCGAATCGACACGCGCATCGGCGGCCGCCTTGATCTTCGAGACCGCTTCCTCAAAGGGAATAACGTCCTTCCCCTTCATGTGGCCACATCGTTTCGGCCAGACTTGATCCTCGATCATAGCCCCAACGAGGCCGGCTTTCTCGAACGCTCGGATCGTGTGATAGACATTTACCGCATTGCCGTAACCGGTATCGGCGTCGGCCTGGAGCGGAATGCCTGAAATATCCACCAAGGCCCGGGCCCGGTTGAGATTGTCCTCGAGTCCCATGACCCCGAAATCCGCGAGCCCGAGGGCGCTTTCACTAATGCCCGCACCGGAAACGAATCCCGCTCTAAATCCCATTTTTTCGACAATGGCTGTGCTGAACCCATCGAAAACTCCCGGCATCACCAATAATTCGGGCGCCTCCAGCATGGCCTTGTATTCTTTGCGCATGTTGTTCGCCATTGTTCACCTCCGTATTTGTCTACGAAGTAACCTAGCGTGAAATGGCGGTTTGGGATGTCGCTCTTCGACACGCTGCGGCAAGAATGATGGAAGTGTCCTCATGCTGAGCCTGTCGAAGCACGAGGGTACTTTTGTTCAACGTCCCTGAAAGTTCGGCTTTCTTTTTTCGATAAAGGCACGGACGGCTTCTTTGTGATCCGCCGTTTGCGCGGTCTCGACCAGGCGTTCCGCCTCACCGTCCAGCGCCGTCAAGAACGGCTCGGTGAGCGCGTCGTCGAGATTATCCTTCATTTGACGCAGCGCCACGGCCGGGCCTTCCGCAAGCGACTTGGCGAACGCGAAAGCGTCATCGCGAAAGCTTTCGTCCGGCACCACCCGATTAACGATACCGAGCCGCTCACAGGTCGCTGAGTCGACCCGCTCCGCTGTGAACAGAAGCTCCCGTGCCTTTGCGGTACCGACAAGGCGCGTCAGGAGCCAAGCGATCCCATAATCTCCTGACAAACCGACCCGTGCATAACCTGTACTGACAAACGCCGTCTCAGCCGCAATGCGGATGTCGCAGGCAAGCGCGATCGCCAATCCCGCCCCCGCCGCGGGCCCCGGCAGCGCTGCAACGGTCGGCTTGCGAACAGCGACCAGAGCGCCGGTCAACGTCCGTTGCCGTTCCTTCAGGCGTGCGACTTTCTGGTCATGGGACAATTCGACCGTCGGACGGTTGTTGCCCATCCCCTTCACATCGCCCCCCGCACAGAAGGCCGTCCCGGCACCCGTGATCAGCAAAGCGCCGACATCCGGATCGTTGCCTCGCTCCCGTATCTGGCGTCGCAACGCCGGCGTAATTGTATCGCCGAGCGCGTTCCGCGATTCCGGCCGGTTCAACGTGATGAGCGCGACCCGATCCCGCACTTCGCAGAGCAACTGCTCCGTGCCCGTATCAATAGCGCCGGTCGCCATCGGCTATTTTGCCGTTGCCTGAAAGCTCGGGCGTTCCTGCATCTTTGCGAAATAGTCGTTCAATTTCGGCGAATTTGCGATGGCTTCCTTACCTTCGTCGAACATATTCGTGGCGTTTAGGATCGGCATGACGAAACAGTCGGCCATGCTGAAGGAGGACGTCCCGAAGCAGCCCGGCTCGACGGCCGATTCCAGCATGGCGAACATTTTCGGGAAGCGCTTGATCGCTTTGTCGATCTTGGTTCGAACGACATTGCCGTCTTCGTCCTTGTGAAAGGCGTACTCGACGACGTAGTTCCGCATCAGCAGTTGGTCGACTTCCGTCGCCGAGAAGGCCGTGAAGCGATTGACCGGCGCGGCGGCCTTCGGGTCCGCTGGGATCATTTTCGGTCCGTCGAAGGCGTCGTCGATATAACGCGCGATGGCGAGCGATTCACAGAGTTCCAGCCCGTCGTGGCGCATCGCCGGAATTTTACCCGTTGGATTCAGCCCTTTTACGACGTCGGAGTGCGGCATCTCGGCGACCAGCTCGTAGTCCACACCTTTCTCCTCCGCGACCATGCGAACCGCGCGTACAAAATTCGAGCGCGGAAAACCAACGATTTCCAATCCCATAACGTTCTCCTTCACAATTCAGTAGCACAAATAATAGGGCGTCCGACCCTCAAATCACCCGTCCGATTTCACAGTTCCTCACGGATGTGGTAATGTAAGGACATTAACCCCGCCCGCGCGGCGGTCTATTCGGAGTATGAACCAATGGCTTCAGATCATGGCGGACGTTTGACCGTCTTCGATCCGACCGCAGACGGGCAGGAAGGAACGGACGCTTTGGCGGGCCGCTTCAATACGCTCGACGGTAAGGTTGTCGGCCTGCTGAACAACACGAAGGACCGCTCGGACGTTGTCCTCGACGAGTTGGAACAGCGGCTGCGGGAACAGTTTCCCGGGATCGATATCCGGCACTATCGCAAACAAAGCGTCAGCGGCATGACGCCGGACATCAAAGACAGGGTGGTCGACGAAGTCGACGCATTGATAACCGCTGCGGCCGATTGAGGGTCGTGTACGTCGTGGAGTGTCCATGACTGCATGACCCTAGAACGCACCGGCATCGCCACCGTTACCGTCGTGACCCATTCGTTCGCCAAGTACGGCCGTCTTCTGACTAAGATGCAGAAGATGGAAGACCTGCCGATGGTGGTCATCCAACATCCGATTTCGGCCCAGCCGGAAGACAAGATTCGGGCCGATGTCTCGTCGCAATACGACGCAGTGGTCCGTGCGCTGCTCGCCGGCTGACACCGGAATGAGCGAAAAAGGCCCCGTCGCGCGCGAGGTCGAGCTGAGCAGCTCGGCCCACGCAATCTATGAGCATTTTTACGAAGAGGGCTGGACCGACGGTTTGCCGATCGTGCCGCCGACCGAAGAGCTGGTCGAGGCGATGTTGGAATATACCGATCGTGATCGCCATGAGGTTGTCGCAGATATCGTGCCGCGGGGCGGTCAGGCGACGGTCGAGAAGGTCGCCATCAATTCGGTCATGGCTGGTTGCCGTCCTGAATACCTGCCGGTCGTCATCACGGCCATCGAGGCGATGGTCGAGGCGCCCTATAACCTTTACGGACGTCAGACAACCACCCACCCGGGCGCGCATCTGCTGATCATCAACGGACCGGTCCGCACCGAACTTGAGGTCAATTGCCTGCAGAACTGCTTCGGTCAGGGTTGGCGTGCCAACGCCACCATTGGACGGGCGGTACGCCTTATCTGTATCAATATTGGCGGCGGTATTCCGGCGGTCACCGATATGGCCACCCACGGCCATCCCGGTAAATATTCCTACTGCACCGGCGAAGACGAAGAAGGTAGTCCGTGGACACCGCTCCATGTTGAGCGGGGCTTTGATCCGGCGACCAGCACCGTGACTGCGCTGTGCGCCGAAGCGCCCCACAACGTCAACGACCTCGTCTCGAAAACCCCGGAGATGTATTTGGAGAGCGGCGCCTCCGCGATGCGGCACTTGGGTGCCAACGGCGCCTATCGCAGCGGCATCGAAGGCGAGCAAATGATGGTACTGACCGCGGAGGCCGCCAACTGGCTGCAAGAGCGCGACTGGAGCAAGGAGCGGACCCGCCAGTTCCTCTTCGACCGCGCGCAAAATCCGGTCGGTGTGCTGCGGGACCGGGGCGGCTGGGGAACGGTGAAGCAACCGGGCTTCGTCGATATCGAGAACGACGACGCGATGATGCCCATCGTGCCGCGCGTCGAGAACCTCTTGCTCGTCGTCGCCGGCGGCTTCGGCCGGCACATGAGCGCCATTCTCTCCGCCGCCTATAACGTGAGCGTGACCAAACCGATCTCCCTGAAGGACGGTACACCAATCAGGTCGGTCGAAGACTTCCGCTCTTAGTTTCCCGACCCATCAAGATGAAGGTACGGCGTTACGCGTCCCTAAGTCCTGGGCAAACCGCAGCAAATATCCATCCGGGTCTTGGACGACAAACTGGCGGTTGCCGCCGTAAGTGACGCCTGTCCGGTACCATACCTCTTCCAAAGCCAGAAATATGCGCGCGCCCGATTGTTCGACCTGCTTATAAAGCGTGTCCACATCTGCTGTCCAAATCTGCACATTGACCCCGCGCCCGAAGGGGACTTCAAGCTCGGCCGCCAGCCATGTGCGCCCTTGGTCGACGGCGTCCAGCATGAGTTCCGCGCCTTCGCGCGCGAGATAAACGAAGCCTTCTTCCGGCCGCTCGAAAAGAACATCGAAACCGAGCACGCCAACGTAGAAAGCCCGACTCGCGGAAATATCGCGCACATAGAATTCGGGGATCAATCCCATATTCGTATGGACCATCGCCGTCTTCCTTAACGTCCGGACATAGACAGACCCCTATTTATTTGCGTTACTGTGGCGGGGCGCAAGGAGGAAGCGAGATGAAATCGCTGAAAGAACGGATCGCCGAGGACAAAGTCCTGCTGGGCACCGTCGTATTCAACCCGCTGATGGCCATCTTGGCCGAACGGGCGGGTTTCGACGCACTTTATCTCGGCGGCAACACGCTGGGCCTCGCGAAAGGCGTCATCGAAGCCAATCTTAATCTGACGGAAATGGTACAAGCCGGGTCCGACATTCGGACCGTCACCGACGCACCATTGCTGCTCGACGCTGCGGCTGGTTGGGGCGACGCCATGCATATGCACCGGACCGTTTCGATGAGCGAAGCCGCCGGATTCTCCGCCATCGAGATCGAGGATCAGGTATTGCCAAAACGCGCCCACCACCACATCGGTGTCGAGCACATGATCCCGCAAGACTTGATGGCGGCAAAGATCGAGGAGGCAGCAGACGCCAGACGGAGCGAGGATTTCGTCATTATCGGGCGTACGAACGGTATACGGAACACCGGCATGGACGACGCGCTCCGCCGGGGTGAAGCCTATAAGAAGGCCGGCGCGGACATGCTCATGCTGTTTCCGCGCAATCCGGAAGAAGTGCGCCACGTTCACGAACGACTTGGCGGCCCGTTCTATTACAACGTACCGCACGGCGGGCTGAGCGGCTTCGGCCTCACCCTAGACGAGATGGCAACGTACGGCTGCCGGATATTGACGGATTCGGTGATGCCGCTCATCGCCGCCTATAAAGCCTGGCGGGATTGCTACGCGGCGACAGCTGGTACGCTCGAGTATCCGGATTTACCACGCGCCGAAGTCGATGCGCTGGAAGAAGAACTGTTCGACGTCATCGGCATCGACAAACTCATCGAGATCGAGAAACGCACGGTTGAGAAAGAGTAGG
This sequence comes from Rhodospirillaceae bacterium, assembly GCA_002716125.1. GTDB lineage: Bacteria > Pseudomonadota > Alphaproteobacteria > UBA8366 > UBA8366 > UBA6544. The sequence goes on from PAZH01000011.1 coordinate 44,396, forward strand.
CACCGCGCTGGATTACGGACGCCTGTCATCTAACTCCAGATAAAAGCATTCTGGAGGATTCACGCCGATGAAGCTCGGTCTGTTCATGATGCCGCTCCACCCGTCATACCGGGAAGTCGCCGATTGTTACGATCGGGACATCGATCAACTCATCCTCGCGGATAAAGTCGGCTTCGACGAAGCCTGGCTGGGCGAGCACTTCACGGAGAAATGGGAAAACGCGCCAGCACCCGATCTGCTGATCGCAAAAGCCTTGGCGCTGACGGAACGCATCAAGTTCGGCACGGGCGTCACCCTGCTTGGGATGCACGAGCCGGTCTATCTCGCACACCGGGTCGCCATGTTGGATCACCTGGCTCGCGGACGCTTCCAATGGGGAATCGGTCTGGGCGGCATTCCGACCGACATGGCATTGATGGGGCTCGATCCGAGTGAAGGGCGAGCCCGCGCCGCAGAGGCACTCGATGTCGTCCTCGGCCTTTGGGACAACGACGGAACGTTCCGATACGATGGTGAGTTCTTCAAGATCGATACCCCAGCGCTCGACCCAGTGACGGAGCGGGGCCTGCACATGAAACCGCTGCAGTTACCGCACCCACCGATTGCCGTCGCCGCCAGCACGTCCCTCTCAGGATCGCTGAAGGTTGCCGGCGCGCGAGGTTGGTCACCGATGTCGAGTTCGATCCTGTCCAAGACCTACCTCCCGGGGCATTGGGACACCTATGCCGAAGCCGCGAACGCCGCCGGCAATTCCGCGAACCGCAGCGACTGGCGTATCGCCCGCGATATCTTCGTCGGCCCAACACCGAAGATCGCCCGCGAACGGGCCCGCGCCGTGCTGGGGCGCAATTACGATGTCCACCAACTGCCGAGCCGAAAGAATACCGTCCAGATGGAATTGATGAAGATCGATCCGGATATGAAAGACGAGGACATCGATGTCGATTATCTGATGGAACATGTCTGGATCGTCGGCGATCCCGAAGAATGTGCCGATAAGGTCCGCGCGCTTTACGACGACGTCGGCGGTTTTGGAACGTTGTTGAGCATCACCGCGGATTCCGACGACGCCAGCTGGGATCACGAAAGTCTCACGCTCCTCGCCGAAGAAGTCGGCCCACGTATCGCCGATCTTGGATAGGGTCATGGTCTCCCAAACCGTCGCCGCCTTCGTCGCTGCCGCCGACGCGCGGAGTCTGCCGCCCGAGGTCGTCCACGCGACCAAGCGCTCGCTGTTGAACTTCTTTGCAACCGCTTTGGAAGGCACGCACGACGTTGCGGTCGAAACGGCGCTTGAGACGCTACGGCCCTTCGCGGGTGCCGGCGGCGCAACGCTCATCGGACGCGCCGAGCGAACGGATGCGATGACCGCCGCCTTCATCAACGCGGCCGCCGCCAATGTACACGATTTCGACGACACGCATCTCCGCACCGTTATCCATCCGACCGCACCGGTGGCGCCGCCCCTTCTTGCTTTGGCGGAGCAGCGCCGCGTTACCGGCCCCGAGTTCATCAACGCCCTGGCACTCGGGATCGAGTTTTCCTGCCGCATCGGTAACGCTGTCTCGCCGGATCATTATGCGCGCGGCTGGCATATCACTGCCACCTGCGGTGTGCTCGGCGCAGCGCTGGGTGTCGGAAAACTGCTCAACCTGGATGCCGACCGACTGGTGTTCGCGCTTGGCAGCGCCTCTGCGCAAGCTTCCGGCCTGGTCGAGACATTGGGGTTCATGGCGAAAAGCATCGGCGTCGGCGGTGCGGCGCGCGGCGCCCTCCTGGCCGGACTCTTGGCGGAGAAGAACTATGACGGCCCGGAAGCACCGCTCGAAGGCGTCCGCGGCTTCCTGAACGTCACCGGCGAGGATCCGCAGCTCGAAGAGATTACCGGTGACCTCGGTACCCGCTGGGAAGTCCTGCGCAATATCCATAAACCCTATCCTTGCGGAATCGTTATCAACGCGGTGATCGATGGGTGCTTGGAACTGCGACAGCGATCTCAGGTTCCCGTCGAAGAGATTGCGTCGATAAAGTTGAGCGGCCATTCGCTGCTGTCGCAACGCGCAGACCGGCCGGACGTGCCGACCGGACGGGAGTCGCAAGTCAGCGCACAACATGCCGCCGCGGTTGCGTTGATCTACGGCGAAGCGGGCCTCGATCAGTTCACCGATGCCGCGGTCAACGATAGCCGCGTCCGGGCGCTGGCGCGCAAAGTTACACTGGCCGTCGTCCCGGGCGTGCCGGTACCGGATGTCCGGATCGATGTCACCTACAACGACGGACGGACGGAAGAGGTGCTTGTGAAGGACGCTCGAGGGACCGACAACGGCCCCCTCTCCGACGCCGAAATCGAGGCAAAGTTCCGGAACTTGGCCGAACGCGCGCCCGACTGCACGCGGACCGAACGTTTGATCGAAACCATTTGGCGGCTCGACGAGATGGAGAATGTCGGCCCGCTCTTGCGAGACGCAACCCCCTAAGCGGCCATCGGGGGTTCGGTATCCCGCACCTGCGTGCGATACATGAGACGCCGTTGCTGCGGGTCCAGCGTGCCGCGGCGATGCAAGGTAAATCGATTGTCCCAAATCACGAGATCACCTACTTCCCACGCATGTGCGTAACAGGCGTCGCCGGATTCGACATGCCCCCAAAGGTCGTCCAGCAGTTGGTCGCTCTCTGTATCGGAAAGACCCACGACCCAAGCGTTGGGCCGCCGCCCGAGATAGAGCGACCGCTTGCCGGTGACCGGGTGGCGCACCACGAGAGGGTGGACGGCGCCCGGCCGGTCGGAATTCGAATAAGCTGCGTCAAAACCCGCGCGCAGCTGGCCCGCCGAATTCCGCGTCGCGTCGTGTTTACAGGACAAGTTCTCGATACGGACGCGCAACGCAGCGGGGAGGGTCTCGTAAGCCGCACACAGGTTATAGAAATGCGTCTCGCCACCGGTCTCGGGGACTTCAATGGCGTAGAGCAAACTCGCTTTCGGCGGCAGCGGTTTATAGGTCATGTCTTGGTGCCAGACCAATTCGGAATTGCCGAGGCCACCGACCGGTCCCCCGTTCGCCATGATGTTCGACAACACGTTGATTTCGCGGCGCAAGCCCGACGCCGGCAGCCCCGACGGTCGGATCGGCGCCATATCCAGTTGCCCGAACCGGGCCGAGAAAGATACCAAGTCGTCTTCGGCAAGGTGGTGGTTCGGAAATCGCAAAACCAAATGTTCCGCCAACGCCGCGACGATTTGGTCGAAAATTGTGTCGCTGAGATCGGCGCTAAGCGTCACATCGCAAATTTCTGCCCCCAGAGCGCCGCCCGTCGGTTCCACAACAATTCTCGTATCCATGATCATTTTCCTCAACTGCATACATTGCGTTGGCGCTTTTCATAGTTGAATTCTTCTATGTTAAATAATGAATAATTATCGATTTTATATGTAATTTTTGCATATATTATTTTATGAAACCGATACAATTCAGATGGATCGAGGCGTTCCAAGCGATCGCCGAATCCGGCAGCACGATCGATGCCGCCGACCGGCTAGGCATGGACCAATCGGCCATGAGCCGTCATCTCTCCGCTCTCGAAGGTCAACTCGGCATTGCGCTTTTCGAGCGACAGGGCCGTCGATTGCGGCTTTCCCCCGAAGGATCGGAAATGCTCGGTGAGGCGGAAGCGACCTTGGCCGCAATGGATCGGTTTCGGCGTCGGGCGCAAGAGATCAAGAACCTGGCGGCCGGCCATCTACATCTCATCACCACCGCGAGTTTGGCACGCGGCTTCCTTCCCGAGGTGACACAGGATTTTCGCCGACGCGCCCCGGAAGTCACGCTTAAGATCACGGTTGCGGCCCGCGCCGAATTGGAGGCGGCAATCGAGACCCAACAATTCGATCTCTGTGCCGTCGCCTTACCCTTTCCCTATCCGGCAGCGAACCTCATACGGATCGGCCGCTATCCGGGTGTCTGCGTCCTGCCGCGTGACCATCCGCTCGGTGCAAAGAAAACGCTTCGCCTCGCAGATCTCCGTCGGGAATCCTTCGTTGGCTTACCGAATTCGACCGTCGGTCGGCTACGGATCGACGCCCTGTTCCGCGAAGCCGGCCTCACATATCGGCCGACCATCGATACCACGGCTGTCGCCCTGAACGAGCTGGTTGCGGCGGGCGCTGGCCTGCTGATCACCGATCCATTCACGGCTCGCTCCGCAGATTCCGAGCGGACCATTGTCCGGTCGCTCAAGCCGACGATTGAGTACGAATTCGCTTTCCTGTTTCCGACCAAACGAAAACGCGCACGTCTGGCAGAGCGATTCGTCGAGATGGCCGTTCCGGATTCGCGCTAGGCCGCGCTCTGCGCGGCATCGTAGTCTGCGACCAATTGACGGAGACGCGGGATCAATTCCCGGCCGTACTGAACGGCGTCGGGGCGCGGATCGTAGCCGCGAATAAGGAGACTGGTCGCGCCCAGCTTATAATATTCGAGCAAGGCTGCCGCCACCGTATCGGGCGTACCGACGAGCGCTGTCGAATTGCCCCGCGCGCCCGTCGCGGCCGCCAGCTCCATCCACAGACAGCTATCGTGTACATCGCGTGCTTCGGCAGCCGCCAGCAAGCGCTGCGAGCCGATATTCTCCGCCGTCCGGTTGTTCGGATTGGTGGCGCCGCCGGTGCGCTCAGTGACCTTCGTCAAGATGTCCCGCGCGCGATCCCAAGCCTTATCGTCGGTCTCCGCCAAGATCGGACGAGTCGAGAGACTGAAGGTGATCCGCCGGCCTTTTGCCGCGTTGCGGACGCGCGCCATAAATGCCGCCGTGTCCGCCAGCGGCTCGCCCCACAGCATGAAGACATCCAGCCCAGGCGAAAGCAGATCGACCGCGGCATCGGATCCGCCACCGCCATAAATGGGAATATGCGGATCGCTCGCACAGCGAATATCGGCATGCGCGGCCTCGAACTTATAGAACTCGCCCTCATGATCGAAAGGATGCGTTTCCGTCCAAACCCGGCGCAGAATGTCGACATATTCGGCACTGCGCCGATATCGGCCTGCGTGATCGACATAATCACCGTCCTTTGCTTGATCCCCATCGCGCCCGCCTGAGATGATGTGAACGGCAAGTCGTCCGTCGCAGAGCTGATCGAGCGTTGCCAATTTCCGAGCGGCGACAGTGGGTGCCACAAACCCCGGCCGATGCGCCAACAGGAAGCCCAAGCGTTCGGTCACGTTCGCCGCGTGCGCACCAAGGATGAATCCATCCGGCGCATCTGAAAAATAGCCAATAAGGACCCGGTCGAAATCCGCGTCTTCGTGAATGCGCGCGGTCTCTGCCACAACCTCTGCACTGAAAGCAGGTCCCTCGGCCGGAATGATCTCTGAAGAGACTCTGGGTGCAATCCAACCGATCATTTCGACAGGCATCAATATTTCCTTCCGAACGTTTCATGAGAAAGATGGGGCACGGAGCGGGTGTCGGGAAGGTATCGCGACATGCGGCAGGTGGACCCTCTCCACTGCGCATGGTATCTCACGCAAACAAATTAAGCCTCGGGAGCAAGACCGTGTCGGAACCCCTTTGGAAGCCGTCGGCCGAACGTATCGCCAAAGCCAACATCTCCGTTTTCAGGCGCAAGCTTGAGCTGGATTGGGGCGTTTCGCTGCCCGACTATGCGGCTTTGCACGCGTTTTCCCTCGACGAGATGGAGAAGTTCTGGTCGACCGCCTGGGATTTCTGCCGGGTCGTCGCCTCGAAGAAAGGCGACCGCGTATTGGTCGACGGAGACCAGATGCCGGGGGCGCAGTTTTTCCCCGACGCGCGGTTGAACTTCGCCGAGAATCTGCTGCGCCGCCGAGATGACACACCGGCGATCCTGTTCCGTGCGGAAGATCAGATCGAGCGGAAAATAACCTGGAACGAACTCTACGACGAAACCTCCCGAATGACTCAGGCGTTGCGGGCGCTCGGCGTTGAGGCGGGCGACCGGGTCGCCGGGTTCGTTCCCAATTGTCCGGAAGCCATCATTGCGATGCTGGCGGCCAGCTCCATTGGCGCGATCTGGACCTCGTGTTCGCCAGATTTCGGCGTGCAAGGCGTGCTCGACCGATTCGGACAGGTAAAACCAAAAGTCCTCTTTACGGCTGATGGCTACCATTACAACGGCAAACCGCAGGACTCGCTGGAGAAGATCGCAACTGTCCTGGCCGATTTGCCGAGCGTCCAATTGACCGTCGTATTTCCGCTGTTGAACGAAGAGCCGGAAATCGACGCGGTGCCGAATTCGGTACACTGGCGTCATTTCACGGCTGCGCACGACCCTGAGAATATCGACTTCGCGCAATTGCCGTTCAACCACCCGCTCTACATTCTGTATTCCTCGGGCACGACCGGCGCGCCGAAATGTATCGTGCACGGTGCTGGCGGCACCCTGCTGCAGCATTTGAAGGAACAGCAACTTCACTGCGACATCAAGAAGGGCGACCGCGCCTTCTACTTCACCACTTGCGGCTGGATGATGTGGAACTGGCTGGTCACATTTCTTGCATCGGAAGCCACCGTGGTGCTTTACGACGGCTCCCCTTCCTATCCGGGCCCGGAAGTTTTGTTCGATTATGCCGACGACGTGGGGATCAACCTCTTCGGCACATCCGCGAAATTCATCGACGCGCTTGGCAACGCCGACCTCAAGCCGATGGACACACACGATCTTTCCAGCATCCGCACACTCACCTCGACCGGCTCGCCTTTGGTGCCTGAAGGCTTCGATTACGTTTACGCCAATATCAAGAAAGACGTCTGTCTCTCTTCGATTGCAGGCGGCACAGATATCGTTGGTTGTTTTGTCGGCGGCAACCCGACCCTGCCGGTCTGGCAAGGCGAGATTCAATGTAAGCTTATGGGCATGGCAACGGACGTCTTTAACGAGGACGGCCAGCCCGTCGTTGGCGAGAAGGGGGAGCTGGTGTGCACAAAACCCTTTCCATCGATGCCGATCGGTTTTTGGAACGACGACGACGGCGCCAAGTACCGAAGCGCTTATTTTGAGCGCTACGACAACATCTGGCACCACGGCGATTTTGTGGAACTCACGGAACGCGGTGGCATGATCATCTTCGGACGCTCCGATGCGACGCTGAATCCCGGCGGCGTGCGCATCGGCACGGCAGAGATCTACCGCCAGGTCGAGCAATTCGAGGAAGTCGTCGAGGCCATCTGCATCGGCCAGGAGTGGGACGATGACACACGGGTCGTCCTTTTCGTCGTGCTTCGCGACGGCGAGACGTTGGACGACGATCTCACCCAGCGGATTCGCCAACGGGTCCGCCAGAACTGCTCGCCCCGGCACATGCCGTCGAAGGTCATCGCCGTCACAGACATCCCGCGCACCAAGTCCGGCAAGATTACCGAGCTCGCCGTCCGCGACATTGTCCACGGACGCGATGTGAAAAACAAAGAGGCCCTCGCCAACCCGGAAGCGCTTGAGCTGTATCGCGACTTGGCGGAACTACAGAACGGATAAACCCCGCCCCGAATCGATATGGCGGGACCGTTCGCTTGATCCGGAAAGGTCAACGACCGATGTTAGTGAACAGCTCATCCTCATGCAGGTAGGGACATAGAAACATGAAAAGCATCGAATTCGAGCAGCTCGACCTGGAGCAGGGGTTTGAAGAGATCCCCGGAAAAACGAGAGAGATCACCCATAAGATCCTAACGGACACACTCGACCACGAAGCGAAAACCGGAATGCGAACACGGATCCTTCGGGTTGACGCCGGCTTCCAATCGTTTGGACAACACGACCACCCGTGGTGGGAAGAACTCACCATCATAAAAGGCAGCCTTTATGAAGGCGAACCAGGGGACGAGGAGAAGAAGCTTGTCGCCCCGGCATTCGCGCGCCGCGAACCCGGTCACATGCACGGGCCGGCACGAACGGACGAAGTCTGCTATATGATCGAGGTGAACTGGTACGAATAAGCCTTTGAGCAGCTTCGTTTTATAGAACGAAGCCAATCGCACATTAGATCGGCGAGGATCGGCTAACCGTCGGTTTCCGACAGAATACGCTCAAGAACCGGGAGCAGGTATTCGCGAAATAAGGCTGGGTTTTCGGACATTGGGAAATGACCCATGCCTTTCATCACTTCGAAATGGGCGGCATTGGCGAGTTCAGCAACTTCCCGGCCCATTTCCGGCGTCGCGGAAGGGTCGTACTCGCCGCTCAGGAGATAGATCGGGCAGCGTGAGCCCGCGAGACCGTCTGCGCCGCCATTCCTCAAATCGCCATTGTCGAAATAGTAGCGAATATCGCCCCAGAAGATGCCGGGTCCGCCCTGCATGTAATGCCACATGGTCTCCCACCGCTCCGACGCCGGCGATTGTGGCGCGATCATCCCCGCCATCGACGCGCCGGCGAGCTTGCCGCCATGAATGTCGGGGCGATGCAATGCCATTTCCGGCTGCGGGTCGCCGAGACTGCGGTCTTCGGCATAGAGCGCCGATTGCAGACCGATCGCGGCTCGAAAACGGTCGCCATGCCTCAGCGCCAGATGGAGCACGGCGCGACCGCCGATCGAGCAGCCCATGACGACCGGATTTTCCAAATTCAATGCGGACGCAACGGCGAGGATCATTTCGACATATTTGTCGGTCGTCAGTTCGTAGACATCCCGTTCAAAGCCCGCCGGGGGTGACGATTTGCCGTGCCATGGCATATCGAAAGCGATGACCCGAAATCGATCGGTGATCGTGGAATCATTCAGCAGATGACGGAATTGCCGCCCGTCGCTTCCGGCGGTGTGCAGGCAAAGCAGAGCCTGCCCTTTTCCCGCTTCTTCAAAATAGAGGCGGTGCCGCTTCCCGCCGATATCGATGCGCAGATAACGGCCGGTTACCGGCTCTATTTCGGGCGAAAAATCGCCGCTATCGTCCGGCTCGACCTCGTCCGAAAGGTTCGAGAAGAGAAGCTCTAAGAGCATCATGTGCCGGAAAAAGGCGACCATGTCGCCTTCGACCACAAGATTCTGTGTGCGGCGCATCGCACTCAGGGTCTGGAACCCCGGGGCCGGCTCCGCTCTCCGAAACTCGCGCCAGGCGTCCACACTCGCCCTCATCGTGAAGGCGACGCCGTTACCTGGTATACCGTCCGAGAATCGCACGCCCTCACCGTCCACGGTTACGACTGTCGTTTCATCTCCGCACACCACGGAAAATGTCAAAGGCCCGTAACCCGCATGAAGGCGGTTGTTTGCGTTCGCGTTGCCACGTTCGATGATGTAGTCGAACATCTTTTCTGTCCTGATCGACCGGTGGTCAAATTCCCGCCGACGGTGCGAAACTAAGACCCATCGACGCGCGTTTTCGTAATGGTACGGCCTTCGATCATGTCGCCATAGGCGGCACGGGTGGCCTGCAGACGCGGCGAGGCGATATGGATATCGAGGGCCGCGTCGTCCTTGTACATCTCCACCAGCATAACCTTGTTCTCGCCCTCTTCCGGGATCAAGACGTCGAATTGCAAGCAGCCTTCCTCGTCCGCCTTGGTGCCGGCGGCATGACCGCGAATAACCTCGAGAAATTCATCTCGTACGCCGTCACGGAGCGTGAACTCGACGACCAATGCAATCTTACTCATTTCAGCTTTCCTTCCTCATTTCGTTGGATGGCAATCTAGGCCGCGAACTCCATCATTCCAAGGCGCCGCGTAACCTGTTAAAACCGGCTCCCTTTTGGACATTGAGCAATAAGATCAAATGGAATCGCCTTTCAAACTTGCCCCAATCCGGCCGGAAGTCCTCGCCATCGAAACGCAGCAGATCATGCAGGTTTCGACATTGGCCATGGAAGATCCGGACGTCATCGCCATGTGGTACGGCGAATCCGACGTCACGACGCCGGCGTTTATCTGCGATGCCGCCAGCGAAGCGCTACGGCGCGGGCAGACGTTCTATACGCACAAATGGGGCATCCCGAAACTGCGGGAGACCTTAGCGACCTATACGGGCGGCTTGTACGGTGTCGATATTGCGACGGACCGGGTAACCGTCACGTCTTCTGGCATGACCGGCATTATGATGCTGATGCAAGCCTTGGTCGGCGCCGGCGACAATATCCTGTTGATCGATCCGATTTGGCCGAACGGCGGCTCCGCCGCACAGGTCATGGGGGGCGAGGTACGACGGGTCAGCCTGGAGGCTAATCGACAGGGCGACTGGCATCTCGACCTCGGAAAACTCTTCGCCGCCGCGGACGACCGCACACGGATGATCGTCGTCAATTCGCCCGGCAATCCAACGGGCTGGATGATGGAGAGCGATCAACAAAAAGCGATACTGGATTTCTGTCGCGCCCGCGGCATTTGGATCGTCGCCGATGAGGTCTATGGCCGCCTCGTCTATGACCGGCGTGTTGCCCCCTCCTTTCTGGAGATCGCGGAACCGGACGACCCAATCGTGGTTGTGAATAGTTTCTCTAAATCCTGGGCCATGACCGGCTGGCGCATGGGCTGGCTAACCCACCCGGTCAGCTTGACGGAAAAGATTGGCGACTTGGTGGAATACAACACCAGCGGGACACCGGAATTTCTACAGGAGGCCGGTATCGTGGCCGTACGGGACGGCGAAGACACCGTCGCCGCCATGATCGAGCGCTGCCGCGCCGGCCGCGATACAGCCAGCCAACGGCTGTCCGCGATGCCGCGTGTCATCTACAGCCCGCCGGCAGCGGCGTTCTACGCCTTCTTCAAAGTCGACGGTATGGAGAACAGCCTCGACTTCGCGAAACGGCTGGCCACCGAGTTCAAGGTCGGTGTCGCCCCGGGAACGGCATTCGGCCCATCGGGCGAAGGCTGGTTACGCCTCTGTTTCGCGCAGTCGCCGGAGCGGATCGATGAGGCGATGAACCGGCTCGAACGCGCCCTCACGGAGGCATAAGGTCATGCACGATCCGATCTACCTACAAGACGAGCATCGGATGCTGCGCGACCAACTCCGGCGTTTCATCGATGAAGAGGTGTTGCCGCATGGTGAGACGTGGGAGCGTGACGGCATGGTGCCGCGGGACATCGTTCGCAAGATGGGAGAACTCGGGTTTCTCGGTATTCGCTATCCGGAAGCTCACGGGGGTGCGGAACTCGACACGATCGCAACAATGGTCCTCTCCGAAGAATTGGGCCGATCGACCTTCGGCGGTTTTGCAATCACGGTTTTGGTTCACACCGACATGGCATCACCGCACTTGGCCAACGCGGGTACCGACGCGCAGAAAGCCAAGTATTTACCAAGAATTATCTCAGGCGAACTTGTCACGGCGGTCGGCGTCACCGAGCCAGACGCCGGGTCGGACGTCGCCGGGATCCGAACACGCGCCACTAAGACCGATGGCGGCTGGATTCTGAACGGCAGTAAGATGTTCATCACGAACGGTGTATACGGCGATCTTTATTTCGTGGCGGCGAAAAGCGGCGAGGGCGGCGGGCGCTCGCGCGAAGTGACGATGTTCATTCTCGAGAAGGGCATGGAAGGTTTCAGCGTTGCGCGCCCCCTCGAGAAAATGGGTTGGCGGAGCTCGGACACCGCAGAGTTGGTCTTCGATAATTGTTTCGTGCCGGACGAAAACGTCCTCGGCGACGTTCATCGCGGGTTCTATGCGATCATGCAGAACTTTCAGAACGAACGGTTGGTCCTCGGTGCCCAATCCATGGGCGAAGCGCAGAAAGCGCTCGAAATCACACTCGACTACGTGAAGAACCGAAAGGCCTTCGACGGCACACTCTGGGATAAACAAGCCATTCGCCAGCGTTTGTCGCAGCGGCTCGCGGAAGTCGAAGCCGGGCGCCACCTGATTTACCACGCGGCCTGGCTCGACACGCAAGGCATCGACTGCGTAAAGGAAGTCTCTATGGTGAAGGCTTACTGCGGCGAATTGGTGAACAAGGTCATGTACGACTGTCAGCAATTCCACGGTGGCTTCGGCTATATGCAGGAAAGCGTCATCGAGCGAATGGTCCGCGATGCTCGCGTCCAGTCCGTTGGCGGCGGCGCCTCGGAAGTCATGCTGGAAGAAGTCGCGAAGCGGGTCTAGCCAACCCCGAACAGTATCAGCAACCCCGATACGCTGGCGATGGAGATGGCCGTCGTCAGCACGATGGACGCGGAGGCGCGCTGAACGTAGATGCCGTATTGCTGCGCGATCACGTAAACCAACGCGCCGGCGGGTAAGGCCCCAAGGATCACCGCGGCCGCGGTCAACCGCTCGCCCAAGTCGAAGACATAGAGCGCAAAAAACAACGTCAAAGCCGGCTGCAGAAACAGCTTTAAGCCACTGACCCAGGCGACTTCTCGCATATTGCCCAAGAGCGATTGTCCAACGAGCGAAAGTCCCAAAGCGAACAGCGCCGCGGGTCCGGCGGCCGCCGCCATGAGATCGAGGAAGTTGCCGACCGGCAGCGGCAGCGGCAACGCGAAAACCGAAAACAGGATGCCGAGTATTGGCGCGACCAGAAGCGGATTGCGGATGAGCGTGCCGCTGACCTCCCGGCATATGTCCAAGGTCGAAGGACCCTTTGCCCTTAATTTTTCCAAGACCGCAATTGCGCCGCCGATCAGAATGAAGTTACCGGCAAGCGTCGCAATAATGGCAGGCAGGGCCCCGTCGTCGCCAAACGCCGTCAGGAAGAGCGGGATGCCCATGTAGGCGGTGTTTGCGAAGACCGCAGCCAGTCCCTGCAGCGTAAGTTCCGACAACGGCAGACGGAACATTAGACGCCCGACAAAGGCAGAGACCGCCAAGGTGCCGATGGCACCCGCCAGAAACGTCCCGATAAACGGCCAATTGAAAATTACATCGACCGGCGCCTTAGCGGTAAAGACGAACAAGACCGGTGGCAGCGCAAAATAGTAAACGAATTTGTTGAGGGCTTCGGCCGACGCCGGGCCCAGAATTCGCAGATGACCGGCGGCGTAGCCCAATCCGATGATCGCGAACACCGGAAACGCAACATTGACAATGGTATCCATGTCGAGTGCTTATACCGCCGCTTCCTTGATGATCCAATCGCGGAACAACTGTATCTTCGGCCGGTTCGCGGTCTCCTCCGGACACACAAAGAAGTACGCGTTCTCCGACGGCATGACGAGATCGAAGGGCTGCACCAAGCGGCCGTCGGCCAAGGCGCCCGCAACAATGGCGCTTCGGCCCAGCGCCACCCCATCGCCGGCAACCGCCGCATCGATGGCAAGATTCAACAAATTGAACGACGGGCCATGCCCATACGGAATATCCGAAACCCCGGCAAGGTCTAGCCAACGCCCCCATAAGTCTTCCGTGAAGTCTCGGATCAAGGTGTGATGGCTTAAATCTTCCGGCGTCCGTAATGGATGCGGCCCCGCTTCGACCAAAGCCGGTGCACAGACAGGAAACGCCTCTTCCGCGAGGAACCAGACGCTGTCCATCCCCGGATAAGACCCGCCGCCGTAGCGGAGCGCAACGTCGACGCCATCGCGGGCAAAATCCGTTATATCCTCACGGACATCGACACGAATATCGATATCGGGAAATTTGCGCCCGAACTTCGGGATGCGGGGCAGCAGCCAGGTCGCCGCAAACGACGTCATCGCGCTCACGGTGAGCAAACCTTCGTTCTCGCTCGCGCGCAGGGAATCGGTCGCGGCGATGATACTGGACAGCGCGTCGCGCACCGGCCCCATATAGGCTTGCCCCTCTTCGGTCAGCAGGAGCCGGCGGTTGAGACGGCGAAAGAGTTTCAGCCCAAGCCATTCCTCCAAGGTCTTAATCTGATGACTCACAGCGGCTTGGGTGACGAACAATTCTTCCGCCGCTTTCGTAAAGCTCAAATGCCGCGCAGCCGCTTCAAAAGCGCGCAGAGCATTCAATGGGGGTAGACGTCCCGTCATTAACCATCTTTCACATAAAATTTATTGATCGATATATGAGAATTCATCGTTTGTCGCGCAAGTCTCTTTCTCTGATATTCAGCGGCAATTCATATAATCGCTTAAATTTCGGCGATATTACGGATTAGGAAAACTACGATGAATGAACGGATTGTCTGCGAAGCATCGCCGCGCATTGCCGCCGCTGAACTGCGCGTCTCGGCGATTCTCTATCAAGCGATTTGCACCGCGCTTCTATGGGCAGAGCGGGTTCGGCAGCGCCGCCATCTGGCGCGGCTCGATGCCCGGCTGCTCGATGATATCGGTCTCACCGCCACGGAGGCCGAGACGGAGATCGACAAACCTTTCTGGCGCGCCTAAACCCGGATGTTGAAGCTCTACGACAACCGGCTATCGGGGAACGGATACAAGACCCGCTTGCTGATGCATCAACTCGGTATGCCCTTTGAGGTCGAGTGGGTCGATATCCTGAAGGGTGAGACGCGGACACCGGAATTCTTGGCGATCAATCCGAACGGCCGCATCCCGACGCTTGTCGACAGCGATTACATCTTGCCGGAATCGAATGCCATTTTGTGCTATCTCGCGGATGGAACACCGTTCCTGCCTGACAACCGCCAGGTAAAAGGCCGGATCCTGCAGTGGCTCTTCTTTGAGCAGTACAGCCACGAGCCGAACATTGCCACGGTGCGTCACTGGTTGGCCCATCTCGGCTATGACGCGGACGATCCGCAAGTTCTCGAACGTCAGACCAAGGGCGAGATGGTACTCAATCTCATGAACGAGCACCTGAGCGTCCAGCCCTTCTTCGTTGGCGGTGATTATACCATCGCGGATATCGCGCTTTACGCTTATACCCATGTCGCGCATGAAGGCGGGTACGATCTTTCGAATCGACCGGCGCTAAAGGCGTGGTTGGACCGCGTCGCGAACCAGCCGGGCTACGTGACGATGGACGCAGACTGACCGCCTATTTCCGGACTTCGACAACCACCTTTCCGGTCGATTTCCGCGCCAACAATACGCGCATCGCTTCGCCCGCCTCGGCCAGCGGGAACCGATGGCTGATATGCGGCTTCAAGGCGCCCTTCGCCCAAATCTCCCGCAAACCGGCATAGCCTTCGTGGATCACCTCCACCTTGTTGCGGTGATAGGCGCCCCAAACGAATCCGTCGACGGTAAAACACTTCACCAGTGGATAATTCGTCGGAATCTGCGGAATCTCGCCGCTGGCGAAGCCGATGATAATGATCCGGCCCTCGAAATTGATACAACGAAGCGACGCCTTGAACGCGTCGCCGCCGACCGGGTCGTAGATGACGTCGGCCCCACCCGTGTATTCGAGGACTTTCTCGCGAATATCTTCGTTCGAATAATTGATCCCGTAATCGGCCCCGTAAGACTTGGCGAGATCGACTTTCTCGTCTGTGCCCGCGGTGGCGATTACGGTGGCGCCCATCGCCTTGCCGAGCTCCACCGCCGTCAGGCCGACGCCGCCAGCGGCACCATGCACCAGCAAGACCTCGCCCGATTTAAGATGCGAGCGATAGGTCAGCGCCACATGGCTTGTCCCGTACGCCACCGGGAACGCCGCCGCGGTCGCCCAATCCATAGCGTCCGGGACCGCGGTCAGGTTGGCCGCCGGTACATTTGCTTCTTCCGCAAAACCGCCGTAGCCGATCGACCCCATGACCCGGTCGCCAACCTTAACGTTATCGACTCCGTCGCCGACAGCGATCACTTCACCCGCCGCCTCCATGCCGGGACTGAACGGCAGGTCCGGTTTTTCTTGATATTCGCCGGTTACCATCAGCGTGTCGCCGAAATTCACGCCGGCGGCATGCACGGCGATCTTGGCTTGTCCGGGACCAGGCGCATCGAGCTCGAATTCCTCGAGCTTCATCGCGTCGATGCCGTCGCGGCCGTGTAATCTCATTCCTCGCATCGCGCTTACTCCTCGTCCCGCACTTTGATCACGACCTTGCCCTTGGCCTTACGGTCGCGCAGCGCCTTGATCGCCTCGGGGGTTTCTTCCAAGGGGAACGAGTGGCTTTGCTGAGGCTTCAGATGCCCGGCGGCCCACATTTCGGAGAGACCGTTATAGGAACGGAGGAGGACTTCCGGGCTCGTGCGTCGATACGTACCGACCGGAAAGCCGACGATAGAGATATTCTTTACCAACACGTAGTTGGCCGGCGCGTCGGCAATGGTCCCGCTGGCGAAGCCGATGATAATGATCCGCCCTTCGAAATTAATACAGCGAAGCGACTGCGTGAATGCGTTGCCGCTGACCGGGTCGTAGACGACATCAGCGCCACCGACGAGCTCCTTCACCCGCGTGCGGATCTCCTCGGTCGTGTAGTTGATCGCGTAATCCGCACCGTTGTCGAGCGCAAACTGGGCCTTGTCGTCGGAGCCCGCGGTTGCGACCACAGTGCAACCGAGCGCTTTGCCAATCTGAACCGCTGTGGTGCCAACACCGCCGGCAGCCCCGTGCACCAGCAAAACCTCACCGGCTTGCAAGTTCACCCGCTCATGCACCAGAGCGGCATGGCTCGTCGTATGAGTCAGAACAAATCCGCCGGCCATCTCCCAACTCATGCCGTCTGGGACAGCCATCAAAAATTTCTCTTCGACGACCGCCTCTTCAGCGAAGGCGCCATAGTCGAAGAAGCCCATCACCCGGTCGCCGGGTTTGAAACGGGTTACACCCTCGCCCAGTTCGATCACCTCGCCGGCAGCCTCGAGGCCCGGCGTGAAGGGCAGTGGTGCCTTAAACTGGTATTTGCCTTCGGACATCAAAAGGTCCGGGAAGTTGACGCCGCCGACGTAGACCTTAATGCGAACTTCGCCAGGTCCCGGCGTCGGCGGGGGAATATCTTCCAGGGTCAAGGCATCGACCCCATCGAGCGTTGAAACGCGTATCGCGCGCATGAATCCTCTCGTACGATAGCTGTGCGGGTACCTCTTTAGACCACGGGCGGCAAGACCGCCCGAACGTCGCCGACGACCCGCCGGTTCCGGTTAAGAATGGGTTGCGGGCGGGCCCGGTCAATAGACCGCAGCGTCGTTCATTGCCGGGCAGTCCAGTCTTCGCGGTCCAGCCGATAGACAAAACAATCGTCAGTGCCGAAGCGCCGCCGCTCAATTCGTCGAAATCCCAAACGCTCGTAGAATCGGAGTGCGCGGGTATTGCCCACCAAAGGATCGATCAGGACCGCATCCGCTCCGTATTCATCAAAGCACATTTGCAGCGCGAGCCCCATCATCTGAGCCCCAAATCCGCGGCCGATATAGGCTTCCTCACCGATCCAAATATCGATGGCGCGCAGCCCCGCCGCCACATCGCCCCAATAATGTGTCTCTTCTTCGGCCGGGTCGATAATTTGCATGACGCCGATCGGCTTTTCCGCGACTTCCGCAATGACCAGGTCGCGCCAGTCCGGATCGGTTGCCAACTCCTGTCCCCAGTCCCACGGCATGTCGTCGCCACTCGCCTCGATCACGTGCGGCTGCGAGTCCCAGTACTGTAGGAGCGGAATATCTGAGGACGTGACGGGTCGGAGTTTCATGGGCTCGCTGTTACGTGGGACAGCCGCGCGACGAATTCAACGCATTTTGATTCCGTGCGATGCGTAGACACACATTTGCACACCATCTAAATCACGCGAAACGCTTGCGCTCCGACTATTCGCCGGGCAAGGTCGCGCCCCATGCGGGGATATTTCGGCATAGGCGTCGAGCGCATCTCGAAACCGATGAACGTCGGCAATCTATTTCGCTCGGCGCATGCATTCGGCGCGGATTTCGTGTTCGCCATCTCGCCCGCCGTGGACCTGAAGCAACTCGACCGCTCCGACACCTCGAACACGCACAAACATGTCCCACTGTACGAGTATGCGACGCCAAAGGACCTGTCTTTGCCGAAAGGCTGCCAGTTGGTGGGGGTGGAACTATTGGACGGCGCCCATGATCTGCCGAGTTTCACGCATCCAGAGCAAGCCGCCTATATCCTGGGCCCCGAAGCGGGCGAGCTGTCGCCGGAGATTGTCGCGCGTTGCGACCACGTGGTGAAGATTCCGACCAAGTTCTGCGTCAATGTCGGAGTTGCCGGCGCCATCCTGATGTATGATCGGTGGCTGACGCGGGGACGCTTCGCACCGCGCCCCGTCGCGCCCGGCGGCCCGACGGAAGAACTGCCGCCCCACATCCACGGTGGCCGCGGACCGCGCTAAATAAACGCTTCGGAGAATTGACGAAGGCCCGCAGCCCCGCCGCCGGCATTCGACAACAGGACATATTCGATCCCGCTTTGCCGAATAACCTCTAGACGGTCGGCGATCTCGTCGAGAGTGCCGATTAGCGCACCGTCAACAGCCTCTTCCGGTCCTTTGAATTGCATGATGCTGGCCGCGTTGTCGCCGTCCGGCGTTTCGGCCAGCTGGTCGACGAGATCCCGCGCCTTCGTTCGCCGCGCGATGACGTCTGCTTTCTCAGCCGCGTCTTTTGCAATGAACAGGCCGCGTGCAAGGGCGATCTGACGGTCTTGCGGATCGACACCGATTTGCCGGAGCTCGTCGCGGAAGATTTCGGCGCGCTCGAACACCGCATGCAACGGCGAGTATTGGTCCAACAGAAGATGCGCCCCCCGTCGGGCCGCCGCCCGGATGGAGTCCGGCCGACCTGCGGCGAGCCAAATCGGCGGATGCGGTTCCTGGACAGTCGGCGGTTCGACGACGATCTCATTGAATTGCCAATGTTTGCCCGTGTGGCTCCACCGTTCTTCAGTCTGCCAGGACTTCAAAATGAGGGCCAAGGCTTCCTCGAAAATCTCGTCGGCATCCACCATGTCGACACCGAAGCCGTGAAACTCGTTGTAGCGATACTCCTTACCGACACCGAAATCGAGGCGCCCCTCGGAGACAAGATCCAATGTCGCCGCCTGTTCCGCCAACAAAACCGGATTGTGCCAAGGGAGGGTCATGACGGCGGTGCCGAGGCGCAATGTCGTCGTCTTTGCCGCAAGGTACGTCATCAGGTTGAGCGACGCAGAAACCTGGCCGAGACCGGTAAAATGATGCTCGGTCGTGAAGGAGCTGCAAAAACCCAGCGCCTCCGCCTCGATATTGTAGTCGATCCAATCCCGATACCCGGTCGGACTATCGGTGTCCGCCAAACCGCGTTTCTGCCGTGCGCCGCCGAAGATACCGAATTTCATGCCAATGCCCGCTCAATCTCGAAGCTTCATTTATTCATATAAACCCCGAAACCCTGAAAGGGACCGAAAAAGTCAGTAATGGCGGGGACCTAGGTCGGGGGTTTCTTGAGAAACGGAATAAACGGGATGACCGATGCCGCGAAGGCCGAGAACAGATAGAACGCGTTGATATACCCGATCATGGACGCTTGCCGTTCAACTTCATCGCTCAATCGTGCAAGGCCGGTTGTCGTCTCCAGCGTCCATGCACCGCGAATCGCGGAGACCGAGAAGGCTTCGTTGAAGAGCGAGAGATGCTCGGAAAGAACGCTGTAGTTGACACCGGTCGCGTGAATCACCACGCCGACGCAGACGGAGATAACGATCGCGCTGCCGAGATTTCGGATGAGATGAAAGATGGCGGTGGCTTCCCCAAGTTTCGCTGTCGGTAAGGTTCCGAAAGCAATCACCGTCAGCGGTGCCCACAAGAAACTGTTGCCGAATCCTTGAAAGGCGCTCGTCCACATCACCTCGAACATGCTGACATTCATGTCGAATTGCGCCATCATAAGCCCGCTTATTGATTGGCTGCCAAACCCGATCACAAGCCCCACCCGGGGGTCAAGGCGTGTCAGGACCGCCAGCGCAACGCTGCCGACCATACTGCCCAGACCGCGCGACGCGAGCACGATTCCGATGATGGAGTCCGGGAACCCTTGCAGGTCTTGCAGCATCGTCGGCAGCAAGACCATCGGCACAAACGCCAATCCGCCGAAGGCGAAAGCGAAGAAGAGCCCGATGGCGAAGTTTCGGTCGAGGAGGAGCTTCGGGTCGAGAAAGGGGCGATGCGCCGTCAAACTATGGACTGCAAACAAATAGAAGCAGACCCCCGCCAGACAGGCTTCGAGGATGATCTCACGGGAATCGAACCAATCCAGCCGTTCACCCCGATCGATCATAAGCTGGAAGCTGGCGACGGCGATACTGAGCGCAAGGAAGCCTGTCCAGTCGAGACGGATACCCGGGTTCCGCTCGCGATCGGTGATAAACACAAAGACGGTAAAGACGGAAACGACGCAGATCGGAAAGGTCATAAAAAAGACCCAGCGCCAATTGTAGGCTTCCGCGACGAAGCCGCCGATCGTGGGCCCCACGATCGGCCCGCATACGACACCGATCCCCCAGATCGCCGTCGCCAAGGTGTGTTGGCGGCGCTCAAACGAACTGAGAATGATGGCCTGTGACAAAGGCGTGATCGGCGCGCCGAGAATGCCTTGTAGAACCCGGTAGAGGATGAGCTCTTCCAAAGTGGTCGCGGTACCGCATAGAAGCGAGGCGACCGAAAAGCCGCTCACGCACCAGATCATCAGGGCGCGCCGCCCGAATCGATTGGCCAGCCAGCCGGAGGCGGGTGTTCCCACGGCCGTCGCCACCAGATTGAATGTCACCGTCCAAGCGATCTGATCTTGAGTTGCCGACAGCGATCCCTGCATTTGCGGCAGCACCACGTAGGAGATGGTAACCGTCATCGCGAAGAGCATCGTCGCCAACGTGACCGTCGCGAGAATCCAATAGCGTCGGGCGCCCGACCCTTGATCCGTGATGGTTGCCGCGGTCACGTGGACCCGCCGTTTGGCACCGTATCTTCTCCCCGTAAACGCCTGCGATGGCGCCCCAACTAAATTACCTTATAGAACGAGACTAGCGCGTCCCGCACTGTTGTCATTGGGTATGACGAAAAGCGTGTGAATCACTCGCTTGAACCGAACGGTGCCTTTCCGTATCTAGGAACAATGAAAACACGCTCCTTATTCTTTACGGCGCTCGCGATCACCTTGTTCGTGTCGCCGCTCGCCCACGCCAAGGATGACTTCGTCGGGACTTTCGGCAAATGGCACGTCCAAACTTATGTCGAGGGCCGCAGCAAGGTCTGCTTGATGTGGAGCCAACCGGAAAAATCCAAGGGCAAGTATAAGCGCCGCGGCGACATCTATGCCTATGTCACGCAGCGTCCCGCCAAGAAACGTCTCAACGA
The DNA here is from genome assembly GCA_002716125.1 of Rhodospirillaceae bacterium. Taxonomy (GTDB): domain Bacteria; phylum Pseudomonadota; class Alphaproteobacteria; order UBA8366; family UBA8366; genus UBA6544. The sequence goes on from PAZH01000011.1 coordinate 65,535, forward strand.
AATCAGTATTTCCATCGGTTATAAATTTAAAAAAGGAAGCGCGCTTAGCGTTTCGATCGGCAAATCAAAGCATACGATGTTTACCGATGGCGATACCGCCTGGAATCGAAAACCGCTGGATGACGCGAAGATGGTGAAAGCCATGCGGGCCGGCGCCAAAATGACGGTCCGGGGTACGTCCAGCCGCGGGACGAAGACCACCGATGAATTCTCGCTCAAGGGCTTCACCAAGGCTTACGCGGCGATGAACCAGAAATGCGGTATCGGAAAGAAGAAAAAGAAGAGCTAGCGCAGACGCGGGATTCTACCGTATATCCCCCCTATGAATGAGCCGTCCGCCATAATCGGGACCCAAACGCGGCCCGCCCCCTCCCCTGGGGACGGACGAACGAACTTGCTTGGCTTGTCTCGGGAAGAGATTTCGACGGCGCTCGCGGCGCTCGATGTCGAGCGCTACCGTGCGGATCAGATTTACGGTTGGATTTATGCGAAGGGCGTAACCGACTTCGAAGCGATGACGAATCTGTCGAAGGACCTTCGGTCGCGCCTTCAGGACGCCTTTAGAATCGATCGGCCCGGCATCACGGCGGACCAGCAATCAGTCGACGGTACGCGAAAATGGCTCCTCGGCTTCGAAGACGGTAATGCGGCGGAAACCGTTCATATCCCGGAAGCCGACCGCGGCACGCTCTGTGTCTCGAGCCAAGTCGGCTGCACGTTAACCTGTGCCTTCTGTCACACGGGGACGCAGCGCCTCGTGCGCAACCTGGAGCCCGGCGAGATCATCGGCCAGATCATGCTGGCGCGCGACCATCTGGAAGAGTGGCCATCTGCGAAGGAAGAGAAACGCCTGACCAATATCGTCATGATGGGGATGGGCGAACCACTCTACAATTACGATAACGTCAAGAAGGCGTTGGAGATTGCGATGGATGGCGACGGCGTGGCCATCTCGAAACGCCGGATCACTCTGTCCACGTCGGGCGTCGTGCCCATGATCGAGAAATGCGGCGCAGAACTTGGCGTTATGCTGGCGATCTCGCTGCACGCCGTGACGGACGACGTGCGCGACATGCTCGTGCCTATCAACAAGAAATGGCCCATTAAAGAACTGCTGGCGGCTTGCCGCGCCTACCCGGCGGCGAAGAATGCCCGTCGCATTACCTTCGAATACGTCATGCTCGATGGGGTCAACGATTCGGAAGCGGACGCGCGAGAGCTCTGCCGTCTGATCAAGGGCATCCCGGCCAAGGTAAATATGATTCCCTTCAACCCGTGGCCCGGCAGCGCGTTCGAATGTTCGTCCCCGGAAGCCATCAAGAAATTCGCCCGCGTCGTTGAGAAAGCCGGATATGTCGCGACCGTCCGGACGCCGCGAGGGCGGGACATCTTGGCGGCTTGCGGTCAGTTGAAGACCGAGAGCGAGCGTCTGCGGAAATCCGAACGTCCGAACTAATCATCCAGAATGAAAAGAGTATTCCCATGAGTGAGCCCAAAGCGCCGCGCCTGACGCCCCTGCCCGAGGATCAATGGACCGGTGAGATGCGGGAGATGTTCGAGCCGACCATCAAAACCTTCGGCCGCGTCTTCAATATCTTCACGACACTCGGCCGGCATCCGAAACTCCTGAAACGCTGGATGGTCTTCGCCAATCATTGCCTGCTGAAATCGAGTTTGACACCGCGCGACCGCGAATTGGTCATCCTGCGCGCCGGCTGGCTCAGTCATTCCGAATACGAATGGGCCCAGCACAACCGGATTGGACTTGAAGCAGGCCTGAGCCAAGAAGAGATCGACCGTGTCAAAGAAGGCGGCGACGCCGCCGGCTGGAGCGATTCCGAAAAAGCCCTGCTCGTCGCCGTCGACGAAGTCTTGGACAAGAAGAACCTCAGCGACACCAATTGGGAAGCCTTGACTGCGCATTACAACGAACAACAAATTCTCGACATCATCTTCACGGCGGGCAATTACGCACTGCTCGCCATGGCACTCAACACGCTCGGCGTTGAGGTAGACGACGGCGTTTGAAGCAGCCGAGACGCGACGCGTTCTTAGACTTTTTTAACATCGTCCCCGCCCGACAGTTTGCGAAGAGCAACGTTCCCCCCGCTTCATCCTTCGACAAGCTCAGGATGAGGTCTTAGGCAACACGTTTCGCCCCGTGTCCTCATGCTGAGCTTGTCGAAGCATGAGCTTGTCGAAGCATGAGCTTTGCGAGGGGCGAGGCTGCACCTTAATACGGCGCCGTCCCCGTCGTATTGATCCGGTAGAGAGTTCGGAATTTATCCGGCGGCAGGACATCGGTGGTCGCCTTGTGCATCAGCGTCCGATTGTCCCAAATCACCAAGTCGCCAACCTGCCACTTATGACGCACCTGAAAGCGGGGGTCGTCCGTATGGGCGAACAGTTCGTCGATCAGCGATTGGCTCGCGTCCGGTGCGAGATCGAGGATGTCTTTGATACCGGTACTGACGGCGTTTGAAATGAACAGACCTTTGCGACCGGTCTCCGGATGTGTGCGGACCAGCGGATGCACGACTTCCGGAGTCTTTTCCCGCTCGGTTTCGTTCAACAGGTTCCAACGGGCCTCCACATGGGTTTTGTCCCGCGACCAGCGGTACTGCTGACGGACCCGCAATCCCTCTAGAGACGCTTTCTTCTCATCGGACAAAGCACTATAGGCGGCGGCAAGATCCGCGAAAATCGTGTCGCCGCCGGCGTCCGGAATCTCCAGCGCATAGAGCATGGTGGCGTTGGCCGGCACCGGTTTATAGGAATAGTCCGAATGCCAACTGGAACCCGCGTCACGGATGCCTTTCGGCCGGCCCATCTCTGTGCGGTTCGATAGAACGGTGATCCCCTTGAACTCGTCGTGGTGATACATCGAAACGGTATGCGGTTCGACCGGTCCAAACCGCTCGCCCAAGGCGTGGAACCGGGCCGCGCTCAGAGTCTGACCATGCAACACCAGGACCTGATGTTCGAGATACGCGTCGTAAAACGCCTGCCATTCCGCTGCGTCAAATCCCTTCGAGACATCGACATCGTCCACTTCGGCAAAGAACGTCTCACCGATGCGCCGCACTTCCATAGGGACGCCCTCCCTGCGCTCTTGCTGCAATCTCTATAGAGCTTAATATGCCTTGGCTGAGGAGTTCGACAAATGCCTTTCGATTTCGATCCATACGATTCAGCGGTGATCGATGATCCCTACCCGGCCTACCGGTACCTTCAGGACAACGACCCGGTTCACTACAGCCATGCGCTGCGGTCTTGGATACTGACCCGATACGAGGACGTGCGACCGAGCCTAAACGATCCGCGTCTCTCGGCAGACCGAATTACGCCCTACCTTGAGCGCATCTCGCCGGACGAACGTCAGAAAGTGGCGACCGTCGGACCGATGCTGCAGAAATGGTCGGTGTTTATGGATCCACCCGACCACACCCGGATGCGGAAGCTTCTCAACCACGGATTTACATCCACCGCATTGATCAATTTCCGCCCGCAGGTTGAAGTGATCGTCGAACGCATGATTGACCAACTGGTTGAAAAGGGCGCAAGCGGCGAAGAGGTCGACTTCATCAATTCCTTCGCCTATCACCTGCCGGCAACAGTCATCGCGGTGATGTTGGGTGTGCCGGAATCGGACGTCGAGCAGTTCCGCGCCTGGTCGGAGGACTTGGCCGCCTTCGTCGGCAGCGCCACGGACACACCCGATAAGGCTGGCTTGGCGGAAGCGAGCGCCATCGCGCTGACCGATTATTTTGCCGGTATTATCGAGTCGCGCCGCGCCAATCCGCCGGCCCCGGAAGACGTGACTGTCATCGATCATATGATGGCGGCGGAAGAGGACGGCGATACCTTGTCTTTGGCGGAGCTGATCTCGAACGCGGTGCTGCTACTTTTCGCCGGACACGAGACGACGACGAACCTGCTCGGCAACGGATTGATTGCCCTTCTGCGGAACCCGACACAATTAAAGCTGTTCACCGAGCGGCCCGATTTGGCGGAGAACGCGGTCGAGGAAATCCTGCGCTACGACGGACCAGTGGGCTCGCTGGCTCGGAGCGTGCTGGAAGACCTGGAGATCGGCGGCAAAACCCTCGAGCGCGGTCAGCGGGTTTTCTGCATGGTGAATGCGGCGAACCGCGATCCGCGGCAGTTCGATGCGCCTGACGATTTCGATATCACGCGTGAGAACAGCCGCCACATCGCCTTCGGCTACGGCATTCATTTCTGTGTTGGTGCGCCGCTCGCGCGGATGGAGGGGCGATTCGCCCTCGCCGCAATGATGAAACGAATGCGCGCCATTGAACTCGGCGATAGCCCGCCAACCTGGCGAGATTCACTGGTGCTGCGCGGCCTCTCCAGCTTACCGATCCGCTTCAAACCTGCTTAGATCGACGGAAGTTCCGCAACCGCTTCGCGAAGCTTTTCGACATGTTGGCGCTTCTCGAGCCCGCCACCGAGTGTGCGGAGACAAAGATGTGTCAGGCCAATCTCGCGCCAGCCAGCGACACGGCTTTTCCATTCGGCTTCGCGCGGCCCGACAACAGCGACACCAGCTTCGACGCCAAGGCTCGAAGGATCGCGGCCCGCGGCCTCCGCTTCCCGGTAGATATCGTCGCGAAGACCGGGGAACTCCTCAGGCGAGCAGAGGTTGAACCACCCATCGGCCTGCCGTCCGATGCGCCGGCGAATGCGGTCAATCGGCAAGCCTGCGGCACCGATCCACATCGGGATCGGTTTCTGGACCGGCAGCGGATTAATACCGGCACCGGAGAAACGGTCGTATTTACCTTCGAAGTCGACAATCTCTTCCGTCCACAAACGCTTGAGGAGCTCCATCTGCTCTTCGCACCGGTCGCCGCGCGTGTGGAAGTCCGCACCCAGAGCGGCGTATTCCTCCGGGTTCTTCCCGACACCGATACCGAGGCGCAGCCGACCGCCGGAAAGATTGTCGAGCGTCGCCGCTTGTTTCGCGACCAAGACGGTCGGGCGGGCCGGCAACATAATAACGGAGGGCACCAATTCGATCTTGCGGGTGACCGCCGCGATATAGGTCATCATGGTCATCGGTTCGTGGAGCGGCCCGCTACCGGCCCGATAGACTTGCTCCGGCACACGCAAATGGGTGAGACCCAATTCTTCCGCAGCCTGCGCAAACTCAACGATCAAGTCGATATCGTCGCCGAGCTCGCGCACCGGCAGTGAAACGCCAATCTTCATTTTTCGCTCCTTTAGATTGCGAGGGCGCCATCATCGCGGCGGGGACGGGGTGCAGTATTCTGGCCCGCCAGCATCTCTGCCGCGGTCCAGCCGATCTGCCCGTGCCGCCCGTTGCCGTAACGGATAAGCGCATCATCGACAAACGGCCGTATTTCCCCCGGCATATCGAGCCAGATGCGCATGAGGACGCGCTTCAAAGTCTCCTCTTCCACGACCGCGTGTGCCGCCCGTCCGTGCAAGACGGTGTAATTGTTGCAGAACTGGATATCGCCTTTACCGAACGGAAATTCGAGGCAAAGCTGAAACGCGATTTCGTCCAAGAGATCGAGAATCGCGTTCTCCTCAGCGGTCAGCGGTTTACCGCTGCGTTCGGCAGCGTTGTTGATCCAATTGCGATTGTATTGACAGGAGACCCGGCCGTCTTTCTCGCTGAACAAGGGGACCTTGTACCCCGAGGTCGGCGTTTCATGCGCCGCGTGTTCGTCCATACGATCCCATTCGAAACCTTCGTAGAGACGGGGAAGCGCCTTCGGGTTTCGCTTGAGTATTTCGTTATAGATCGCGGTCGAACTGGCAACCCGGCTTGGCGGGTCGTCGGGCGCTTGCTGCACGCACAACAGCGAGACGATGTCGGTCAGATCGATATGCAGTTTCGACTCTTTCGGGAACCCGACGCCGCGGCGGCCCTGGCTCGGCCGCAGTTTTCCATCCGTCACGTAATGAATGAAAGTTGCATCGCCATTCTGCGTCAGGCCGGTACCGAGGTGGCTGCAAAACCCCCAATACATCCGCTCGATATCTTCATAGCTGTATCCATCGACCGGAAATCCACGTACCAGCGCAAAGCCACGCCCGTCACCAAGATCATGTGAAAGCTCGCGCAATCGTCCCTCAAGACCCGATAGCGGGAAATTCTCCGCCGTGATCTGTTCCAGTCGCGTCTCTTTGACGCCGTCAAGCGCCGCCGCGAGTTCCGCGCGATCGGCATCATCTAGGGGGTATTCCCAAGAATGGTCATCCTGCAGTTGGTCGCCGGTCCAAACACTCGCTTCGTGCAGTGGTTCCATCCGAATATCGGTCATCATCCTCTCCCGCAGTACTCAGAGAGTAATATAGGTCGAATTGCATTTGCGTGACATGACGCGCGTCGCGCCTATCTCACTCGGCAACGGAGGAAAGACCATGAGCGACGACAGACTACTCTTCGAGCTTTCGGACGGCATCGCGATCCTAACGCTCAACCGGCCCGAGGTGATGAACGCTTTCGAGGACGGTATGCGAGAAGCTTTGTTCGAGCGCTTGGAGGAATGCGCCGAAAATCGCGATGTCCGATGTGTTGTGATCACAGGAGCGGGCCGTGCCTTTTCGGCCGGCGGCGATATCGCCAGCATGGCGAAGCTCCAGGAAGAAAACGATTTGTCGGTTGTGGAAGCACGCATGAGTATCGCCGGGCAGGTGATCCAACAGATTCGCCGGATGCCGCAGCCGGTGCTGGCGGCAATCAATGGGGCGGCGGCCGGTGGCGGGATGAACTTGGCACTGGCGTGCGATATGCGCATCGCCAGCGACAAAGCCGTCTTCGCAGAAAGTTTCGTAAAGATCGGGTTGATCCCCGATTGGGGCGGGTTTGATTTTCTCAGCAAGCTTGTCGGTACGGCGAAGGCGATGGAGCTGATGATGCTCGGTGACCGGATCGATGCGGCGGAAGCGCACCGCCTCGGCTTGGTCAATCGCATCGTTCCGGACGATGACTTTCGTGACGAGGCCGCCAAGCTGGCACAGCGTCTTGCCGACGGGCCGCCTGCGACCCTCGCTGCCATAAAGGAAGGCGTCTACCGCGGCGTCGAGAGCACGCTGCCGGAAACGCTGTCCTACGAGTATAAAACGCAACGCCAACTGTTCTTGCGCAGCGACGCGCGGGAAGGGATGAGGGCGTTTCTAGAAAAGCGGCCCGCCGTCTACGGCGACCGAGACGACTAAGTTATTCGGCCGCTTCCGCCGAGGCAGCGCCGAGCGCGTCCGTCTCGATCGTGACCCGGTTCATCAGACGCCGTTCGGGCCAGTAATCGGCGCAAGCGTAGTGACTTGTTGAGCGATTGTCCCACAGCGCGACCGAATGCGGCCGCCAATGGAAACGGCATTGGAATTCCGGGCGGGCACAGTGCCGATTCAGCATATCGAGCAGACCACGGCTTTCATCTTCACCGACGCCGAGAATACTCGCGGTGAAACTTTCCGAGATATAGAGGCTCTTCCGGCCTGTGACCGGATGCACCTTGACAACCTGATGCGCAACCGGCGGATTGGCCACCCGAGAAGCTTCCATGCGCTTCCAATTGTCGCCTTCCCAGCTGCGAAACTTTTTCGGGCTGCCGTGTAACTTCATGAAGTCGTGCATGGCTTCTTTGTCGGCGAGGTAGGCCTTCATATCATCGGACAGTGCGTCATAGGCCGCGCCCATGCCGACAAAGATCGTATCGCCGCCCGCTTCCGGCACTTCGACAGCCCGCAGGATCGAAGCGAATTCCGGCTCCGCCCGAAAAATCCCATCCGAATGATAATGGTTCACGTTCGGCGGCCGTTCGCGGTCATTGATCAAAACATGCATTTCCGGCACGCCGTCTTCCACCAGAAATGCCGAACGTTTGGCGGTCCGCAACCGACCGAACCGCGCAGCGAAGTCTCGTTGCTGGACCGGCGTGATATCCTGATCCCTAAAGAAGACGACGCCATGCGCCATTAACGCCGCGTGTATGCCGCGCAAGGTTTCGTCGTCGACACCAGCGGCAATATCGACACCGCCCAGTTCCGCGCCGACAGCGGGCGTCAACGGTGTAACCGAAATCCGTTCGTAACTCGTCATGTCAATAATATGTACGCCGAATCCGGCGTCGCCAGGTCAGTCGTCCGCGGCGTCACGCCACAACCACCCTATCACCAGCACCGCCAGGATCGCGCCGACGATTTGCATGCCGATGAAGGCGGGCGCGTCTGCCGGTTGGATGCCCGAAAAGGTATCCGTAAAACTGCGCGCGATCGTCACGGCGGGATTCGCGAAACTCGTTGATGCGGTGAACCAATATCCAGCGGTGATGTAGAGGCCAACAGCCATCGCTACGGCGTCAGGCCGCGCCCGGATACAGCCGAATATGGTGGCAACCAAACCAAAAGTCGCTACGCCTTCCGCAAACCATTGTCCGATACCCGTCCGTACCTTCGTCGATTCTTGGATGAGCGCCAGGTCGAACATGCCATGCGCCACCAACATGCCGACCAAGGCTCCAAGCACTTGCACGACAATAAAAATCGCGGCGTCCCGAGCGGAAATCTCACCTTTCACCAAGAATGCGATCGTAACGGCAGGATTGAAATGCGCGCCGGAGATCGGACCGAAGACCCAAATTAAAACGACCAGGATTGCTCCTGTCGCACTCGTATTCCCAAGCAGGGCGATGGCCACATTTCCGCCCGCCAGGGTCTCCCCCATGATACCCGAGCCGATGACGGTCGCGAGCAATCCGGCGGTGCCGATGAATTCCGCACCGAGCTTCTGAAATAAAGTATGAGTCATGCTTGAGTTAATGCCTGTTCGAGATCTGCAACAAGATCGCCGACATCTTCGATACCGACACTGATGCGCAGAAGATTATCGGGAACCGGACTGTCAGGCCCTTCGACGGTTGCGCGATGTTCCAGCAAGCTTTCGACGCCACCGAGCGACGTCGCCGGGATAAAGAGCTGGACGGCCTTGGCCACACGTAACGCTGCGTCGCGGCCGCCGGCGACCTGGATCGACATCATTCCGCCGTATCCGCCCCGCATTTGACGTTTTGCAATTTCATGGCCTGGGTGATCCGCGAGACCCGGATAGAGCACCCGCTCGATCTTCGGATGAGCCGAGAAATGGGACGCAATATGCATCGCGGACGCGCAGGATTGTTGCACGCGCAGATGCATCGTCCGCATACCCCGTAACACGAGCCAAGCTTCAAACGGGCCGAGAATGACGCCATCGAGCGACCGGGATTCTCTGGCCTTCGCCCATAATTCGTCTTCCGCCGCAGCGGCCAAGGCGCCCGCCACGACATCGCTGTGACCATTCAAATATTTCGTAGCCGAATGCATCACATAGTCAGCGCCGAGTTCGATCGGCCGGGTCAAAAGTGGTGTCGCAACGGTCGAGTCCACGGCCAGTTTCGCACCTGCCTTGTGCGCCAGCGCCGCCGCGGCGGCGATATCCGTCACATCCCATGTCGGATTGCACGGCGTTTCGATCCAGACGAGCTTGGTCTCCCCAGGACGGATCGCAGCCTCCAGCGCATTCGGCGCGGTCGGATCGAATTCGCTAAAGGCCAGATCCCATCGGTTTGAGAAACTATGCACCCACTCCCGCAGGCCGTGATACATCACGCGCGGTATGACGAGATGATCTCCCGCGGAAAGGCTCCGCAGCAATGTCGAACCGGCTGCGATACCCGATGCGACGAGCATGGCATCTGCCGCGCCTTCGAGTTTCGCCAGCACTTGTTCCGCTTGTCGATACGTCGGGTTTCCGTCGCGGCTGTACGTGACGCCGGGGAGGCGCGGGGCATAGTCCGCATCCCGGGCGAAGGTAGAGGCCGCAATCAACGGCGGCGTCACCGCCCCCGTCGTCGCGTCAATATAGTGATCCGCCTGCGCCAGTATGGTCGCAGGTTTAGGCGCTTCGTTCTTCATGCGCCCTAACCGGCATAGAGCTGGAACAGCACACCGGCCAGCATACCGCCCGACAGCGACAAGATGATGTACCACACAAACAGCGGTTTGCGGACCAGCGCATAGACTGCAATCGCTGCCGGAATGCTCGTCACGCCGCCTGCAATGAGGAACGCCATGCCGGCACCGGGGGCTGTACCAAGTTCGATAAGACCCGCGACAAGCGGCAAGGCCGCGTATCCATTCAGATACGCCGGAACACCGACAATGGTCGCCAGCGGAATGGCCCAAGCATTGCCTTGACCGAGCACCGTCGCGATCTGGTCGGCCGAAATATAGGCGATCATCAGACTTTCCAGCAGGAAGGCGAGGGTCAACCATTTCAGCAAGAACAGGGTTGTCGAGCCTGATTCCTTGTAGAATTTCTGCCGGCGATCTTCTTCTCCCCAGAACTTCCAGACGACTTTTGCCTGCGGATCGATCGTCGGTGTACCGCAGCCGCCGCAGCCGCTCACGTCCTCCCGTAAGGGTGAAGAGAAGGCGCCGCGGGCCATCAATGTGGCGGTCGCGAACCCACCCATCATGCCGATACCGACAGCCGCCAGCGTCTTCGCGATCGCGAAGTCGAGACTCAGCGTTCCCGCAGTCAATACAAACATTGTCGGGTCCATCAAGGGCGAAGCAAGCCAAAACGCCATCACGGCAGGCACCGGAACCCCCATCGCCAGAAGTGCGGCGATCAAAGGAATAACCCCACAAGAACAGAATGGGGACATTCCACCGAACAGTGCCGCGAAAACGATCATGATGGACATCCGGCCTTGGAACGCCTTCGCGATGAGGTTGTCCGCCCCACTGGCCCGCGCGTACGCAGCAACGCCGATGGCCAAAGCCAAGAACGGTGCCATGCCGGTGAGCGCTTCCGCCACAAAGGCGAAACTCGCTTCCGCCTGCAGCGGGACGAAGATCGCCAGCCCGATAAAGATCGCGACGACAACCAACCAGGCCTTTTCAATCTTCCGACCGAACCCGGCCGCATTCTTTAAGTAAATGGCAATATCAGACATTGCGCTTCTCCATCTACGCTACGCAGCGCTCTGCGTATCGTCTTGTTCCAGAATGACGCCGGTGCAGCACTCCTCGGTCAAGAAACCGATCAACGACCGCATCTCGTCAAAATCGACTCCGCAGTAAATCTCTCTGCCCCGCCGACCTTGAACCACCAGCCCAACCCGGGCCAGTTTCGCCAAATGGTGCGACAACGTAGACGCCGGCACATCGAGGGCACGTTGAATATCGCCGACGACAAGACCGTCATCCCCCGCCTTCACCAGAAGCCGGTAGATGGAAAGGCGCGTCGAATGCCCAAGGGCTTCCATGCGCGCGGCTGCGGTTTCTTCGTTCATAGGCGATATATACCGTGCTCGATTTTCAATTGAAACTATATTTCTAAGAAAATCGAAGTGATGAGGATTCACAGTCTATTCAGGCCATTTACCTACCGTGATTCTTAGTCGGCGACTTCGAGATCCAGTAGCGGTGCGTGTTGCTGCGCCCCATAGATATCCGTGTCGCCGGGCGAGCCGGACGGTATTTTCCGCGGCAGGGTAATCTTGATGGCATAGGCCACATCGAACGGGATGACCGCGACTTCGTTGTCCGTCACACCATAGAGCGGTGCGAGATTTCGCGGTGTAAGGACACCACTGTCACGGACCTTCTCATAGGTCACGGCGTCTTCGAACATCACATCGAGCGTGAATTGCAGCGCCCCGGCATTCTTCGAGCGGATTACCTTCGCCATCTCCCGCAATGTCGCCATCAGAGCGCCTCCATCTCCATGCATACGGCCTCAAGCGGATGATCGCATTCCATGACATGCCAAACACTGAACTCGTAGACGGGGCCGACCGGCATATCCGATGGCGAGAAGGGGATCGCCATATTGCCGGAAATACACATACGGCCTTCGAAATCCCCGTGTAACAGGATGTAACGCATCTTGGCGCAAACGGCTTTGGAAATTTCCTCCGTATCGCCGATCACGTCGACCAAGAGGCCCAGCTCGTGCGCAGCCGTCTCTTGAACAGGTTCGATCGCGCCCATCGTCGCGTTCTTGCCATAGACGTGTACGTTGATGCGGAAGGTCGACGGATCGATGTCGAGCTGGCCGACTTCGAAGGTCGCCCGCGCTTTGCAGTCCTCAACGTATTTGTCGATCTGGCCGATAAGGATCGGATCGCGCGTGCCGGCCATCGAGACTGTTCGGTAACCCAGCGCTTTGACGCCTTCCAACTTCACTGTGTAGCGGTTGGCCGGCTCAAACCGGCTGCCGGTCACCTTGACGGTGCGGTCGTCCAGCTGTGCGAAATCCGCGTGGGTCGTGTCAACCAGACCAGTCGGCTCTTTCAGATGATACGGGCTCGGATTCTCATACAGCGTGTGGGCGGCGACACGGGTCCGGGTCACCCGTTTCTCGGGGTGACCTGGCTCGACGGTGAAATGGTCTTCGTAAAGCGTACCGATCACGCCGTCGCCACCGAGACGCGGCTCCGCCACTTGCGCACCGCATTCGATGATTTTTCCAAGATGCCATGCGAGCCCGGCATCGGCCCCTCGCATCAACGGGATAGCTGCATAGATCGCAGCATCGCTGGCGCGGCCGGCAATGACCACATCGGCGCCATCCTCGAGCGCTTTTTGGAACGGCTCCGGCCCCATCATGGCGACGACACGATGCGAGTCTTCGATCTCGTCCTCGGTAAGTTCGCCGATCGGCCCCAGCGGCGAGATCTTGCCTGCCCGCGCTTTGGCTTTCAGCGCATCCTTCGATTGCTCGCTCCGGATCACCGCGACTTTCGGATGAAGTCCTTTCTCCGCGGCAATCTCCCGCACGATTTCCATCAGCCAATCCACATGCGGGTCGCCACCACCACCGCCAGCGGAACCGATGAAGACGGGCACCCCCTTCTTGGCACCCCCTTCCATCATCAGCGACAGATCCCGCTTCGCCGCCGGGCGCGAAACGAACGCTTGTCCGGCGCCAAGATAGTAAGGCCCAGGGTCCATCGACCCGGCGTCCGCCGCAATCAGATCGAGATCCATCTCAAGGGCGCACTGGATCGATTCCTCAGCGTAGCCGTAGCCAAGCATCCCCGTCGCCGCAAACATTCGTATCGGTTTCATCTGTGTTCTCCCGCGCTGCGATTTTACCAGCATAAACACAAATACATCGGTTTTCGAACGGGACCATCCACGCCCGCTCGGACCGCAATACAATCATAGACTTTTTGGATAATTAATGTTATCCGTTTTGTCGATTGAGTGAGAGGGGTACAGCAACAATCGGATAATTTTGCTATGCCTATCCAAACTATCTACAAACCGGACTTCCCCGTCCAATACCGTATTGCGACATATTCGCTCAATACGGACGACAACGGAACGGAAATTCAATTCAATTCGACTGCGGCTGTCACCGCTCACTTGCCGGCCGTCCACGAAGCAAGCAACGGATATAACGTTTTGCTCCGAAATATTGGCAGCGGAACGCTCACTATAGACCCGAACGGCGGCGAACTTATCGACGGTGCCTCTACATTGTCGCTGGGAACAGATCAATGGCGTTGGATTCGCTCCGACGGGACCGGTTGGAAAACGATTTCTTGTTGGGTACCGGCCAATAGTGGCGGCTTGACCCTGGTCGAGCGCATCGTTGCGAGTAACGACACCAATGTCGAGTTTACCGGAATCGACGATTCTCACGAATCCTACTTCGTCGAAATTCAAGCGGCCAAACCAGCAAGCAACGATGTCTCGATGATCTTTGAGTTTGGTACTGGAGACCCCACGATCACGTGGCACACAACCGGATATGCGCAAGCCGCACACACACTGCAAAGCAATCTTGTGGGCAACTTCAATTCGAACGTGTCGACGTCGCGTTCCGGTCTAGAAATCATCGGATTCCCGTCAGGTCAGAACCGACTCGGGAACAGCACGGGTGAAGGCGGCGACGCGACATTGTCCTTCAACCGGGTTGTCGGCAGCGCCCAACGGCCGCGTTTCAGGTTTACCGGTTGGTATACGGATGCGGACAACGACATGAACTATATTGACGGTGCAGGACAGCTTCCGAGCACGACCGATCTGGTGACAGCCCTTCGGTTCAAGATGTCGAGCGGCAATATCGATTCCGGTGTCTTCTGTCTGTACGGCCGCGCCAAATCATAGACCAAATCTCTATTTTGCCTCATCTGACCGGCGCCATTTGGCGCCGGTCTTCTCTTCAAGTCTGATTGCCCGCTATCACTGTGATCTCTCGCACAGCGTGCCCTGACTTCGTCACTTAGAATCACAGTTACGCCGGTTTTCCGCCCGGACTACGCCTTTTCGATTGGTCAAAACGGTTCAGAACACAGGATCGGGAGATTAAACGATGCAACAGTTGACCTTCGCCGCCTCCACCGCCGGCCTCTTCATGGCAATTATCTTTCTGGCAGCAGCTTCTTATTTCGACGGCAGCCCGTTCGGCGAACCGATGTTCGAAAACTACGGGCCGAATAACAATCTCGTCTCGCTTCGCGAGATCAGGTAATCGCCGCCGCGGCCGATTGCTTGCAATAAGCCACCCGCATTCCCAAATAAAACCCATGGCGTAGGACATAATGTCTGCGCCAAACCGGGGAGCCGATAGGTCCCCACCGATCAGCCACTCGCTCACCGCATGGAGGAGGCGCTGCACATGTCACGTTTGTCCCTTTTCAACAGCCCGCTGCTGTTGGGCTTTGAAGAGTTCGAGCGCCGCCTCGACCGCATCGCGAAGATGCAGACAGAAGGGTATCCGCCCTACAACATTGAGCAAACCGGTGAAAGCCGGCTGCGGATTACCTTGGCGGTTGCCGGGTTCAGTGAGACCGAATTGTCGATTCAGTTGGAAGACAACCAGCTGGTCATCCGCGGCCGTCAGGAAGAGGGCGACGATGCGCGCGACTTCCTGCATCGCGGTATCGCGGCACGCCAATTCCAGCGCAGCTTCGTCCTCGCGGACGGGATCGAGGTGCTTGAAGCCCATCTGAGCAACGGTCTCTTGCACATCGATCTAGAGAAGCCGGCGCCGGAGACCCGGGTGCGTACCATTCCGATCACGGCTGGTCCTTAAGAAGGAGACAAAGACATGTCCGAACAGAATGACGCGTTATTGACAGAGGACGACTTCGCACGGCTCGGGGCCAACGACATCGCGTATGTCCGACCGTTCGTGCAGGAAGAAAAAGTGCATTTCATGCTGGTCGCAGGCGACGGGCGCCAACTTGGCGTCGCGCCGGATTATCGGACCGCCATTGCAGCCGCTCTCGAAAACGACTTCGAGCCGGTCAGCGTTCACTAAGATTCGGATTGTCGAGGTTTAGGCGGCCGCTTCCGTCGTCGTCTCGATCAACAATGCGTAAAGCGCATCCGGATCTTCCGAGCCGCGCAGCTTCTCGCATGTCCGGCGATCTCGCAGCAGGCGTGAGACCCGCGCCAGCGCCTTCAAGTGATCCGCGCCGGCGCATTCAGGTGCCAACAGCAGGAAGATCAAATCGACTGGTTGCTCGTCGATCGCTTCGAATTCGATCGGCTTTTCAAGCCGCGCGAACAAGCCATGCAGACGATCAAGTCCGGGCAGTTTGCCGTGCGGAATCGCAATCCCGTTTCCGACGCCGGTCGTGCCAAGACGTTCGCGCTCGATCAAGGCTTCGAAAATAACGCGCTCACTCAGCTCCGAAACGTCGGCAGCACGCTTCGCCAATTCCTGCAGAGCCTGCTTTTTCGACGTTGCGGGGAGTTTTGCAACGATGCTTTCGGGCGTGATCAGATCGACAATTTCCATCACTTCGCTCTCAACTTCCTTCAGCGACACCGCCGCGCTCGCCACGGGGATCGACCCAGCCGATATTTCCGTCGCTGCGCCGATACACCATATTCAATCCGCCATGCGAAACATTGCGGAACATAATGGCTGGCAAATTCGCGAGATCCATACGCATCACGGCGTCACCGGGCGTTAATTTTTCGATTTTTGTCTCCAACTCCGCAACGATGACGGGTTGGTCGGGCTCGTTTGAGTCTTCAACAGCGTCGTTCTCGGCTTCAAATACATATTGCAGTCCCGGCAGTACATCCGCGTTGTCCGGACGGTCTTTATGGTGATCGCGGAGACGCCGCTTATAGCGACGCAGGCGTTTTCCGACATGCTCGGCCGCTTGATCGAATGCGGCATAGGCGTCACCCGCTTCAGCATGGCCTCGCAACAAAATACCTTTGCCGACATGCACCGTCACGTCGGCCCGCACCTCGTGTCCCTGCTTGGACATGGTGACGTGCCCGTCGGTCGGATTTTCGAAATACTTGCCGACCACCGAAGGCAGCTGGCCTTCGATATATTCCCGTAACGCAGCGCCCACGTCGAGCTGCTTGCCGTTAATCGATAGTTGCATACGCCTGAGTTCTGAATTTATTCGGGTCGTTAAAAGACCACCATAGCCGCTTAAATACCGCGACGCTTCGGGATACATAGGCGTCACCGCATAGCGAGTCAATAGTCGCACGCTAACACCTTGTAAACCTTTGAATTTCATACATCTCATAGCGATCCGACCTTCATTCGCCGGCGCTCCACGGAGGAACCGATTCGCATCGATTCACGGTATTTCGCGACCGTCCGGCGGGCGATATCGATACCGTCCTCGCGAAGGATGTCGACGATCTTGTCGTCCGATAGTATCGACTTTGGCGATTCGTTATCGATCAACGCCTTGATCCTAAATCGAACAGCTTCAGCAGAATGCGCGTCGCCGCCTGAAACACTTTGAATGGCGGAGGTAAAGAAATACTTAAGCTCGTAGAGGCCGCGCGGCGTGGCCATGAATTTATTCGTCGTAACCCGGCTGACAGTGCTTTCGTGCATTTCGATGGCTTCGGCGATATCGCGCAATATGAGCGGTTTCAAATGCTCGACACCATGACGGAAAAACGCATCCTGTTGCGATACAATCTCACCGGCCACTTTCAGGATGGTTGTCGCTCTTTGATGTAAGGATTTGACAAGCCAATTGGCGGTCTGGAACCGCTCATTGACGTATTCCTTCTCTTCCTTGCGCCGAAGCCCTTTGCTGATCGTCGCATAATACTCCGTGTTGACCAGCACGCGCGGCAACGTTTCCTGATTGAGTTCCAGGAACCAGCCGCCGTCCGGATGCGGTTGCATCAAGATATCGGGCGTCACGCTTTGCACGGCTTCTTCACGGAAATTACTCGCCGGTTTTGGATCGAGAGCGCGTATTTCGGAGACCATGTCGGCCAAGTCTTCTTCGTCGACCTGGCAAATCTTCAACAACGCCGCTTTGTCGCGCCGACCGAGCAACTCCAAGTTTTCAATCAACGCTTCCATCGCCGGATCGAGGCGTCCGAGATCGCGGAGCTGCAACGCCAAACATTCCTTCAGTCCGCGCGCGAAGACACCCGGCGGATCGAATTGCTGAAGCCGTTCCAAGACTGTCTGCACGCGCTCCACCTCGCAACCCAGCAGGTCCGCGACATCGTCGGTTGTGCCGGAAAGCCAGCCGGACTCGTCCAGCATGTCGATAAGATGAAGGCCAATAATCCGCTCCGCCGGGTCCTTGATGTCGAGCGCCAATTGCTCCGTCAGATGTTCCCGGAGACTCGGCTCATCGCTCAATGTCGATTCGAAATCGCCCAAGCTTTCGCTAAAATCGCTTCGCCCGCCCGATCCGACCGGCGCGGTCGTTTCAAACCCGCTGCGCAATTCGTCGGACACGTCGCGCGGATGCTGGTCGTCCCAGACGTTCTCATAATCCATATCGAGCGGTTTGTCGTCCGATGACGGTAGATCACCGCCGGCCGTCATATCCATCGAATCCGGCCCGTCAAACTCTTCATCGCCCGGCGTCGATGCATTTTCGGCGCTCGGCGCCTCGCCTTGCTCGCGGCTGCCCGGCTCGCCGTCATCCCGTTCGAGCATCGGGTTTTGACTCAACTCGTCTTCGACGAATTCCGTTAACTCGACATTCGATAGCTGCAGCAGCTTGATGGCCTGCTGCAGCTGCGGCGTCATTACCAGAGATTGGGTTTGCCTCAGATCGAGACGTTGAGAAATCGCCATCGTCTAGCCGGTCAACAGCCTCAAAGACTAAACCGGTCGCCGAGATAAACCTCGCGCACGCGTTGACTGCGGACGATTTCGTCCGGCGACCCTTCCATCAAAACCTGCCCATCGTGAAGAATGTAGGCGCGATCGACGATATCGAGCGTCTCCCGCACGTTGTGATCGGTGATCAGCACGCCGATCCCCCGGTCTTTTAGATGTGTCACAAGTTCGCGGATATCGCGCACGGCAATTGGGTCGATGCCGGCAAGCGGTTCGTCGAGCAGAATGAAATGCGGCTGAGACGCCAAAGCACGCGCAATTTCGACGCGCCGACGTTCCCCGCCCGAGAGCGTAATCGTCGATGTACGTCGCAGATGCGAGATCGAGAATTCGGCGAGCAGGTCTTCGAGAATGGCTTCGCGGGCTTGACGGTCGGGCTCAATCATTTCCAGCACCGCCCGAATATTCTGGTCGACGGTGAGCCCTCTGAAGATCGACGGTTCCTGCGGCAAATATCCGACCCCAAGACGCGAACGCCGATACATCGGCAGGTTCGTCACATCTTGGCCGTCCAAAACAATCTCTCCGTAATCGGCCGCAATCAACCCGGTAATGATATAAAAACAGGTTGTCTTCCCGGCACCGTTCGGCCCGAGCAATCCGACCACTTCGCCACGCTGCACATCCAGGCTGACGTTCCGCAAGACAGGGCGTTTGCGGTATTGCTTGCCGAGATTTCGCGCTGACAGACCCGGCGTCCCTGCGATTAAACGGGGTCCGTCGCCGGGTTCGGCCGGTCCAATATGTGGTTCGTTCTCTCGCGCCATAGAAAGGTCGCTATCCTTTATTGTTATTCTGTTTCGCCGATGATTGCGCCCGATCAGCGTGTTTGATTGTTCGGGCGGATCAGACCGCGAACCCGGCCCTTACCGCCGATCAATCTGCTGATACCTGTATTCAAATTGACTTCGGCCTCATTTCCATTCAATTGGGTTTTACCCCGGGTAATCTTAACATTTTCTTGCAATTTCACGATACCGGTCCGGACATTATACACACCTTTTTCCGCGCGTACGATCTCGGTTGGCGTCGAAATGTGAACATTCCCCCACACGTTTACTTGATGAATTTCTTGCTTTCCGCGCCGGTCCGTCCCAATAAGCGCCAGTAGAATATCTGCCTTAAGCCTTTGATCTTCTTTTGTAATCGTTGCATCGCCCCGGGCGACGAATTGCTGTTTCGCTTCCCAATACTCGAGTTGATCACGGGCTGTTATAAACCCTTGATTCGATTCGATCCGCAAATTGCCGCCGACCAAGACAAAATTCTGGTCGTCAATTTTATATTCCCCGCGATCACCATAAACTTTTTCGTTCTTCGAAATGATCTGAACATTGCCATCCGCGACGACCCGATGGAATTGATTCCCACCGCCATCGGGCCCTTCGCGGTAATGCGCAACCAGCGTATCCGCCCGCAACTCAACACCGCTCCGGATTGCGCGCGCATTCCCGGTCGCAACCACTTTATTTTCATCCCGGAACCAGACCAGTCCCTCTTCCGCAGTCAAATCGAGCGGATCATCGCCTCCTTGAAGGAGCGACTGCGCACTAGAAGCCGTGACGCCGCCGATGAGCGCCGCACAGAAAAGCAAATGCCAACGCAGGACCGTTCTCACTTTTTCTCGGTTCCCTTCTGAAGGTCGGTCGGGTTGTTCAACAAGATTACTTGGCTCTTCCCGTGAAACTCCACTTTCTCGCCGCGATTCCGAATCGTGAAACCTTCGGCTTGCAGATGTCCAAACGGTCCCTGTCCATGAACCGGCTCCGTACCGATCGCATCGCCGGCACGTAGGTCGAGAACCGCACTCGTCGTCCGGAATTCGTAACCTTTATCGTGAAACAAATTTACGGTTCCCGCGAGTTCGAGAAATTGCGTTGCCCGATTGTAATTGCCGAGCTCCGCCGTGACGGCAATCCAAGATCCGTCTTCCATAAGGATATCAGCTTTCGGCTGGAGAAGCTCGATAATCGGCGATTGGGGGTCGGCCTGTTCCGCCGCTTCCGCCGTCACAAAAAAGGGGCGTTTCGATTTATCGACACCGGTATAACGGGCTTGTTCCATTCTCAGGTTTTCCGCGGCGCTCTTATCTATCTTCCCGTCGAACCCGATTTCAAAGAGCCCGTCCTGCTCTTTAAGCTGCGGCCAAATCACGACCACCAACAACAATGCCGTGGCGACCGTCGGCAAGATCACTTTCATTAAACCAACGAATTGGCCGTAGAAACGGCTCGCCCGCTGCGTTCGGCGCGCGGTGAGACCAACCCTGCGACGCTCCGACGCTTCGGCGGCCATATTCATTCGCTCAGGTAATCCCAGCCTTCAGTAAATCGTGGATATGAAGCACGCCAAGCGGCTTGCGGGATCCTTCCGCCATCACAAAAAGGTTCGTGATCTTCCGCTCATTCATCAAGGCGACAGCCTCCGCCGCAAGGGCTTGCGGCTTGATCGACTGCGGCGACTGCGTCATCACGTCTGAGGCCGAACGCGAAAGAAGATTCTCGACCAACGTACGTCTTAAATCGCCATCGGTGATAATACCGAGCAGGTCCCCGGAATGGTCAATCACGCCGACACAACCGAATCGCTTCTCTGACATCACAGGGATGACGTCGTGCATGGCGATATCGGCTTCGACGAGCGGCACCGCATCGTCTTCATGCATGAGATCCGAAACACGAAGCAGGCTGCTGCCGAGTTTACCGCCTGGGTGAAGGACCCGGAAGTCTTGGGCGGAAAACCCTTTGCGTTCCAGCAATGCAACCGCAAGCGCATCGCCGAGCGCCAGCGACATTGTCGTCGACGTCGTCGGCGCAAGACCCATGGGACAGGCTTCGGGAACCGCCGGTAATAACAGCACCGCGTCTGCCAGTTCCGTCAGCGTACTGCCGGCTTTTGAGGTGATGACGATAAGTGGGATCGAATAACGGCGCGTATACTCGGCCAAGTCTTGGAGTTCCGGGGTCTCGCCCGAGTTCGAAAGTGCCAAAACGGCATCGTCTTCGGTAATCATGCCAAGATCGCCGTGGCTGGCTTCACCAGGATGGACATAATGTGCGGGCGAACCGGTCGAAGCGAGGGTCGCGGCGATCTTACGCGCGATATGTCCGCTCTTCCCCATACCCGTAACAATCACCCGGCCGGTAACCCCGGACAGCATGCCCAAAGCCGCCAGGAAATTGTCGTCCAGCGCGTCCGCAAGGGCTGAGATGCCTTCAGATTCGAGACGGAAGACCCGACGGGCCGCTTCCAGGTCGGCGGCCCCGCCACCAAGCGTTTCATCTTTCACTGGCGGGTTCTTCGGTGCTGTCATTTTGAATTCAAATCCTCGCCGTTCCTGCCCCGAATCGCGTCGCAAAAATCGGTGCGAGTGCGGAAAATTCATGCAGGATGATTATGCCGGTGCGGCCTTTGCCGGTCAATGAATGCGCTCGCATAAACAGTGGGTATCAAGAGTGCGCGAAAATATCTTCGTCTTCAAAGCCGGCGATATCCATCGCCGCCCGGACCGGCAGGAATTCATAGGCTGCTTGCGCAATATGCGTGCGCCCTTCGCGTTCCAGTCTGGCGTCCAGCGCGTCCTTCAACCGATGGAGATACAAGACGTCGTTCGCGGCGTATTCGAGTTGCGCTTCCGTCAATTCCGGCGCCCCCCAATCGGAGGATTGTTGCTCCTTCGAAAGATCAACTCCGAGGAGCTCACGGCACAATTCGCGAAGCCCGTGCCGATCCGTATAAGTTCGCGTAAGACGCGACGCGATCTTCGTGCAATACACCGGACGACAGTCCGTTCCCAAGTAATGGTTCAAGGCCGCAACATCGAACCGGGCGAAATGAAACAATTTGAGCACCGATTGATCGTTCACCAATCGGCTCAAATTCGGCGCAGCATAGTCAGGCGTCGGGAAATGCACGATGTGACACACACCGTCGCCAGCGGAGAGCTGCACGACGCACAACCGATCACGCAGCGTATTTAAACCGAGCGTTTCGGTATCGATTGCGACGGACGCGTCAAAGTCCAGTCCGTCGGGCAAATCACCCTTATGCAGTTCTACTACCAAAGAGAAATCCTCTTTCGGCCGGGTCGAGCGCCCCGCAATGGTGCCCAGGAGAAGACTCGAACTTCCACGGGGTTGCCCCCACAGGTACCTGAAACCTGCGCGTCTACCAATTCCGCCACCTGGGCGCTCGAGCGGAATTTCGACACTGCGAGTCGCTTTGTCAACAAGCGAATGAGCTTTCACCCCCTGAATTTACACTGGTTTTTCGCTTTAGGCGATTTTATATCTTGGTTTCTTCCAAGGAATATTCGCTGCGGGCACAGTGTCGGCGGCGCAAATTGGGGAGTGATCTGAGCATGCCCTTGGTAACGGTTTTCGGTGGCTCGGGCGGCATTGGCCGACAAGTCGTAAAGCTACTTGCGCAACGCGGCGATCAAGTCCGTGTCGCCGTCCGCGATCCACAAGCGGCCTTGTTCCTCAAGCCGATGGGCGATGTCGGGCAGATAACGCCTGTTCAATCGAATATCTGCAATATGGAATCCGTGAAGTCGGCGGTCGCCGGCGCGGATCAGGTCGTCAACTTGGTGGGCATTCTGACTGAAAGCGGACCGCAGCAATTTTCCGCGGTGCAAACCCGCGGCGCGGACAATGTCGCGACCGCCGCCGCTGCCGCAGGTGTCCAATCGCTGGTCCATCTCTCGGCTATCGGCGCTTCCCGAACCTCGCCTTCCGCGTATGCGCGCAGCAAGGCCGCCGGTGAAGAGGCCGTCCTAGAGGCATTTCCCAATGCGAGCATTCTGCGGCCAAGCGTGGTCTTCGGCCCACACGATCAGTTCTTCAATCGGTTCGCCGCCTTGGCGCAATTTCCGATGCCGCTCCCGGTTTTCGGTTGTGGCTTTCCGAAGATGACAATGGACGGCCTAAAGATATACGGCGATGGCGGGACGCGTTTTCAGCCTGTATACGTCGGCGATGTGGCGCAATCGATTGTCACCTGCCTGGAAAACGCAGAGACCAACGGCAAGACGTATGAGCTGGGCGGACCGCAGGTATATAGTTTTTGCGAATTGATGGAGCTTGTCCTGCAGGAGACCCGTCGGTGGCGTCCGCTGATTCCTGTTCCCTTCGGCATCGCGGCGGTCATGGGCTTCTTTATGGGCTTCCTGCCGAAACCCCTTTTGACGCTGGATCAGGTCCGGCAGCTCGCGATCGACAATGTCGTCAACGACGGCAGTATGACCTTGGACGATCTTGGTATCGATCCGACCGCGGCGGAGGTCGTCCTGCCGGAAATGCTGGAGTATTATCGGCGCGGTGGTCCCTACGCCAAGATCCAGCCCGTTTAGGCTACGCGTAAATCCAGTAAAGCAGCGCACCGCCCAACAGAAGTCGATAGATCACGAAGGGCGTGAAACCGGCGCGGCTCAGCCAGTGCATCATCACGGCAATCGATATAAGACCGGCGACAAACGACAAGCCGATGGCCAGCAAGACATCTTGGCCAAGCTGAATATCGGCGCTCTCGCGCAGCTCCAGGCCTCCGAGCACACCGGCTCCCAGAATTGTGGGAATGGACAGTAAAAGTGAGAATCGCGCCGCCTCGGCACGTTCCAAACCGAGGAACCGGCCGGCCGTCATGGTGATCCCTGACCGGCTTGTCCCCGGTATGAGTGCCAGGACTTGCGCCACACCAATGAAAAGCGCATTCCAAAGGCTTAGATGTTCGACGCGACGCACCGTCATGCCCACATGATCGGAAATCCAAAGTAAAATGCCGAACCCAATCGTCGCCCAGGCGATAATCTCGATATCGCGAAGATAGACTGTGATGTAATCGCGGCCGAAAAACCCTACAATGACGACCGGAATCGTCGCCACCAAGATATACCCCGCCAAACGCGCGCCGGGTCCGCCCCGTCCGATCGCCAGGCGCGCGGTGCCGACGGAAATCGTCCAAAGATCGCGCCAGAAATAGATCATCACGGCCGCCAATGTGCCCACATGGACGGCGACGTCGATCAGCAAACCCTGATCCGGCCACTCCAGTACTTTCGACGTCAGAACGAGGTGTCCCGAAGAGCTGATCGGAAGAAACTCGGTAATGCCCTGCACGATGGCGAGAACCAAAATATGGTATAGCGCCAAAACCAACCCCTCAAGATATTGTCATCCACCCATGAGGCCGCTTATAGCATTTCGCGATTCGGATTACACCCGCAATGTTTTTCCATCGTCTTGCAGCGCGCACTCGGACGTTGCGCCCTTCGCGTCAAAGTCTACAATCCCAATAATGCGAACCGTCTACCATCTCTGGCTTTCTCCCTTTTGCCGCAAGGTCCGAATCGTGCTGGCGGAAAAGGGGCTTGAGTTCGACATGCAGGTCGAAAAACTGTGGGAACGGCGGGAAGAATTTCTGGCCCTGAATCCGGCGGGCGATCTGCCCGTGCTGATCGAAGAGGACGGTCTTATCCTGTCCGATGCGACAGCCATTGCGGAGTATTTGGATGAGGCCCATCCCGACCCGCCGTTATTGGGCCGCAGCGCTCCGATCCGCGCGGAAGTTCGCCGGTTGGCGGCTTGGTTCGATCTTAAGTTCGAACGCGAGGTGACGCGAAATCTCGTCGACGAGAAAATTATGAAACGGTTCCTTGGATTGGGCGAACCGAACAGCCAGGCCATTCGGGCCGGCAGCGCAAATATTCACACGCATCTCGACTACATTGCGTATCTTACGGAAGAGCGACGCTGGCTGGCCGGGAACGATTTTTCGCTGGCCGACATCTCTGCGGCAGCGCATTTGTCCTGCGTTGATTATTTGGGCGACGTGCCTTGGGGCGATCATGAGCTTGCAAAAGAATGGTACGCGCGTGTTAAATCTCGCCCGAGCTTTCGCGCGCTTCTTGGCGACCATATCCCCGGCTGCCCGCCACCGCGCCACTATGCCGATCTCGATTTCTAACGCAGTTGCATTATCCGTATGACGGATGGACGCCCTGCGCACGGAATTCCGGTGGCGCCGAACCACAAAGCCGATCGCGGCACCTCCGCCTTGGACCTCGCAACATCTCAGCCCTTGATGCTGGGTCTCTTCCTGCCAATCCAAAACGGTGGATGGACACCGTCGAAAGCACCGAGAGGTACCGATTGGCAATTCGATTACAATGCCGCGCTGACTGTCCGTGCCGAGGAACTCGGTTTTGATTTGGTCTTCGGCCTAGCGCAGTGGCTTGGCGCAGAAGGCCACGGCGGCGAAACCGCCTATCGCAAAAATTCTTTGGACCCGATGCTGGTGACCGCGGGAACGGCAGCGCTTACGCGCAGAATCATCCTCATCTCGACCGTACACGTCCTATACGACTGGCATCCGCTCCACCTCGCGAAGATGGGCGCGACGCTCGACCACATGACCGGCGGCCGGTGGGGATTGAATGTCGTGACCGGATTTCGTCCGCATGAGATGGAGATGTTCGGCCTGGAAAGCGTTCCGCGGGACCAACGTTACATCATGGCCGCCGAATTCACGGAAATGCTGAACATGCTGTGGCGGTCGGAAGAAAACCTCACCTATGACGGCGCCCATTGATCCCTCCGGGACGCTTATGTATCGCCAAAACCCCTTAACGGCCGTCCGATCATGGTGAGCGCCGGCAGTTCCGAGGCGGGTCTCGATTATGCCTGCCGCTATGCCGATCTTTTTTTTATCACCAGTCCTGGGGGCGCCGATATTGCCGACGCCTTAGAGAGCCTACCTCCGCATACAGCGCGAATCCGGGCGTTGGCGGAAGCGCAGGGACGCCAGATCAAGACCGTCATCAACCCGCACGTGATCTGCCGAGAGACCGAGAAAGAAGTTGCCGAAGTTTGCCGCGCAATCGTCGAAGCGGAAGACGCCGGGGCCGTCGACGGATTGATGGGCACGCAAAAGCGCGGCGACCAATCTTCCTGGCGCGGTCACCAGCGCAATCAAAGAATTATTGGCGGCAACGTACATGTCTTCGGGACGCCGGAGCAGGTCGTCGATCAGTTTATTCAATTGAAAGACGCCGGATGCGACGGCATGCAAATTAATTTCTTCGATTTCGCGCCGGATTTGGAATTCTTCGGCGAACGCGTTATGCCGTTACTGACGCAAGCGGGCTTGCGTTACGCTTAGTGAAAGGTCGAATTGAAATGACAGTTGCGGCAGAAGCCAAACGCACATTACGTCTCGGCGCCTTCATGCGGCCCGTCAGTATCCATACGGGTGCCTGGCGTTACCCGGACGCTTATCCGGATGCTAATTTCAATTTCGGCCATATCAAGCGGTTTGCGCAACGGTTGGAAGCCGCGAAGTTCGACGCCTTCTTTATGGCGGACCACCTGGCCGTTTTGAACATGCCGATGGAAGCGTTGAAACGCAGCGCCACCGTTACCTCGTTCGAACCGATGACGCTTTTGCCGGCGCTGGCCGCGGTCACCGAACGACTGGGTCTTATCGCGACAGGCTCGACCACATACGAAGAGCCGTTCCACGTGGCGCGCCGCTTTGCCTCGCTCGATCACATCAGCGGCGGTCGCGCGGCATGGAATGTCGTGACCACATCGAACCCGCATGCCTCGTTGAATTTCGGCATCGAAGAGCAGATGGAGCACGACGAACGCTATCGCCGCGCGCGCGAGTTCTATGACGTGGTCACCGGTCTTTGGGACAGCTGGGCCGACGACGCTTTCATCCGCGATGTCGAAAGCGGCCTCTATTTCGATCCGGCCCGACTGCATACTCTGGAACATGAAGGCCAGTATTTTTCCGTGCGCGGCCCGCTGAACATCGGACGTCCGATCCAAGGATGGCCCGTGATTGTCCAAGCCGGCGCTTCGGAAGCGGGACGACAATTGGCCGCAGAGACGGCGGAAGCGATCTTCGCGTCCGCCCGCACCCTCGAAGACGGCCAGGTATTCTATAGCGATATAAAAACGCGTATGGAGAAACTCGGACGCAACCCGGATCATATGAAGGTCCTCCCGGGCTGTCTCGTCGTGGTCGGCGAAACCGTCGAAGAAGCGCAAGAGAAGCGCGCTGTCCTCGACAGCGGCGTCCATTATGAGAGCGCCGTCGCATCGCTTTCGATTGCGCTCGGCACAGACGCATCCTTATTCGACCCGGACGGCACATTACCCAACATCCCGGAGACGAACACAAGCCAGAGCGGCCGGGAGCGAACCATCAAATTGGCGGCGCAGGAGAACTTAACCGTCCGCCAGCTAGCGCAACGCCTCGGCGGTTACTCCGGGCTTGCGATGGTCGGCACGCCCAAGACCATCGCCGACCAGATGGAAGAGTGGCTCGAAGCACGTGGCTGTGACGGCTTCAATATCATGTTTCCCTACCTACCGGAGGGTCTCGACGATTTCGTCGACAAGGTCGTTCCGGAACTTCAGAAACGCGGCATCTTCCGATCGGAATACGAAGGCCCGACCTTACGCGAGAACCTCGGTCTGCCGCGCCCAAAAAATCAGTTCTTCGACTAGAGGATACTCGGCGTCATGATTCGTTCGTTCGCTCGTTTTCTTTTCGCCCTGGTATTCGTTCAGACCAGCGGCGCTTACGCCCAATCGCTCGACCTCCCGCCCGCCGCCTATAAAGGACTGCCCGTCGGCACAACCGCTTGGTACGGAGAAGACAGCATGACCGTCAAAGAGAGTGACGGTATGGAAATGGTGTTCCAATTGAACGGCGGTCGCGACTGGGTGTCACGCTATGGCTTGTTTCCAAGGAAGGGCGAATGACAATACACCACGGTTTCGAACAACCCGTTCGTCACGAAAATCGACAGCGACGCGCAGACAGCCATGCAGAAACTCTGGCCGCTGAAGGTCGGCAATAAGATCTCCGTTGAGATCGAGGAGATACACGAATGGTCGGGTTTGCCACGCGCCTGGCAAATCGACTTCGAAGTCACGTCGACGGCTGTCGTCACGGTTAAAGACCGCCAGTTCGCCACCTATGTCGTCGTCGAAACGGCGGTCGGCGAAGAATTTTCAGCCGGTGGCGGCGCAATGGGTGAATCAAAGTACAAGACCACTCACTGGTACGAACCCACGGCGGGGTTGGTCGTCAAATCCGAAAAGACCGCTATTAAGGCGACGGGCCGCGATGAGGCGGACGGAAAAAGAACCGTGCGACTGCTCGATTCGGTCACGTATCCGGACGGCACCACCACCCACGCTTTGAAACCGCTCGAGACGGCGTCAACCCAGGTGGCGACCAGAAGCATGTCCGAAGCGGCGAAGGATTCGGCTGCCTGGGAGGAGATAAAGTTTTCGAACCGAATTTCGGACTGCCAGCGCTACCTGAGAGAATTTCCAAGCGGCATGTTCGTCGTGCTGGCCGAAAATCAAATGCGCTCATTAATCGGGCGCCAAGCAAACCCCAGCGCCGCTTCAGAGGCTTTGGCGGATATCCAGTTCGGCAACTACCACGCACTCGTGATTGGCGCGAATAATTACAAACACCTCACCAAATTGAAGACCGCCATCAACGACGCTAAATCGATCGCCGCGTCGCTTGAGAAAACGTACGGGTTTAAGGTTCGCCTGCTTTTGGATCCGACGCAGGGCGACATCATCGATGCCTTCGACGACTATCTCGAGACGCTCGAGTTCCAGGACAATCTGCTGATCTACTATGCCGGTCACGGATGGTTGGACGAAACGACCGATCGCGGATACTGGCTGCCCGTGGACGCAAAACAGGGCCGTCGCTCGAAGTAGCTCTCAAACGCCGATATCACGGACACGCTGAAGTCGCTGGCTGCGAAACATGTCATGGTGATCGCCGACAGCTGCTATTCCGGCACATTGACACGGTCCGCTGCCGTCGGGCTGCGCGACGCCAACTACCTCAAACGAATGTCGAAGAAACGTGCGCGCGTGGCCTTGGTATCGGGGGGACTCGAACCGGTCGAAGATGACGGCGGCGACGGAAATTCACCCTTCGCCCGCGCCTTCCTGAAAGCGCTCTCGAACAATACCGATGTCATCGACGGCACGCGGCTCTTCGCCGAGATTCGGCGCCCCGTCATCCTGCACGCAAAACAAACGCCTGAGTATTCCGACGTCCGCGATTCAGGCCATGACGGCGGCGATTTTCTGTTCGTGCGCAAGCCGTAAGGCGCAACAAGGGCGCTTGACCCTTTGCGGAAGCCGCCGCCGCGTCATTTAATATCTTAGCCTGCCGTCAAACACTCCCGGCAGCGCTGGAGGTCCATGGCAGCCGACGTCGATACAATCGACTCACTCTTCGAACGATATGGAACCGTCTATCGGTGGTTGGTCACACTGACGGTGATGATCGGTGCCATTGCGATGGGCTTCGCGACATCGATGGTGAACGTCGCCGTTCCGGCCGTTATGGGCGCCTACGGGGTTGGCCTCGACCAAGCGCAGTGGATGGCGACCGGATTCCTCGCCACCATGTCGACGACGATGCTGCTCAGCTCTTGGCTGATCGAGGTTCTCGGTCAACGGGTCACTTACTTTCTCACGATGTTGGTCTTTGCCATCGGATCGCTGATTAGCGCGACAGCGCCGAATATCGATCTGCTTGTGATCGGCCGCGTGCTCCAGGGGGCGGCAACGGGCGTCGGCCAGCCGCTGGCGATGTTTTCGATCTTCAGCGTCTTCCCGCCGGAACGCCGCGGTATGGCGGTTGGTTTGTATGGACTTGGCACCGTCTTGGCGCCGACGTTCGGCCCCATTCTCGGCGGGCTCGCCATCGACCATATCAGTTGGCGCTATCTGTTCTTCCTGCCGCTGCCCTTCTGCCTGCCGGCGATGCTGATGTGTTTGATCTTCATGCCGACCAAGAAGCTGGCCCGCAAACTGCCGCCCTTCGACTGGACGGGTTTCCTCTTGATGTTCGTCGCGACATTCCTGCTGCTCGCGGGTTTGTCGAATGGGCAACGCTGGGGCTGGGATTCGGATGCGGTCGTTCTGCGTCTTGTCGGCGGTAGCGCCCTGATGGCGATTTTCGTGTGGTGGGAGACGAAAGCGGAGTATCCGTTCCTCGACCTCACCCTCTTTCGCGACAAACAATTCGCCTTGATTATGCTCGCCGGATTTGTCTTCGGCGCCGGGTTGTTTGCCTCCGGTTATTTTAT
Organism: Rhodospirillaceae bacterium; assembly: GCA_002716125.1. GTDB lineage: Bacteria > Pseudomonadota > Alphaproteobacteria > UBA8366 > UBA8366 > UBA6544. The sequence goes on from PAZH01000011.1 coordinate 95,813, forward strand.
TCCGGTGTTCGTGCAGACCATTCAAAACTACAGCGCGACCGACGCCGGTCTCCTTTTGGCACCCGGTGGTCTCGTCATGATGATCTTCTTTCCCCTGGCAGGCCGCATCACCGATTCTTTTCCGGCGCATATCCCGATTTCGACCGGATTGCTGATCTTTGCCATCGGATTCTTTCTCATTAGCGTTATCGACGTGAACACCGGCTTCTGGGCCTTGGTCGGCTATACCGCGATCAACCGCGTCGGCCTCAGTCTCGCGATCCCCTCGCTCAGCGCGGGTGCGTTAAAAGCCGTCCCCTCGGAGAAACTCGCGCGCGGTGCGTCGAGCGCCACATTCTTTCGAAACCTCGGCGGCGGATTCGGCATTACATTGCTGACGGCGTTCTTCGAGCATCGTGCCCAGTTTCACGGCGAGGCGTTGACCGCGACGCAGACCTCGGCAAATCGAACGACGTTCGAGTTGCTGGGCTTGGTCGAGCGTCTATTGGGCGAGTTCGGCATGCCGGATCTGGCGCAATCCAGCGGTGCCCTCAACTATCTCTCCACCGTCATCCAAGCGCAGGCGAGTACGCTCGGTTTCCAGGATACATTCTTAATGATCGCGGTGGTGGCGCTTATTGCAACCGGACCCGCCTGGATGATCGGCCAAGCCGGGAAAGACCGGCGGAATTGATCCTGTAGACTTTGCGCGCACGCTGTTTCGGTCCATTATTCTAAACGTCGCTTGAGTCGAAAATCTGCGGAGCGGAGATTATGGGTACCTTGAATATCGAACCGATCCATCCGGAATTCGGCGCCAAGATCACCGGCGTCGATCTTCGCGACACCCCGTCGGCTGACGTCGTCGACGAGATTAGGGACGCGATCGACGACTATTCGTTCCTCTGCTTTCCCGGCCAACCGTTCGACGACGATCGGCATATTGCCTTCACCCGCCTTTTCGGAGAGCCGGAGGCCAGCCACGTGAAACTCGGCCAAGAGGGCGTCATCGATTATCTCGGCACGATCGGGAACGTTCAGGATGACGGCAGCGTCCTCGGCAACGATCATCAGCGAACGCGCTTCCAGACGGGGAACAACATGTGGCACTCGGATTCTTCGTTTCGCGAAGTGCCGACTTATATTTCGATCATGTGCGTCTATGAGGTGCCGGATGAAGGCGGCCAAACCGAATTCATCAGTCAACGGGCGGCTTATGGGCGCCTGCCCGACACGCAGAAAGAGACCATCGACCCGTTGATCGCCATCCATGATTACGTGTTTTCACGTTCCAAGGTCGGGCCCGACGCCGTCACCCCGTCGCACGCAAAGTCGCTGCCGCCGGTCCAGCAAAAGCTTGTTCGGCGGAATCCGCGCACCGACGCAGCCAATTTTTTCATTGGATCTCATGCTCGAGAGATTGTCGGCTGGGACTACGAAGACAGCCGGCAATTGATCGACAGCCTTTTGGCCGATGCGTCCGAGGCCGAACATGTCTATTCGCACAATTGGCAACCGGGCGATCTCGTTATCTGGGACAACCGGTGTCTATTGCATCGCGGCAGCGGATATGACGCTGACAAATATCGCCGCCGCATGCGGCAGTCGCGTGTGCAGGGTGCCGGGTCGACCTTAACGGAGTAATTAATGTGCGGACATTAATGATTTGGTAAGTTTCGCCGGTTATACTCCTCCCAACACAACAAAATAGCGATATGGGATTTGAGGAGCAGGGCAATGTCGAACCGGTTAATCGACCGTTTGATGGGCGCCGTTCGAAATTCGAACAGCGACTACCAAACCAAACATGGTTCAGCGAAGAAGCAGGCGGATGAACGCCTTGTCTACGAATCGTTGAAGGCCGACCTCGAAAGCGACGACGGCGAATACATCTTCGGCGACGATCGTATTCACTAAAACAGATCCGACGAAGCGGCGGCTACTCCGTCCGTAGATCAAGCTTTTCTATATTGCGCTGTGCCGCATCGGCGGCGGGCGTCCCTTCGAATCGTGTCAGCAGCGCCAGCCAATCCTGCCGCGCCCCTTCTACATCGTTCAACAAACGCCTGATATTGCCGCGTTCCAAATACGCTTCGGGATAGTTCGGCGATAGTTCGATTGCCCGAACGGCATCGCGGAGCGCTTCATCCAGCCGATCGATATGGCGATAGGCACTCGCCCGCAGGATCAATGCCTGAACCGTTGATGGATTCGCCGCCAGCGCCGCATCTAAGTCTTCAATTGCCAATTCATACTGACCGCGCTCCGCCAACACCATCGCCCGGTCGATACGAATATTCGGGTCGCTGGGGGCCGCCTCCAACGCCAGAGAGTGCGTCGTGTAGGCGCGGTCGATCTCGCCCGCCTGGTGCCATGCTTGGCCGGCTTGAGCCAAAAGTTCCGCGCGCAGCGACGTGTTTGCCCGCAACTCCTCCGCCAAGTCTTCGAACCGGATGGCAGCTTCCGCATGCTGCCCCATTGAAAACAACGCAACCGCCGCACAATGTTTCGCCGCGCCGCCGCCGCCAGCGTCCGACCAGGCGAGCGCCGTCTCAAATCCTTCCGTGGGGGAGACCCGGGCCAATCGCATGCATGCGCCATATTCCCGCGTCTGGCCGAGCCCGGCGGCATCGGATTCGATCGGCCCGACCGTTGCCAGCAACGCAACTGCGCCGATAACGCCGATAGACCATCCTCCGCGCGCTTGTTTCCCTATAATTCGCTTCCTATAAACCGACGATAACAACGTAAACATCAGGCTCCGAGACGATGTCGACCAAACCCGCAAAACGCCTGTTCTGCTTTGGCCTTGGATACTCGGTGCAACACTTGGCCGCAACCCTGCCGTCCGACGAATGGCAGATCGCCGGCACCGTCCGATCGTCAGAGGCACGCGATCGACTCGCCGAACGCGGCTGGGAGATACATTTATTCGACGGCACAGCGCCGGTCGAAAATGCGGCATCCGCGCTAAAGGGCACCACGCATTTGATTGATTCCGCCCCGCCGTCTGCAAACGGCGACCCCGTGCTCCTCCATCACGCAAAGGACATCGCAAATCTCTCAGAACTAGCGTGGATGGGATACCTCTCGACCACCGGCGTCTACGGCGACCGGGGCGGCGACTGGGTCGATGAAGATTCCGATCGGACGCCCTCCGGCCCGAGAGGTCAAAGACGTGTCGACGCGGAAGATCGATGGCTTGACCTTTGGCGTCACGAAAACGTACCGGTTCATCTATTCCGCCTCGCCGGAATTTACGGCCCGGGGCGCAGCGCCCTCGATACCGTGCGACAGGGGCGCGCGCGGCGGCTGTTAAAACCGGGACAGGTCTTCAGCCGTATACATATCGACGATATCGCCGCCGTCTTGCGCGCCTCCATGGACGCGCCCAAACCCGGCCGGGCCTATAATCTTTGCGACGACGAAGCGGCACCGCCGCAAGACGTCATCACCGAGGCCTGCCGCTTGCTCGATATTGATCCGCCGCGGGAAGTACCCTTCGAAGAAGCAGAGTTGTCGGACATGGCGCGAAGCTTCTATCGCGACAACAAACGGGTCTCCAACACACGTATCAAGGAAGAGCTCGGCGTTGCGCTCGCATGGCCGAACTATCGCGAAGGCCTCAAGGGACTACTCTCGTGAACCGCGCCGCCGGCGTTTTTTTTATAACGGTCTCTCTTTTCGCCGTCGCCGTCGCCGTGGCGGACGCGAAAGATGTCCGCGATATTGACGAAACTTTGCAGCCGCATCGCGTCGCTATCGAAAGCGGCGACGGAACGAATATTTCCGGCTATCTGTATCGCCCCCAGAGCACAAAGGCAGTACCCGCTGTTGTGATGCTACATGGCTGTTCCGGGATGCTGACGAGCAAGTACCGGCGCTTAAAATCGCGCGAGACAGCCTGGCGCGATATCTTTCTGGCGGAAGGATACGCGGTTTTGCTGCTCGATAGCTTTACGGAACGGGGACATAAATCGATCTGCCGCATTTCGCTTTCGAATCGACCGATTGAACCGTATCGCGAACGCCCACACGATGCCTACGGCGCCCTGCGCTGGCTGCAAACCCAAACCTTCATCGATCCCAAGAGAATTGCGCTTGGCGGGTGGTCGAACGGCGCGATGACCATGCTCTGGACTGTCTTCGCCAACGCCCCCCAACGGCCCAAAGATCTTAAGAGCGATTTTCGCGTGGCATTCGGATTTTATCCGGGATGCATAACACTACGAAAAAAAGCGACCGACTACATCGCGGCGGTGCCAACCCTCCTGCAACTCGGCGCTGACGACAATTGGACGTGGCCGAAACCCTGCCAGGCGCTAGCGGAAGAAGCGACGAGTAGAGGCGGCCAAGCAATAATCGTGGATCTTTACGAGGGCGCCGCTCATTCGTTCGACCACCCCAAATCGAAGCGCCGTACGATAACCGTGAGCAACGATCGCAAGGTCCGATTGGGTACGCACCCGGAAGCCCGGGCAAAATCGATTGAACGGATTAAAACATATCTCCGCAGCGCGTTTCAGGATCAGTGAGCGGTTCCCTCTCCTCACGCATTCTGAACGGCCGGTCCGAGGATGTCTTGCAGCAAATCGATCATGCGCTCGATATCGCGATCCCGCGACAAACGGTGTTCCCCGTCCTTCACCATCGTAATCTCGACATCGTCGGATCGAACACCGTTCGCGATCGTGATCGAATGCTCCCAAGGCACGGCATCGTCTAGCATGCCGTGAATGAGGCGCACCGGGCCGTCGAAGGGAATCGGTCCTGGAAGCAGCAGATTGTTTCGGCCCTCGTCGATCAATGTCTTTGTAATAGGGTAGGGCCCATCCTCGTACACAGACGGTCGGTACCAGACTCCATTTTCCGTAATCTCCTGGCGGGCGGCTTCCGGCATACGCGGCCACAGCAAGGCCTGCGTAAAATCCACGGCCGGCGCGATACCGAGAATACCAGCGACCCGCTCCGGTCGATCGACCGCCAGGAGAAATGCAATCCAACCGCCCATCGAAGAACCGACGATCACCTGAGGGCCTTCCGCCACTTCATCCAATACCGCTAAGGCATCCGCCCGCCATTGTCCGATCGTACCATCTTCGAACGCACCGGAAGATGCGCCGTGCCCTTGATAATCGAAGCGGGTAAATTGGCGTCCGCACTCGGCGCACCAATGTTCCAGCGCCAGCGCTTTTCCGCCCGTCATGTCGGATTTAAATCCCGTACAAAACACGACACCTGGCTCAATACCCGGTAAATGATGGTATGCGATTGTTGCGCCGCCCGGACGTGTTAAAATCGAAGGTCTCGTCGACAAGAGCTGAGTTACCTTTAGTTTTAATCGAATGAAAACGGAAACGGATCGTATCACGTCGCCCGCCGGTGACGCCACCAAACCACCGACCATTCTGCAGGTGCTCCCATCGCTTGAGACCGGCGGCGTGGAGCGCGGTACAATCGATATCGCCGGCGCACTGAAGGATGCCGGGTGGCGGCCGCTGGTCGCTTCCTCGGGCGGCACGATGGTTCACGAGTTGGAACGAATCGGGGCCGACCATTTCGAGATGTCGCTGCACTCGAAGAATCCTTACGTCATGCGCCGCAACATTGCGCGGCTCCGCACGCTCATTGAATCCGAAGGCGTGGACATTGTGCACGCCCGCAGCCGCGCCCCCGCGCACAGCGCAATCGTCGCGGCCCGGCACGCCAACGTCCGCTTCATGACGACATTCCATGCGACCTACAATTTCGCGACACCGCCCAAGCGTTGGTACAACAGCGTTATGGCAAAGGGTGAGCGCGTCATCGCCATCTCGAACGCGCTGAAGGATCACATCCTGGAGAATTATACCGTCAACCCAAACCGGATACGCGTTATCCATCGGGGCATCGACCTGGAGCGGTTTGATCCAGCGCGCGTCAGTGCCGAACGGGTTATTCACCTCTCCCGCGAATGGCGTTTGCCGGACGGTGTTCCCGTCGTTCTGTTGCCGGGCCGGCTGACGGGATGGAAGGGGCAAAGCGTTTTGATCGAGGCTTTGGCGCAACTTGGCCACAAGCAAATCCGTTGCCTTCTCGTGGGTAGCGATCAAGGACGCGATGGCTATCGTCGATCGCTGGAAGAATTGGCGCGGCGGCTCGATGTCGAAGGCGTTGTACACATCGTCGGTGAGTGCCGGGATATGCCGGCTGCATATATGTTGGCCGACGTGGTGGTCTCCGCATCAACCGACCCGGAAGGCTTTGGCCGTGTCATGGTCGAAGCGCAAGCGATGGGCCGGCCGATTATTGCCTCGGATCACGGCGCCAGCCGGGAAATCGTTCGGCACGGAAATACGGGTTGGCTCTTCCCGCCGGGCGACGTTCGGATGCTGTCGGAAAGGATCGCTCATGCGATCCGACTGGACGAGGAGCACCGTCATCGGATCGCCGGCGAAGCGATCCTAAACGCAAGAGACAACTTCGACCGTCTTAGCATGTGCACCGCTACTTTGAACGTCTATCGCGAATTGCTCTCGGAATCGGTTGCAACCGCGCATTACGGCGGAAGGCCCGTTGCCGCGTGACCGAAGAACGGCCGGTTCTCGTAATTAAGCTCGGCGCCCTTGGCGATTTCGTACAGGCGCTTGGACCCTTTAGCGCCATTCGCGCGCATCATGCCGGCCAACGAATTGCTTTGCTGACCACGCCGCCCTTCGTTCCAATTGCCGAGGCGTCCGGCTATTTCGACGACATTCGAGCCGGTATCCGGCCCGCCTGGTGGCAATTCGGCGCCATTTTGGAATTGCGTCGATGGTTGCGGGATCTCAACCCCGGCCGCGTCTATGACCTACAAACATCCGATCGATCGAGCGCTTATTTCAAGCTTTTCGCGTCGCCAAAACCCGAATGGTCGGGCATTGCGGCCGGCTGTTCACACCCGCATGCCAACCCGCGCCGCGACGATATGCACACGATCGAACGCCAGGCCGAACAGTTGTCGATGGCCGGTGTGTCCCTGAATGCCGAATTCGACCGGCGCTGGCTCGACACGAATATAGCGCATTTCGGGCTGCCGAAGCCCTTCATACTCCTTGTGCCCGGCGGCGCTCCGCACCGGCCGGACAAACGATGGCCACACTACCCGTCACTGGCGCTGCGCCTGGTCCAACAAGGCATGACTCCGGTTGTTCTCGGAACCCGAGCCGAGCGCGATGTGATCGATGAGATTTGCAGTGTTTGTCCGGAGACCATTGATTTATCGGGCAAGACCACATTGATGGATATCGCGGGACTCTCACGCAACGCCGCCGCCGCCGTCGGTAATGACACAGGCCCCATGCACCTTATCTCCACAACGGGGTGTCAATCGATCGTGCTGTATTCCCGCGCCTCCGATCCGGCGCTTTGCGCCCAACGGGGGCCCGACGTCCGGATCATCCGCAAGGATCAGCTGGCGGATGTCAGCGTCGAAGAGGTTGAAGCGGAACTGACCTTGCGCTAAACACGTGCGCTCTTCGCCATCGCGGAGACGACAAGGAAGAGTTTGATGGTAGCGATTACACTCCCGGACGGCAGTGTCCGAAATTTCGACGGCCCGGTGACGGGCGCGGCGCTCGCCGCGGATATCGGTCCTGGCCTCGCCAAAGCCGCGCTTGCGGTCAAGGTCGATGGCGAACTGCGCGATCTCTCGCGCACGATCGAAACCGACGCCGGAGTGGAGATCGTGACCCGCGACCATGAAGACGCGCTGGAATTGCTGCGCCATGACGCCGCCCATGTCTTTGCCGAAGCCGTACAGGAGCTTTTCCCCGACACGCAAATCACATTCGGGCCCGCAACCGAAGACGGCTTCTATTACGATTTCTATCGCGAAGCGCCTTTCACGCCCGACGATTTCGAAGCGATGGAAAAGCGCATGCAGGAAATCGTCGACCGGGACGAAGAGATCGTCCGCGAGATCTGGGATCGGGATGCGGCGGTGAAACATTTCAGCGACGCCGGCGAAACCTTTAAAGCGAATCATGTGAAGACGATCCCCGCGGAAGAGGACATTTCCATTTACCGTCAGGGCGATTGGCTCGACTTGTGTACCGGCCCGCACTTGCCGTCGACGGGAAAGCTTGGCAAGGCGTTCAAACTCCTGAAGCTCGCCGGCGCCTATTGGCGCGGTGATGCGAACAATCCACAGCTCCAACGGATTTACGGTACGTGTTGGCGCACCGAGAAGGAATTGCGCGCTTACCTTCACCGCCTCGAAGAAGCGGAAAAGCGCGATCATCGGCGCCTCGGCCGCGAGATGGATTTGTTTCACATCCAGGAAGAAGCCGTCGGCAGCGTATTTTGGCACCCGAAAGGTTGGACCTTGTACCGTGAGGCCGAACGCTACATGCGCGAGCGCCTAGAGACCGCCGACTACGTCGAGGTGAAGACTCCGCAATTGATCGATCGGACACTGTGGGAGAAATCCGGTCACTGGGAGAAATTCCGCGAGAATATGTTCACGGCGCAAGACGAGGGCGACAAGGTTCTGGCGCTCAAGCCGATGAACTGCCCGGGTCACGTGCAAATCTTTAAGCAAGGAATCAAGAGTTACCGCGACCTGCCGCTCCGGATGTCGGAATTCGGCTCCTGTCACCGCAACGAGCCCTCCGGCGCCTTGCACGGCTTGATGCGGGTGCGCGCCTTTACGCAGGATGATGCGCATATCTTCTGCATGGAGAGCCAGATCGAGGACGAGACGAAGCTCTTCATCGACCTGCTGTCATCCATATACCGGGATTTCGGATTCGACGATTTCGCGGTCAAGTTTGCCGACCGTCCGGAAGTGCGTGCCGGTGAGGATGAGGTCTGGGACCGCGCCGAGAAAGCGTTGATGGACGCGACGAAAGCCGCTGGCATCGAAATGGACATGAACTTGGGCGAGGGCGCATTTTATGGCCCGAAGCTGGAGTTTGTATTGCGGGATGCGATCGGGCGGGAATGGCAATGCGGGACACTTCAGGCAGACTTCGTTTTGCCGGAACGCTTGGATGCGAGCTACGTCGGAGAGGACGGTGAACGCCACCGACCGGTGATGCTGCATCGTGCGATCCTAGGCTCGTTCGAGCGATTTCTCGGCGTTCTCATCGAACACTATGCGGGGCGCATGCCGCTTTGGCTGTCTCCCGTTCAAGCGGTGGTCGCCACAATCACAGGCGACGCGGATGCGTATGCAAATGACGTCATCAACGCCTGTAAGACGGCGGGGCTTCGGGTCGAAGCCGATCTGCGAAACGAGAAAATCAACTACAAGGTCCGCGAACACAGTCTCGCGAAAGTTCCGGTGCTGATGGTTGTCGGCAATCGGGAAGCCGAAGACCGTACGGTGGCGTTGCGGCGACTCGGCGGAAAGAATCAAGAAATCCTTGCGCTCGATGACGCGATTCATACACTCGTAGAAGAAGCGGCATCTCCGGCGGCCAAGAATGTCGACCGGAACGCATCAGGGAGCTAAAGCCGCACAGCCAAGGTCAATTACGAAGAGGAGGCGTCGATCGCCAGAAGACCAGTATACGCACCCCCCGAAAAGAAGGGGCCGCGCGTAAACGAAGAAATCGAAGTGGTGCGAGTGCGCCTCATCGATGAGAACGGGGAGAACCACGGAATCGTGCCGATCAGCGAAGCCTTGGCCATGGCGCGAGACGCCGGCCTCGACCTGCTGGAATTGTCGCCGAACGCCGATCCTCCAGTATGTAAGATTCTCGATCACGGTAAGTTCAAATACGAAGAACAAAAGCGTAAGAACGAAGCCCGTAAGAAACAGAAGACGATCGAGGTCAAAGAAATCAAATTCCGACCGAATATCGACGACCACGACTACGGCGTGAAGATGCGCTCGATGGTCAAGTTCCTCGAGGAAGGCGACAAAGTGAAGGTCACCTTGCGGTTCCGCGGCCGCGAATTGCGGCATCAGGAGCTCGGCACGGCCGTCCTGGAGCGGGTTCGGACCGACACCGATGAATTGGCGAAGGTCGAGCAGTTCCCGTCGATGGAAGGTCGGCAGATGGTGATGGTCCTGGCCCCTCGTTAACCGTGGGACGACGACCCGTTTGATTTCTTTCGTTCGCCTCGCCACCCGATTACGGGTAGACTCGATGGCGAACAGATGAACGACCGGCCAAATATTCTAGGACTTCATTTCGGACACGATGGCGCCGTCTGCGTTTTGCGGAATGGCGAGATCGCGGGCTATGTGCTGCGCGAACGTATCAATCGCACGAAACACGCCCTCGGGGTAAGCGACGCCGAAATCGATAAAGCGCTTTCGGACGCCGCGATCGCCCCCGGCGATATCGATCGGATCGCCATCACCTCGACCCAAGGGGTCGAACTCTTGGTCGGTCTCTTGGAAGATTTCGAGGTCAGCCTCGAGCCGCATCCCGACGACACCGCGCCTTCGACGCTCCGGGACGCATTGCGCCTCGATCCCGCGCGCATCGAGCCGTTGCAAAAGTTTTCCGTGGGCCCCTGCCTCTCCGGCGCGGTCGATGGCTTCGGCCGAACCCTCTACGAAAGCGTCTTCCCGGAAGGTATCGATTTCGACTGGGATCGTTTCGCTGCCGTCGGGTGGCTCGACAATTATGCGAGCGCAAGAGAGTGGTCGCCGGAGCTGGGCTTGGACGCACTCGGCAGCCGTGCCGCAAGACAGGACGAGCATCTCCGGCACGGATTCCACCTCCCCGTCTCGGTCCGTTGGCGTGGCCGCAGTTTGCCCGGTTGCTTCGTCCAACATCATATGGCACACGCCGCCGCCTGCTATTACCGGTCTGGATTTGACGCCGCGGCCGTTCTCACCCATGACGGATTTCTGTCCGGCACCGGATACCACAGCGGCCTCAATCTCTACGGCGAAGGTCATCGGCTTTGGCCGGTCTCGCCCAACCATCTCACGCTCGGCATGGCCTATAATTTCGCCGCTGAGATGGTCGGTCTCGGTCTCGTACATGGCGCCGGAAAGCTGATGGGCTTAGCGCCTTACGGGCAACCCGTTTTCTTCGATTCCCGGTTCGTCGGCAATGAGATCGATATCCGTCGCCAGTTCGATAGCGATCTTTGGACGGCTTGGTCGGATCATTGCCGAAAGGAAGCAATGGCGCGCGGTTACGACATCTCCGCCTTGGGCGATCCCGCGCGGGTCACCGAAGCCGTCAATGCAGATATCGCCGCCTCCACCCAAAAACTCTTCGAAGAGACCTATCTGAAAGCGGTTCGGTCGCTCGACCGAATGTTGTCTGGCGGCGGCATTCGGACGGACAATCTTTGCCTCTCTGGCGGCACCGCGTTGAATTGCCCGAGCAACAGCCGGATTTGGCGCGAGGGACCTTACGAGAATGTCTTTATCGAGCCGACATGCGACGATGGCGGCCTCGCGATCGGCGCCGCGCTGCACTTGCATCACAATCTACTGGACCAACCGCGTCCCTCAGACGACGGGTTCGCCACGCCCTATCTTGGCGGCTGTTGCGATGAAGAGATGGTTGAAACGACGTTAAAGGCGGCGCAGGGTATCACGTGGGAGACGCCGCCCAACGCGGCGGAAGCGGCCGCGCAAGATTTGCTCGCAGACAAGGTAATTGCCTGGTTCGAAGGTGGCAGCGAAGCCGGACCGCGCGCCCTCGGCCACCGCTCGATCCTGGCCGATGTCCGGTCTGCCGACAATTGGCTGCGCGTGAACAAGGTGAAAGGCCGAGAACCCTGGCGGCCCTTCGCTCCGGTCGTGCTCGCAGAAAAAGCGGCGGATTGGTTCGACGGCTGCCCGATGCCGTCGCCTTATATGCTCTTCACGGCCACGGTGAAGGGAAGCGATTTGCCCGCCATCACCCATGTCGACGGGTCGTCGCGCATTCAAACGGTGGACGAGAGATGCGGTGGTATTCGGCAAATCCTGGAGGCCTTCGACCGGCAGACCGGCGTGCCGGTCTTGTTGAACACGTCCTTCAACGGACCGGGTGAGCCCATCGTCGAAACACCGACGCACGCGGTCGCCTTCTTGCAAAACTCCGATATCGATGTGGTGTATATCGAAGGACGCCGAGCGGTGCGGGACGGTGCCGCGTGAACATTCTCGGCTTGCACTTCGGCCACGATGCGGCCGTATGCGTTCTGCACAACGGCGAAATCGCAAGCTACGTTCTTCGCGAGAGATACAATCGCGTAAAGCACGCATTGGGCCTCAGTGATTTCGATATCGACGCTGCGCTGGAAGCGGCCTCGCTCACGATACAAGACATCGACCGAATCGCGATCACTTCGACGCAGGATGTCGAATTGATGACGGATCGGATCGAGGGTTTCGAAATTCAGTTCGCACCCCATCCGGAGGACAATTTGACCTCTGTCGTGCTGAACGCCATGCAACGGTCCAACGTGACCGTTGAAGACATTCAGAGATACGGCGTTCGAAACGCATTCAGCAAGAACAAGCCGGAATTCTACGCCGGCGTACTACGCGCCGTTTTCCCGGAGGGCGCAGCGCTGGATTGGCAATCGGCACGATCTGTCGGTTGGATCGACAATTACATCGAGGTCGAGCGCTGGACGAAACCGCGCGGTCTCGAAGAATTGGCCGCAGAGCGCGCCTATTTAGAGGAACAGTTACGGTTCGGTTTTCATCTACCGGTCACGGTCGAGTGGCGCGGTCGGAAGGTTCCTGGCTGTTTCGTCGCGCATCATATGGCCCACGCGGCTTCGGTTTTCTATCGGTCGACATTCGATCGGGCGGCCATCATGACCCATGACGGTTTTGCGACCGGGAACGGATATCATGGGGGGCTTTTTGCATTTGGCGACGGCACGCGTCTCTGGCCCGTCTCGCCTCACAACCTCGTTCTCGGCGCGATGTACGATAACACTGCCGGTTTGGTTGGTGTCGGGGACGCCGGAAAACTGATGGGCTTGGCCCCGTACGGCGAGCCGCGGTTTTTCGAACGAGCCTTCATTGGCAATACCCACGACATTGAAGCACGTTTCCAAACCGATCCTGTGAGCGCATGGCTCGCGCATTGCCGTGAGCGCGCGCAACAAGCGGGATATGACATGGCGCCACTTGGGGATCGAGCGCACGCGACAGAGCCGGTCAACCGCGATATCGCAGCGTCGACACAATTGCTCTTCGAAGAAACCTACCTGGCGGCGATTCGCACGCTCGCCCGGATGCTTACGAACGACAATATTCAAACCGGCAATCTCTGCCTCTCCGGCGGGACCGCGCTGAACTGCCCAAGCAACAGTCGGATTTGGCGCGAGGGACCGTTCGATAACGTCTTTATCGAACCCACCTGCGACGACGGCGGCCTCGCGATCGGCGCGGCACTACATATCTATCACAATCTTTTGGAGCAGCCTCGGCGGATCGAAACGACGTCACCATCGCCGTATTTGGGTATTACATATGGCGAGAGTGCGGTCGAAGCGGCGTTGGAAACGGCGTCCGGCATTGTCTGGAGCCAACCTGACGATCCGGCCGCCGCCGCGGCGGCAGATCTCGTTGGCGACAAGATCATCGCTTGGTTCGAAGGGAGGAGCGAAGCCGGACCACGGGCGCTTGGACATCGCTCAATCTTGGCCGATGTCCGCAACGCGGATAATTGGCGGCGGGTCAATCATGTCAAAGGGCGCGAACTTTGGCGGCCCTTCGCGCCTATCGTTTTGGCGGAGAAGGCGGCGGACTGGTTCGACGGCTGTCCGATGCCTTCGCCCTATATGCTGTTCACCGCCACCGTCAGAAGCACGGATCTGCCGGCGATCACCCATGTCGACGGCTCATCGCGCATTCAAACGGTCGACGCGAGTTGCGGCGGCATTCGGCACGTTCTCGAGGCATTCGACCGCGAGACCGGTGTACCGGTCTTAATGAACACGTCGTTTAACGGGCCGGGCGAACCGATCGTCGAGACACCGGCGCACGCGGTCGCCTTCCTGCAAGATTCCGATATCGACGTCGTCTATATCGAAGGTCGCCGCGCCGTCCGCAGCTAGCCTATTTCTTGAGCCCACTGATGGTCTCGTTGATATAACGTTTCGACTCACCGTGCTTGACCGCCTGCGCGATGGATTCGATGCCTTCCATGATGCCGTCTTGCAGCGACATACGTTCCCAATCCCGCATTAAGGCCTTTTGCGTCCGGATGCCGACCGGCCCGTTCGCCAGGATCGTTTCAACGAGTTCATCCACATCCGCATCCAGCTGGCCTTCTTCCGAGCGCTTCTCGATAAGGCCCCAGCGCTCGGACAACTCAGCGTCCAAGAGATCACCCCGATAAATCATCCAGGCCATTCGGCCCCACCCCATCATTCGGGGGAAGAGAGCCGACTCGACGACCGAAGGAAGGTCGAGAGCCACTTCCGGCATGCCGAGACGCGCATGCGACGCCGCGACCCGCAAATCGCAGGAAGCCGCGACTTCGAGCCCCGCACCGATACAGACACCGTTGATGCGGGCGATCACCGGCACCGGGAGGTTGCGGATAGCGGTATTCGCCTCACTCAACAGGCTCAGAAACGCCCGCGCCTTCGCGGGCGTGAGCTCCTTCAATTCCTGCAGATTGGCACCGCCGAGAAAACTCCGCTCGCCTTCGCCCGTGAGAACGGCGAGGCGGAGATCGTCGTCGTCCATCAAACCGAGGAAGGCATCGCGCAGCTGAGCCATGATCGGCGTCGAAAGACAATTAGCCTTCGCCGCATTCTCAACCGTGACCCGGGCATAGGGGCCACGCTCGTGTTGGACGATCTCGGTCGTCACCCGGCCTTCGCTCACCAGCCTTGTCCCCGTCCGTTGACCGGAATGACGACACCGTTAAGCCAATAGGACTTCTCAGAGATCAGTACCGCGGCCACCGTCGCACATTCTTCCGGCGTGCCGGGGCGATCGGCGGGAAGGCCTTTGTACATCTCTTTATACCGGTTCTCGTCACCGAGATCACGCGAAGCCATTTGCTTGTAGATTGTCGTGAGACGTTCGGTCTCGATCGCGCCCGGATGGATGCCCAAGACTCTGACACCGTAATTGATGCTCTCGCTGCCAAGCGCCACAGTGAGCGCGTCCAAGCCTGCATTCCCCACACTGCCCGCAACATAATTCGCGCGTGGCCAACACCCGCCATACCGACGACATTGAAAATGACGCCGCTGCCGCGTTTACACATCGCGGGATAGACCTCGCGGCACATGTTGATGTAGCCGAAGACTTTGAGGTTCCAGGCTTCACGCCAGATTTCCTCCGTAACCATCTCGATGTCGCCGCCCGGGATAGCACCGGCGTTGTTGACGAGGATATCGATACCTTCGGTCTCCTGAGCGAGCCGTTTTGCGTTCTCGCCGTCAGAAAGGTCGAGCGGGTGAATCGTGACCTGCACGCCATGCTTCTCATTAATCTCATCACGCGCCCGCGCTAAATCGGCTTCCGTTCTGGAGGCGAGGTGCAGGCTGCAACCTTCTTCGGCCAAAACCTCGGCGATAGCGCGGCCGATACCTTTCGACGCACCGGTGATCAGTACCCGTTTCCCTGAAAGACCCAAATCCATTTTACTTATCCCTTGTTCGTCGGCCCGCGAAGGCCTTGCATAAGGAGAACCATAGGGCTATAAGCCGCGCTCGCAAGAAGAACTGGATGGCTATGGGTATGCCTCCCCGGTTCACCGAAGATTTGCAATATAAGGAAAATCGAAATGCCCAAGCTCAAGAACAAGAGCAGCGCCAAGAAGCGTTTTAAAATCACGTCCAAAGGCAAGGTCCGCTTCAACAGCGCCAACCTCCAACACATGCTGCGGCGCCGGTCGCAGAAAATGAAGCGCACCAACCGCGGCACGCAAATCATGTGCGACGCGGATGCGCGTATCGTTAAACGCAATTTCCTGCGGATGTAGAGGAGGCTCGACATGGCACGTGTAAAACGCGGCGTTACCAAACAGAATCGCCATAAAAAGGTCCTCAAGCAGGCCAAGGGCTCGCGGGGACGTTCGAAGAACACCTTCCGCGCAGCGATCCAGCGCGTCGAGAAGGACCTTCAATACGCCTATCGCGACCGTCGCGCACGGAAGCGCAATTTCCGGGCGTTGTGGATTCAACGCATCAATGCCGGCACCCGCCAGCATGGCGTCACCTATTCGCAGTTCATGAACGGCATGAAAAAAGCCGGTATTGAACTCGACCGAAAGGTTCTCGCCGATCTTGCGGTGCGTGAGCCGGAAGCGTTTAAGGCATTGGTCGACCAATCTCAGGCCGCCTTGGCCGCTTAGCCCTATTCGGGCTCGGCCCCGGCGACGGACAGTTTGGCGATGGAAAACCCCGAACAGCTGAAGGACGCGCTGCTGGCGGATGTCGCGGCAGCGGGCGACCTCGATTCGTTAGAGCAATTGCGTGTCTCCGCACTCGGCCGGAAGGGCCGCATCACCGACCTCATGAAGGGTCTGGGTGCGCTCGACCCGGACGAACGTCGAGCCACCGGCCAAGCGCTCAACCAAGTCAAAGAAGCCGTTCAATCGGCGATCGACGCGCGCAAGGCCGATCTCGAGGATGCGGCGCTCGACGCGCGGCTGGTGGACGAAGCGGTCGATGTGACCTTGCCGGTCGATATCGGCGGCCAGGGTCGGCTACACCCGATTAGCCAGACTCTGGACGAAGTGATCGCTATCTTTGGGGAGATGGGCTTTTCGGTCGCCGAAGGCCCGGACATTGAGGACGACTTCCACAATTTCGAGGCCCTCAACATACCGCCCGAGCATCCGGCTCGGCAGATGCACGACACCTTCTATCTGCCCGAGAAAAGCGACGCGTCGCGCATGGTGCTGCGCACGCATACCTCGCCGGTGCAGATCCGCACCATGGAGAACGAAGAGCCCCCGATCCGGATCATCGCGCCGGGGCGGACCTATCGCTGCGATTCGGACCTCACGCACACGCCGATGTTCCACCAAGTCGAAGGCCTCGTGGTCGATAAGACGTCGCATATGGGACACCTCAAAGGCTGCTTGATCGAGTTCTGCCGCGCTTATTTCGAAGTGGGCGACGTGCCGGTCCGTTTCCGACCAAGCTACTTCCCGTTCACCGAACCCTCGGCCGAGGTGGATATCGGCTGTTCGCGCGACCGGGACAGCATCAAGATTGGCGCGGGCGACGATTGGCTCGAGATCCTCGGCTGCGGCATGGTGCACCCAAATGTGCTGCGCGCCGGCGGTATCGATCCCGATGAGTATCAAGGTTTCGCCTTTGGCATGGGGCTAGAGCGGATCGCGATGTTGAAATACGGCATCCCGGATCTCCGCACCTTCTTCGAAGCCGACCTTCGCTGGCTCCGCCATTATGGCTTTGTGCCGATGGAAGTGCCGACGATGTTGCGGGGGCTGACGACATGAAGTTCACCCTCAAATGGCTGAAAGAACATCTGGAGACGGACGCGTCGCTCGACGCACTCGCCGAACGGCTGACAATGCTTGGCCTCGAGGTCGAAGAGATTTCCGACGCCGCCGCCGATCTGAAAGGTTTCCGAACCGCCAAAGTGGTAAAAGCCGAACAACATCCGGATGCGGACCGTCTGCGCGTCTGTACCGTCGATGCGGGTGACGGCGAAGAGGTACAAGTCGTCTGCGGCGCGCCGAATGCACGCACCGGCATGATCGGTGTCTTCGCACCTTCGGGCGCCCATATTCCCGGTACCGGTATCGATCTCAAGAAGACGAAGATTCGTGGTGTCGAATCGAACGGCATGCTGCTGTCGGAACGCGAGATGGGTATTTCCGAAGATCACGAAGGCATCGTCGACCTGCCGGAAGACACCGCGATCGGGCTCGAAGCCGCCGAAGTGATGGGCCTCGACGATCCGGTGATCGAACTCGGCATTACGCCCGACCGCGCCGACTGTTTCGGCGTGCGCGGTATCGCCCGCGATCTGGCCGCCGCCGGGATCGGCACGTTGAAGCCGCTTGACGCCGACAAACACGATGGCGCGTTCGAGCCGCCGATTAAATGGCAAAGGGATTTCCCAACCGGCGAAGACGCCGCCTGCCCGATGGTGGTCGGTCGTTATTTCCGCGGGGTGAAGAACGGCCCGAGTCCGCAATGGGTGCAGGAACGTCTGAAGGCCATCGGCCTCCGTCCAATCTCAGCGCTCGTTGATATCACCAATCTTGTTACCTTCGATCTCTGTCGCCCGCTGCACGTCTTCGATGCGGACAAGCTGGCGGGCGATCTGACGATGCGATTTGCCCGCGACGGTGAGAAGATTTTGGCCCTCGACGGCAAGGAATACACCCTCGAGGACGGCATGAACGTCATTGCCGATGCGAAAGGCGTACACGCAATCGGCGGGATCATGGGTGGGGAAAACACCGGCTGCACCGAAGAGACGACGAACGTCTTTCTCGAGGTCGCTTTGTTCGACCCGATCCGCACGGCCACAACGGGCCGTAAGCTCGGCATCGAATCGGATGCACGCTACCGTTTCGAACGCGGTCTCGATCCCGAATCCGTCTATTGGGGTGCCGAGGTTGCGACACGATTGGTCCTCGCGTTCTGTGGCGGCGAAGCCTCAGAGCTGACCGTCGCCGGCGAGATGCCGGAATGGGCCCGCCCTGTTTCGTTGCGCCCGGAAAGACTTAAGAGTTTCGGCGGCGTCGACGTCGCCAGCGACGAGGCGGTCGATATTCTGACGCGCCTTGGGTTCGAGCCAAAAGTCGAAAACGGCGTTATTCATGGCACAACACCGTCATGGCGCGCCGACGTCGAGACCGAGTACTGTCTCGTCGAAGAAGTATTAAGGGTCAAAGGCTTCGACGAAATTCCCGTCGTGCCGTTGGAGCGAACAACATCGCTGCCGGCCCCAGCAATCAATATCACGCAGCGCCGCGCCGCGTTCGCGAAACGCACGCTCGCACAACGCGGGATGATGGAGGCGGTCACTTGGTCCTTCATGCCTGGTACCGATGTCGATCTCTATGGCGGCGTGACGGACGATATGCGTCTCGCCAATCCGATCAGTGCGGATCTCGACGTTATGCGCCCTTCGGTCCTGCCGAACCTGTTGGCCGCGGCGAAACGGAACGCAGATCGCGGCTATCCCGACACCGGTCTCTTCGAGGTCGGCCCAGCCTTCCGCGACGACACACCGACGGGCCAAGACGCGGTCGCGGCCGGTGTGCGGCACGGCAATAGCGGCCCGCGCCATTGGCGTGACGCCCCGAATGGCAGCAACGTTTACGATGCCAAAGCAGACGCGCTCGCGGTGCTGGCCGCTGTCGGTGCCCCGGTCGACAACCTCCAGATCAGTGCCGATGCACCCACCTGGTATCACCCGGGACGCTCCGGCACCTTGCGGCTCGGCAAGGCCGTCTTAGCCTATTTCGGCGAAGTGCATCCGAAAGTCCTGCGGCGTCTCGACGACCGTGGACCAGCCGCCGCGTTCGAGGTCTTCCTCGACCAGGTCCCACAGCCAAAACAGAAGGGCGGCAAGGCCCGCCCGTCTTTGAAGATTTCTGCCTTCCAACCGGTCCATCGCGACTTCGCCTTTGTCGTCGACGCTTCGGTCAGCGCAGACCAAATCCTGCGAGCGGCGCGGGGCGCGGACAAGGCCTTGGTCAGTGACGCCGGCGTCTTCGACGTCTACGAAGGCGACTCGGTCGGCGAAGGCCGCAAGTCGGTCGCGATCTGGCTCACCTTACAGCCGACCGAGCGCACGATGACCGACGAAGAAATCGACGCCGTCGCGGCCAGCGTTGTCGCAAATGTCGAGAAACAAACCGGCGGCACGCTGCGCGGGTGATCCGACATAACTGCAACCGCAGTTGACAGACCGCATTCCAATCTTCATCTTGCGCCACGTTATTTCGTGGGCGTTACGGTCGCCCATACAAGATATTGAGGGGCGTCCGACCGACGATGGCTGCCGGTAAAGAATCCAATCGCAAACGATCCTATGCCATTCCCTGCGCCTCCGCGTTCCGGGACGCGGTCACGGCGCTCGCCGAACGGCGGCGGGTCAACGCTGGCGATCTTGCGCGATCGGTATTGCTGCTGGTGCCACGTGATGTCGTTGCCCGCTATCCGGACCCGGGCGAGCCCGCCCCCGATGACCGCGAGCAAGTCGTCCTCAAGTCCGGCCCTAGCGCCAACAAGCCCTGGCGGCGGAAACCGCGCCTTCAGGTTCGGCTACCCGACGGTTTCAAGATTCCCGAGATTCGCCGCGCCCTCGGCATGGCCTTGGCGATGGAAGAAGGCGGCGTTGCGCTGACCTTGGAGGAAGGCCGGAAGCCCAAACTCGGCGACCGATTAAAAAAGGCCGAAGGCGAAGTGGATCGCTTGAAAGGCGCCGTCATGGCGCTCGCGTTCGAGCCCCTCGACAACGGTATCCGGACGCGCGCCGACGCCCTATATGTGATGGGCTTTCCACCCAACGCGCGTCCCGACCAGAAAGCGATCCGGGCCCGATTCCGCATGCTGACCACCATCCACCATCCCGACAGCGGGTTCGGTCATCACGAACGGATGACGCAGCTGAATGAAGCCTTGTCCACGCTGAAGAGCTAGTCGGCGCGCCGGACGATTGCCGCTTGATCCGCACGCCGGACGCTCAACCTTCCTAGCAGGTCTTTCAACAGGCGCCCCTTTGCGTGCGCCATCAATTAGGAGAATTCGATATGGAAGTTCGCTTAGACGGACGCACAGCACTTATCACAGGCGGCAGCCTCGGGCTCGGCAAAGCCATGGCAATGATGTTCGCCGAATCCGGCGCGAAAGTCGCGATTGTGGCGCGGCGGCAAGACGTGCTCGACGAAACGAAGAAAGAGATCGAAGACGCCACCGGCGGCACCGTCGGCGCCTATTCGTGCAATGTGTTGGAGAAATCGGAGATCGAGGCAGCGCATGCCGCGGCGGTCAAAGACCTCGGTCCGATCGACATCCTGGTGAACAATGTCGGCACCTCGAAACGCTCGCCCTTCATGGAGCTTTCCGACGAAGATTGGGAGCACGACATCACCTTGAAGCTGTTCTCGAACATCCGCTTCAGTCGCCTCTGCATTCCGCATATGAAGGAACAGAAATGGGGACGGATCATCAACTCGTTGAATACCGGCGCCAAAGCGACACCGGCGGAAGGCGGGCCAACGGCCATCAGCCGGGCGGCGGGCATGTCGCTGACCAAGGCGATGGCAAGCGAGTACGCGCCTCACAACATTCTGGTCAACGGCTTGATGGTCGGGCGGATCGACAGCGACCAATGGGTCCAGCGCCATAAGAACGCCGGCGACAACAAGTCCTACGAAGAATGGATCGACGACTTCGGCAAAGGTCTGCCGATGGGCCGTATC
The DNA here is from genome assembly GCA_002716125.1 of Rhodospirillaceae bacterium. Taxonomy (GTDB): domain Bacteria; phylum Pseudomonadota; class Alphaproteobacteria; order UBA8366; family UBA8366; genus UBA6544. The sequence continues at coordinate 117,112 of PAZH01000011.1, forward strand.
GGCAAGGCGGAAGAATACGCCGCCGTCGCCTGTCTTTTAGCGTCCGACCATGGCGGCTACGTCACTGGCACAGCCATCAATGTCGACGGCGGGCTCTGCCCGGTCGTCTAGGATCAACCCGTCGAGGGCGGTCGACGCCGGCCGCCCTCGCGGAAGCCCAATCCGATCAAGAGCGCACCGCAGCCGACCATCGCCGCGGTTACGAACCAACCGCCGCTGTAACTGCCGGTGGCGTCCACGATGGCGCCAAAAATCGGCGGCCCGACAATCGCGCCCATATGCGTGCAGATGCCGTTATAGCCAACGGCGGAACCCGTCTGATGCGGCTCGACCGCCTCGACCGATAATGTCTGCATGAGGCCGGCGTAACTGGCGACCGTGATACCGAGCCCCGCCACGAACAACATCACAACCGCCGCCGGCCAGCCGGCCTCCGCGATCCCCATGCCCGCAAGCAACACGACGGACGCAACCCCGATACCGACGACAAGCCGTTTGCGGCGGCCGCCGAACATCAAGTCGCTCACCACACCCCATCCGAACCGCGCCCCGGCACTTGTCGCTTGCGCCACCCCGAGACAGAGACTGGCAAACTCCTGGCTGCCTTGCAGGGCATCGCGCACGAAGAGTGTAAGGAAGCCGAAGAAATTGCCCTGCCCGAAGTTGTAGAGCAGGTTAGAGAAGGCGAAGCGGCCATAGTTGCCATCGCGAAGCAATTCGAAGAGGCCCGCAAAGGGACGACGGCGCAACGCCCCGGCCGACGACTGACCGTCCCGCAGGATCATGCACGCGAGGCCGAACACCAGAGTCGCCGCGACGACATAGATCAAGATAAGCCGCCAGTCGGCCACCGCCGCCAGCGCACCCAGGCCGGCGGCAATCACGCCGCCGATCGGCACGCCTGTCTGCTTGGCCCCCATCGCCGTCGCGCGGCGAGGTTGCGGGAACCAATCGAAAACACCCTTCGCCGTCGAGGGGTTGGTGAAGGAATAGCCGCTGCCCATCAAATACATGCCGAGCAACAGCATCGGCAGGCCCTGCGCGGTCGCGACGACCGAAGTGCCGACAGCAATGCCCGCCATGGCCATCATCAGGATGCGGCCGACGCCGGCCCGATCGACAAAGGCGCCCGCCGGCAGCGACCAGGTCGCCTGCCCGCTGTAATAAGCGGTCATCAACAGACCGACTTCCGTGGCACTCAAATCGAGGGCTTCTTGGATCACTGGGGCCATCGCCAGCACGGAGACGACATTGACCGTCCCCACCACATGCGCCCCCATCAGCATGGCGATCCGCAGCCGCCAAGGCCCGGTAAGGCGGTCCCCTGTGTCAGACATGGAGGACGTGGTTAGTAAGGATTGGCGTCCACGTCGAGGAGCGGGAAGGCGCTGAGGGCATGCGGGTCGGTGACGACCGGCGCGGGAGCGAGGCAGCTGCGGTCCAGGTCGGCGAAGCTGTTCACACCCATCAATCCAAGCGCCTTGCTGCACTCGTCTTCCAAAATCTCGAGCATACGGACGACACCCGCCGAGCCGGCCGCGGCGAGGCCGTAGCCTTGCATGCGGCCCATGCCCACCGCGTCGGCACCCAGTGCAATGGCTTTCAAGATATCCGTGCCGCGGCAGATGCTGCCGTCGACGACGATCAGCGATTTCTTGTCGACGGCGTCGACGATCTCCGGCAGCACGGCGCAAGAACCCAGGCCTTGGTCGAGCTGGCGGCCGCCATGGTTCGAGACATAGACGCCTTCGACGCCGAGTTCGACGCATTTCACCGCGTCCTGCGGTGTGGCGATCCCCTTGATGAAGAGCGGGATGTCGTGTTTCGACTTAAAACGCTCGAGACATTTCCAATCGAACGTCGCCTGGTAGTTCCAATTCGCGCTGTTACGCCGCGCCCAGGACTTCTCGAACCGTTTCGCGATGTCACGCTCGCGGCGGCTGTAATGCGCCGTGTCGACGGTGATCGCGAAGGCGTCGTAGCCCGCGTCGATCGCGCGCTGCGCCATTTCATCCACGAAGTCGTCGCCGCCCCGCACATAGAGCTGGAATATCTTCATATTGTCGGCGCATTCGGCCACGGCCTCGAGGCCCGGCTGCGAGACCGAACTCAGCATGTGGCAGACGCCGAATTCCGCGGCCGCCTGACTGGCACTCACGCCACCGCCCGGATGGAAGGATTCGAGCGAGCCGATCGGCGCCAAAATGATCGGCAAACGGAGCTTTCGGCCCAAGAATTCGACCGAACAATCGACCTTCGAGACATCGTTCAGGACGCGTGGGCGCAAACCCCAAGCATCCAGCGCGTGGCGATTGCGCCGCAAGGTCGTCTCGGTTTCCGTGCCACCGACCAAATAATCCCAAAGGTGGCGGGATAGATTGAGTTTGGCGCGCTGGACGATTTCGTGGAGGGTTTCAAACTCCACACTCGGTTCGTTCGACATATCGATGATTCTCGTCAGGTGGTGTGCAAAGCTTCATTACACATAGATCGGGGGACCGTCGGGACCATTAGGTACGTGATCCGAAAGACGAATTTCAACTTTTACACATGGATTGCTAACGAAGTTTCATCCGTCGGCCGCTCAACACGTAAAGCGCCATCGACGGCGGCGCCTCCGCTTCGGGAAACAGTTCCAATTGATCGAGCGACGGCAACCTGTCGGCGCAGAAGCGCACGTATGCCGCTTCCTCTTCCGCCGAGGGTGCTTCGTAGCCCTCCATCAGCCGATTTCCCTTCGTCATTGCCGTCTTGATATGCCACGCGAATACACGGCATTCATCCTATGCGCCCCAACCAATGTACGGACACTAAACGAAATTCCCTTAACGCGAGGTTAAGAAAACCGTGAATTCAAATAATTAGCGGGGTATTTCGCCTTCAAGCATCACACGGTGCATGACCCGCGGTTGATCGATGTCGTAATCCGCATTGGCGCGGTGCATCGTGCAGCGGTTGTCCCAGACGACGAGATCGCCATAGCGCCATTTGTGGCGGTACTGAAATTGCGGCTGGAACGCGAATTCATAAAGCTCGTCCAGGAGGGCATCGCTCTCTGCATCGCTCCATCCAGCGATCCGGTCGATACGATTGGGATTGATGTACAAAGACTGGCGGCCGCTCAGCGGATGCGTGCGGATCATCGGATGGTCGACCTCTGGCGTCTCCGCTTCTTCTTCCGCGGACCGTTCAGCGACCCAGGACGCATTGCGGCGGCTCAGATACTTGTGAACGGCACGGAGGTTCGCCACCCGCGATCGCATCGCCGCCGGCAACGCGTCCAGAACGTCGTAGCAATTGATAAATTCGGTATCGCCTCCGTCCTTCGGCAGCGTCTTGGCATAAAGCAGCGTCAACGTCGCTGGGGCCGCCAGATATGAATCATCGGTGTGCCAGTGTTTCGCCTGCACCAGCGGCTTGCCGTCGTTTAGCTTGGGCCGGTTCGAGACAATCGAGACTTCCGGCGCCTCGTCGATCCGGTCTTCCCGCAAAACAAACGTTTTCAAAGGGCCAAAGAGGCGTGACGCGTCCGCCAATTCGCGCGGCGTCAGGTCTTGATCGCGGATGCAGATCACCAGGTGATCGGCAATCGCCTGCTTGAGCGACGCCTTGAGCGCATCCGATACGGGCGCGCACAAGTCGACACCGGTAATTTCGGCGGCCATGACTTCGCCAAGCGGTTTTACCTGCATGGGCATGCTCTCGCCTCTCGTGTTTCTAATAAGTATAATAGCCTGAAGTTACTTTCAGGACGAGGGTCCCCGCGTGTCGAACGCCCTGCATCAAATGACGATGAGCTACTCGCCGACCGAAGACCGGTTGCTGTTGCGGGTCAGCACGACCGCGCATGACGAGCATCAGATCTGGTTGACCCGGCGGTTCATCAAAGTTTTGTGGCCCGCCCTAATTAAGGGTGTCGAGAAACAATCGCTGCCGCCGGAGACGGTTGCGGCCCCGACGACAACCCCGCAGGTCAAACGGGCGGTGATGGCGATGCAGCACAACGATGCGCTGCAAAAGACCGACATGACCCAGAAACATGATGAGGAAAAGGTCAACAAACCGTCCACCGACAAACCGATGCTGGCCACCGGCGGACAGTGCGTGCCGCTCAATACGGGCGGCATGCGGCTCAACTTGAAGACGGCCGAAAACCTACAGGTCGGACTCAATCTCAACGAACAGCTTCTGCACGCCTTCTGTCATCAGGTCAGCTCTCTTACGCAGAAAGCCGAATGGGACCTCACATACACCGTCGGCGACGCCAATGTGCAAGCGCCGGTCGGTGAACAGGCGGTGCATTAAATCCGCCGTCCCACCAACGGAACGATTGCGCAAAACGGTTCGCGACCCTACATTCCACGCGACTCTTCGAATAATTGAACCGGCCGCCCCGAACGAGCGTTATGACCGATCCGACTCTGATCCGTAATTTCTCCATTATCGCCCATATCGATCATGGCAAGTCGACCTTGGCCGACCGCCTAATCGAGGTCTGCGGCGCGCTGGAGACGCGTGAGATGAAGGAGCAAGTGCTCGATTCGATGGAGATCGAGCGCGAGCGCGGGATCACCATCAAGGCGCAGACCGTCCGCCTGCAATACAAGGCACGCGACGGCGAGACCTATACACTGAACCTNATGGACACGCCGGGTCACGTCGATTTCACCTACGAAGTGAGCCGCAGCCTGGCCGCCTGTGAAGGCTCGTTGCTCCTGGTCGATGCCAGTCAGGGCGTCGAGGCGCAGACGCTCGCCAATGCCTATCTCGCCATCGACGCGGACCATGAGGTCGTCCCGGTCCTGAACAAAATCGACTTGCCGTCGGCGGAACCGGATCGCATCCGCCAGCAAATTGAAGAAGTGATCGGCCTCGACAGCGAGCTGGCCATCAACATTTCCGCCAAAACCGGCGAAGGCGTCCAAGACGTGCTTGAAGCGCTGGTCGAACGATTGCCGCCACCGGAAGCGGGCGACCCGTCCGCTCCACTCAAAACCATGTTGGTCGATTCCTGGTACGACCAATATCTCGGCGTCGTGGCCCTTGTCCGCGTCCTCGAAGGCACGCTGAAGAAGGATATGAAAATCCGGATGATGGCGACCGGCGCCGTCCACGAGGTCGACCGCGTCGGGGTCTTCACGCCGAAGCGCGTCGAGACGGGCGAGCTTGGGCCGGGCGAGATCGGCTATATCACCGCCAGCATCAAATCCGTCGCCGACTGCCAGGTCGGCGATACATTGACCGAAGATCGGCGGCCGACCGAGGTTGCATTGCCTGGATTCCGCCCCACCGTCCCCGTGGTCTTCTGTGGCCTCTTCCCCGTCGACACCAACGATTACGAAGACCTGCGCGAGAGCTTGGCGAAACTGGCGCTCAACGACTCGAGTCTTCATTTCGAGCCGGAAAGTTCGGCGGCCCTTGGCTTCGGCTACCGCTGCGGTTGCCTCGGCATGTTGCATCTGGAGATCGTCCAGGAACGCCTCAACCGGGAGTTCGATCTCGATCTCATCACGACCGCACCCTCCGTCGTCTATCGTATTCACAAGACGAACGGCGAGCTCATCGAACTGCACAATCCGGCCGACTACCCGGACCCGGTCGAGATCGATTTCGTGGAAGAGCCATGGATCAAGGCGACCATCCTGGTGCCGGACGAGTATCTCGGTGCGGTCCTCTCGCTCTGTACCGAACGGCGCGGCGAACAACTAGACCTAACCTATGTCGGCAACCGGGCGATGGCGGTTTACCGCCTGCCGTTAAACGAGGTCGTCTTCGATTTCTACGATCGCCTCAAATCGATTTCGCGCGGCTACGCGAGCTTCGATTATGAGATGCAAAACTACGAAGAGGGCGATCTGGTCAAGGTCTCGATCCTGGTGAACGGCGAACCCGTCGACGCACTCTCCATGATCGTCCACAGGACCCAAGCCGAGCACCGGGGACGCCAAGTCTGTCAAAGGCTTAAGGACCTGATCCCGAGACAATTGTTCAAAGTGCCGATCCAGGCCGCGATCGGCGGCAAAGTCATCGCGCGGGAGACGATTGGCGCAATGCGGAAGGATGTTACGGCGAAGTGCTACGGCGGCGACATCACAAGAAAGCGTAAGCTGTTGGAAAAACAGAAAGCCGGCAAGAAACGCATGCGTCAATTCGGCAAGGTGGAGATTCCGCAGTCCGCCTTTATCGACGCGCTGAAAATGGAAGAAGCCTAGAACCGTATAATCGAACTCATCCTTCGACAGTCTCAGGATGAGGCCCGCCGCTTCCGCATGCTGAGCTTGTCGAAGCATGAAAGGACGGACGTCGCATGGAACTGCACGATTTCTTGGGCACCATCGGCGTCGTCTTCATCGTCGTCATGTATGTGATGCTGCAACTGGAGCGGATCGATCCGAACCGGCCCGCTTTCTCCATCTTCAACGCGATCGGCGCCGCATTTATTCTGGTGTCGCTTTATTTCGAGTTCAATCTGTCCGCGGCGCTCATGGAAGGCGTCTGGCTTCTCGTCAGCCTCTACGGTTTGTGGCGAGCCTTGCGGCCCGCAAAGGCNTAGAGCGCATCGCCTTTGTAGAGGCCCCGGCATAAATCTGTGTAGTCCGGCTCGCTGTCCGGATCGAGGATCCCGTGCCGTATCAAGAAATCGATGATGACCAAGTTGCAGTTGAACTTGAACGCAAACGTGTCCCGCACTTTCGCGGCCACCTGCTCGATCGGCCAGAGCATGAACTCGTCGACCTCGCCGTCCGCCGCGACCGGCTCAAAGTCGGCCGGCAGTTCGAGATCGAAGCAATATTGACGGTCCGGTTTCGCACCGTCGTCCGATTGATGGTCGTAGAGGATCATACCGACCGGCTGCACGCGCTGGGCGATCTCCGGCGGAATGCCGGCTTCCTCGCCGCATTCCTTGACCATGTTCTCTTTGAGGCCCAAGCCGTACGGCTGGCCGCCCGCGACCATATTGTCGAGCATGCCGGGATAGGTCCCTTTATCCCGCGCCCGGCGCGCGATCCACATGTAGAGCCCGTCATCGCGCCGCACAAAACCGTTCATATGGACGCCGGAGGCGCGNATCCCGAAAAACGGGCAGGCCGTCCGTTCAATNTGCATCAACGGCGGATCGTTGCGGTCCAATGCGACCGGATAGAGTTCATCCCGCGGCGCCGGCAATACGCCTTGCGCAAACAACGCCGATACGATCCCCGCAATTGCCGTCGAGCGGCTGTCGAAATCGTCGAGTCCGGGCGCAAGCGCGACCGCCGCCTCCGAGATGACGAAGACCTCGGGAAAGGCCGCCAGATGGGCGACGTTGTCTTGTCGCACCCAGCCGGCGCGCACGTCCGCAATCTCAAAGGGTCGGAATGCCGACGCGTCGAAATTATTGCAGGCTTTGATGTGGTCGAGGTAGCTCATGAGTCCGCGGAAAGCTTTATCGCGCCCGCGAGCGACGATCAAGCGGCGCCGACATCGACAGCGTCGACAAGATAGATTTCGCCGATACACCGTCCAATATAGGCGGCTTGTTCCGGATCAAGGCCGGCAATCTCAAGTTCGACGGACAGTTTGTCGCCAAACCGGTCCATCCGGCAGTAGTCGAGTACCAGGCCACGTTTGGCAAAAAGTTCCAAAATGCGGGGCATCGCACCCGGGTCGGCATTCGCTGTAACGGCAAAATAAGCGACATCGCGCGACGGGGTCGCTGAAGGTTGGGGTGCGGAAACGGTATTTGTGGCAGTTGCAAACGACATCTGTCGCTCTCCTCGAATATCTAAAATCGGTTGGGAATCAGCGGGTCCCGGCCCTAACTAGAGGACCGGGCGGCTAATTCGGTGTCCGATTCGAATTCGAAGGTTCATTTGCATGGCGGCAAACTATCAGCCAGGCTGCCGCTACGCAATCATGGTCGTTCAGGCTTTATTAACCAATTGGCGCCATTTTATGTCCGCACAATCAAAATGGCGCTTGACCGGATTCAGGCGGGCGTTCAGATTATCGGCTCTATCGGGCCTCCAACACGAGGTATTACATGTCGAACCTGTGGATTTACTGGCGCCGGCCGAGTTCGGTGATCCGCTATCGCCATGGCGGCGAGTCCGCGATCTACCCGTTGCTCAAGCAACCGATTGTTGGCACGCAGAAAACCGCGCAAGCGGCGGTCGCAGCTCGCTCGGGACTGCCCGAAGCGCCTTTGCAACAGGAAGACAACGTCCTCGATTTCGCCTCGGCGCAACGCCGGGCCGAACGCGGGCGGCCCGCCCGGAGCGCACGCACGAAGAACAAACCGACCCGCCGCGAGTAGCCCTTACAGCTAATCCGGCCGACCGGCCTCCACCCATTTTGCATATTCGGCCCGGATGCCGTCGTCCGGCGGGTAAAGCCCTATTGTGGAGCGCCCATTTTCGACCTCCCGCTTGATAAAAGCCTCGATGTCTTCTTGATCGAAGGCGTCCCGCGCGACTTCGTCCACAATATCTTTTGGAATAACCACAACGCCATCGCCGTCGCCAACGAGAACATCGCCGGGGATGACAGCGACACCGCCGCAACCGATAGGCAGATCGCGATCGATGGGCGTATGCGCCGCCAGCGATGCGGGAGCCGCGGGACCGGCTGCAAAAACCGGAAGGCCGGTTTCAACCACAGCCGCCGCGTCGCGCACGCCGCCGTCGGTGACCACGCCGGCACCGCCGCGTTGCTTGATGCGTTCCGCCAGAATATCGCCGAGCGACGCGCAATCTGCGACCCCGCGCGAGTCGATCACCAGGATCGCGCCCGCCGGTATGGTGTCGATGGCGACCCGTTGCGGATTGTTATGGTCCGCAAGAATTGCCGGAGTCGACAAATCTTCCCGCATGGGAATGAACCGCAAGGTCACGGCTTCGCCGACCAACCGTTCCGCCATCGGTCCCAATGGGGCGACGCCGCGCATATAGGTGTTGCGGATACCCCGCTTCAGCAGCTGCAAGGTCAGGGTCGCCGTGGACACCTGCGCGAGTGTCTTTTTCGTTTCTTCTTTCATGGATCGGTCCTCCTGCAGGCAGGATAGATTTGCGTTCGCCGGCTGCAAGCGGCGCGACAATTTTTCTGTCAAAAATCGCCGCAAGGGACTATACCGCCTGAATGTCGGGATTTCTCGTACCGTTGATGATTTTCGCCATGCTGGCCACCTTGGGCGTGCTGTTCTTCGGCATTTTCACAATGGCGCGCGGCGGCGACTTCAACCGCAAACACAGCAATCGGATCATGCGCGCGCGAATTGTGTTGCAGGGCCTCGCCCTGCTGCTGTTCGCCGTCATAATGGTGATCGCCGGAAGGTCTTAATGGTACAACTGACAAAAATTTACACGCGCGGCGGCGACCAAGGAGAGACATCGCTTGGCGACGGCAGCCGTGTCGCGAAGCATGACGCGCGAGTCGAAGCCTACGGTACAGTCGACGAAGCCAACGCCGTGATCGGTCTTGTCCGCGTCGAAATCGCCCGCGCCGGTGCAGACGAGAAAGACTTGGATGCAGCACTGAGCCGTATCCAAAACGATCTCTTTGATCTCGGCGCCGACCTCTGCACGCCCGAAGATGGACGGCGCGCGGAAGGCGCGCTTCGGATCGCCGCGAGCCAGGTCGAATGGCTTGAAACCGAAATCGACAAGATCAACGAACGTTTAGCACCGCTGAGCAGCTTTATCCTGCCAGGCGGCTCGCCGGTCGCCGCCCAACTGCATTTGGCACGAACGGTCGCTCGGCGCGCCGAGCGCTGCGTGACCGAACTCGCACGGTCGGAGACGGTCAATACGGAAGCGGTCAAATATCTCAACCGGCTTTCCGATTTGCTTTTCGTCATGTCGCGGGCGGCCAATAATGATGGCGCGGACGATGTCCTCTGGGTGCCGGGTGCAAACCGCTAAGCCGACATAGCGGGCGATGCTCGCCGAACTCTTCGCATGGATGACCACTCCTTGCCCGGCGGCGGCGCGGCGGCTTGGTTATTTGCGTGAGTCGATCGCAATCGAAGCACGGTTTCGCCGACACGCCGAACGCTGGCGCCCGCATCTCGAAAAATCGAAAGCCGTCATCGAAGAAGCCGTATCGAAGGCGTCGCGCCGCCGCCGCGCGGTCGTGCTCGGCTCCGGGCCCCTCTTTGATATTCCTGTCGAAGTCCTCGCGGATGCGTTCGACGTTGTGGAACTCGTCGATATCGTACATCCGAAGCGGGCGCGCCAAATCGCCGCAGGTTTCGCGAATGTCGAACTGAAGACAAGTGATGTCTCGGGCGCCGCCGCCGCGCTTGCCGCTCTGCCACGAAACGCCGCAACAGCGCCGCCGCTTGTGGCGCCGCCGACCCTGACGCCCGATACGGACCTGGCCGTTTCGGCCAATCTCCTCTCGCAATTGCCGGACATTCCGGAAATCGTTCTCAAAAAGCGGTCCCGCCTGCCCGAAACCGCGCGAAAGGACTTCGCGCATCGGATTGCCACCGAACATTTCAATTGGCTCAGAGGCTTGGACGCGTTGGTTTGCCTAATTACAGACACCGAACGGCAATACGTTGCACCGGACGGGACCCCGTTTCCGGCCTGGGATTCGCTGCACGATGTCGACCTCGCCGAATACGAAGGTATGACTTGGCATTGGGACATCGCGCCAGCGGGCGAGTCGCATCCCGAATACGCCGTCCGTATGCAGGTCTTTGGGACGCCCGATCTCGCGGGCGCGCCGAACGGATAAGGCCCGCGAATGGGTCGAGGAATTGACGTCTGCGAAACACGCGCTATGTTGCACCTGCGAACAAGCTCGAAAGGGGCGCGGCGCCTTGCTTGACAGCACTTTTCCGCACCCCTAAGAAATGCGTCCCATTCTAAGCCAAAGGAAGCTCTGACGATGAAGGTGCTCGTCCCGGTCAAACGCGTGATCGACTACAACGTCAAGATTCGCGTCAAGGCGGACCAAACCGGCGTAGAGACCGCCAATGTGAAAATGTCGATGAACCCATTCGACGAGATTGCCGTCGAAGAGGCCGTTCGACTTCAAGAAGCCGGAACGGCGACAGAAGTCATTGCGGTTTCCATCGGCCCGCAACAGTGTCAGGAAACCATCCGCACTGCGCTGGCCATGGGCGCCGACCGCGGCATACTGATCCAAACCGACGACGAAGTGCAGCCCTTGGCCGTCGCCAAACTGCTGAAAGCGGTCGTCGACAAGGAAAGCCCGGATCTGGTCATCCTCGGCAAGCAGGCGATTGACGATGACAGCAACCAGACGGGCCAAATGCTCGCTGCCTTGCTCGGCTGGAGCCAAGCGACCTTTGCCTCGAACATCGAGCTGAACGGCGATTCCGCGAACATTACACGCGAGGTCGACGGCGGCCTTGAGACCGTGAAAGTCTCCATGCCGTGCATCGTCACCACGGACTTGCGCTTGAACGAACCGCGCTACGCCTCCTTGCCGAATATCATGAAGGCGAAGAAGAAACCGATCGATCAAATGGCGCCAGCCGATCTCAGCGTCGATATCGCACCGCGTTTGACGACCCTGAAGGTTGTGGAGCCGCCGAAGCGCGAAGCCGGCGTTATGGTCGAAGACGTCGCACAATTGGTCGATAAGCTGCAGAACGAAGCGAAGGTAATCTGAAGATGAGCATTCTGGTCGTCGCGGAACACGAAAATTCCGAGATTAAAGCCGCCACTTTAAACACGATCGCCGCAGGTGTTGCGATCGGAGGCGAAATTCATGTGCTCGTTGCCGGCGAAGGCTGCGGTGGGGCCGCCGAGGCCGCTGCGAAGATCGACGGCGTCGCCAAGGTGCTCGTCGCCGATTCCGCCGAGTACGCACACGGCATTGCGGAGAACCTCACCCCATTGGTGCTCTCTCTCGCCAACAACTACGAACACTTGTTGGCCAACTCGACGAGTTTCGGAAAGAATTTGATGCCGCGCGTCGCCGCCATGCTCGATGTGCAGCAGATTTCGGACATCAGCGGCGTCACGTCCGCGGACACCTTCGATCGCCCGACCTATGCTGGCAACGCCATCGCCACGGTTCAGTCCAGCGATGCGAAGAAGGTCATTACCGTTCGCGGTACGGCTTTCGATCCGGTCGCTGCCGAAGGCGGCAGTGCTGCGGTCGAGAACGTCGGTGCGCAAGGCGATAGCGGTCTCACGAGCTATGTCGGCTCGGAGATCAGCAAATCCGAGCGCCCGGAACTCACCTCCGCTCGCGTCATCATTTCCGGTGGCCGCGGCATGCAATCCGGCGACAATTTCCCCATGTTGGAAAAGGTCGCGGACATCTTAGGTGCCGCTGTCGGCGCATCCCGCGCCGCCGTCGATGCCGGCTTTGTGCCGAACGACTATCAGGTCGGCCAAACCGGCAAGATTGTTGCGCCGGAATTATATATCGCGGTCGGTATCTCGGGTGCCATTCAGCACTTGGCCGGTATGAAGGACAGCAAGGTCATTGTCGCGATCAACAAGGACGAAGAGGCACCGATCTTCCAGGTCGCCGATTACGGCCTCGTGGCGGACCTTTTCCAGGCGGTACCGGAGCTGGAAGACGCGCTCAAGGAGTAGAGTAGCGCCAGTCGTCGTATGGCGCCTGAGAGAGAGACCACAATGATCGAAAGAATCGGTGTTATCGGTGCCGGGCAAATGGGCAACGGCATCGCGCATGTGGCGTCCGTCGCGGGCTATAGCGTGCAGCTGCTCGATATGGACCAAGAGCGTCTCGACGCCGCCTTGGCGATGATCGAGAAGAACATGGCACGCCAGGTTCGCCGGACACTGCTGTCCGACGAAGATAAAGCGGCGGCCCTCGGCCGGATACAGACGTCACTCGATTACGCCAGCTTCGGCGATTGCGATATCGTTATCGAAGCCGCGGCTGAGGACGAGTCCGTAAAGCGCGAGATCTTCAAGACGCTCGTCCCGCACCTTGGCGAAGAGACCTTGATCGCTAGCAACACGTCTTCGATATCGATCACCCGCCTTGCCACCATCACGGACCGGCCCGAACGCTTTATCGGCATGCATTTCATGAATCCGGTGCCGATGATGAAATTGGTCGAATTAATCCGCGGCCTCGCGACCAGCGACGAGACCTTCGAAGAGGTCCGTGCGCTCGCCAAGGCGCTCGGTAAGACAGTGTCCGTCGCGGAAGATTTTCCGGCCTTTATCGTCAACCGCATCCTGATGCCGATGATCAATGAAGCGGTCTATACGCTCTACGAAGGTGTGGGCAACGTCGCCGCCATTGACCGGGCCATGAAGCTCGGCGCCAATCATCCAATGGGTCCATTGGAACTGGCCGATTTTATCGGCCTCGACACCTGCCTTTCGATCATGCAGGTGCTCTACGAAGGCCTGGCCGATAGTAAGTACCGGCCCTGTCCTCTGTTGGTGAAGTATGTCGAAGCCGGATGGCTCGGTCGCAAAACCGGCCGCGGCTTTTACGACTATTCGGGCGAGGAGCCGGTCCCGACCCGCTAGGCCGGCACCGACAAAATCACGGTCTAGCTGCCGTGTTTGTGGTTGTGCACGGAATTATGATCCATCTTCTTATGGCCGCCGTGCTTATGGCCGTCATGGCCCATGGAGCCGGCTTTGCCGACTTTGACCTCGACGGTCACCTTCCCGGCCTTTTCGAAAATGAGGGTGACGGGAAAGGTTTGCCCGACGACGAGCTTCTCGTGCAACCCCATGAACATCACGTGATTGCCGCCGGGCGCGAAGACTGCCGGCTCGCCCGGATGCACTTCGACCGCCTCGATGCGGCGCATCCGCATGACGCCGTCTTTCATGCTATGGGTATGTATTTCCGTTTTCTTTGACACCGGCGATTCCACGGCCACCAACTGGTCCATATGATGACCGTGGTTGAAAATCGTCATGTAGGCGACCCCGTTCCGTGCCGGCGTCGCGCGCGACCAAACATCCTTCACCATCAGGCCGCCATGTTCTCTCACCTCGCCCGCGGCGGCGGAACCGATCAGTAAGACAACCAAAGCAAACGCAGATCCAATCAGACGCATGACACGAACTCTCCTTCGATATACTTATGGTGAATAAGCGGATACTAAGCCGTTGTTGGGGGGCGGCGGCCACTATAGTAGAGGATAACGTCTTGAAACTGCGTCAAATCATCGCGGTGGGTTCACTGTTCTCCGTGATCGCGGGCGGCGGCGCCATTGCCGGCGAACAGACCGTCCAGGTCCATAAACTCTCGGCCGAAGGCATCGGTGCATCCGTTGGAACCATCACTTTTAAAGACAGCCATCACGGGATGACGGTCACCCCGAATCTGCATAGCTTGCCGCCCGGCAATCACGCGTTCCACATTCATGAGAATCCGGACTGCGGTCCTGGCCTGAAGGACGGCAAGATGGTCGCGGGTCTCAAGGCGGGCGGACACTATGATCCGTCCGGCGCCGGACACGGTCACAAGCATGGCCACGGACATGGCGGTCACGGCATGGTCCCGCACGGCGACCTACCGGATATCACCGCCGACGCCGGCGGCACGGCGACCAAGGCCGTGATGTCGGACAAGTTGAAACTGGCGCAAATACAGGGTCGGTCGATCATGGTCCACCGCTACGGCACCAACGACCCCGGCAAACCGAAAGGCGGCGGACCGCGTTTCGCCTGCGGCGTGATCGAAAAATAACCGCTATTTCGTGTAGTAAGAGATCAAGGCAACCGCTTCGGGCGTGTCCCATTCAGCGATCCCGGCGAGTTTACCGACGACCCGGCCCTCGCGGTTGAGCAGAAAACTCGTCGGCATACCGCGAACCTTGAGAGCGCGCATCAGCTTCATCTTGTCATCGACAAAAATGGCGAGGTTCGGGGTGCCGAGCTTCTTGAGGAATGGACCCGCGATCTTCGCGCCGCCACGGTCCTCGTTCACGGCCACCACCTGAAAGTCGTCGCCGCCCAGCTTCGCTTGCAATTTGTCGAGACTCGGCATTTCCTTAATGCAGGGCGCGCACCAGGTCGCCCAAAAATTCACTAATACGACACGGCCCTTGAAGTCGGCGAGGGTGATCTTCTCGCCAGCACCATTTGTAAACTTCACGTCCGGCGCTGGTCCCGGCTCTTCGTTGACGGTAAATTGCTCCATCCAGCCCGTGCGTGGCGGACCCTTGTCGGCACCTGTTGCATTTAGGACAAATAGGGGAACACCCGACAGGATCGCAATGAGCGCTACGAGCAGGTATCGACGTTTTGACAACAAGCACACTCCCGGCAAGCCGCAATGAGCAGTAACACAATGTGGGGCGGCAGATATGCCGCCGGACCCGCCGAAATCATGGAGCGTATCAACGCTTCCATCGATTTCGATCAGCGCCTTTATGCCCAAGATATCGCGGGCTCGAAAGCCCATTGCCGCATGCTGGTCGAACAAGACATCATTGCCGCGGCTGACGGCGATGCCATTCTGTCCGGCCTCGATAGCATCCTCCAAGACATCGAAAGCGGCAGCTTCGATTTCAAGACCGCGCTGGAAGATATTCATATGAATGTCGAAGCGGCGTTGGCGGAAAAGATCGGGGAGCCCGCCGGTCGGCTGCACACGGGGCGCAGTCGGAACGATCAGGTCGCAACCGATTTCCGTCTCTGGACCCGGGACGCCATCGACACCATCGACGGCCAGCTGCAGGACCTGCAGCGCGCATTGATCGAAACGGCCGAACAACACGCCGAAACGGTGATGCCGGGCTTCACCCACCTGCAGCCGGCACAGCCGGTGACGTTTGGGCATCATCTCCTCGCTTATGTCGAGATGGTCGGCCGGGATCGGGGCCGGTTCGCCGACGCGCGCGGACGCGTGAACGAATCGCCGCTCGGCGCCGCCGCGCTTGCCGGCACCGCATTTCCGATCGACCGGCACGCGACCGCGGCAGCGCTCGGATTCGACCGGCCGATGGCAAACTCGCTGGATGCGGTCTCGGCGCGGGATTTCACACTGGAGTTCTTGGCTGCCGGATCGATTGCGGCCACCCACTTGTCGCGCCTCGCCGAAGAGATCGTCATTTGGGCGTCCCCGCAGTTCGGTTTCGTGAAACTGTCGGATGCTTTCTCGACCGGCTCCTCGATCATGCCGCAAAAACGCAATCCGGACGCGGCCGAGCTGGCACGCGCAAAGGTCGGCCGGATTCTCGGGGCGTTTACGGCGCTCTCCGTCGTCATGAAGGGGCTGCCACTCGCCTACGGCAAGGATATGCAGGAAGACAAAGAGCCAACCTTCGATGCAACCGACAGCCTGTCGCTCGCCATCGCCGCGATGGCCGGCATGGTTGATGACCTCGAAGCCAACCCGGACGCGATGCGCGCGGCCCTCGACGCCGGGTTTCCCACCGCGACGGACCTCGCAGATTGGCTCGTGCGGGAGTTGGGCCTGCCATTTCGGGACGCCCACCACGCCACCGGGCGCATCGTGTCCATGGCGGAAGAACAGGACTGTTTGTTGGAAGACTTATCGCTCGAAGCGATGCAAAGCGTGGAGGCCGGGATTACAGACAGCATTTATTCCGTGCTCTCCGTCGATGCATCCGCTAAAAGCCGAACCAGTTTCGGCGGAACGGCGCCGGAGAATGTCCGCGCCGCGGCGGCACAAGCCAGGGAGCGTTTCCTATGATGAGAATTCTCGCGTTTGTCTTTATGGCGGCGATATTGGCCGGACCTCTCGCTGCCTGCGGTAAGAAGGGAGATCCCAAACCGCCGGGCAAATCCGAATATCCGCGCACCTATCCCAAAGCGCGATGAACCCGTTTCGCTACAAGAACGGCGTGTTGCACGCCGACGGCGTTTCGCTTGCCGATCTCGCAACTGAGATCGGAACGCCATTCTATTGCTATTCGGAAAGCGCCATCAGCGCGCAGTACCGCGCCTATGTCGACGCTTTTGCCGACCAAGATGCGGTCGTTTGTTACGCGATGAAAGCCAACGACAACTTGGCGATTCTCCGGACTTTTGCGGAGCTGGGCGCCGGCGCGGACGTCGTCTCTGGCGGCGAACTGCAGCGCGCTCTTGCGGCCGGCATTCCGCCGTCCAAGATCATTTTCTCAGGTGTCGGCAAGACAGAAGACGAGCTGGCACTGGCGCTCTCGACAGGCATCATGCAGATCAACGTCGAATCCTTCGCCGAAATGGAAGCCCTCAGCAGGGCCGCCGTCGCGAAGGGGGTGACGGCGGAAATCGCCATTCGGATCAATCCGAACGTCGACGCCAAAACACACGACAAAATCTCGACGGGCCGTAAGCAGGACAAATTCGGCATCGACATCGAGCTCGCGGCCGACGCCTATCGGAAAGCCGCCGAGCTACCCGGTTTGGATGCCGCGGCCGTCGCCGTCCATATCGGCTCGCAACTCACCTCGCTTGATCCCTTCCGAGCGGCCTTTTCGCGGGTGGCGGAACTTGTCGGCGAACTGCGGGCGGCGGGTCACGATATCCGTCGTGTCGATCTCGGCGGGGGCCTCGGCATCGATTACGACGGCGCGGCGCCGCCAACGCCGGCCGCTTATGCCGCGGTCATCAAAGAGACGGTGGGCCACCTTGGCTGCCGTGTCTTGCTCGAACCCGGCCGGAACCTGGTGGGCAACGCCGGTATCCTCGTCTCGCGCGTCATTTATACGAAAGATGGCGATGATCGCGATTTTGTGATCGTGGACGCCGCCATGAATGACCTCATCCGGCCTGCCTTATATGACGCGTACCACGGCATCCGCCCGGTCGCGGAGCCCGCCGGCGGCGCGAATTTACAGCGGGTCGATGTCGTCGGCCCGGTCTGCGAAACCGGCGATACCTTTACCCGCGCACGGGATTTACCCCCCTTATCGGCGGGCGATCTGCTGATATTCGACAGTGCCGGTGCTTATTGTGCCGTGATGGCGTCGACCTACAACGCGCGCCCCCACGTGCCCGAGATCTTGGTGAAAGAAGGTCAGTTTTCGATTGTTCGCGCCCGTCAAACCATTGAAGATATGCTTCGGGCCGAGAATTTTGCCGATTGGCAAACTGCGGTTAACTGACCTCGGCGCCAGGTGGTGCGTCTATGGACACAACGAGCGGCCAGATACGGAAAGCACTCTCTTGGCTCGCGATCGTCTGGGAGCGACTGGCCCGGGCATTATGGCCTGTGGCGGCGCTTATCGCCGTGTTTTGCGGGCTGGCGTTTTTCGATGTCGTCACTCATATCCCGGTATGGCTCCATAGCATCGGCCTTCTCTGCCTCGCCGCCGCCGTCATCACATTCTTATGGCGGGGCGTGCAGCGTTTTCGGTTGCCGAGCGGAATCGCATCCATTCGCCGTTTGCAACGGATCAATGGATTACGTCATCGTCCCTTGGAAGGGATGCTCGACCGCCTCGCTGAAGGTACCGGCGACGCGGAGAGCCAAGCAATCTGGCGTCTGCACCGCAAACGGATGCGCGCTGAAGTTAAGAATCTTCGCGTTGGCGCTCCACGCCCTGCCCTAATTCGCTTCGACCGATTTGCGTTCAGAGTCGCCGCCGGTGTGTTGTTCATTGTCGGGCTTGCCGCCGCTGGGACGGATGCCACCCCACGCCTTAAACGCGCAATGGTGCCGCAACTTGCTTTCCTACAGCCGCCGCCGCCGCCGGTTATCGACGCCTGGATCACGCCGCCCGCCTATACGGGGATGGCGCCCGTCTATCTGACCGGCACGGAAGCGAAACCGAACGCATTCGTCGAAGTACCAACCGCCAGCCAATTGTCCGTTCGGATATCGGGCGCGTTCGACACGCCGCTGCTCCGGCGCACGCGCGGCGAGGTCGCACCGCCGCGTCTTGACGAGAAAAGCCACGGAACGGATATCACCCTCGGCGAAAGCGAATCGATCGCCGTCACGGTCGGCGACACGCAAGTCGCGGAATGGAGTATTCGAACCACGCCGGACGCGATACCGCGCGCGGCCTTCCTCTCAACGCCCAGCGAAGGCCGCGGCAACGTATTGCGAATCGATTTTCGGGCAAATGACGATTACGGTTTGACCGGCGTGCGCGCCGTGGTCAGCCGGCCCAACCGCACATCGACGAGCGGAAAGAACGCACCGAAGGTCCTGGACTTGCCGCTGCCGAAGGTCGGCGCGAAGAAAGTCGTGTCCGTCAGCTATCACGACCTCACATCGCACCCGTGGTCGGGATTGCCGGTCGAGGTTCATCTCGAAGCAACAGATGCCGCCGGGCAAATCGGGCAGAACGAACCGGTACGCATCATTCTGCCCGAACGCGAGTTCAATCATCCGGTCGCCCGGGAGATCGTCATTGAACGGCGCAAACTGAGCGCCGATTCCCGAGACGCCCGGTTGGTCGGTGAAACCTTGGGCGATATCGCTTGGCAACCTGAGCGCTATGCCGACGACACCGCTGTTTTCCTCTCGCTACGGACAGCCGCGCGCCGGCTTTTCGACAACCCGACCGAGGAGACGATCGAGGCCGTGCAGCAGTTGCTTTGGGACACCGCCCTCCGGGTGGAAGATGGAAAACTCTCGCTGGCGCGGCGAAGCTTGCGGGACGCTGAGGACGCACTTCGCGAGGCCTTGGAAAAAGATACGACCGACCGCGAACTGTCGAAACTGATGGATCAGCTCGAAGATGCGCTGAACAACTACTTCGACGAGCTCGCGAAAATGATGAAAGACGTTGACCGCAAGAAACTTCAGGCGATGCCGCGAAACGACAAAGCCATCGCGTTGACGCGCCGCGATTTCAAGAAACTCATGGACCAGATTCGAAAACTGGCCAACAGCGGTTCGCGCGTCGATGCGAAACGCATGCTGTCGCAATTAAAGAATCTGTTAGAGAACATGCGCACGGGGCAGATGGCACAAATGTCGCCACGCGGCCAGAAGTCCATGAAACTCTTGAATCAATTGCAGAGCCTCATCAAAGAACAACAGCAATTGTTGGATCAGACCTTCCGTGACGCCAAAGAACGGGGGCAGCTCAACCCGCGACCGGGTGAGCCAAGGTTCCGCCGGCCCGGCGATCGCCGGTTCGGTGAAATGCGCCCAGGCGATCCGCGTCGCGGCCAGATGCGCCCCGGGAACCCGCGTCCCGGCCAAATGCAGCCCGGCGCGACGAAGCCTGGGGAGGCCGGCCAAGGCGCACAGGTACAGGAAGCGCTGCGGCGGCGCCTCGGTGAATTAATGCGCCAACTCGGGGAAATGACGAACTCGATCCCCCGGCCCATGGGCCGGGCCGAACGGTCGATGCGCCGCTCCACCGACTTCCTCGA
Source organism: Rhodospirillaceae bacterium (assembly GCA_002716125.1). Classification (GTDB taxonomy): domain Bacteria; phylum Pseudomonadota; class Alphaproteobacteria; order UBA8366; family UBA8366; genus UBA6544. Next base: position 137,358 of record PAZH01000011.1, read on the forward strand.
AGGCAATCGCCCGGGCGAAGCGATCGCGCCGCAAACACGGGCCCTCGACCAACTACAAGAAAGCGCCAAGAAAGCAACGCAACAGCTAATGCGCCAAATGGGACAAGGTCTCGGCCGGCGGCCCAATCAATTGGGGGAGCGCCGCGACCCGTTTGGGCGCACACCGGATGGCGGCACCGGTCTCAATACAAGCGACATCGGAATCAAGGAGCCGGATGCCCTGCAGCGCGCTCGTGAAATCCGCAACGAACTCCGCCGGCGGGCCGGACAACAGTCCCGCCCCGAACCGGAGCGCGACTACATAAATCGGCTGTTACAAGAATTCTGACGAATCGACCGGCGCTACTTCGCGTCCGGTGCCTTCATCTTGTCATCCATCGTTTCTTCTTCGGCACGCGTGAATGTGATCTGCAGTCCGACGGCGCCGCTTGGCGGATTGGCAAGTGAGGTCTCGTATTCGATCTTCTCACCGGGATCGATCCGCGGCTGTTTTGCTTCAAACGTCCAACTCTTGACGTTCTCGCCCTTCGAGCCAAGCAAGATGGCCTTCAACAAGGGGATTTCGATCGGCTTGCCGGTCTCGTTCATAATCTGACCGGTGATACCGAGGACCTTCTTCTTCTTCTTGATATCGAGGAATGTCTTCGGTTCGTAAATCTTCAATCCGTAACCCAAGGTATTCGCCGGCATACCCACCATCTTGAAGACCATATTGGCCGGCGGGAAGTGATGCACAACGAGGTCACGGAAAACGAAGGCAGCGCTGGTGCCGCCCACAAGGATCAACACAAGCAACGCCCAGTATTTCATCGTACCGCCGCTTTCCTTCGGCGTCGGGCGCGGCGCGCGCGGTTCGAAGCTGGATTCCGGCGGGATCGGCGGCGGATCGTCCATCATGGAATCCGGCATGCCGCCGGAATCCATATCGTCGAACTCATCTGCCATGTCTTCCGCTTCCGCAGCAGCGGGCGCGGCGGCTGGCGCGGCCTGCGGTACAGGCGGCGGTGGCGGCGGTGGCGGCGGTGGCGCTTCCGTGGGATCAGCGACCGGCGGCGGCGGGGGCGGCGGCGGAGCGAAATCTTCCGTCGGGTCCGCCGGCTGGCTCACCGGCGCAGCTGGCGCGGCGGCAGGCGCTGGCGCCGCTGCGGCAGGCGCAGCCTCGGCCTCTGGCATTGCATGCCATCGATGATCGCACTTACCGCACTTAACCTTGCGGCCTTTCGTACCGAGCGCTCCGTCCTTAATTTTGAACCGGGCACCACAGTTCGGACACGTAAGATTCATTCCGGCTCCGCCCACGCTTTCTATTCGGTCTTCAGATGCAAAAGTACGAGGAGATTGTCACACTTGCAAGAAGGCTAGCGCTCAACCAGAATCTTGCCAGCGTTCGCCACAAGACCGGTGCCCCGCAAACCAGGCCCTTTCAAAGTACGGAGATCACGACCAGCGTGGTTCAATTCGAAAATGTCGGTGTTCGATACGGGACCGGACCGGAAGTTTTGAGCGATATCACTTTCGAGCTGCCGGACGGATCGTTTCACTTTGTAACGGGACCGAGCGGCGCCGGTAAATCCTCGCTCCTGAAACTAATGTACCTAGCCCTGCGACCGAGCAGAGGGCTCATTAAACTCTTCGATCGGAATGCCGCCGAAATTGAAAGAGAAGAATTGCCTGGGCTTCGACGTCAGATTGGCGTCGTCTTTCAGAACTTTCGCCTCATCGATCATTTATCGACGTTCGATAATGTCGCTTTGCCGCTCCGCGTTGCCGGCGCTCAAGAAGGTCTTATTCAAAAACACGTGGGCGAGTTACTCGGATGGGTCGGTCTAGCGGACCATTTGGAGGCCCGACCACCGACACTCTCGGGCGGACAACAGCAGAGAGTGGCCATTGCCCGAGCGGTGATCGGTCGGCCGCGGTTGTTACTCGCAGATGAGCCGACGGGAAATGTCGACGATCAGATTGCCGTCCGGCTGTTGTATCTGTTCGAAGAATTGAATCGAATGGGCACGACCGTCGTTATTGCGACACACAACGAATTTCTGGTCCGGGAATTCGCGCATCCCCAACTACACCTAGAGGACGGTCGCCTCGATACGCGGCCGCCCGCGAAACAGGCCTAATAGCGCAGCATGGCCGACAGAAACGATTTACCGCTCTCCGAAGACGATTCGACCCGGTTTGTGCCGTGGATCGTCGGTGTCATGGCGTATCTCGCGGCCCTTGCCCTGGCGGCCGCCCTGATGCTTTCGAACATTGCGGCCGAATGGAGTGCCGGTCTCGAAGGCACGTTGACGGTTCAGGTGCCGATTTCAGACGACGCCACGGCAGATCAGAAGGATCAGCGCGTGCTAAGTGCCGTGCGGGTCTTGCTCGCGACGCCGGGCGTCGACAGCGCCAGACCGATCCCCTTGGCCGAAGTCGCGGAAATGTTGGAACCGTGGCTTGGCGCGGCCGCCAAGAGCAACGACCTTCCCTTGCCGCGCGTGATCGACGTCCGGCTGGAAGACGGTGCGGCGGTCGATACTGATGCCCTGTCTGCGGCGCTGGACGAAACGGTCCCTGGTGCCTCGGTAGAGGATCACGAGGCCTGGCGGAATACGTTGATCCTGTTGTTCCGATCCGTCGAAATCGTCGCAATCGTCATCATCTTCTTGATCGGAACCGTCGCGTTTGCGGCGATTGTTTTCACCACGCGCAGCGTCCTGGCCGTGCATCAAGAGATCGTCGAAGTGTTGCACCTGATTGGCGCACACGACAATTACATCGCCGCTCAGTTCCAGAAGCATGCGTTCCGCGTCGCCTTGAAGGGCGGTATTGGCGGCACCGTTTGCGCGCTCGCAACGCTCCTGACGATCGTTTTTCTGACAAGTGATTTGGATGCCAGCCTCTTGCCGCCTGCGGGGCTAAAGTGGTGGCATTGGCTGGTTCTTGCCGTTCTGCCTGTTGCCGAGTCGTACGGCGCCATGTTGACCGCTCGGATTACGATTATGCGCGTCCTAAAACGCGGATTCTAAGAAACAAATGCTGTCCGATAGACCATTTAAGGGCCGCCACCGACGTACCAAATACGTGCTATTGGGTCTTGTCGGCGGCAGCTTCTTATTTTGGGTCGCGGGTTTGTTCGCATTTTTGAACCTTATTCCAGAGGGCGTCGACGACGCGACGCAGAAAACCGATACGATCGTCGTCCTGACCGGCGGCAGCCTGCGTCTGCAAACCGGCCTCACCCTCTTAAAGGAAGGCCGCGCCGATAAGCTTTTCGTGTCCGGCGTCCACCGCGGCGTGGACGTGCGCCAATTGTTGCGCCTCGCCAGAACATCGCCGAGCGAAGCGGAATGTTGTATCCAGCTTGGCCATGCCGCGGATGATACAGCCGGAAACGCGGCCGAAACGCAGCAATTGATGGCCGCGCAGAACTTTCAAACGCTTCGGTTGGTCACCGCCGCCTATCATATGCCGCGCAGCTTAGTGGAATTCAGCCATGCCATGCCGGATGCACAAATCGTGGTCCACCCGGTCTTCCCGCCCCAGGTTAAGTTGCAGGAGTGGTGGCGGTGGCCAGGAACAGCTTTCTTGATTCTGGGCGAGTATTCCAAGTATTTGATTGCGCGAACGCGTCATATTTTCGAACGTCTCATAGAGTAGGCAACGAACTTTGTCTTTTTTCCGTTCCAGTATCTTTGCCGTCGTATTTTATGCGTGGTCCGCGTTTATGAGTCCGCTCTATCTGCCGCTTATGCTGGGCAGTCGGCGGTTTTTCTGGCGTTGCTGCTTGTCGTGGTGCCGGAGCTGCATCTGGCTGATCCGCGTCCTCTTGGGAATTGATTTTGAGGTTCGCGGGCAGGAGCACCTGAAAGGCGAGCCGGTCATTGTCGCCGCTAAACACCAGTCCGCCTGGGATACGTTGGTTTTCAACGCCATCATCCTGGATTGCGCCTATGTGGTGAAACGCGAACTGTTTTGGTTTCCGTTTTTCGGCTGGTTTCTCTCGCGGGTCGGCATGATCGGAATCGATAGAAGCGGCGGCGCAAGCGCCTTGAAAAAGCTGGTCGCCGATTGCAAGGATCGGTTGGCCTCCCGACGGACAATCATCATTTTCCCGCAAGGCACACGGACGCCACCGGGCGCAGAACGCCCATATCTTCCGGGCACCGCCGCACTCTATACCCAATGCAAGGTCCCGGTTGTACCGACCGCCCTGAATAGCGGGGTCTTCTGGCCGCGGCGCACTTTTGTGAAACGCCCGGGCACGGTCGTGGTCGAGTTCCTGCCGCCGATTGCCCCTGGCTTGAACCGACGCGAATTTTCTGCCCGCCTCGAAGCGGAAATCGAATCGGCGACAACGCGTATCGAACAAGAAGCCTATTCGAAGTACGGGTATCAACCCGCACCAACCATAGATTGACCCGGTCGACGCAAACTCCTAGGCTTCTCAGATAAGTCCTTGAAATATATAGAAGGGCGCTGGCGAATGACGGAGATAACCGATATCTCCCGCCAAATCTGGGAGATGAAATACCGTAGGACCGGCGCGGGCGGCGCGCAGCCGGAAGAGTCGATCGAGGCATCTTGGCGACGCATCGCCGCCGCGCTCGCGGCGCCTGAGGTCGATCCCCAATACTGGTCCGCTCAGTTTTTCGACGCGCTTGTCGGTTTCAAGTTCCTGCCGGCCGGGCGTATTTTGGCAGGCGCCGGTACCGAGCGCGACGTGACCTTATTCAATTGTTTCGTGATGGGCGCCATTCCGGACGACATGAACGGCATCTTCGAAAGCCTGAAGGAAGCCGCTCTCACGATGCAGCAAGGCGGCGGCATCGGATACGATTTCTCGACGCTGCGCCCGGAAGGAGCCGCGGTCAAAGGCGTGGGTGCCGATGCGTCGGGTCCATTGAGTTTCATGGATGTTTGGGATGCGATGTGCCGCACGATCATGAGTGCCGGTGCACGTCGGGGTGCCATGATGGGCACCATGCGCTGCGATCATCCGGACATCGAAGCGTTTATCGATGCCAAGCGCGATCCTGAAAAGCTGCGTATGTTCAACCTGTCGGTGCTCGTTACCGATGCCTTTATGGCCGCTATGAAGGCGGATGAGGATTGGGCTCTCCGCTTCAACGAGACCGTATACCGGACCTTGCCGGCCCGCGCGCTTTGGGACCGTATCATGCGGGCGACATATGAGACGGCGGAACCGGGTGTCATCTTTATCGACCGGATCAACGCCGCCAACAATCTCTACTATTGCGAAGACATCGCGGCGACGAACCCATGTGGTGAACAGCCCTTGCCCCCATACGGCGCGTGCTTATTGGGTTCGATAAACCTCGCTCAATTCGTCACGGACGCGTTCACGCCACAGGCAAATATGGATCTTCGGCGTCTGGAAGCGGTCGTGCCGGTCACCGTCCGGATGTTGGACAATGCCATCGACGTCTCGCGCTTTCCGCTGACGGCGCAGAAAGAAGAAGCGCTCGCCAAGCGGCGGATCGGATTGGGCGTGACGGGATTGGCCGATGCCCTGGCTATGTGCGGCAGCCGATACGGCAGCGCGCAGGCGGTCCACTTGACGCGCGATTGGATGCGTTGTCTGCGGCGCAGCGCTTACATGGCGTCGACCAAGCTTGCCGACGAGAAAGGGGCGTTCCCGCTCTACGACGAAGCGGCCTATCTCAAAGGCGAGACAATCCGGGATTTAGAACCCGACGTTCGCGACGCCATTGCCGAGAAAGGTATCCGCAACGCGCTGCTCACCTCGATCGCGCCGACGGGTACCACGTCGCTTCTCGCGAACAACGTGTCATCGGGGATCGAGCCCATATTCGCACATCAATACCAACGCACATACCTGAAGCCGGACGGCACGAAAGACGTGACCACCGTCCGCGATTTCGCCTACCAGGCTTTTCGCGATCAATTCGGAGAGGATGCCACCCCACCAGATACATTGGTTGAAGTTGAAGCACTCTTGCCCGCGGACCACCTCGCAATACAGGCCGCCGCACAGGCGTTCATCGACAGTTCGATTTCAAAGACGATCAACCTACCGAAGGATATTTCCTTCGAAGCCTTCCAAGACGTCTACCGGGACGCCTACGAGGCCGGATGCAAGGGCTGTACGACCTATCGCCCGAATAGCGTCACCGGGGCCGTCTTGTCGGTCGAACCGGCGAATGTGAACGCGGACGCCGATCAGGTGGTGTATATGACGCAGCCCTTGGACCGCCCGGACGTCATCGAAGGTCGAACCTACAAGATCACATGGCCGGACAGCGATCACGCCATCTACATCACCGTCAACGACGTCGTCCAAGATGGACGGCGGCGACCGTTCGAGGTCTTTATCAACTCCAAGAATATGGAGCACTACGCTTGGACGGTGGCGTTGACACGAATGATCAGCGCCGTGTTCCGCCGCGGCGGCGACGTTGCCTTCGTCGTGGAAAAACTGAAAGCCGTATTCGATCCCCGGGGTGGCCATTGGATGGGGGGAAAATACGTGCCGTCCCTGCTTGCGGCGATTGGCACGCAGATCGAACGCCATATGATCGACATCGGATTTCTCGCGAACAAACCTCACGCATCCCCGGTTGCGGAAACGCAGGACCAAGCGCTTATTCCGCAGCAATGCCCGAGGTGCGGCAGCGCGGACTTGCGGCACGTCGAAGGCTGCGACGTTTGCGGGTCTTGCGGGTTTTCGAAATGCGCCTAACCGTCTTCCGGCGGCACCATATGCACAACGCGCTGCGGGAACGGAATTTCGATATTCGCCTCCCGGAAGGCCGCGTCGATCTTGAAGCGGAGATCGCTCGCGATCCGAAGGCGCCGCGTGACGTTCTCGGTAAAGCAACGTAGTTCGAAATCGAGACTGCTGGCGCCGAAATCCCGGAACAGGACAAACGGTTCCGGAATCGTCATGACCTCTTCGTGTTCTTTCGCAAGGCCCAGCAGAATCTCTTCGACCTGTTGGGTATCGGTGCCGTACGCCACACCGACAAGAATCTCGATCCGGCCGTTTCGATCTTTATGGGTCCAGTTGGTCAACGAGTTCGAGAGGAATTCCGCGTTCGGTACAATCACGGCCGCACGCTGGAACGTTTGAATCTCCGTCGCGCGGACGCTGATCCGGCGAACGAGTCCCTCGTTTCCGCCAACCACAACCCAGTCACCGACCTTTATCGGCCGCTCGATTAGCAGAATAATGCCCGAGACGAAGTTGTTGACGATGTTTTGCAGGCCGAAGCCAATACCGACCGACAAAGCGCCGGCGATAATCGCGAGGTTCGAGAGGTCTACGCCAAGTGTGGTGATGCCGAGCATCGCCGCGATGAAAATGCCGACATATCCAAAGCCCGCCGCGACAGAATGCTGAATGCCCGTCTCAAGCTGGGTCTGGGGCAGGACCCGGTCCGCCAGCACCCGCTGCAACATGCGGGTTACCAATAAAATGCCGACAAACACGGCAATGCCAAAAGCCGTATCGAGGAGCGAGACGCGGAAACTGCCGACATTAAATCCGGTCAACGCCGCGTGTCCCCAACGCAGCAACTCTTCGTGCGGCACACCCCATATCGGCGATATCAGCACCAAACCAAACAGGACGAACATCGCGTCTACAGCGACGCGCAACCAGAACTTTGCGACGCTCCGCGACGCATGGCTGACGCCAAGACGATCGCGCAAGAGCGGTGCCCGCATGGCGACACCGACAAGTTCACGCAACAGGCCCCGCAGCAAATAAATCAGCGTCGCCAAGATCAGACTGCCGACAATATTGCCGTTGAAGAAATCTCCGAGCGGCCCGTAGCCGATCCAGGACGCGATGATGCTGATCCCGGTCAGGGCGACAATGACAATGCGCACCAACCGCCATGCACGGTCCGTATACGAGACGCCGTCGCTCTCGGCGGCGTCTTCCTCGGTTTCCACTTCGGGCGGCGGCTTTTCCCAAAGACGGGCGCGGCATAAAGCAATCAACAATCCGCCTTCAAGCGAATTGAAGACGATGCTGTAGATCGTGCGGAACTCTTCGCTCGCCGACAATTCATCGGCAATCAATCGCAGAAATATGTCGATGCCCGACACGGCCGCCAACACGGTGACATTGCGGCTGATGGCGACGGCGTTCTCGGGATGGAGGGGCGTAATCTGCCAGTTCGGCATCTCCGGCGATAGAATTGCGCGCACCAAGGCGGTCGCGACCACGAAGATGATCATGCCGAAACAAACGCCGTACACGATTTCACCGAAAAGCCCGGTCAAATACGAAGCCTCGACGGTCGATCGCCACATGACGCCGGCAAACAGAACCGCCGGGACGATACCTTTGGCAACGCCTTCGGATATCGCTGAGATCAAGCGCCGTGTGTAGGACGGCTGCTCGATTTCCGGGTTCTTTCCGAACCGCTCAAGCAGATATCGGCGCAGTGCCCAACCAAGGAATAAAACAAAGATCAGCAATAACAGGAGTTGGAACCCGCGACCGAAAGCACGTTCCATATCCGGCAAACCAGTCCACCAGCCGGCCGGCGCTTTCAGGATTGCGACGAGTATTCGCGCCGATTCCGAAATCGCTCTTTCCGTCGTCGCGACATCGAACGGGCTCGCCCGTTCGCTCAACAGCTGGCTGACAAGCCGTCGTGTCGCCCGATCCGACAAGCTCGAATTCAGTTGTGCGACGCGGGCAAGCGCCAATTCGGCCTGCTGTACCTGTGCCCGATAGAAAGTCGCGTCGGCATTGTACTGGCTCCGCCTTGCCTTCACCGCATCGGTTTCCGGCGGCTCTGTCTCGGCTGGCGCGGGGCCGAGCGCGGCCAGGAACCGCTCGACATTCGCGAGCGCCTTTGCGGCATCGTCTCGTGCGCTGCGGGCCTCTCCCTCGACATCCACAAGCGCCGCGCGTAGGGCGCGCGTGCCGGTCTCCGTGAAATTGGTTCCTTGGAGATATTTTTCGACACGCGTGAACGTCTTGTTCCAATCGCCCACAATGTGACTAAAGGGACGGGACGGCTCGACGACTTGCGCGACGCTCGGCCCAACGAACAAAACGGATGCGACCGCCACCAAGAGCGCTAAAACAACGACGTGCCGCCCCAATTGATATCGCATATCGAAAGGCTTAAGCCCCATTACGCCTTCTCCGACGCCGAAAGTGCCTCGATCTCCGTAACGACGCGCAACAACTCATCGACGATCGGCGCCGGACCGTCAGCCTCACGCAGCGCATCCGCAATAGCGCGATAATACCACAATGTCCCGTCACGCCCCCCGCTGAATTTTGCCCAGATCGCTTCGCCCTCCCGCCGATAATCCGACACCAGGGACCGCGCATTGTGCAATTTATCCCCGGAGACGACGAGCATGGCCGACGGAGATAACGTAGCGATCCCCGCCAGAAAGCGCTCTTTCCTCTCTCGCCAAGCGGTCTTTTCTCCAGTGCCGGTCCAATCCGAACATTCCAAAACAATTTGCTTCACTGGGTCGCCAAACTCATCACCGATCTGGGATGCGGCCGCCAAGCCGCCTTGATCTTCGACTGCATCGTGAAGGAGGGCGGCAATCGCTTCATCCTCATCGGCGCCCGCTTCCAACACGATGCCCGCAACGGCCAGCAGATGCGAGATATACGGCACCTGGTTGCCCTTACGAACCTGCGCGCGGTGAAGATCGTGTGCCATCTGCAGCGCGGTATCGAATCGGTGCGTGAGCGTCATCGTTCACCTGTTAATCGCTGCACGTCGGTTTGAAGCCGCCGTAAACCACCATCCTTCAACCCCAGCGATTGCAAGTGGTTCAAGGTATTCTCGAGATAAACTTTGTTCGGGCCCGCTTTCCCCGTCGCGCCGGCAATCATTTGTGCTGCCTCCCGATTGCTCATGCGGCCGGCATATTGTTCATGATTGGGATTCGCAACGAATGTACGACACAGCACCCGACGATTGCCGATATGGGCGTAGAAATCGCGCGGAAGGTATACCCGATAGATCATCTCGCGGTCCCAGACCATCCCGAGCACTTCTCGCGCGGCGGACGGCGCAATTTGAAAAGCGCGGCCCTGACAAGAGCCCCCCCGATCCAAACCGAAAACGAGGCCCGGATGCTGCGGCGTCCCGCGATATATATGCGAGTAGATACAGAACCGACGGTGATAACCGAAAATCGTCGCCGGCTCGACCGCCTCGAAAACAAACCCAGGATCCCACATCAAGGAGCCGTAGGCGAAGATCCATGCCGGCTCGCTGGGCGGCATCATGTCGAGCCAACGCTGTTTCGCGCCCTCGCGATCGTCTGCGTTATCCCAGGTCGAGAGTTGGACCCGGCCTTGGCCTAAATTATTGGATGTCATCGCAAAATTCTTCCGCCTATCGGCCTGCGGATCGAACGTCATGATCGCTTTACGCCGCGTTTCCCGCCTTATAAGTATTGGGTAAAGGAGTGTCCATGTTTTCCCGCCCTGCCTTGCTCGGACCCGTGATTCTCATAATTGGGCTCGCCGTCGGCTATCCGATTTATTGGTTTTATGCCGCGTCGATTGGCGAAGACTTGGTCACTCGGTGGATCGAAGAGCGACGTCTTGAGGGTATCGAAGTATCGCACGGTTCGATCGAGCGATCCGGCTTTCCCCTTCTGGTCCGTATCGACGTGAAGTCGCCGGAAGCCCGGTCGTCCGAACATCGTTTCCAATTCACCAGTCAAAGTCTGAGCCTCGAGTTCCGGCCGTGGGATTTCAAAACATTACGGGTCGAGGCAAACGGCGCCCAACAGTTAAAGAATATATCGACAAAAACAGACCAAAACCTGGTTTTTAATGCGACGGGTATCGAAAGCGTGTTGTCTTTCGCCGAGAGCGACCAGCTCTCCGCAATCTCGGTCGTCACAAACGGTTTACAGGTGGTCGACGCGGCTCGGGGAAGCTTGTTGTCGACCAAGCAATTCCTGACCGATATCGAATTTCCGGACCGCCCGCCGATCACCCACAAGGAATTGGCGTTTCGGGTGAATGTGTTTTTGGAGGGCATCGCACTTCCGAAAATCGAGGCACCGCTCCTTGGAAACGCGATCCAGAAAGTTCGGCTCAAAGCTGAGTTTTTGGGACCTCTGACGATGAACGCGTTTCCACTAAACCTGCAGGCCTGGCGCGATGCCGGCGGCACATTGGAACTCCCGTGGCTTAGTTTTGTATGGGGCGCGTTGGATATGCGCGCCAACGGAACCGTGGCTCTAGATCAACGGATGCGCCCGCTCGGCGCGCTGACCGCCGATATTCGCGGCTTTGAAGAAGCGCTCGGCGCCTTGGCGGAAGCCGGTATCTTGCGACGCGAAATGCTTCCCGCGTCGCGGGTCACACTGAACTTGCTGGCGAAAACGGACAACAGCGACGGTCGCCGTGTCTTAACCGTCCCTTTGACGGCGCAAGACGGTGCGCTCCTTGTCGGCCCCATAAAATTGACGGCGCTGCCGCCGGTCGTGCCTACGCTTCGTTAGCGTCTTTATCCTCGACGGGATTGAAACTGCCGGCCTGCCCCATATCGACGACGCCTTGGCGAATCTCGCGGGTCCGCTCGAACCAATCATGCAGCTTGTCGCCTTCGCCCCACCGAATTGCCCGCTGGAGCGCAGTGAGATCCTCCGTGAACCGGCCCAACATCTCCAAGACCGTCTCCCGGTTGTTCAGAAAAATATCCCGCCACATTTCCGGTGGCGAGGCAGCGATCCGCGTGAAGTCGCGAAAACCGCCCGCCGAGTAGCGAATGACGTCACGTGTTCGCACCACGTCGCCGTTTTCAGCGTCTTCCCGAAGCAGTTGGTTCTCGAGGTCGCTGGCCGTACCTACAATCGTGTACGCGATCAAATGCGGGAGATGCGACGTAATCGCCAAAACGCGGTCATGATGATGCGGATCCATGACCTCGACACGGCTGCCGGCGCGGCGCCAGAGTTCGCCGACCTTATCGACGGCGGCTTCATCCGTACCGGGCGGCGGGGTTAAAATGCAATAACGGTCTTCGAACAGCTCCGCGAAACCATGATCGGGGCCCGATTTCTCCGTCCCCGCCACCGGATGTCCCGGCACCAGATGCACGCCGGCCGGAATATATGGGCCGACGTCCCGGACGATTGCCTGTTTCACCGAACCGACATCAGTCACAATGGCGCCCGGACGCAAGCTGCCCGCGATCGCTGCGGCGATATCCGCATTCGCACCGACAGGCGCACAGAGCACGACAAGATCGGCGCCTTCAACGGCTTCAGCCGGAGTTTCATGAATACTGTCAAGAAAGCCGAGCTCGAATGCCCGTTCCAATGTCTCGCGGCTGCGTGTCGAACCCGCGATATGGCCCACGAGACCGTCCCGCTTTGCAACGCGCGCAAGCGAGGAGCCGAGCAGGCCGAGACCGATCAAGGCCATCCGCTCGAAGAGAGGTTGCTCAGAAGTCATAATGATTTCCGGTGTGCCGCGAGGCTGTCGATCACTCTCTTAAGTTCCGATTCGAGACCGATCGTAAAGCGAAGACTTTCCGGCAGGCCGTATCCGCCCATCATTCGACCGATGACACCTTGCGAGAGTAGGTAATCGTATGCGGAACGGGCGGTCTCCGGTGTATCGAAGCGAACCAAGACAAAGTTCCCGACCGACGGTGCGACTTCGTACCCTAAATTTTGGAGTTCGGCGGTGAACTTGGGCAGCCATTCATCGTTGTGGGCGATCGCCGCATCGGTATGTGAGAGATCGCCGACCGCCGCGATACCGGCGGCTTGCGCCGGCGCAGTCACGTTGAAGGGATTCCGAACGCGGTTGAGCACATCCGCCACCTCGGCGGGGCAATATGCCCAGCCAAGCCGGACGGCCGCCAGACCGAACGCCTTCGAGAAGGTGCGGGTCATCACCACGTTGTCATGTTTCTCCACCAGCTCTGCACCGGACACATAGTCGTTCCGGCTGACGTATTCGGCGTAGGCGGCGTCGATTACCATCAAAACATGGTCCGGTAATCCTTCGCGCAAGCGCCGAAGCTCATCGGCCGGCAAATAGCTGCCCGTCGGATTGTTCGGATTGGCCAGGAAGAGCATCTTCGTCCGGTCCGTGACCGCGTCCAGCAACGCATCCACATTCGCGGTCAGGTTCGTCTCTGGCGCGGCCACCGGCGTCGCGCCGGCGGACTTCGCGTTGATCGGATACATCAAGAAGCCGTGCGCCGAGTAGAGCACCTCGTCGCCGACGCCCGCATAAGCGCTGATCAAGAGCGATATGATCTCATCCGACCCGGCGCCGCAAACGATGCGCGCGGGGTCCAGGCCAAAGCGTTGGCCGATGGCGGCCCGCAATTCTTCCGCACCGCCATCCGGATAGAGATGCAGACGCTGCGCTTCGCGCTCGTAGGCTTCAATGGCCAAAGGACTTGCACCGAGCGGCCCTTCGTTCGAGGCCAAAACGACAACTTCGTCGACACCCTCGACCGTATGCAAGCCGCCGACATACGGGTCGATATCCATAATGCCGGGTTTTGGGGTCGGCTTGCTCATTTCGTCTCTCCTGCTGTAAGGGCCGGATCGCCGATCGGCGTCGCATAGGTGCCGATAATCGTAATATGCTCGATCGCTTCGCGGCCCAACAACATCATCAAACGCGGGTCGTCCGGGCCAACGAACCCTTCGACCTCAGCATAGCAAATCCGCGCGCCGGCCGTTGTCGGCGCCAGGAAGGTCGGCGGCAATTCGGCGCCGGATAGAATGTCAGCCAGGCCCGAACGGCTCAAATCGCCGCCGGTTTCCAGCACAACCGCCGTCCGGTCGTCGCCGGTCGCCTCCGGCGTCATATGGCCGACCGCGAAAGCGTCCGGTGCGTCGCTATTGCCGCCTCGCGCGTTGCCGCGTCCGAAGAACGGCAGCCGATACACGATCTTAGGCGCATTCGGCGCACGCAGGTTTAACCACCAATTGCCGGGGGCATCTTCCGTCGGCGACGGCACCACTGCGAGCGCCGCGGCACCGTCGAAGACTTGCGAGATCGCGTCGCGGGCGCTCGGATGCGCGGTCATCGGCGTGCGGCTACCAAACTGGTCCCGCGCCAAATCCCAGCAGGCCTGATCTTCACCGGATGCATAGACGGCCACCGAATACTCCGGCATCTCCATCAGCACCAACGAAGAGATCATTTCCCGCCAAATCCGCAGCACCGCACCCGCGGGAAATTCGCCTTCATGCCGTTCGACAAGCGCGCGCAAAAGAACCGCTTCACGGCCTGGGCGCACGCGATCGATGGATTCTTGTTTCTTGATTTCAGCGATCTCACCGGCCAAACCGCCGCGCTGCTGGATCAAGGTATGGAGTTGGCGATCGATCGCGTCGATCTCCTGTCGCAACTCGTCCAAAGATCTGGGGGCGCCGCTCATATTCTTTACCCTGTCCCGAAAAACGGCACACTTGTAAGGCTTTAGCCGGCATAAATCAAAGAAAACGTGAACAAGCACGCGTAAGGATTTGACGTTAGAGCGTCTCCCACCCTCTCCCGCGATACCCAAACGAAAAATGTTCGGGATGTAGAATTTCAGCGAGGATTTCGAGCGAATCCGCGAGCCGCGGCCCTGGCCGGTTAAAATACTGGTTGCCGTCTGTCACATAGACTTGCCCCTCGCGGACGGCCTTCAAATCGGCCCACCCCGCGATTTGCGTCAGGAACGGCATCTCCGCCCGGCTTCGCGCGATGTCAAATCCGCAAGGCAGTATCAGGACAACATCAGGGTCCGCTGCCGCCAGCGTATCCCATGTCATCCAGGGCGAATGTTTTCCAGCCTCGCCAAACAGATTGATTCCACCCGCCATCTCCACCAGTTCCGGCATCCAGTTGCCGGCCGCCATCAACGGGTCGATCCATTCGATGCAAGCGACCCGTGGGCGGGACTCAAGCGTCGCGGCGCGATCACATACGTGCTGCATTCGCGCCTGCAAATCCGCGATCAGTTCCGCACCGGCCGCCTCAACACCCGCGGCGCGCGCCACGTTGGAAATATCGCGCCACACATCGGCGAGGGAATCGGGGCGCAATGAAACAATCTCGGGCCTGCTGTCCGTCCACGCGGCGACCGCGAATTCCAGATCACGTTCGCTGACTGCGCAGACTTCGCATTGCGATTGTGTCACGATTAAATCGGGAGACAGGTCGCGCAGTTTGTCGCTGTCGACGCGGTACACCGAAAGGCCAAGCTCGACCACTTCTTTCACACGCCGGTCGATTTCGCCGGAGCTGCCGCTCACATCGATTTTCGGCGCCGTGCAGGCCGGTAGGTTCGAGATATCGGCCGGATAGTCGCATTCGTGACTGATCGCAACCAGACGGTCGGTCAGACCCAATGCCGCAACGATCTCTGTCGCACTTGCGAGCAGGGAAACGATGCGGCCATCGCTCATTCCGTCACACCGACCGCTCTGCGGCGTCGGCGCATCCGCGCGGCTCCCAGACCGCCCGCGGCAACCGTCACCAAGATCGGTACCAATGCAATGTTCAAGAAGCTCAAACGATTACGAAGGCCCTCGATATCTTTTTTCAGATTGTGGCGGACCTGGCGCAAAGCCTTCCGGGTCGCCAACATTTCCTCGGTGAATTTATCAACTTCGGCTTCTTGCTCCGGCGTCAGTTGGGTCTGACCGGCTGCATCGCCCTGCGGCGCGCCGGCCGGCCCGCCTTGCAGAGCGACGAGCTTCTTCTCGGTTTCTTCAAGCTGACGCATCAACTGTTGCTCTTCGGCCTGGAACTGCTCTTGCGCGGCCTTCGCCATTTCCTCGACCTTGGTAAAAGGCCGGCGCGCCGTACCGCGGCTCCGCAAACCGATCAAATCGCTCGTACCGGAAAGGTTCTCGACGGCGTTCAGCACGAAATCGCCGTTGTTCGCGACGGGAACGCTAAAGCGCCGGCCAAAAAATTCACGGGCCTGCACCCAAAAAGCGTTGGACAACATATCCGTGTCGGCGACGACGATCAGATTCAGCGGGACCTGCGACTCCGCAACATGCGGTTTCGGTTTCGGCTTCTCTTCCTCTTCAGCCGGCTTCGCCGCTTCTTCCGATTCTTTCGCTTGTTCGCCTTCTTTCTCAGCGGGTTTTTCGGGTTCTTTCGGTTTCGGCGGACCATCGGGGAAGGCGGACTTCACGCTGCCCGTTAAGCGCATGGCGAGGACCTTACGTTCTCCGCTTGGCGCGAAACGCTCAACCATGCCTTGGATGTCCGGGCGCTGGCCGGCGATGTGCTTCACATCGACCAACTGAGACTCGGGCGTGGTCCAAAACAACGGCTCGCCCTTTAATTGAGCGTCGTCCCTCAGGGTAATCGCCCCGGCACTCGCCAAGTTCAATCGGTTGAGGTTAGACGTTACCAGATCGGTCCGGGAGATATTCGCATCGCCGAGTTGCAACCAGGTGATATAAGGCGCGGGAATGAGTTGCTGATCGGTGCCGGCGTTGACGAGGCGCGCTAAGCTCCGGTCGCCTGCGATCTTGTCCTCGGTAATCTCGACACCCCAAGCGCCCAGCAATTTCTTAAGATCGGAAGATTCGGGAATGGCACCCATCGACATCCGGCGACTGGCGGCGCCTTCACTATAGGGATCGACGAAAATCATCGCCTTGCCGCCGCGCATCAGATACTGGTCGATCGCGTAGAGCTCTTCGTCGTTGAGACGCGCGGCATGCGCCAGGATAAGAAGGTCGACGTCCTCACCCAATTGCTCCGGCAACACGAGTTGGCGGACCGCGAAGTTCTGCTGCATATTGGAGACAACCGCCCAAGGCTGGCTCGGCATGCCGCGCATCTGCGCGGTTACGTCGCCGAACATGGGGGCGCTGGTCCAAATCCCGATCCGGGCCGGATCGGGGTTCTGCAGTTTCGCGACCATCCGGGCGAGGTCGTATTCGAGAAAGCGATCACGCTCGAGCTGGAACATGGGAATGACGCCCTTGGCGTCGCCCTGCTCGCCGATCAAGCCGAAGTAGACCTTATCGCCGCTTTCATCGAGCGGCAGGCCCTGCAGGCCGGCCTTCACAACGATGTCCTCGGTTTCCGAAAACGGCTCCGGCTCCTTCTCCACGATGGTCAGGTTACCGGCGGAAACAGCCGCGAATTCCTTTAGGATGTCGCGGACGCGCGTCACGTGCAGGCCGAACGGCGGCGCCGCTTCGCCCAACTCGCGCGAGTAATACAGCGTCAGCGTGGCCGGCTTGTTCATCGACTTCAGGATGTTCTTCGTCCCGTCCGATAGGGTGAAGAGCTTGTCCTGCGTGAGGTCGACCCGAACGCCCGTCAGCGCCGAGGCCCCGAGGTTCAAGATGATAAAGACGGCAAGCGCGGCAATGCCCAAAAGGACGGCGCCGCTGCGGTTACGAAGCATATTGGCCATATCCGGCTCCCTCCTTTAACTGCTGGCTTTCGAGCGCTCGACCGCGATGCCGTTCAAGAAAAGGAACAGCACAATGATCGAAACGAAATAAAAGACATCCCGGAGATCGAGCTTGCCACGCACGATGGCGGCATAGTGATCCGAGAAACTAAGCGAGCGAATGAAATCCATTAACCAGCCGGGCGCCCATTCCGCGAATGCGTTGATGACGACCGAGGTGCCCATCGCGATAAACAGGAAACAGATCGCGGCCGCCACAACGAACGCGATGACTTGGTTTTTCGTAAGCGCCGAGACGAAAGAGCCGATGGCGAGAAATCCGCCGGCCATCAGCAAGCTGCCGAAGTAACCGGCGAGGATGACGCCATTGTCGGGTTCGCCCAGATAATTCACGGTAATCCAAACCGGAAAGGTGAGGCCCAAGGCGACGCCAGCAAAACACCAGGCAGCCAAGAACTTCCCAAGGATCGCCTGCATCAATGTGACCGGCAGGGTCATCAGCAGTTCGATCGTGCCGTTCCGCCGTTCCTCCGCCCACAGGCGCATCGAAATCGCCGGGATCAAGATGAGATAAAGCCAGCCGTGAAAATTAAAAAACGTGATCAGGCTCGCTTGATCGCTCTCGAAGAAACCACCCGCGAAAAAGGTCAGGGCGCCGGAAAGCGCAAGGAATATAACGATAAAGACGTAAGCCAGAGGGGTCGCGAAGTAGCTCGCCATCTCGCGTTGAAAGACGATGAAGGTATTCCGCATATCTTCTAACCCGTCGCCGTAATTTGCCGGAACACGTCGTCGAGACGGCCCCGCTCGACATGAATTTCGTCGACCGCAACGCCCTTCTCGCGAAGCGCGGCACCGACCGCATCGACCACCGGCGCATCCGACTTCGGCCGAACTGAAATTCTAGCCTGGTCGAGGTCTTCAATGCCGTCGACGCCGTCGACGCCGGATAGCGCCGCACGAACCGCCGCGAGGTCGGCCGCTCGGATGATCACGGCATTATGGTCCGGCGCCTTCTTCAACAATTCTTCCGGTGTATCGTCGGCAACGATACGTCCCTTGGCGATAATGACAGCGCGCGAACACACGGCTTCCACTTCTTCTAGGATGTGTGTCGAAACGACGATCGCCTTATCGTCCGACATGCCGTGAATGAGTTCGCGCACTTCATGCTTTTGATTGGGGTCCAAGCCGTCGGTCGGCTCATCAAGGATCAAGACCTCAGGATCGTGCAGCAGCGCCTGCGCCAGGCCGACGCGGCGCTTGTAGCCTTTCGAGAGCGTATCGATCGGCTGTTCCAGGACGCTCGTAAGTTGCGTCTTGTCAATCGCTTGCGCGATCTTCTCGTCGACCTCAGCGCCGTCGAAGCCCCGAACGCGCGCGATGAAGCGCAAAAACGCGGCGGTCGTCATATCCGGCCACATCGGCGCTCCCTCGGGCAAATAACCGATCCGCTGCTTCACCTCGATCGGGTCTTCCAGAACATCGAAGTCACAGATGCGTGCCGTTCCCGAGGTCGGCCGCAGAAAGCCGGTCGCCATCTTCATGGTGGTGGACTTGCCGGCCCCGTTGGGGCCCAGGAACCCCACGACTTCGCCCTGCGCGACGGAAAAGCTAACATCGTCGACCGCAGTGATGGGACCGAACCGCTTTGTAAGATGATCGATTTCGATCATGTTTCCCCCGTTACAAGTCAGTTCAAGCCGAGCGGCGCGTTATAACCAGCACCACTCGACGTGTCGATTTAATCAAACGAATCGGATTTGCAAGAGGGTCGCGACAACACGCGATTAGGATTGACCCTTTTTCTTCTTGTAAGCCGCGATCGCCGCCTTCAATTCATCGAATTGCTCACAGCCGAAAAAGCAAAGCTGATCGAGACGCTTCAAGTGTTTCTCCGCATTCGCGAGGTCGTCCATGCGCAGATACAACTCGCCGATATATTCGTGCGCGTCCTTATGCGACGGATCCACAGCAAGCGCCTTTTTGTAATTCGCGAGAGACGCCTTCAGGTCGTCGCTCTTACGCTGACTGTAGGCAAGGAGATTCAGAGCATTCGCGTTTTGCGGTTGCGCCGTGACGACTTTCTCCAGAAGCGGTATCGCTTCTTTGTAATTCTCGGCCTGCACATGCTTTTTCGCCGCAACCAATTCCGCAAGGTCGGCTGCTTTCGGCGGGTCGTCCGACCCGGCCGCATAGGCCTGCCCGGATACCATAAACAACCCCGCCACCAAAATCGCCAGCAAATGCTTCATACTCGTTCCTCTCATGTTCAGGCCCCTCCCTCGATTGAGCCCGATAACCGAAACGCCGCTCCTAAATGCAACGTTGCGATATAGTACTTAAGGGGTCTCGCCGGAAATGAGAACCGGAAAATGCACCACTCGCCGGTACAAATAATCACGAACTTTGGGGTATTGGCGGCCCCTGCGGGAACGAGTAGCATCCCGGCCCCCGAATTCTGGCAGGAATCAACACATGACATTCGAAACAGTCGCCATCATCGGCGCCGGCACGATGGGCTCCGGCATCGCCACCAATATCGCACAACATGGGATTAACGTGCGGATGGTCGATATTTCGGACGAAGCGGTCGAGCGCGCTATTGCAACGGTGGGCGGATTTTACGACCGGAATGCGGAAAAAGGCCGGATGAGTGCCGAAGATGCCGCGGCGGCCAAAGCTAGGCTTTCCGGCGGCACCGATATCGGACTTGCCGGATCGGCCGACCTGGTCATCGAGGCCGTCTTCGAACGCTTCGATTTGAAAGAAGAGCTCTTCGGACGTCTCAACCCGGTCCTTAACGACGCGACCGTCGTGGCGACAAACACAAGCTGCCTGACGGTCAGCGGTCTGGCGGAAGCGGTGAACGATCCGACGCGCTTCCTCGGTCTGCACTATTTCAATCCGGCGGCAATCAATCCCATCGTCGAGGTCGTTCGCGGGGAAAGAACCGCGCAAGACATTATCGAGCGATGCGTCGAATTCTGCCGCGCAACATCGAAGAAACCTATCCTCTGCAAGGATAGTTACGGCTTCGCCTTGAACCGTTTCTTCTGCCCTTATTCGAACGAGGCGGTTCGCCTGCTCGAAGAGGATCTCGGCTCACCCGCACAGATCGATCGGGTCGCACAGGAAACCCTCGGGATCGCCGCCGGCCCGTTTCTGGTCATGAATCTCGTCGGCATGCAGACAATGGCCCATGCCGCCGCGAACCTTGAGCCGCACGGCCCCTTCTACGCCCCCTCTGCGAAGGTGAAGGAAATGGGCGAGAGCAACGGCAAGTGGGAGATCGGCGAGGCGCCGGCACCCGACGCCGATGCCGACGCCAAAATCGCCGACCGACTTTGGGGCGCAATGTTCCTGCCTGTCCTCCAAGAACTCGATGAAGATGTCGCCTCGCCGGCCGAAATCGATATGGGCGCTGGCCTGGCGCTGCGCTTCGGAAAAGCACCCTGTGCAACAATGGATGCCATGGGCCGCGACGAAGTCAGCCGCATCATCGGTTACTATTGCGAGACATACAGCATTGAAGCGCCGAAGAGCTTGTCCAAGATCGGCTCTCTAATCGGCTGACATATAACGACGAATCTGTGCTAGACTGATCGTATGAGGGAGTCGGCACTGGTATTTTGCCCCTGGTGCGGTGGGCCGACGCCAATGGATTACGTCCATGGGCATGCGCAATGCGTCCACTGTAAGATCAACATCGCGCCCTGTTGCGATGGCGAAAACGATTGTTCGAGCGGTCCACGGACCGATGCCGCCATGATACCGCCGGAGCGGTCGCAATGACGTTTATGACCTCAAATCGAGCCACCCTGCCGGCCGCATTGGCGTGTGCCGTAATCGTCCTCGCGAGCATCCCGGCCATCGGCGAAGAATTGCGTGGCTTCGCGTCGGTGCAGTCCGGCAACCAAATCTTAATCGGCAAACGCATCGTGCGTCTGTTCGGCATCAAAGCGCCCGGCAAGGACGACATCTGTCAGATCGAAGAGGCAAAAATGAAATGCGGCGTTGTCGCCTGGTCGGAATTGATCCGCTTGGCCGATGGCTGGCACGTCTCCTGCGATATCGAACTAAAGACAAAAAACGGACCGGATTTCGCGACCTGCTACGTCGGTGAACTTGATGTAAACGAAGGGATGGTCCGCAGCGGCTGGGCCAAAGCGGTGCGCCAACAGACGGACCGGTATGTCGTCGACGAAGACGATGCGAAGAACTTCAAACGCGGGCTTTGGGCGCGCGCAAAGCGTTAGTGCGGCGTCTTAAACAACACCTCGGAAATAATCGACCGTTTTGGCCAGCCCCTCGTCGAGGGGCACTTTCGGTTGCCAATCGAGTAAGCGCCGCGCACGCGTGATATCCGGGCAACGTTGCAACGGATCGTCGGTCGGCAAATCGCGATATTCCATCGCGGCATCCGCGCCGACAAGGCCGACGATGCGTTCGGCCAAAGTGCCGATTTCCGTTTCCACCGGATTGCCGAGATTAACGGGACCGGTTTCCGCTGGCGGTGATTCCATGAGGCGAATCAATCCGTCGACCAAATCATCGATGTAACAAAACGAGCGCGTCTGCTTACCATCGCCATAGATCGTAATTGGTTCGCCGCGTAAGGCTTGGACAATAAAATTCGACACGACGCGGCCGTCGTCCGGCATCATGCGCGGCCCGTAGGTATTGAAAATGCGTGCGACTTTGATCGGCAATCCGTGCTGGCGGTGGTAATCGAAGAACAAGGTCTCTGCACATCGCTTGCCTTCGTCGTAACACGCCCGCGGCCCAATCGGGTTGACGTTTCCCTGGTAGTCTTCGGTCTGCGGATGAATGGTCGGGTCCCCATAGACTTCGCTGGTCGAGGCTTGCAGCACACGGACCTTTAGACGCTTCGCCAAGCCGAGAATATTGATGGCGCCATGCACATTGGTCTTTGTGGTTTGAACGGGATCGCGCTGATAGTGAACCGGCGAGGCCGGGCAGGCGAGGTTGTAGATTTCGTCGACTTCGATATAGAGCGGAAAGGTCACGTCGTGGCGAATCAGCTCGAAATAGGCGTTGTCGAGTAAATGGGCAATATTGGCTTTCGCGCCGGTGTAATAGTTATCGACACAGACGACTTCGTTGCCGCGCTCGATCAGTCTTTCGCAAAGATGCGAGCCTATAAAACCGGCGCCGCCGGTCACCAAGGAGCGAATTTTTCTTGAATTTGACTGCACCCGCCGCCTCCAAACACCTGAATCACGTCCACGAAACCGTTATAACATGCGCACGCGCCTGTCACCTCCGCTAATGTACGTCTGGCGATAAATCGGCTGGCATGATATCGACGTTTTACGGAAGACTTGATGACAAAACGAATCGCTATCACCGGAGGCGCCGGCTTCGTCGGCTCCAACCTCGCCATCATGATCGCGCGCGACCGACCGGACTGTTCGGTCATCGCACTCGACAATTTGAAGCGTCGCGGCAGCGAGTTGACCTTACCGCGCCTGGCCGAAGCGGGCGTGGAATTCAAACACGGTGACGTCCGGATCGCGACGGACCTGGAGCAACTTGGCGACGTCGACTGCCTGCTCGAATGTTCCGCCGAACCGAGTGTTCTGGCCGGCCATGGCGAAAGTCCCGCTTATTTAATCGACTCTAATCTGAACGGGGCGTTGAACTGCTTGGAACACCTTCGGCGGACCGGCGGCGAGATGATTTTCCTGTCATCGAGCCGGGTCTACTCCATTCCGGCCCTTTTGGAGCTGCCGCTGACACCAAGTGGTCAAAGGTTTGATATCGCCGCCGACGCTTCGGGCGAAGGATGGTCGGGCAAGGGTATCGCGGAAGACTTCAGCACATCGGGCCCCCGGTCGCTTTACGGTACAACAAAACTCGCGGCCGAGGCGTTCATCGCGGAATACAGAGCCGCATACGGACTTCGCGCAACGGTCTATCGCTGCGGCGTTCTGACGGGCCCCTGGCAAATGGGTAAAGTCGATCAAGGATTCGTCACCCTTTGGATGGCCCGACATCTCTTTGGCGGTCCGCTTTCCTATATCGGACACGGCGGCGATGGCACGCAGGTCCGCGACGTATTGCATGTCGCCGACCTTTACGACGCCATTGCCCCTTCTCTGGACGGTGTCGGCGATTTGGACGGACAGACCTTTAATCTTGGCGGCGGGCGCGATGTCAGCGTTTCGTTGCGCGAATTGACCGATCATTGCGAACGGATCAGCGGCAATACGATCGAAATCGCTTCTGTGCCCGAAACCCGACCGAACGACATCGCTTATTACATAACCGATACCTCGCGCATCGAAACCCAAACCGGCTGGCAGCCAAAACGCAGTCTGGAAGAAACGTTGGAAGATATACATCGCTGGCTTATCGAGCATCGCCGTGTCTTAGAGCCGATATTGGGCGGAGGGACGTCATGACGATCGCGCTCGTTACTGGTGCTGCCGGACTTGTGGGGGCCGCTGCGGTCAAGCATTTCGCAGAGCGCGGGATGGACGTTGTCGGTATCGATAACGACATGCGGAAGTCTTTCTTCGGCGAGGCCGCCAGCACGGCCTGGAATCGCGACCTATTGCTTCGCACGGTGCCGCGCTACCGTCATGAAGATATCGACATCCGTGACAAGGATCGCATCGACTCGCTGTTCGCCGAGTTTGGCGCCGAGATCGCCGTGGTTATCCATACCGCCGCGCAACCCTCGCACGACTGGGCGGCGAACGACCCGTTTACGGACTTTACGATTAATGCCAACGGGACGCTGATCCTGCTGGAGGCTTTCCGAGCGCACTGTCCGGACGCGGTCTTCCTCAACATGAGTACCAACAAAGTCTATGGCGATGCCCCAAATGAGCTCCCGTTGATCGAGGAAGACACGCGTTGGTCTCTGGATCCGTCGCACCCCTTTGCCGAGAACGGCATCGACGAGACCATGTCCATCGACACATCGGTGCACAGCCTGTTCGGCGTCTCGAAAGCGGCGGGCGATCTCTTGGTTCAGGAATACGGTCGTAATTTCGGCTTCAAGACGGCCTGCTTCCGGGGTGGCTGTTTGACGGGGCCCGCCCATTCTGGCGCGCAACTACACGGGTTTCTCGCCTACCTCGCCCGCTGCGCTGTCACCGGAACCCCCTACACCATATTCGGTTACAAAGGGAAGCAAGTCCGCGACAACCTTCATAGCGACGATCTGGCGGAAGCCTTCTGGGCGGTTTACGAGAACCCGCGCGCCGGCGAAATCTACAACATGGGCGGGGGCACCTACGCCAATTGCTCCGTTTTAGAAGCCATCACGCTTTGCGAAGAGATCACCGGCAGGCCGATGGAATGGTCCCTCGACGACGAAAATCGGACCGGAGATCATATTTGGTACATCAGCGATCTTGGCCGATTCCAAGATCATTATCCGGCTTGGGCACCAAAATATACGATGGAGTCGATGACGCGAGAGATCATCGAAGCACTGCAGAACCGCCTCGGCTAAGACATTTCTATGATTCAATTTACATAGTGTAACACATTGATTTTATGAATAGTTTTGGAATTTTAGCCGATTTTTTGAAACAATTGTGTTAGGCAATTGTGTGATTTTTGTTGCGGCAAAAATCTAGTTGCTATATTTTCCCAGCTCTTTTTGAGCTTAGGTGAAGTGAAGAAATGGCATCTCAGTCATCCAACTACAAGAAACCGACTTCGGACCGCAAACACGAGAAGAAAGAGCGTAAATGCTTGATGTGCGGCACGAAGTTCACGTCGAGTCACTATGGGGAGCGTGTCTGTCAATCGTGCAAAAGCACTTCGGCCTGGCGGGATTCTAGCCTCGCTGCCTGACGGCATCCGGTTCCAAGACCACGTTTTGTAGAAGTATCGGCAGTGTAGACTGCCGATATGCTTTCGTGTCATCAGCGCTTGCAGCGCTGACCATGCGGCCTTAGAGAAGGCACGTGACCGATTCTGACGAAACGATTCAAGCACTCCTAAACCGTGCTGTATCATTACAGCGCGGCTATTCGTATGCCGAAGCGGAAGTCGTAGCCCGCCGCGCAACTGCCCAAAATCCCGATCATGCGAACGCCCATTGCATTCTTGGGGTCGCTCTCTCTCATCTCAACCGGATCGAAGATGCCGTTATTGCCTTTGAAAGGGCGGTCGCGCTGAAGCCTGACTATACGAACGCGCTCTGCAATCTAGGCTCCGCCCTCCATCGCCTGAAGAAGTATTCCGAGGCGGAACGCGCCTATCGCGGCGCCTTGGCCGTCGACGAGAAATACGCGCTGGCGCAAACCGGTCTCGCGGCGACATTGCAAGAGAGCCGCAAGCGCGGCGTCACACTCGCCAAAATTAACATATCAATGGGAAGCGGGCGCAAACCGCAGGTCACGACAGTCTCGACACAAGGCAGCATCGCGGAACGACGCCGACAGGAGGCGCAGGACGTCATCGACGCGTTTCAGGATGCCGCTGACCGGCCACCCAATGATGGGCTGGCGGCCTCCCAACTCTATTTCGAAAAGCGCCATGCCTGTGACTGGGCAGGCCTTCGCGAGATCGAAATGCGTACGGACGCCCTGACGGCGACGGCGGTCGATCGCGGAACCGCACCTGGCGAACACGCTTTTATTCACATCGCCCGCGTCGAAGACACGGCAAAAAACTTGGTCGTCGCCCGGCTGCACGCCGATGAGATCGTGCAAAAAGTCGCCCGCCGAGGTTCTCGTCCTTATTCCCATGTCCTGCCGCAGGCGCGAAAAGAGCGTGTTCGACTTGGCTATCTCTCTGCCGATTTTCGCGATCATGCGATCGGTCATCTCATCGCCGGCATGTTCGACAAACACGATCGATCACGGTTCGAAGTTTTTGCCTATTCACATGGCGAAGACGACGAAAGCGACTTCCGCCGGCGCGTCGTCGCATCGGCCGATCAATTCATCGATATCCAAGAGCTTTCGGACGAAGCCGCGGCGGCACGGATCAAAAGCGATGAAATCGACATTCTTATCGACTTGAGCGGCCAGATACGCGGCAATCGGCTTGAAATTCTTGCGTTGAAACCAGCACCGCTACAGGTCGCGTATATCGGATTCCCAGGCTCGAACGGCGCCGCCTTCATCGATTACATGTTCACGGACAAGACCGTTACCCCGGAAGCGCATTTGGACAACTATAGCGAAGCGACCGCCTACCTACCCCATTGCTATCTCATCACCGACGACGCGCAGCCGATTTCGGACGCACCGATCAGCCGCAAGAGTCAGAACCTGCCCGACGACGCCATTGTCTTTTGCTCTTTCAATCAAGGCTTCAAGATCACGCCGGACGTGTTCGACGCCTGGTGCGAAATCATGGCGGACACCAAAGACAGTGTCCTTTGGTTGCTCGAGAAGAATCCCTTGGCACAGTTCAATCTCCGCAAGGAAGCGCAAACGCGCGGCATTGACGGCGACCGACTGATTTTCGCCAATCGGATTCCGAAGCCAGACCATATGGCTCGCACGCGGCTCGCCGATTTAGCCTTGGACACAGGAATCTACACCAGCCACGTGACGACGTGCGACATGCTCTGGGCAGGCCTGCCCGTGATCACCCGGCTCGGTCGGCACTTCGCATCTCGCGTCTCTGCGAGCGCACTCAAGGCGGCCAGCTTACCGGAGTTGATCACAGAGAGTTGGCCGGCGTTTGTCGCGCTTGGAAAGCAGCTTGCGGACGACCGGAGCCTACTCGCGTCGTATCGAAACCGGCTGGCGGATGGTCGCAAATCGGCGCCGCTTTTCGATACCGCCCGCTCCGTACGCGCCATGGAACACGGGTTCGAGGAAATGTGGCGACGCTATCTGGACGGCGAGGCACCCGCGCGTATCGATATTCCGGATCGGTAGAGCTTCTCTTTCCGGTTTGACGGGGTAAATCAGGTAGAAACATCCGATAGCCAAGAAAAATGGGGGATTCGCACAATGCCAGGTGTTTTGGACGGGATTAGAGTGTTGGACTTCGGTCGTTACATCGCCGGACCGTGGTGCGCAGCCCTGCTCGGCGATCTCGGCGCAGAGGTCATCCGGGTCGAGAAAGTCGACGGCGGCGAAGACCGGTTCAACTACGAGATCGGCGACGAACCCGGCTCCGGCAGCATGTTCATGCAATGCAATCGGAACAAAAAGGGCGTGACTCTCAATCCGACGAAACCGGAAGGCCGCGAAATTCAGGAAAAGCTGATCGCCACGGCAGATGTCGTTATCGCCAATATGCCACCGCGCGCGCTCGAACAGTTGGGCCTCGATTACGAGAGTCTGAAAGCAATCAAACCGGACATCATCCTCGTGACCAATACAGCGTTCGGAACCGTCGGCCCTTATGCTAAGAAGGTCGGCTTCGATTCCGTTGCCCAGGCGATGAGCGGCAATATGATCATGAGCGGCGCGCCGAATCAGCCGGCGAAATCGTTCGGTCCTTACGTGGACTACGGCACCGCCGGTCTCTGTGCTTTCGGCACCATGGCAGCGATCATGCACCGGAACGCTACCGGGGAAGGCCAGGAAGTCCAGGGCGCGCTGTTGGCGACGGCCCTTATGACGACCAACGCCATTATGTCGGAAGAAGCGGTCACCGGCCGCGGGCGCGTGCCCACCGGCAACCGGGGGCAGGTGTCGGCACCTTCCGATCTATTCCGCACCAAGGACGGGCATATCTACGTCATCTGCGCCGGACAACCCATGTTTGAGCGCTGGGCCGCCTTGATGGGCGATAACCACTGGACCGTCGAAGAACGTTTCGCGACGGACGACGGCCGAGCCGAGCATGGCGAAGAGATCAGCGCCCGGATGCAGAAATGGTGCGAGGACAAGACCACGGAAGAAGCCATGGATATTCTCGAAGAACACCGAATTCCCGTCGGGCCCGTGTACAATCTTCAGCAAGCCCTCGACGATCCGCATATCAAAGCAAGCGGAATGCTGACGGATGTCGACTATCCGGGCATGGCGAAACCGGCGCCGATCACGTCGACTCCGGTGAAACTGATGAAAACACCGGGTGAGATCCGCCACCGGGCACCGCAGCTCGGCGAGCATACCGATGAAATCATCGGTGCACTCGGATACGACACGGATCGCTTGGCCGCATTGCGGCAGCAACGGATAATCTGACAAATGCCGCCGCACGATGCTACAGTGCCGCGGCTATAAAGGGAGTAGTACGATGGAAATGGCGCTTTCGCATATCAAGGTTCTCGACCTGACGTCGAACCTTTCTGGGCCTTACTGCGCGATGTTACTCGCGGACCAGGGGGCGGACGTGATCAAGATCGAACGGCCGGATGTCGGCGACGATATGCGGGTCACACCGCCCTTTATTGGAGACCAAAGCGCCCCGTTCATGATTTGGAACCGCAATAAGCGGAGCATGATCCTGGACCTGAAGTCGCCCGAAGGACTCGAGAATTTCAAGCGCCTGGCAATGGACGCAGATGTCATCGTCGAGAACTACAAGCCCGGCACCGCCGACCGTATCGGTATCGGCTATGAAGCCATCAAAGCGATCAATCCGCGGATCATCTATTGTTCGATCTCAGGTTTCGGTCAGACGGGTCCTTACGCGCCGCGCGGCGGCTTCGACCTGATCAGCCAATCAATGACCGGCCTCGCCGCCGTCACCGGACACGAGGACGAGGGGCCGCACCGGCTGCCGATCCCGATTACCGATCTCTGCGGCGGCATGAACGGCTGCATCGGCGTCCTGACGGCGTTGGCCGCGCGGGAACGCACCGGCGAAGGCCAGCAAATCGACGTTTCCCTGTTCGAATCCGGCATTGCGCTCGGCGTCTACGAAGCGGGATATTATTTCGCAACCGGCGAGCAGCCGCCGAAGCTGGGCCAAAAACACCGCGGCTCCGCACCCTACCAAATCTTCCCGACGCAAGACGGCCATTTTTGTATCGGGGCGGCATCGGAGCGGTTCTGGTCGAAAGTCTGCAAAGTGCTCGGCTGCGAGGAGCTGATCGAGGATCCGCGCTTTAAGACCAAGAAGGACCGCGTCGCAAACAACGACGCGCTGAGCGCGATTCTCGCCGGATACTTCAAGACCAACACCAACGATCACTGGTTCAAACTGATCGACGCTGAAGGCATTCCCTGCGGCCCGGTGATGGACCACGTACAGGTCTATAACGACCCGCAGACGCAGGCGCGGGACATGGTCGCCGAGGTGGACCACCCGAGCGCGGGCAAGACGAAGACGCTCGGCGTGCACATTAAATTACGGGGTACACCCGGCGCGGTGCGGCGCCCGGCTCCGATGCACGGCGAGCATACGGACGAAATCCTCGCCGAATTGGCCGAGAAACAAGCGGCCGAATAAAACAAACGCCGCCACGCATTCAAGCGGTGCGGCGTTCAGGCGATCTCTTTGTCTCGCGTAAGCGGCGTCCCGACGGGCGCCGCTTTTCGCTGTCTCAGTCGGCCAAACTTAATTGGCGGAAATTTGCCTACTCGGCGTAACCTTCGAATAGGCTGCCGCTGCCTAAATGGGCGCTCAAAGCCTCCATCGCGGAGTGATCGGCTTCGTTATAATCGCTTGAATTATCTTCGAAATCGTACGCTTCGTCGTTATTCCAATCGTCGCTGCGGTTCGGTTTATAAGTGGTCATTTTCTGCTCCTCTAAAATGGCATTCTGCCAACCTCCACCAATAGAGGAGCAAGAGGCGTGCCAAGTCAGTGACAGCAGTCATATGACGACCGTCACAGAGCCTGGGTCATGCTTAGACGGGATCGGCATGAGGGCACGAATACCCCCACACCTCACCGTGGGCTTGTCGAAGGGTGAAGGGCGTGTTCGCCGCCTATACCGGGCGGTCGCCCTTCTCAACCTTCAACACCCGGCTGTCGACCGCAGGCAGCATCTTGCCGGGATCGCGGGTGACGATGAGGTCGATGACCGTCGGGCGGTCGCGTTCCGCATTGCCGGCATTGATCGCCTCGCCGACCTTCTCCGGATCTTCGACGCGAATACCCTGGCAACCATAGGCGTCGGCGATCTTGGCGTAATCCATTTCAACCAGGTCGCTCGATTGATAGCCGCCATACATCGCGTGCTGCAGCGCTTTCACGTAGCCGGACGCCGCATTGTTCACGACCATTATCGTGACCGGCGTCTTGACGCGAATCGCCGTCTCCAACTCGCCGATGACCATATTGAAACCGCCGTCGCCGGTCAGGCCGACGACCGGGACGTCCGGCTGGCCCAACTGCGCGCCGATCGCGCCCGGCAAACCGTAGCCGATGGACGCAAGCCCGCGATCCGGCACATAGGTCCGGCCGGCCTTCTTGGTGTTGTAGAGCAAGCCCGTCCAATGACCGGCGAAGCCGCCGTCCGCGACCAGGACCGAATCCGCCGGCATATGGTTGTTCAGCTCCTGCATGACGCGGCCCATGTTGATGGGCTTTTCTTTCGACAGCAGCCGGTCCGCCGCTTCGTCGGTCCATTTCTGCATCCGGGCCGGCACCTCGGCCACGTAATCCGCCCGCGCCGCCTTTTGCGCGGTCGCGCTATCCGCCAACTCGGCGGCGATATCATCGAGGCCGACCGCGGCGTCACCCCAAAGCGCGACCTCGGCCCGCGTCGTCCGGCCGAGTTCTTCTTCCAGGACATCGAGGTGAATGAGCGGCACATTGCCCGGCAACAAGTCGTAGCGCTTCGTCGCAATTTCGCCGAGCTTGCAGCCCACGGCGAGCAAACAATCCGACGATTCAATAAGATCGTTGGCGATCCTCGAATAACGTCCGAACAAACCGGCGTTAAGCTCGCTGGCGCAAGAGATACTGCCCTTGCCGCTCATCGTATGGGCGACGGGCACGTTGAGACTTTCCGCGAAGTTCGTGAGGCTATCCCACGCTTCCGAAAGGTGAATTCCGCCACCGGCGAGAATGAGCGGCCGTTTCGCCTTGGCGAGGAGGGCGGCGGCCCGCGCCACGTCATCCGACGCGGGCCGAATGCGGCGTGCCGGAATGCAGGTGGTCGCCGGGTCCACCCAGAAATCGTCCGGCGTAAAGGAATATTCCTCATGGCAGATATCTTCCGGCACATCGAGCACAACGGGCCCGGGCCGCCCGGTCGTCGCCACCGCATATGCGCGGCGCACCAGTTCCGGAATGCGCTCGCCCACCTCGATCTGGATCAACTCCTTGGCCGCCGGACGCAGAATATCCACCTGGCGGCATTCCTGTGTCATGTTCTTCCAGGCATGGCTGCGATTGGCATCGCCCGCGATCACGATCATCGGCACACCCGCGTTCAGCGATTCGACCATGCCGGTCACCAAGTTCGTCACGCCCGGGCCGAGCGTACCGTCGCAGACGCCCGGCTTCCCGGTCACCCGCGCGTAGGCGTCCGCCATAAAGGCCCCGCAGCGCTCGTCGTTGATCAGGTTGTGACCCATGCCCAAAATTCGAACCGCTTCGTAAAACGGCGAGAGTTGGAAGCCGCCCATACCGAACATTGTGTCCGCGCCATGCGCGCGAAGCATCTCGGCCAACGCCAGGCCGCCGTTCATCGGCTGGGAAAAGTTATGCTGCAGTCCTTCACTCATGATCTTGTGTCTCCTTTAAAGGCGTTAGCCGGCGAGCCGCGTCACGGCCGCGGCAATATTCTCTGCGGTCACGCGCACCGTATCTTCAAGCGGCGGCGCATAGGGAATGGGAATGCGGGGCGCGCCGAGACGCGCCACTTTGAGACCGGGTATCTCTTCAACCGCGGTCGCCACGACTTCGGCCCCGAATCCACCATCGCGGACCGCCTCATGGGCGACCAATAAGTGACCTGTCTTCGCGGCGGAGGTCAGAACACAGTCGCGATCCCAGGGCCAGAGGCTGCGGAGGTCGATCAATTCGACCGAGACGTCGGCGAGCGCCGTCATCGCTTCGGCGGCGACGTGGCGGGGGTTCGACCAGGTCACGACGGTCACGTCCGAGCCTTCCGCGACCACACTTGCTTTGCCGATCTCAACCGTATGACCCGACGGCACTTCGCCTTCAAGACCCCAGAGGTCCTTATGTTCCATGTAAACGACCGGGTCGTCGCATTCGATCGCGGCTTTCAGCAGACCGTAATTGTCGGCCGGCGTCGACGGCATGACCACGACCATGCCCGGGATGTGCGCATACCAGGCCTCCAGCATCTGCGAGTGCTGCGCCGCAGAGGACCGCCACATGCCGCTCGGCTGACGGATGACGACGGGGACCTTGGCTTGCCCGCCGAACATATAGCGCGCCTTCGCAGCCTGGTTCACCATCTCGTCCACTGCGCAGAGCGCGAAGTCCGCAAAGCGCAATTCGACCACCGGGCGGGTCCCGGTCAGTGCCCCACCGACGGCGGAGCCCATGATCGCCGCTTCCGAAATCGGCGCCGAGACAATGCGCTCCGGCCCGAATTCCTCTTCCATGCCCATATATTGGCCGAAGACGCCGCCGCGGCCCAAATCCTCGCCAACCGCCCAGATTGTTGGGTCCGCACGCATCGACTCGGCGAGGGCCGCCTTACCCGCATCCGCATAGGTCATCTGGCTCATAACGGCGCTCCCACGTCTTGGACGTCCGACGCCGCCGCCGCAAGACCCGGCCAAGGCGCATCCCGCGCGGTCTCAAAGGCCGCGACCATTTCCGATTCGGCATCAGCGGCAATCTGATCGAGGTCGGCCACAGCCGAGCCATTCTCAACCAGAAACGCCTTGGCCCGTTCGATCGGATCGCGCGTCTTCGCTTCGGCGACTTCGGCGTCCGGGCGATACGTCGCCGGATCGACAACCGTATGCCCGATATGGCGATAGGTTTCGACATGCAGCAGCTGCGGCCCGCTGCCGCTCCTTATCTGTTCCACCAAATCGCCAGCCAGAACATCCAGCCCAAGCGGGTCATTCCCATCGAACGTTTGCGCCGGAAGGCCGAGACTCTCGGCGCGCGCGACCGGACCGTCGCCCCCCGTCAGCTGATCGGTGCGCGTGGTCGCCGCGTATTTATTGTCCTCGCAAACAAAAAGGACCGGCAGGTCGAAAACGCGGGCCCAATTCAAACCTTCCAGGAAGGGCCCCCGGTTGACCGCGCCGTCACCGAAGAAACAGACCACGATATCATTGGTGCCCAACATCTTCTTCGATTTCGCCGCGCCCACGGCAATCAAGATACCGGCGCCGACGATACCGTTCGCGCCCAACATGCCGACATCGAAATCAGCGATGTGCATGGAGCCGCCCTTGCCACCGCAAATCCCGCCTTCCTTGCCGAAGAGCTCACGCATCATCGCTTCGGGATCAGCACCTTTGGCGATGGTGTGGCCGTGGCCACGGTGGTTGCTCGCGATCTGGTCGCTCCGGCGCAAGTTACCGCAAATACCCGCCGCGACCGCTTCCTGTCCAATGGAGAGATGCGCCGCGCCCTTCACCAAATCTTCTTCGGTACCGCGGATCACCATACGTTCGAAAGCACGGATACGGCACATCGTGGCGTAAAGATCGAGGACGCGTTGCGGCGAGGGGGTTTGCTCGGATAGAGACATGGCAATGACTGCGTTGATTGATGTTGGCCAGGTTCATAGCCCGCACCGCAAGGAGCAGCAAGCGCCGACTCCCGCGATCGCGCGCGGCGGCGCGCCCGTCGAGCCTTAGCTCGAAACGAGCGCCAATGCCATTTCGCGCAACTTCGTGCGTTGGATCTTGATCCCGTTCGCGCTTTCCGTCACGGGGAACGCCTCTAAGGAGACCACTTTGGCGGGAACCTTATATTTCGCCAGCCGCCCCGCGCAGTGCGATTGGACCGCGCCTTCGTCGACCTCCACGCCGGCCTCCGGGACCACGAAGGCGATCGCCCGGTCGGCGCCCCCGAAGGGGGCGGAGACCACTTGCACGCCGCCGACCGCTGGATGCGCCTGGACCTCGGCTTCGATTTCCGCCGGGCTAACCAAAAACCCGCCAAGCCGGAGGACGTCCCCCATCCGGGTCAAGTACTCGAAACTGCCGCCCGGCTCCATCTGGGCCAGATCGCCGGTGCGCACGAAGCCGTCTTCGGTCAGCGCTTCCGCCGTCGACCCCGGATCGCCGTAGTATTCGCTCATCCGGCTCGGGCCCTTGATCTCG
>PAZH01000012.1 GCA_002716125.1 Rhodospirillaceae bacterium
GTGAGCGTGTTCCGGCTCCGGGACGGGCGGCTGCAGCTCCACAAGCGGGTGGGGCTTTCATTTTCGCCGCGCCTGCAATGGTGGAGTCCGGAGGGGGCGCACCTCGTGGTGGCGGACTCGCATGGCGGGCAGGTGGCCGTGCTGGACGGGGAGAGGTTCGGGGTGGTGTCCGTGCGGCATTGCGAGGTGAGTGGCGTTCGTGGAGTGCTGGCCGGGTTCGACGGGAGGTCGCTGCTGCTGGTGCACAACCGTGTCAACGCCTCCAACCCCACGACGCAGCCGATGGTCTTTTAGCATCTTCGCCGTCATCACCGGGTTGCGGTGCGGCAGGATCATTACACTGGTGACCAACCGCGAGGTCGTTGTCAGCGCGGCCACATAAGACATCAGCGACAGCTGCTCGAGGGCGTCGCCCTGACCCGGAAAACCGCCATCCACCGTATAGGGATAGGGCGAATTCACCTCTGTCGGGAAGACGATGTGATCGGCAATGACGATGGTGGCGAACCCCATGGATTCGCCTTGTCCGACCATCTCGCCAATGGCATCCGGCTCGCTCAACGGGCCGCGCGTCGGCAGATAATAACCATATCGCATGTCTTTTCCTCCCGGGTTGGCGCGGCCGCGCTAGGGCCGATCGCCGAAAATCTTTTGATAGGCCGCCTGGGTCACGTCACCGCCTTGGTTGATCGGCATCTCTTTCTGTTTCTCGCGTTGCCGCAGACGATAGGCGTATTCGTGCGGCATCTGGCCGTAGGGATCGACGGCCCCGAGTTCTTTCGCCGCGTGCGCCGCCCAGTCGGCGTTCCATAGGAACTCGCGCGCCAAGGCGACCAGGTCGGCCCTGCCGGATTGCAGGATGTCTTCCGCCTGCTGCGCCTGGGTGATGCCGCCGACGGCAATGGTCATGATCCCCGCTTCCCGGCGCACCCGGTCGGCGAAACCTGCCTGGAACTGCTCGATGCGCGGCACCATCGGCATCTCGCTGTCGCCGGAAATACCCCCCGACGAGCAATCGACGAGATCAATATCGCGGTCCTTCAATTCCTTCGATAGCGCCACCGTGTCCTCCAAGCTCCAGATACCGCCTTCGCCATCGACGGCGGAGACCCGGAAGAATAACGGCTTGTCCTGTGGCCAAGCATCGCGGACGACTTCGGCGACCTCCAAGGCGAACCGCATTCGGCCCGCGCGATCGCCGCCATAAGCGTCGTTGCGATGATTGCTGACGGGCGACAGAAACTGATGGATCAAGTAGCCGTGGGCGCCGTGGATTTCCAAAATGTCATAGCCCGCATCCATGCTGCGACGGGTCGCCTCGCGCCAGGCGTCGAGAACCGTGCGGATATCGTCCTGGTCCATCGCCTTCGGAATAAAGCGACGTGGGAGCTGATCGAGAGCAC
The DNA here is from genome assembly GCA_002716125.1 of Rhodospirillaceae bacterium. GTDB lineage: Bacteria > Pseudomonadota > Alphaproteobacteria > UBA8366 > UBA8366 > UBA6544. The sequence goes on from PAZH01000012.1 coordinate 1,404, forward strand.
TCGGCGCCAAGCCCTGCCAGGGCGGCATGCCGTCCGCCGCATCTTTATCTTCGAGCGGGCGCCAATCCTCGGTCGCCGTATGACACGACGCCTTGCGGCCCGCATGGCCCAGCTGAATGGCCGGAACCGCGTCTTGTTCTTTGATGAAATCGGTAAGCTTCCGATACATCGGTATGTGTTTATCGTCCCAGATACCGGCGCATTTGTATGTCTTACGTCCGCGCGCCTCGACACCGGTCTCCTCGCCGAAGATGATCCCGGCACCGCCGACCGCTAAGCGGCCAATATGCATCATCTGCCAATCGCCGGGGCCACCGTCGTCCGAGTTGTATTGGCACATCGGCGACACGACGATCCGATTCTTCGATGTGACGCCGCGGATCGTAATCGGCGTGAACAGCAGCGGCTGTTGCCCGGCTTCCGTCATCTTCGGTCTCTACCTGTGCCTAGCTGAACTGCTGCGCAGAGATCGCCGGATGATAGATCGGCTGGATCACGTTGCCGGCGGGATCCTTGATGTGAAAACTGCGGGCGCCGTCCGCATGGTCGTGCGGCTCGTCCATCACCGGCACGTCGCCGCGGCTCGAGAAATACGCATGCCACGCGTCGAGCGTTTCTTTGTCCTCGACGATGAAACCGTAATGGTCGAAGGTCGAGCCTCGAGACGAGGCTTCGTCCACACGCGCCAGCGACAGATTGTCGTTCCCGCACGTCAAATAGACGAGGTTTTCATTGGCGCGGTACAGCAACTCCATCCCCATGACGTCTTTATAGAATTCTTCACATTCTTCCAGATTGGTCACCCGGAAGGCGACGTGGCGTATCCCGCGAAAGGCGGAAGGGCGTTCAGTCATCACTCGGCTCCGATCCAATTGCCTAGGTGATTAGGATATACGGCGATCGTTGGATTTGGCCAACGTCATCAGGCAAGAATCGGGTGGCAACTTAAGGGGCCCTTCGACACGATACCGTATGCAACGCAACCTGAGCGGTCTTCTATTCCTCACCGTATTCGCCTTGTCACAGGCGGTGCGCGATACGTTTTTCGCCAATACATTCCAGTCCGTCAGTTTTCTGTTCGTTGCCGCCCTGGCGTTCGGCATGTCCACCCTGCTCTTCGGCGGTTGGGCGGTTTTGCGAGCGCCTCAAGAAATACGCTTTCTGTCAGGCCGGCCCGCGCGGTTCGCCGTCTTGAACCTCACGACAGCCTTGGCTTGGCTTGCCTATTTTTTCGCGCTCAAGCACCTCGAGCCGGCGATCGTCAGCATGATCTATGTCGGCGTCGGCCCCCTCGTCATCTTATTTTGGTCCGGCGGCGAACGGCCCGGCCATATGCGGTTCGCCGAATGCGCAGCCTATACCGGCATCGCGGCGGCGTTGGCCGGAATCGCATACGTCGTACTCTTTGGTCACTCTGGACTGCAAAGCGACGATGCCACCCTGAGGACGGGCGCCTTGATCGCGGTTGTGATCGGCGGTGTCTCGATCACCGTCAGCCACGTCATCGCGCGACAATTCAACGACGATGGCGCGAGCTCGAACCTTGTTTTCGCCAGCCGCTTTCTGATCGTGGTGGCCACCGCCGCTGCCGCCGAGGCGATCTTCGGCTCACCGGCGCTACGCCCCGAGGGCAGCCAGTTAGGATGGATAGCACTCTGTGCGTTCGCCTTGATCGTCATCCCCAGCTTTTCGCTTCAACTCGGCATTGCCCGGAGTTCACCCCTGTCCGTCAACGTGATCCGGGCAATGGGACCGGTATTCGTTTTTGCTGCACAACAACTCGACGACAGGCTGTCGTTCTCCAGCGCGACCCTACTCTGCATTTTGCTGTTTTCGATCTCCGCATCGGCCGCCAGCGGGCTCCGCGCACATGCGGAGCTGCGGCAAACCCGCGATTAAATCGAACCTTGGGCGCGTTTCTGGCGTTCGCGGAATTCGTCCTTGCCGATGTTCGCCGCGCGTTCGACCGCCGGGCGGGCGCCGACGCGTTTGAACCAAGCCCGCAGGTTCGCGAAATCGCGCAGCTCGATCCCATAGGCTTTATAACCTCGAATCCAGGGCCAACACGCCATGTCGGCAATCGAAAAATCGCCGGCGAGGAAATCACGATCCGCAAGGCGGCCATCCATCACCCCATAAAGACGGATCACTTCATTGGTATACCGGTCGACGGCGTATTCGATTTTGTCGGCCTTATAATTGCGGAAGTGCGCCGCCTGCCCCGCCATCGGACCAAGACCACCCATTTGCCAGAACAGCCACTGCTCGACCTCGCTGCGCGCGCGCTGTTCGGCCGGATAGAACTTGCCGGTTTTGTTGCCGAGGTATTGCAGGATCGCACCCGACTCGAAAATCGAGATCGGCTTCCCATCCGGCCCATCTGGATCGACGATGGCCGGCATCCGCCCATTCGGCGAAATCTTCAGGAAATCCGGCTCGAACTGCTCGTTCTTCGAGAGGTCGACATAGGATATCTCATACGGCAGGTCGCATTCCTCGAGCATGAGTGTGATTTTCCAGCCGTTCGGCGTCGGCCAAAAGTAAAGATCGATGGGCGCCATGATGCGGAAGTCCTTCTCTATTCGCTTTTCCAATAGATAGAGGCCGCGCGGCGAAGTTTCCAATGGCGAATTGGAATTCGGCTGATACGATCTTTCAATGAAGACGAGGAGCGCACGATGACTGAACCTTTGGATTTACTGGACCCAATCCACTACGAGACCGTCCGGCGTCCGGCCGCCGAAGCCGCCCCGCTGCCGAACTGGTGCTACACATCGGCAAACTGGTACGCGCTCGAAGTCGAACGGATTTTCATGAAGGTTTGGAATTACGTGGGGCATACCAGTCAGATACCGAACGCGGGCGACTTCTTCACCTTGGACGTCGCAGGCGCACCCATCATCGTGATCACCGGCGACGACGGCGAAGTCCGCGCCTTTCATAATTCCTGCCGCCACCGAGGCTCGAAAATCGCATGGGGCGAAGGCAACTGTAAGGCGCTCACCTGCCCATACCACACCTGGACCTACGCGCGCGACGGTGCCCTGATCGCGACCCCGCTGATCGAAGAGGACGCGCATATTTGCTATGCCGATCTCGGCCTCTTGGCGGTTCGCCTCGAGCGCTGGCATGGCTTCCTTTTCGTCAATTTCGACGATAACGCGCCGCCGCTCGCCGAGTGGCTCAGCGACCTACCGGAGACTTGTGCATCGCATAGCCCGGAAACGATGGTCTGTACGCGCCGTAAGGTTTACGAGGGCGTAAAGGCGAATTGGAAACTGCATTTCGAGAATTTCAACGACTCGCTGCACATTCCTTTCGTCCATGGCGGCACCCTGAACCGGCAGAATGTCTCCGGCCGCGCCCGGCGCACGCACGAGGAATTCGACGGTCAATGCGTCGTGCATTTCACACAGCACAAAGGCAGTCGCGGTTTGCTCGAAGGGGAGACCGGCTTCCCGCGCATCGACAGCCTGGAAGGCCGCTACCAGGAAGGGACCTGGTATCCCTGTATTCTGCCGGCCACGATGATGGCTTGGACGATCGACTGCATGTTTCTGTTCGAACTGTGGCCGCGTGGCCCTGAATCCGTCGATGTCGCGATTTGTTCCTTCTTTCCGGAAGAGCGGACAACGCGCCCCGACTTCGAGGCGCAAGCCGCGAAGTATTACGAGCGTCTGGACGTCATCTTGCCGGAAGACAACGACGCGGTTGAACTCCAACAGCAAGGTCTCCATACACCGGTCAATGCCGCCGCGCGCTTCACGCACATGGAGACGCTCTGCCACGCCTACGACAATTGGATCCTGGACCACGTCCTCGAGACGACTTAGTCGCGCAACTTCACCTGGCTCGTATCGTAGGCCTGCAGGCCTTCCCAGTGATGCTCGAGCTCGGCCGCAAACAGACCGCGCGTCACGCCGGCGACAAGTTTGGGGACGGCAACATACATTGCATTGATGGACGCGCCGCTCATCCCGAAGCTCATCCAGGCGCCAATGCCGAAACAATGGATATCCTTCAAGAAGGGCGCGGCGCCCGGCGTCTTCTCCAGAAACGCGTAGTCCGGACCGAGATAGGGATAGCGACCAAGCCGCTCTTCTTCTTCATCTTGCGGCGGCGAGTTCCGGACGCAGCGCTACATCCATGTCGACCCCTGTCCCGCAGATCAGATAATCCGCGGCGAAGCGGCCTTTCGGTGTCGTCACCACCGCACGGCCCTCTTCGACCGTCGCATCGAGCCACGGTTCGCCCGTGCGAATTTCAAAGTGTGGGTAAGAAGTACAACGGTCGTAGGCATCCTGGGGGAAGCCCTCCCGCAAGCCCAAGACATACTGCATAAAACGCCACCGCCATTCATCGTCCATATCGCCGAGATGGCGAAGGAATCCGTGAAAAGTGACATAGCGGAGCGGTTGGATCGTTTGCAGCAAGTCGCGGCGGCAGAAGAGATGTACTGGATTGGCGCCTGCATCCAAGGCCTCCGCCGCGTTATCGAAAGCCGACGCACCCGCGCCGAGAACGCCAACCGTCTTTCCCCGGAGCGCGGTAAAATCGATATCGTCGGCCGCATGCGCACGCAGATGTGCGGGCAAAGCGTCGATACAGTCCGGCATCCACCATCGCCCGGTCCCGTCCTGTCCCGTGGCCAAGACGATCTTGCGGGCGTAGAGACGGGAAGTCTCTCCGGTCGCCGTTTCCACTTCCGCGCAAAGGCACCCGTCATCGGGCCGGATTGCCGTCAGTGCGGTCTCGTTCTGTACGTCGATGCCAACGACCTGGCGAACCCAAAGTAAATAATCGTTCCAATAGGAAGTTGGAATCAGGTCGAGCGTATCCCAAGCCGCCTGTCCGAACTTCGCTTCATGCCACGACTGATAGGTGAGCGAGGGAACCCCAAGGTCGGGGCCGGGATAATCCTTCGGTGAGCGCAGAGTCCGCATCCGTGCAAAGGTCACCCATGGCCCCTCCTTACCGTACGGCGCCCGGTCGATCACCGCGACATTATCGACTTGTTCGCGTTTCAACGCATAGGCGGTTGCGATTCCGCTTTGACCGGCGCCGACGACAAGCACATCCAAAATGCGGCCGCCATCCGGATGATGGCGGACGGGCAGCCATTTCAATTTTGGATGATCGATCGCCTTCAGATCGCGCCGAACCTGATGTTCCAGCGCTGCAAGACCGGCGTCCGAGGTGTTGTCCGGCACAGCAGTATCACCCCATTCGCGACACGTGCGCGGAGACGACCTTCCAACCCTCATCGGGAAACCGCACCCACGTCTGGCTTTGCCGGCCAATTCGATCCTCGCCCCGCATCTTGAACACGAGGTTCACCGTCGCGAAATCGTCGCCGAGCGTCAGAATATCGAGCCTGTGCCGCTCTTCCTTCGTGCCCGGTCCCGGCGGGCGGCGAACGCGATGTGCGTGGATTTCGTCAAACCCATAACCATGCTCGTCGAAAGACAGACGGATCGTATGCGGGCTGTTCCAGAACGTTGCGTCCAACACGTCGACATTCTTGTCGATCAAGGCCTGCTCGTAGCGTTCGAACAATTCGCGGACTTCGGCCACGACTTCCGGTTTGTTCGCTTCCATCAATATTCCCTATTCCATCGCGTCGTTGAATTGATCGATAAGCCCGTCCCAGATCGGAACAAAGGCCATCATGTCGTCCCAGTAACTCGGGTCCCGCCGCGCGTCGAAGTCCGCCAGCGACACGCCCTGCTGTTCGACCCAGGTATAATAGCCAAGATTGAAGATGGCCTCGCGGTCGGGACGGGTCATCTCCTTCATGTTGTCGGTCGTGACGCCCAGCAGATAGCGTCCGTACACTTCCGCCGCCGCCAAGGCGTCGAAGTTNCCGCCGAATTGTTCGTGCGCGGCTTTGTCCTGTTCCGTCCCGTACAACTCAGAGCCGTCGGTTGCCACGGTCAGGACGGCGTCCTCCGGGCCGAGCCNCTGGTACTTGGCGTATTTAATNGCGGCGAGAACATTGGCAATCGCGGAGAGNCCCAAATCGGNCAGNGCGCCGAGCGCCTCTTGGCCGAGACCGGTCCGGCTCGCTAGANATCCGCGCCCGACCGTCGTGTTAAACAGAAGATTTAACGCATCCGACGCTTTGTCCGACACGGCGATGACGTAATCGGTATTGAGCGCGTTGTGGATGAAAGGCACATGCTTGTCGCCGATGCCTTGGATGTTGTGCTCGCCGTAGCCGTTCAACAGCAAGGTTGGGCATTCGAGCGCTTCGACTGCGCAAATATCGAGGCCGAAGGCCGATTTCAAATGATCGCCGGCCGCTAAGGTACCGGCCGAACCCGTCGCCGAGACATACGCCCGCGCCCGTAAGGTGCTGTCTCCTTGAACCGCGCGAAAGGTGCGTTCCAGCGCGGGGCCCGTGACGGCGCGGTGCGTGATGTAATTCCCGAACTCGTTGAATTGATTCAGAATCACGTTTTGCGGGTCCGCCGCCAATTCGTGACACGCGTCGTAGATTTCCTTCACATTGCTTTCGGTGCCTGGGGTCCGCACGATATCGCCCGGCTCCCGCACCCAGTTCTCGAGCCATTGAAAGCGCTCTCGGCTCATACCTTCCGGTAGCACCGCCACACCGCGGCAGCCAAGGATGGTCGAGATCGCCACACCGCCGCGACAATAATTTCCGGTCGACGGCCAAACAGCGCGGTGATGTGTGGGGTCGAACTGCCCCGTCACAAGACGCGGGACGAGACAACCATAGGCGGCCAGTACCTTGTGCGCCCGGATCATCGGAAACCGATTGCCCACCGCGACGATGATCTTGGCATCGATGCCAGTCAACGCGCTCGGCAAGACGATATGTTCCGGCACGTCGGCCAGGGCGCGGCGGTCCGAAGCGTTGTGCCAATGCACACGGAACAGATTGCGGGCATCGGCGCTGTCCGGATCGACAGATGCAAGATCCGCGGGCATCCGCGCTCGAGCACCATGCGGATCCGCAAGATCCTGCAGTCGCGGCAGTCGATGGCCCGACGCCGCGAGTTGTCGCGCCGCCCGGTCGCGGACCTGTCGGTCGACGATCTCCTGTTCCAATCCGATGCTCATCGGCGGCTCCTCAGAGGAATCCTTATGCGACGTTGGTAGAGTGTCCCAGCCCCGGTATCAAGCGGACTGGTCGATTTCATAAGAATGACGCCTACATCTGTCATGCCGAGAGAAGGATTGAATTGGGAGAGAACGAATGCTGGAGCAAGCCGCCGATTTCCGCGAGGAAAGCGAAGTCTTATATGAATTGCTCGCCCCTTTGAGCGAAGACGACTTTACGCGCCCCACCTTGTTCAAGGATTGGACGGCCAACGACATCCTCGGACACCTCCATTGGGGCAATATGCAGGCGGACAATTCGCTGAACGACGAGGCCCGGTTTCTCGAACGATTTACCGCGATGAAGGAGCTGCGCGAATCCGGCGCGGGTATGTCGATGCCGGCCGCCACCAAAGTGATGATGGACGGGTTGGCCGGCAAAGCGCTGCTCGAAGCGTGGCGCGAGTTTTACGGCCCGATGAGCGACCGCTTTGCAGCAGCCGACCCGAAAAAACGCGTGAAATGGGTCGGACCCGACATGAGCGTACGCTCCAGCATTACCGCCCGCCTGATGGAAACCTGGTCGCATGGCCAGGCCGCCTTCGATCTCTTCCGGGTCAAACGGCAGGAAACCGACCGGATCAAGAACGTCGCGGTCCTCGGCGTGAACACCTTTGGTTGGACTTTCGTCAATCGCGGCGAAGAGGTCCCGGCGCCGAAACCCTATATCCGGCTGACCGCGCCCTCCGGCGCCATTTGGGAATGGAACGACCCGTCGGACGACGAGCGGATCGAGGGCTCCGGGCTAGAGTTCTGCCAGGTCGTCACCCAGACGCGAAGCATCGGCGATACATCCCTCTCCGTGACCGGCCCGGTTGCCACCAAATGGATGGCCGTGGCGCAGTGTTTCGCCGGCCCCGTCAATCCGCCCCCCGCCCCCGGCACCCGGCACATGGCGGCGGGATAAAATTCGATCCTGATCCCGCACCAGTCCGAGCCTCATGGTGAGTTCGTCGAAGCATGAACCCGCATCCATCGACAAGCTCAGGACGAGGGCGTATCCACGGCAATACAAGGTTGGCGGTCTCGTAACGCCGGATCGTTACTCAGCCCAAGGGCGAACGCGCAGGTACTTATTGCTGCGCCATAAGGCTTCGCCGAGCGGCGCGGGTGCCGATTCGCCGGCGGAAGCCCCGGCGACAGATTTGCCACTGGCGCGTGCTTTGGCACGTCGGGCGATCGATGAGTCGGGGTGGGGCGTGTCGGATTGTTCCACCCAAACGACATCATCGCCAATGAACCGCAGCGTCAGGGAGCGGCGGCGCATGCCGGGACGAGTGGCGCCGCCCCCATGCAAACTCCCCATGTGAAAGACCATCAGGTCGCCCGGCACCATCGCATCGCCGACGATATCCCATTGGTCTCGATTGCCTTCGATGTCGGGTAACCGCGGCAGTTCGCTGACGGGGTATAGAGGCGCCGTGTCGTCGCCGGGTTTAAACCGCGATCCGTTGTATCGAATTCCCCTATGGGAGCCCCGAACGACTTCAAAGCTGCAATCGAGGGGGATGGGGTCGAGGGGAATCCATACAGCCGCCATGCTTTGGCCAAAATAATTTGTGTAGGAACTGTCCTGATGCCACGGCGTCCGCCGCGTACCGCGCTTTCCTTCCTTGTAGAATATCTGTTCGCCCATGTACCAAACGTCGGTCTTACCGCCAAACAAAGCGCGGACGATATCCGGCAGTAAGCTTTCGCGCAGCAATGTGAGATATGCCGTTTCTTTAACGGAATAGCCGGTATCGGCGATAAACTGTTCCTGCGGGTCGGACGCGAAATCTTGTAGGGCGGCGGTTAAATGGCTGTGACTCCAAGCGTACGCCGCTTCAATCATACCCATGGTTTTTGCATCGAGGACTTGCTTTAAAATCACCACGCCGTCGTCACGATAGGATTGTGCATGGCTCGAGAACTGGTCCGTGGACATAAGCGAGGAATCCTTTTCCGGCCTCTCCAATGCCATGTTTTAGCATGGCGAAACGCTCTATTCGCGTGCCTTCAATAAGCTAGTCCATTTCGGGCGATTACGAGCGGGCGTTACCGGAGAAATGATGTCGCACGGAATCTGGTTCTCCGCTTTGCGGATGTCCATCCTCGGCCGATGGACGCTACACCATCTATCTTCGCTAAGCTGGAAGCGCATCTGGCGTATACTGGTCAGCAAACTCGCTGGCGGGCGGAATGGGCTTAATCACATCAATTAGAACCCCGTTCGGGTCGCGCGTGATAAAGTGCCGTTGACCAAAAGCTTCGTCGGTCAGCGTCTTGAGGATTGGCAGACCAGCGTCCTGCGCACGCTGGAACTCAATGTCCACATCTTCGACTTCGAAGTTTAGAATCAATCCGCCAATTGTTCCGCGCCCTTCCACGGGAATCGTTTCATGGTCGCTTTTCAAAATCGCGATGTTGACGCCGGAATCTTCACTTGATTGCAGGTGGCAGTACCAGTCTGCATCGAAACTCACTTTGAATCGGAAGTGATTTATGTAGAAGACCTTTGTTGCTTCAACATCCTCGGTCTGGATTACGGGGTAGTACTGGGTGCATTTCACGATGCGGTTCCTTTGCTAAAAACATACAGTCTGTATGTATGCAACAAAAAAATCACACGCGGACCGATAAATCTCGCACAGAGGCTACGCGATCTGCGCTCATATGTGCCGCCAGGGCGCTGTTTGCCGAAAAAGGTTATGCCGAGACCTCGACCCCGGAGATTGCGGAGACGGCTGGGGTTACACGCGGCGCTCTATATCATCACTTCCAGGACAAATTGGCGGTCTTCCGCGCCGTGATCACCGAAGAATATATGGCTGTCGCCGATGAAATTGCTGCCTCCGCCGAGGCGGCGCCGGGATCGGCAATCGCCGCCCTGCAGCACGGGAGTCGCGGCTACTTACGCGCCATGGATGACCCAGGACGCGTCCGCATTATGCTTCTGGATGGCCCTGCCGTGCTGGGACAGATCGAACTCAACAAGATTGATCATGAAACATCCGCAGGCGCTTTACGCTTGGGCCTCACCGAAGCAATGCAATCCAAGGAAATCAAAAAACTGCCCATAGAGGTGCTAACCACGCAACTTTCGGCGCTGTTCGACCGGGCCGCATTGGCCGTTTCCCAGGGTGATAGCCAGGCGGATCACTTGGAAGTTCTTGATTCGATCCTTACGGCCTTGGCGCAAACGCAACCACCGAAGTAGGCAATCAGTTTCGTCGGCGGCGTTCGGATCAATCCCCTCACGCCCCTTAGCGGCCCGTATTTCTCCGCTTGAAGGCATCGCTCAGAAAATCGAACACCACTCTGATGCGGCGATTCGTGCGGAGCTCACGATGCGTTACCAACCAAAAAGGAACGGGCATTTCTGGAAATTCCGGCAGGACTCGTTCCATCCCGGGTGTCATGTCGCCCAATTCGTCCGACATGATGCACATGCCCAGCCCTTGCTTTACCATTTCCCATGCAACGATACCGCTGTTCGACGCGTATCGAATATTCCGCCGGTCGATCGGTAGACCCGCCGGCGCGATGGCTTTGAGGAATGATGTGACATCTCCAAAGCCGACAAAGACCGCGTCCGCCAAATCTTCAACCGTCTCGGGGCGGCCGTGCCGGATGAAATAAGCCGGGGTGGCATAAAATCTTCCGACGGTACCGGGCACCTGTTTCGCGATAAGGTCCGGCTGTTCCGGCCTGACATGGCGGATGGCGATATCGGCCTCCCGGCGTTTGAGGTCGCGAATTTCATTTGAAGCGACTACTTCGATCGTGATCCCTGGCGCCTGCTCACGAAGTTCTTCGAGAATCGAAGGTAAATGATAAGCCGCCATAATATCGCTTGCGGTAATGACGACCTGGCCTTCCACAGCCTGGGACTGACCGGAAGCCACAAGAGAAATCTGTCCCGCAGCTTCTCCCATGGTTTTCACATGCGCCAAGAGGTCGAGCCCCGCCGCTGTCAGTGAAAGCGATTTTCCGACGCGCTCAAACAACGTGATGCCCAGGCTATCTTCCAAAGCCGCAACCTGTCGGCCCATGGTGGGCTGCGTTAGGCCAAGAGCGCGGGCCGCGGCCGATAGGGAACCTGCCTCCGCCGTTACCAAAAAAGCGCGGGCTTGGTTCCAGTCGAAATTAATATTCTTCCATGTTCGATCATCCATGCATTTATGTATATCAAGACTGCAAATTTTCGCAATTTCTCCCTTCTATCTGCATGGATATATAGGCGCTCGAAAGGAACGCCTCATGAAATCACATGTTTTGCCGATCAACGCGTACGCGGCCATCTCAACGGCAGACGAGCCCAAACTAAGCGCTGAGACCATCCCCGTTTTCTCAAAGTGGCTCGGTACTTGGCGGATCAGTCTGCAACGCCGCGCTCTAAGCGAACCGGAATTATCCGCGCGTTACGATAAATCGTCGAAGACCTGGGACCGTTCCATCGAACGCCTTGGTTTTCCCGCCGCTTATCGGCTGCTTCTCGGACGGGCCGTGGGGAACAATGGGCCATCGCACGTTTTGGATTGCGGCGTGGGGACAGGTGCCTTGTCCCGCGCCCTTACGGACGTCCTGGACTCCCCATTTGCGCTCACCGCGGTTGATGTATCGGACCAGATGCTGACGCGTGCCGAGACCGCCCTGAACGGAACCAACGCCGAGACGACGACATGCCAGGCAAACGCCACGGAACTGCCCTTCGCCGATGAAAGTTTCGACATGGCGATGACAGCACATATGCTGGAGCATCTTCCCGAACCGGAAGCCGCACTTTTTGAAATGGTGCGAGTTCTGAAACCGGGTGGCCGCTTTTTTGCCTGCATAACCCGCCGATCGCTCGCCAGCGTCATGATCCATCTCAAATGGCGAACCCATCGCATGACCGCGGATCAAGTCGCTGAGTTGCTAGAGGCCGCGGGATTGGTCGGCGTGGAAAACCTTGCGATCGACCATGCGCCGTGGTGCCGAGGCCTAAGTCTCGCGTATATCGGCCGCAAACCGCTTTGAGATTTTTTTTGAAAAACACTGCCCAAACAGGAGGCTGATATGCCAGATATCGCTCTAGAAGACCAGATACAAACCGAACGGAAACCGCTGATGACGACGGACGCACCATTCTGGGACAAGATTGCCGATAAATATGCGGCGTCGCCGATCAAGAATATGGCGGCGTACGAGATCACCTTGGAACGCACGAAAGCATATTTGACCAAGGAACAAGACGTACTCGAGGTCGGCTGTGGCACGGGGACCACCGCTTTAAAATTGGCGCCGAATGTTAGGCGACTAACAGCCACCGACATCTCGCGACGCATGATCGAAATCTGCCAGGAAAAAAGCGGTCGCGGAAGGCGCGCACAATATTCAGTTCCGCCAAGCCGCTTTGCCTGACGACACGCTTGCAGCAGACAGCCTCGACGCCATTGTCTGCTTTAACACGCTGCATTTGGTGGCCGACCTGCCTGCCACATTGAAGAATCTACACACTGCGCTGAAGCCCGGCGGCGTTCTCATCTCAAAGACGGTTTGCCTGGCAGAGCAAACCCGGCTGTGGGGTATACCGATTTTTCTAATGCGCCTTATCGGCAAGGCACCTTACGTGAACCTTCTGACATTCGATGACATCGAGCGGGCGATCAAGACAACGGGATTTGAGACGGTCGAAACGGGCGTATATCCAAAGCCGTTCAGCCGGTTCGTTGTGGCGCGGAAAGCTTGATCCTGACGACCATACCGCCTGTCACGGGAAGACGCGATTTTGAAAGATAACATTACCTTCGCACGATTGTCGGAAGTCGAGCCATCCGTCCTCGTCGCGCATATGTCCGACCCTCGGGTTACAGCGCATATGCCGCTTCTGACGGCAGAATGGGGTCTGGAGACGATCGCAACGTTCCTAGACCAAAAGGAGCAGTGCTGGACCCGTGATGGACTTGGCCACTGGGCAATCTTATCGCTCGGCCAATATGTCGGATGGGGCGGCTTTCAAAAAGAAGGCGAAGAGTGGGACTTTGGACTGGTCCTGACGCGCGACGCGTTTGGCCTGGGCCGACGCATCGCGAAAAAGGCGATCGATTTCGCTGTGGCCGATCCGCGCATCCCGTTTGTCACATTTCTTCTACCGCCCTCCCGAAAGAACCTCGGCGCACTCGCGAGACTGGGCGCGGAGCCGATCGGCGAGATTGATTATGGCGGCACGACGTTTCTCAAGTTTCGTCTCGCAACGGTATGATCGCGCGTATCATTTAGAAGAAAATGCCCGTCCTTACGGGCCGCGGGAAAAGCTCTCGAATTCCGCATGCGATCTCGTCATTCCGAGATGACAGGCTGGGCCTCCNCTCCAAAGCCATCAGACCTCANGCTGANCNTGTCGAGGGGCGAGGTCGCATGGCATTGGACCGATCCAAATGCGGCAATTGGACGTTCCCACCACCTTGACCNNGGCGTAACGATCCGTACCGTCAAGGAAGACGANAGGCGGATAGATGTNGGAAAGATCAGGAACAGCNGACGGAGTCGCAAGCGAACTCGGGCGCGATCGGGCGTCGAGCGAAGAGCGNTGGGCGCTGAGCTTGATCAGCTCCGGTCACTATCTCAGCCATTTTTACGGCTTGGCCTTACCGCCGCTCTTCCCGCTGCTAAAGACCGAGTTCGGCGTGACCTATATCGAACTTGGCCTGGCGATGACCGCCTATGGGTTCCTAGGCGGCCTCGTGCAGGCCCCCGTGGGCTTTCTCGTCGACCGGCTGGGTCCGAGCCGGGTATTGCTCGCGGGCATGGCCTTGATCGCCACATCCGTTCTGCTCATGGGGTTCGTCTCCTCATATTGGATGCTGCTGGTGCTCGCGGTGTTCGCCGGACTCGGCAACAGCGTTTTCCATCCAGCGGACTACGCCATCCTGGCGGGCTCGGTCGGCGAGAAACGCTTAGGCCGCGCGTATTCTTTGCACACCTTCTCCGGCTTCCTCGGCGGTGCCTGTGCGCCGGTCGCGATGCTCGCGCTGGCCGCCTATTGGGATTGGCGGACGGCCTTGATCGTCACCGGTGGCGTCGGACTCATCGTCTTCGCCGCCATGGCGCTCCGGCGCGACGTGCTCGTCGGCGAGGAACGCAAAGCGGATGCCCCGGCGGAAGACGCTAAATCTACATCCGGGTTGGCCCTGTTGATGACGGCGCCTGTGTTGCTGTTCCTTGCATTTTTCATCCTCTACGGCGTGGCGAGCGGCGGCCTTCTCGCTTTCACCGTCAGCGGATTGATCAACTTACACGGGATCGGTCTCGACGCCGCGAATACAGCCCTGACCGGCCACCTCTTCGGTGTCGTCGGCGGTATTTTCCTCGCCGGATTGATCGCGGATCGTTACCCGCGTCATATCGTGACCGGCGTCGCCGCACTCGCTCTCGCGGCGGTCGCGACGTTGCTGCCGGTACTCGGCTTCTCTTCCGCGATCGCTTTGATCGTCATCATGACGCTTGCCGGTGTCGGTCTTGGTGGTGTGCTGCCGCCCCGCGATCTTATGCTCAAGGCGGTGATCCCGCCCGGTCAGACGGGCAAGGTTTTTGGCTTTGTTTTCGTTGGGTATTCACTTGGCGTCGCCGTGGCGCCGCCTGCCCTCGGCTCTTATCTCGATGCCGGGCAGCCTTCGATGGTCTTCATCGCCTGCGCAGGTTTCGCCGCCCTGTCGCTGGTGGCCATCGTTGCCGCGAACATGGCCGCGGCGCGAAAAGGCTAGGCCCGCAGGTTCTTCCGCGCTTCGTCGATATCCCAATGCAAGAAGTCGGGGCCGAGTTGATCGAGCGCCGGACAGCCGAGCTGCTTCATATTGGTCTCGATCTCGGAACGCACGATCTCGACGGCTTTCGCAGCGCCCAACTGGCCGCCCGCGATACAGCCGTAAAGCGTCGGCCGGCCCATGAAGACGAATTTGGCGCCCATGCAAAGCGCGATCATGATATCGGCGCCCCGGCGCACGCCGCCGTCGAGCATCAAGGTCATCCGGTCACCAACCGCGGCATCAATCGCCGGCAGAACGTCGAGCGGCGCGGGCGCGCGGTCCAGCTGGCGAGCGCCATGGTTGGAGACCATCAATCCATCGACTCCAACTTCGGCGGCCCGGATCGCATCGTCGACCCGCATAATGCCTTTTAGGACCAGATTGCCGGGCCAAAGCTTGCGGAAGTTCTCGATATCCTTCCAGACGAGCGCCGCCGGGAACTGATCCGAGACGAACTCGCCGACTTGCTCCGGACTTGAACCTTCCGGCGCGTATTTCTCCCAGTTCGCAAGCATGGCGATACCATGGGTCAAATAATCTTTCATCCACAACGGATGTTTCAGTGCGTTAAACTTGCACTCCCAGGTCAGCTTCAGCGGCCGACCGAAACCGTTGCGCTTGTTCCGTTCGCGATTGCCGCTCGCCGGGACATCGACCGTTATCACCAACGTCTGGATACCGAGGTCATGGGCGCGCTTGATCTGATCCTCCGAGATCGAACGGTCCTTCGCCGTGTAAAGCTGGTACCAGCCATGATCCGGGCACTCACGCGCCATGTCCTCCATCTTCGCCGTCGCGGCTCCGGACATGATGAAAGGGATATTTGCGTCGCGCGCGGCACGCGCCAGCATCAGATCGCCCTGATGGCGGTAGTTCGAAATGCCGCCCGTCGGTGCAATGCCGTAAGCGCTGGAATAGGTCCGCCCGAACAGTTCGGTCTCTTGGTTGATCGTCGTGATGTCGACCATATAGCGCGGCACCAGCGCGCGGTTGCGGAAAGCGTCTTCGTTCCGGACCAGGCCGGATTCGTCCTCGGATCCGCCTTCAATGAAATCGTAAATGAGCTTGGGCACACGCTTCTTGGCGAGTATCCGCAAGTCATCGAGGTTGATGCAATCGTCGACTTTCATGGCATATCCCCTGCGCACGGCGCCCAGATGGCGCCCCGGACAGGTTTCAAACTAGCGCGAAGCCGGAAAACGGCGAGGTGTTTAGAAACTATTCGTTCTTTTTAACGACAAGCCAGATGGCATGGATCATGCCCGGCACGAAGAAAAAGATCGTAAGCAGGATGTTCAGCCAGAAATGCAGGCCGATGCCGACGGTCAGAAAAGCCGCGACGGGCGGCAGAAGCAAAGCGAGAATAATGCGAACAATGTCCATAGCGGAATTTCTCTATCGGTCAAAATGAAGCTTCATTGAGTCGCGCCGCTCTCCCGAAGTCAAAAGCGCGACGGGACAGTCCGGGTTTCAATACGGCGCTTCCACACCATCGTCCGTGACCCGTTTCTCCTGCCACTCAGTTCCCTTGTAATAGACCTGACGCTGCATCTCTTCGGCTTTCTGATGGAAGGCCACAGCCACCGGATCGAGATCGATTTGCGGCACCGGCTCATGCTCAAAATGCCCATAAGCGTCTTCACCGCGCACCAGAGCGGCGCTGTCCCAGTCGGCCAGAACTTGGCGTGTCTCCGGCGGAATATAACGCAAGACGATACCGATACGCCGGTCGTCGCTTTTATTGGGATGGGACGCGTGCGCGATCGAGTAATCGAAGAGCGCGGCTTCGCCCGTTTGCAATTCGACATTCACAGCCAGGCTCTCATCGACATCCATGATCGTCTGACCTCGGGTCAACATGTTGTGCTGGGCCCGTGTATCGACATGCGGCATCGGCGGCTTCAGATGGCTGCCCGGCAGCATCCGCATGCAGCCGCTCTCGACGGTCGCCGGTGACAGCGCGATCCAGACACTCACTAGGTCCTTGGTGTCGAGGCCCCAATAGTTGTTGTCCTGATGCCAAGAGACGTAACTCGGGCTCTGCGGTTCTTTGATGAACCAATGCGTGGTCCAGCACAGGATATTCGGTCCGATCAAATCCTCGACCGGATCGAGAATGTGAGGCGCACGCACCAGATAGGCGAGCCATTTGAACAGGAGATGGGTTTTAAACCGATGCGCCCCCTTTAGCGACCCGCCGTTGGCCGCTTCAAACGCTTCCAATTGACGGCGATAGTCGGCCGCTTCGGTCTCCGTCACTCCTGGAATCGGAAAATGAAACCCGTCTCGTTTCAGATTTCCAATGGCATTCTCGTCCAGGGCTTTCGGCATCTCCCGCTCCCGATTCGGCTGCGTCCTGCGTCGGCATACCGGTCAGGCTTTCCATCGCATGATCCTCGGGCTCAATCCCAAACATATTATTAAAGATATTCATCCCATGGAGCGTTGCCACGGTGAAGCCGATTTCGACGAGTTGCGCGTCGTCGAAAAACTCGCGCATCTCCGCAAACAATGCATCTGCGTTCTCGGTTTCGTTCTGTGACATGGCCGAGGCAAAGCGCAAAACGGCACGCTCCCGAGGCGTGAAAACCGCATGGTCGGGATTATGCACTTCGGCTAATTTTTCTTCTGTCATACCGGCATGCCGACCCGCGGCATAGCGATAATTCAGTCAATATCGGCACTCGTTGATGGTCGCGCAACGAATTCGGATCAACTCTTTCACGCTCGCGTCGACCCTATCACTTAGCCAGATACGCTCGTAAAACGCATTTAGTCCTTCCAGCAATTCCGGACAATTGCCCCGAACGCGCTGGCTATTCGGCAGGTCTTCGGAACCGGTCAGTTTCACATGCGGCATTCTTTGCGGTCCTCTCGCATTCGCACATTCACACAAAGTCGATCATACGTCATTTCTTGGAAAATCGCATCTTCGACGATGCGCGATTAAGCTGGACAGCCCCCCGGTCGGGTCGGTAACCCTTCTTCCACAGATATCGAACGGAACATCCATGCAAAATCTGACCAAAGCAATTCGACCTGGAGCGACGCCCAAATGACCGGCCGCCTTTGGTTCATGGTTGCTTGCGGCGTTGTCGTCGTTTTGATCGGCGGCGGGTTGCGGCAGATTTTTGGCGTGTTCCAGGTCGAAGTCACTCAAGAGCTGGACATTGGCTTCGGCCCCTTCGGTCTCGTTATCGGTATACAGGCACTTATCCTCGGGATCGCACAGCCGGCCTCCGGTCTCTTGGCCGACAAATTCGGCTCCGTACGGGTTATCATTGCAGGTGCCTTAATTTACGCGCTTGGGCTGTGGTGGGCCGGGCAAAGCACGTCGGCTTGGGAATTGGCGGTCTCGCTGGGGCTGATCGTCGGCATCGGCCTCACCGGCCCGACACAAGTGCTCGTCCTCGGCGCGGTCGGAAAAGTCATTCCGGACAATCGCCATTCCTTCATCTTCGGTACGATCATCGCTTCGACGTCGCTCGGGGGCGCGCTCCTGATTCCCGTTGTTTTCCAGGTTATCCAGTCTTTCGATTGGCGAACGGCTTTTAGTGTCGCCGCACTCGTAATTGTGGTTCTGCCGCTCGTGGCCTTAGGTCTCTACAATAAGGGGCCCGCCGCGGACGGCGGTCCTCGGCAATCGATTCGCGACGCGATGACGGAAGCGCGATCGCATTCGGGATTTATTCTCCTGACGCTGGGATTTTTTGTCTGCGGGTTTCACGTCACTTTCATTGGCACGCATCTACCGGCCTTTCTGACCGACAGCGGCCTATCGCCTGAATTTTCGGCCGACGCCCTCGCGATGGTGCTTTTTTGCAATGTCATCGGCGCCTTCTTGTTCGGAACGCTGGGCGACCGCTTCAGCAAGAAGAACTTGTTGACGTTGCTCTATGCCGCCCGGGCGGCGCTCATGATCGCTATGCTCATGGTGCCCATCAGCGAAACCACGACGATTATATTCTGTGTGGCCATGGGATTCTTATGGCTTTCGACCGTACCGCTGACCAGCGGTCTCGTCGCACAGATCTTCGGTACGCAATATTTCTCGATGCTTTTCGGGATTGTTTTCATGAGCCACCAGATCGGCGGATTTCTTGGTGCATGGCTTGCCGGGTATATCTTCGACACGACAGGATCGTACGACCTAATGTGGATCGCGGCAGCGGCCCTTGGCGTCGTCTCCGCGCTGCTTCATTGGCCGATCCAGGAACAACCGCTGGAGCGCCTTTCGGCTCAAGCAAGTTAGGCCAATTGCCGCACAATCCGTTGCGCCTAACTTCTTAGTCGATCAATTCTCCATGGGTCGACGGCAATGGCGCAGATTCAGAATTACGATTACATCGTCGTGGGCGCCGGTTCCGCCGGCTGCACGGTCGCAAATCGATTGAGCGAAGACGAAGACGCGCGCGTTCTGCTATTGGAGGCAGGCGGCTTCGATCATGACCCAATCATTCACGTACCGATCGGTTGGGGCCGAATTCTGTTCAAACGGCTCCACGATTGGGACTATTTTTTCGAACCGGAGCCGCATCTCGATAATCGCGCCGTCGAGTGCGCCCGCGGCAAGGTGATCGGCGGTTCTTCTTCGATCAACGCCATGGCATACGTCCGATGTCATCCGCTTGATTTCGACCGTTGGGCGAAAAACGGCTGCACGGGTTGGTCATTCGCGGACATGCTTCCGTATTTCCAACGTCAGGAAGATTGGGAAGGCGGCGCCGACGCGTACAGAGGCCAAGGCGGCCCTCTCACCACGACACGGAACCGCTACCCGGACCCCCTTGTCGATGCCTGGATCGAAGCGGGCGCCGAAGCGGGTTATAGATTCACCGAGGATTACAATGGCGCTGAGACGGACGGGTTCTGCATTATGCAGTCGACGGTGCGGCGCGGTCTTCGGTGTAGCGCGTCGGTGGCCTATCTTCGCCCCGCGATGAAACGTCCCAACCTGGTCGTTAGCGAAAAGTCGTTGGTTCTGGAAATCGTCATGGAGGGAACGCGCGCTGTCGGAATCAAGTACAGCCACCGCGGCCAGACCTATACGGCTTATGCCGCCAACGAGGTCGTCCTTTGCGGCGGCGTGATAAATTCGCCCCAAGTCTTGATGCTGTCCGGGATCGGAGCGGCCGACGAATTGGCCGAACATGACATCGACTGCAAAGTCGATTTGCCGAATGTGGGCAAGAACCTTCAAGACCATCTTTCGGTCGGCATCGAATACGAACGAAAAGAGGACGGCCCCTTCGTCGGCGTCCTGAGATTCGACAGACTCCTGGCCGCCATGGCGCGCGCCTACGTGATGGGCGATGGGTTTGCCACGGCGATGCCGGGGCCCGTCATGGCCTTTTTGAAAAGCGACGCGGCGCTGGCGCAACCGGACATCCAGTTCATCACGCGGTTTGTACCGCCGGAATCGCAGCCTTGGTTTCCAGGCTACAAGGCCCGGCCCAAAGATGCCTTCATGTGCCGGCCCGTCATCCTACATCCGGAGAGCCGCGGCCATGTAAAGCTGAAATCCGCGAATCCGGCGGATCACATTGCGATACACGGGAATTTTCTGAGCGAGCGGAAAGACAGGGACACATTTCGAGCCGGTTTTGAAATGGTTCGGGATGTCGTCAGTCAGAAACCGCTCGACGCATTTCGGGGCGCTGAAATCAATCCCGGACCCGATTGCAAGACACCGGAACAAATCGACGCTTTCATCCGTCAGACGGCCTGGACCGTCCATCACCCGCTCGGCACCTGTAAAATGGGGGCGGCGAATGACGAGACGGCTGTGGTCGACCCAACGCTTCGGGTTCGCGGCGTCGAGAACCTTCGGGTTGTCGACGCTTCCGTGATGCCGGACATGCCGGGCGGAAACATCAACGCACCAGTGATCGCCATGGCCGAGCGCGCCGCCGACCTTATTCGCGGCAATCAGCCCTTGGCACCGGCGGCCATCTAACGAGGAGGACAGCAATGAAGGGAATCGTCTTTATGGGCGAGCGGAAAGTCGAGTTAATGGACTTCCCAGACCCCGAACCCGGCCCGCGCGACGTCGTCTTGGAGATCAAAGCATCCGGTATGTGCGGCACGGATCTTGGTCCTTACCGGCGGGAATACAAACCCGGCATGACGACTTCCGGGGTGAGTCGCGTCGACGGACATGTGATCGGTGGGCACGAACCTTGCGGCGTTGTTGCCGCGGTCGGTTCCGCCGTCAGCGAGCAAGAAGCCAAGGTCGGCGACCGCGTAATGGATCATCATTACGACGGGTGCGGCACCTGTCGGCACTGCCAGTCTGGCTGGTCTCAGATGTGTCTCGACGGTGCCGTGGTTTTCGGCTCCGGCGGTCACGGCGCACATGCCAAATACATGAGCGTTCCGGCCCACACTTTAGTGCCTCTGCCTGACGATATTTCATTCGAAGCGGGGGCCGCGATTTCTTGCGGTACAGGTACGGCATACGGCGCCCTCAAGCGCCTCGGCCTCGAGGGAGACGAGACCATCGTCGTTTTCGGCCAAGGCCCCGTCGGCCTCTCCGGCACGCAGCTCGCCGCGGCGATGGGTGCTCGTGTGATTGCCGTCGATATCTCTGCAGAGCGCCGGGAGATGGCGCTGTCACGTGGCGCCGATATCGTCATCGACCCAAGTGCCGATGACCCCGTTCAGGCGATCAAAGATCTCACGCATGGCGAAGGAGCCGATAAGGCACTGGACGCCACGTCGTCGTCCGATGCCCGTCGGAACGCCGTCCGCAGCACCCGTGCTTGGGGAACCACATGTCTCGTCGGCATCGGCGGCGACGTGCAGTTAGAGGTGCTACCGGACCTCATTCACCGGCAAATTACACTGGTCGGCCACTGGACGTTCTCCAAGGTCGGGCAAGCCGACTGCGCACGTTTCGTCTCGGATCGTAAAATAGACGTCGACAGTCTCTTCACCCACAAATGGAAACTCGAAGACGCAGAGGAAGCCTATCAGCTCTTCGATCAACAGAAGACCGGCAAAGGGGTCTTCCTGCCCGCGTAGGGCCCAACGGAAAAGGATTAAGAATATGGAACTAGGTTATGTCGGATTGGGCGCGATGGGGGGTGCGTTGGCGCGCCGATTGATGCTGTCGCACAAGTTACGCGTTCTCGATTTACGGCCCGAGGTCGTTGCCGAATTTGCCGACAATGGCGCGATTCCGGCGCAGGACGGCGCGTCGCTGGCGCGCGAGAGCGACATTATTCTACTCTGTCTGCCCCGTTCAGCGGATGTCCGAGACGCTATTTTCGGGCCGGGTGGTCTCGCGGAAGGGCTCGAACCCGGCAAGATCATCATCGATCAGACGACTGGCAATCCGGACGAAACCCGGGCCATGGCGGCAGAGCTGGCAGAGAAGGGGATCACGATGATCGACGGTCCGGTCTCTGGCGGGCCGGCGGGAGCGGACGCAGGCACCATCGCAATTATGGTGGGCGGCGCGATCGAGACTTTCAACAAAGTGAAACCCTATCTCGAGTCAATTAGCCCGAACGTGATGCATTGCGGCGATATCGGGAACGGCCATGTTGTGAAATTGGTGAACAACACGATCGCCGCCTGCAACCGTATGGCCATGCTCGAAGCTGTCGCTATGGGTCGTAAGTACGGACTGACGCTCGAAACGATGAGCGACGTAATCAACAAATCGTCCGGCCGCAGCGGCGCGACTGAGCGCGGTCTACCCGCCATGATCGAAGGCGTCCAAAGCTCGAACTTCGCTATGGCGTTGATGCTGAAGGATGTGACCTTGGCGACCCAACTCGGCACCAATTGCGGCGCACCAATGATGATGCACAACATCGTGCGCGGGATGCTGCAGAACGGTCTCTATCACTGCGGCCAAGATGCGAATATGGACGAAACAGCCGAACTCATCGAGGCCATGGCCGATATGAAGTTCCGCGAATAAGGACGCCTAATCGACCACTTTCATCGTGATCCGACCGAGGCTCGAGAACCGGGCCTCGACGGTATCGCCGGCGTCCGGCCGGATCAGTGTCGAAATCCCACCGGTCATAACGATGTCGCCAGGCTTCAGGGTCTCGCCCTTCGCGCCTAATCGGTTCGCCAGCCAAGCGACGGCATTGAACGGATCGTCCATGATATCGGCGCCATATGTTGTGCTGACGTGATTGCCGTTGCGCGTAAACACAATCTCTTCTTCGACCAAGTTGTGATCCATCACGAGATCAACTGGGGCACCGATCATGATGGCACCACCAAGCGCACTGTTGGCGATCATATCGGCGGCAGGCGGAATTTCGGTAAATGGAATGTCGGGTAGCTCCAAGGCCGGCAGCCCGCACTCGATGGCGCGTCGAGCATCGGAGGCTTCTACACCCGGCCCAGATAATGCTTCCCCCATTCGAAACGCGATCTCCGCCTCCGTGTGCAGATCGACAAACGCGCTCCGCGACACGGTATCGCCGTCGTCATAACAGCCGGGAAAGAGAAACCCGTATATCGGTTCTTCGACACCCAAAGCCTCCCGGCCCACAGGCCCGGTGGCCGCAAGTTTCCAACCCACCAACGTCTTGCCTTGTGCCAGTAAAGTCGCCCGATATGCATCCTGAATCTGATACCCCCGATCGAGAGACAGCGGCTCGTCGTCCGACAGAGGCGGAATTTTCGTTCCGCGAGTGCGCGAGGTCATCATGCGCGCCACAATCGCATCGTTCGGTTGCATCATCCTTAATCCCCGTATCGGCGCAGTACTTCTTGGGCGAGCGACATCCGGAGGATCTCTTCCGGCCCCTCCGTGATCATCATCGAACGCATATCCCGCCAAAGTTTTTCCACCGGCATATCGGTCGTGAGTCCCATTCCCCCGAAGATCTGCAGACAACGGTCCGCAGCCTCATAACCTTTGCGATCGCCTAGATACTTACAAAGATAGGAGTCCCAGCGAATATCTTCTCCCGCGTCGAACTTCGCCGCTGTGTTGTAGATGAGCGGCCGCATGGTTTGCAGATCGGCGTAAATATCGACCATCGGCCATTGCACGGCTTGCCGGTCCGCGAGGGGCCGCCCGAAGGTCTTTCGCTGTTGGGCATAGCTCGCACTCATCTCGAGACAGCGTTCCATCACGCCGAGCGCGCCCGCACCATGACGTACGCGTCCGATGGTGATCCAGTGTTGCGCCATCTTGAAACCGTCACCTTCTTTGCCGATAAGGTTCTCCACTGGCACCCGTGCGTCGTCGAATGCAATTTCACACGGCTGGTCGTCCATCATCGTTTCCTGGCGGCGCAGGACAGTAACGCCCGGCGAATCCGCATCAACGAGAATACAGGAGACGCCACGCGCCCCTTTCTCCGGATCGGTGACGCAAGTGACCTTAAAAAAATCAGCGGAATCACCGCCCGTAATGAACCGCTTCATCCCGTTGATAACATAGTGGTCGCCGTTGCGAACGGCGGTTGTTCGAATCGCCGCCGCATCCCCGCCCGCATCCGGTTCCGTTTGCGCGAACGCGTGTTTCTTTTCGCCGCTGACGACCGGATAGAGGTACTTCTCACGTTGTTCCTCGTTCAGGTAGGAGACCAAGATCGGGCTCATGTCATGGCCGAATATCCACGGTTTGCGCCGCGGAAAAGCGATCGTTCGGCCGATCTCCTCCCAGACGATGGTACGTGCCAGAAGGCCAAGCCCCATACCGCCGTATTCTTCCGGCAAATCGATCTGCCAAATGCCGAGCTCCTGAGCCCGGGCTTCCCATTTTTCCCGATACTCCGGCTTCAAATCGGGGCCTTCCCAAGAATCGCGCTCGTACGGAATGACTTCATTGTCGATGAAGCGGCGCAATGTATCCCGCATCAACCGTAATTCTTCGGGCAGCTCTAAATCCATAATTTAACATCCGCGTCCAATGGGCTCTCGATTGAGGTAGCGGCCCGAACACGATTGTCGACAAGAAGCGACTCGTCAAACGCATCGATGCCCTTACCTCACTGAGCAGCACAATGAAGGAGAACCGGTGATGGAATTCGATTACGAATGCGTGAAATTGGAGCAGCATGACGGGATCTCGTGGCTTTACATGCACCGGCCCGAGAAAAAGAACGCCATGAGCCCGCAACTTCACTACGAAATGGACGAAGCCTTGGCGCGTCTTGAAGGCGATCCCGAGACAAAGCTGGTCGTCCTCACCGGGTCGGGCGGCAACTTCAGCGCCGGCCAAGATTTAGGCCTGTTCTTCCGCGCGCTGGAAGACAAGCCCGCCGAATCCAAACGCGCGCAAGAAGCCGCGAACCGCTGGCGCTTCGAACGACTCTGGAACTACGACAAACCGACCATCGCCATGATCCACGGGTTCTGCGTCGGCGGCGCCTTTATGCAACTGCTGTCGACCGATTTCGCAATCACCGCGGACAACGCCACTTTCTCTCTCAGCGAAGTGAACTGGGGCATCCTCCCGGGCGCACTTGTCGCGAAGCTCGTCGCGGATGCCTGTCTGCCGCGCCGCGCTCTCTACTACAGTTGCACCGGCGAAGCCTTCGATGGACATGAAGCAGAGAAGATCGGAATCGTCGACAAAGTCGTCCCCGAGGAAGACTTGGTTATGGAAGTCGAAAAGCTCGCGAAGGAATTGATGAAGAAGAGTCCGGCCGTCCTCCGTGCTACCAAACAAGCGGTTCGCCAGGTTCGGACAATGGATCACAGCCAAGCGTTCGACTATCTGATGGAAAAGAACATGTCGATCCGCTACCACGACAAGCGTTTCAATATGCAGAGCTCTTATGACACGGGCCTAAAGCAGTTCCTCGACGAGAAAAGCTACAAGCCGGTCTACGAGTCCTTCCAAGCCGTCCCGCTGATCACGGATCAGCGCGAAGAAGGCGGCGACGATTAAGGCGGCACGGAACATGCCGATGCTTTCAGGAATCAAGGTTATCGAGTTGACCAACATGATCACCGGTCCGCTTTGCGGAATGATGTTGGCCGACCTCGGTGCCGAGGTGATCAAAGTCGAGAACCCGAAAGGCGGCGATCTGTTCCGCAGTTGGCGCGGCGGCACCTATAGCGCGCAATTCGGTGCCTATAACCGAAACAAACGTAGCATCACACTCAATATTCGCTCGGAAGCCGGCGCAGATATTCTGCGGAAACTGATCGACGATGCGGATATTCTCTTGCAGAACTTCCGCCCGGGCGTGATGGACCGTCTTGGCTTTGCCCGGGACGACCTGATGGCCCGAAATCCGAAACTGATCCATTGCTCCATCAGTGGCTTCGGGGAAGACGGTCCTTATCGCGACCGACCGGCGTATGATGCGGTGGCGCAGGCGCTCTCGGGTGTCTCGAGCTTGTTTGTCGATCCCGAGGAGCCGCAGTTCACCGGTCCAACGGTCGCCGACAACGCGACCGGCTTCTACGCTGTCTACGGTATTTTGGGTGCGCTTTTCGAGCGGGAACGCACCGGTAAAGCACGCTATCTCGATATCAACATGCTGGAATCCGGCATCGCCTTCATACCGGACCCTTTCGCGAATATGAGCAACAGCGGCATAACGCCCGGGCCAACGGTCCGCGTCCAGGCCTCGCAATCCTTCGCGTTGAAATGCGGCGACGGAAAGCTGTTGGCGATCCATCTCTCGATCCAAGAAAAATTCTGGAAGGGAGCCGTCGCCGCCTTCGAGTGCCCGGAGCTTTTGGAGGATCCGCGGTTTGCGGAACGCGCAGGCCGCATGGAGAATTACATGGCCTTGAAGGAGGCGTTCCAGAATGCAGCCGCCAGCCAGCCGCGCGCGTACTGGCTGCCGCGCCTCGACGCAGAAGACGCCCCCTTCAGTCCGATCCTGACGCTCGACGAGACAATGATGGACCCGCAGGTCCAGCACCTCGACACCTTTTACCAGGCATCACATCCAAGCGAAGGCGATCTCACGCTGATCCGGCGACCCGTCCATATCGACGGCTCGCGCGACGACCAACCGCTGGCCCCGCCGCCAACCTTGGGCGAGCATTCAGAAGAAATTCTGGAAGAGTTAGGCTACAGCGAAAAGATCGCTAGCCTCCGCGAAGACAACGTTATATAGCGGCCGGACATTGGTTCACACCAACGGCGCGGTACCTATCGCTGCGACGGCCATACATCTTAATCGGGACGAATCATGAAAAAGTTTATGATGCTGCATTTCGGGTTCGAACAACCGACGCCCGACGTCATGGAGAAATGGAATCAATGGTTCGCTGCAGTCGCCGAGCGAACCGTCGAGCACGGCGGATTCATGAACTGCCGTGAAATTTCGCACGACGGGACCGTCGACCTACCGTTCGGCGCAGACTCGATCACCGGTTATTCGATAATCGAAGCGGAAGATATGGCTGAAGCCGAGCGCCTTGCCGAAGGCAACCCGTTCATCAAGAGCCTCCGCATCTATGAAGTGCGGAACCACTAACGCGTTCGAACGTCTTACCGTCTTACGTCCCGACGGCACCTGCCGCCTTCAATTCGCCGACGGCCGCATCGTTGAGGCCGAGCCATTCGCCGATGACTTCTTCGGTATGCTCGCCAAGCATCGGTGAAGATTTGATGCGCACCGCCTTACCGTCGACGCGGACGGGCCAGCCCGGCATCTTGAAAGGTTCATGTACCGGGTGGATCATGGTCTGCATGACACCCCGGTCCTCGAACGTCTTGTCCGCGTAAAGTTCGGCCGTATCCATCACGGCGCCCGCCGGAATTCCGGCTTCGCCGACGATGTTCATGGCATCGAACTTGGTCTGCGTCTTCGTCCAGGCAGCGATAATGTCATCGACTTCCGGCTCGTGCTGGAGACGTTTCGCCGGCGTGTCGTATTTCTCGTCGCCGATCAAATCTTCACGGCCGACGACTTTCAGCAGGCGGTCCCAATGTTCCGGGTTCGCCCGGCTTGTCATGATGTAGATGTAATCGTTCGGTCCGCCGGGCGCACAAGGATATAGCCCCATCGGCGCGTTCTCGATACCGGGCACTTTGCTCCCGCCCCGCTCCGCCACTTTTTGCGTGAGGCCCATGGTCGAGAACGGGATGCGCATGTAGTGCAAGATGGCATCCTGCATCGCAACCTCGAGCTTATGTCCCTCGCCGGTCTCGCGCTTCTTATAGAGCGCACCCAGCACCGTGATCGCCAGCAGCATGCCGGTGCCCGTATCGCCGAGCGAGATGCCGGGGCGGGTCGGGGGCCCATCGGCATCGCCCGTCACGCTGAAGGTACCGCCGCAGGCCTGCGCGATCATGTCGAAGGCCAGGTTCTTTTCGAACGGGCTGCCTTCGCCGAAACCCTTCACTTGCGCGTAGATGATACCTGGATTGATCTTCTTGACCTCTTCATAACCGAGGCCGAGCCGTTCGATCGCCCCCGGCGCGAAGTTCTCGACCATCACATCGGCTTCCCGGAGCAAATCCCGGATCAGTTCGAGGCCCTCCGGCGATTTCAGATTTGCCGTCATGGATCGCTTATTGGCGTTCAGGATATGGAAATAGAACGGATCGTCGTCCGGATGGTTCGGCTTCAAGCGGCGGCCCGGATCGCCACGATTCGGGTTCTCGACCTTCACCACATCTGCCCCCATCCAGGCCAGCGCCTCGGTGCAGGTGGGGCCTGCTTCGAATTGCGTAAAATCGAGTATTTTAACGCCTTGCAGAAAATTAAAATCGGTCAGTTGATCAGACATGACAGCACCTCCAGTGAGCCGGGATGCCAATAAGGGTAATCCGCTCGGAGATTCCGCAAAGTCTAATCTATCAACTCGGGGAGCAAGGCGTTGACCGCCGCCGAAGCTTCATACTGCGCCCAATGTCCGACATCGGGCAGAACATGAAAGGCGACATTCGGGTGGATATCCTCGACATAGGCGCGGACACTCGCCAAATCCGGATCGAGTGTGACGTCGGCATCCCCGAAGATACAGTTAAGCTGGCAGGGAAGGTCGCGGAGGCTATCGGCGAGAACCATCGAACGGGCGATCCCACGCGACCGCAATCGCGCTTTCGACATATTTTCGAGTTGGATCGTAAGCGCCAAATCGTCAGCTGCCTCTGGATTACAGACCATCAACTTCTGCAAGTTCGATCGATGAAGAGGCGCGGCTTCGTCAACCGGCAGATCGGGGCGGACGACGACCAAATCGTTCGCCGGGCCCGTACCCGTCAGACCGAGCACCGGCGAGCCGATCAAGGTGAGACTGCGGATGCGCTGGGCTTGTTTATGGGCGATCAATCCTGAGATCACGCCGCCGAACGAAAACGTCACCAGGTCGAACGGCTGTTGATCCGGCACAGCCACATCGATACCGGCCGAGACGACCTTCGCTAAATCTTCCGCATCATAGGGTCGAGGCAACGACGCAGAGTCGCCACAGCCCGGGAGATCGGCGGCCACCAGTCGGTAGTCCTTCTCCCAAACGGGGATATTTCGCACCCAATGGTTCCAAGCGCCAAACCCGCCATGCAGCAGCACAACGGGTGGCCGCTCCGAATTGTCCCGCCCCCATACCCGCCAGACCATTTCACCATCGCCACAAGGTGTGCGTATTTCTTCGCTGCGCGCCAACAGCGCATCGAGTAACGCACGAGATGTCTTATCAATCATGAGTCTTCGAATAACCTTAATAGGGCGTGTCGCCGACGACGGTCGTGCGATGCATATGCCGATTGCTGTCCGGCGGCGGCGGCTCCGCAATATGCATGCAGCATCGGTTATCCCAAAATACAAGGTCGTGCAGGCGCCATTTATGGCGATATACGAATTGCGGCTCGACGCTGTGCTCCGTCAACTCGGTCAACAGCGCATCGGCTTCAGCCTCATCCAATCCGAGTATGCGGACCGTGTGTGCCGGATTGACGTAGAGCGCCTTCCGCTTGGTCTCCGGATGGGTACGCACGACCGGATGTTCGACGGGCGGCACGGACGCCAATTGCGCTTCGGTCAAAGGGGGGCGTTCGTTCTCGGTGTAGTACTTACGCGCGCTGCCGATCAAGAACTCCGCCTTGAGATCGTCGATCTTTGACTTCGTTGCCGCGGGCAACGCCTCATACGCGCGATACATATTGTTGAATAGGGTGTCGCCGCCCTCGGGCGGTATTTCAAGCGCGTACAGCAGTGATCCCAAGCTTGGCGTCTCGGCGTAGGATAGGTCCGAATGCCACCGGCGGCCGGCGGACGCCAACCCGGCGAAATCGCCATCCGCCGTCTTTTTGTTCGAGACCTTGAGGATCTCCGGATAGCCCGGCAGCAAAAACTGGTCGTAGACGTGCCCGGACAAGTCGCCAAAGCGGCGGCTAAAGACGATGTGTTGCGCCGGCGTGAGATGTTGGTCGCGGAAGACCAGAACCTGATGATCGAGATGCGCTTGATGCACGCGCGCGAAGGTCTCTTCGTCGAGCGGTTCCGCCAGATCCAAACCAACGACTTCCGCGCCGAGCGCCGTCGACAGAGGGTTTATCTGAAAACTCATGTTATCCTCGCTCCCCCGGCAACCGCTTTATCGCCGGAAAGGGTTTCGGTCCTGGCCGCCGCTCGCTCATGTATTCCGGTTTCATAAAATAGAGCAACATCATGCGCCCGTCCGGGCCCGCTTGGATGCTGTGATACTGATCAGCCGGCAAACACACAAGGTCGCCAGCGTTTATGGTCAGTGTTTCTTTTACCTCGAACGTCACCTCACCCGAACCTTCAACAATGTACAGGACCTCGTCCTCATTCGGGTTCTTATGCATCGGTGTGACCTGGCCCGGCTCATAACAATTCAAATGAACGACAGCATCTTTGGTGCTCATCAGTTCTTGATTGACCCGTGCATCGGCCGAAAACGCAGCGACTTCCGTAACGTTTACGGTGTAGGCATCGTCCAATTCAGCCATTTCGACCTCCTTCTAAACATCCAAGAAATAAGTTGTAGCGGGCAAGGAATGCGTCCACCTGCGGGTTCGCGAACGCGCATCTCCTCCGCGTCGCATATGAATTGCGCCGCGGCGCCGGATTGCCATCTTGAATTCACACGATAAGTCAGAAGAATAATAGCTTTAGTGTCGAATACGACTTGGCGAGATAAAGTTATGAAGATCGAGACGAACTCGGTTTTTAGGTCATGACAGACTTTACACTTGCCTTCGACAGTCTGCGTGCACACGAACCAGCCGTCAGCTGGACGTACCGCCTACGACGGCGCAGCCAGTTCGGCTTTGCGCTGATACGAACGCAGATCAACCTCTATTATTTTTGGGAGAAACGCTGGTTCTTCATCGCGCTTGCGATCGGCGCCATCATGCTTTCGCTGCCACAACCGGAAGGCCTGAGCCGGGAAGGCATGATCGTTCTCACGATGTCGGCCGTGGCCACCATCTTGTTCATCACGGAGCCGGTTCCTTTACCGACCGTGGCACTGCTGATCATCGTCGGCCAGGTTATCATGCTCGGCATCGAATCGACGGTCGTGGCCAAAAGTCTAATGACGGATTCCGTTCTGTTCATCATGGGATCGTTAATGCTGGCGGTTGCGGTCGTTAAACAACAACTCGACAAGCGGATCGCTTATGCGATCGTTCGTCTGACGGGCACCCGGACAATCAATGTCTGCTTCGGGATTTCGGTTGTCTCGGGTCTGCTGGCCTCGTTCATCGGCGAACACACGGTCGCCGCGATGATGCTGCCGGTCGGCATTACATTGATCCAACTGACATCGGACGACCCACGGAAAGTGCGCGGCCTCGCCGCCGTCTTGCTGTTCTCGATCGCCTATGGCTGCTCGGTCGCGGGGATAGGCACACCATCCGGCGGCGCGCGAAACGCGATTATGGTCGGTTATTGGAAGGAGTTCTTCTTCGACCCGACCAACCCAGAGACGCGGCGCTTCCTGGTCGATTATGTCTCTTGGATGGCCTACGCCTATCCGATGTTTCTGTTGCAATTGCCGCTCGTCACCATGGTGTTGTTGTTCACGTTCCGGCCGGAATACCGCGACCTCTCGCGAGCCGTCGTAAAACTCCGCAGCCAAGTCGCACAACAAGGGCCGATGCGGGCCAGCGATTGGGTCGCCATAGTCTTTTTCGCACTGATTCTGTTCGGGTGGATTTCCCAATCCAGTGAGTATGGGATGGGCACCATCGCGGTCGTCGGTGCGTGTTTGTTCTTGATCGCCGGATTGGTTCAATGGGAGGACGTGAATTCGGGCGTCAACTGGGGCGTCGTCCTGCTCTATGCAGCGGCTATTTCGCTCGGCGTTCAAATGAAAGACACCGGCGCCGCACAATGGATGGCGAAGAACTTCCTGGCGTTCCTAACGCCGATCGGAGCGGAAGATGGGATCGGCCTGTGGGCGGCGATCTCCATGCTGACGACCGCGGTCACCAATACAATGTCAAACGGTGCCGCCGTGGCTGTTTTGGGGCCGTTCGTCCTCAAGGTTGCGGTAGCCGCCGGCGAAAGCCCGATTATCCTCGGCTTCATCACCGCAATTTCCTCCGCCTTTGCCTATCTGACCGTGGTCGGAACCCCTGCCTGCACCATCGTCTACGCATCGGGCTATCTAAAGGCGACCGATTTCCTGAAGGTGGGTTGGCGGATGGCCGTCATTTCAACGATCGTCATGTTGCTGGCCGCCATACTCTACTGGCCACTCATCGGCGTATAGTGGGTCGGGGCCAGTGAAACCTTTCGAGGACGTCGATAGCGGATTCTATGCTGAAGCGGAGCGCGAGCTTGAGGCGATCCGCGAGGAACGCCGCAAACGGTTTCGCATCTTAGTCTGCCTGGATGGAACTGAAGAATCTTATGAAGGCGTCAAAATCGCAAAGGAGATTGGCGCCAGCGACGATTGCGATATCATTTTGCTTTACGTCCGAACCGTCGACCAAGGGTTAAGATCGGGCGGCCTGCAGATGCGTGTCGCACGACAGAACATGCTTGAGTGGGACCTCGACCTGCCAGGCATCCAATACTTGAAACTCGGCCGCAACATGCTGATCGGAGCCGACGAACAGCGCAACGAATGGCAAACCATTTCCAGCCACAAGGCGATCCGCGGCGATCCGCTCGGCGACAATAAGATCGAGTACCGCAAAGAGTCCGGCAAAAGCATTGTCCTCAAGCTGAAAACCGCCCCGGACACGGCAAGCGGCATCCTCGATCAATACGAACTCGGCCCCTACAATTTGATGATTATTGGTAAGCCGAGCCGCTGGCGAGGACAGGTGAAGTCGTTATTCCGGATGAGCGTCGTGCAACGCGTTGCCATGTTGTCCCGCTGTTCGGTTATGATCGCGCGCGAGACGCCGGGCCGGGAAGGCTACCTCATCTGTCACGACGGCTCGGAACACAGCATGGATGCCGTACGGCGAACAGCGGTTCTCGCGCAGCATTGCGGCAAGAAGGTCACCTTGTTGGGTGTGGCCAAGGTCGAAGAGGAGCGCGGCGAGGTCGAAACACAACTCGCATCCGCCTGCGCAAAGCTGGACCGCATCGGTATTCCGACGGAAGCCCCGATATGTGATATCGGCGACCCCGTACAACGGATTCTCGAGGTCGGAAAACACTTCGAACTGATCACCGTTTCTGAGTACGGGAACTCCCGCTTACGGCGCCTCTTCGGCGGCAGCGTCGCCTTCGACGTGCTGGGCGCAGCGACAAGTTCCGTCCTGGACGTTAAGTAGCGCAGCTGATTTTCTGAAAATGGCTGGGGCGGCAGGATTCGAACCTGCGAATGCCGATACCAAAAACCGGTGCCTTACCACTTGGCCACGCCCCAATCCGAGGCGGAACATAAGGCCGCACGCCCCGTCCCGCAAGAGGAAGCTGCGCGGCAGAGGGCCGCATCCGCCAAACGGCACATCGATCGATATTGCCGCGCCGATAATCGCATCGAGGGCACCCATCGAAGGACACGCTCGAACGAATCTAAGGATATACGTGAAAGCCGTGGCGTTGCGGGCGATTAGACGCGACGGCCGGTCTAAGCGCCCGGATAAAGCATTGCCCCGGCGTCGTTCTTGCCCGCCCGCTCCTCGAACTCATCAAGCAAAGTCGGCACGTCGTCCATCGACAGGTTTTGCCGGAACTCGCCGCCCACGAACCGAAGGTTAGGGCCATCGTTACATTTGCCAAGACAGACGATGCGTTCGATGCGGACGGCCAAGCTTCGCTCTCGAACACCCTTCTCCAGCGCATCCGCAATCTCCGGCGATCCGCTCAATTCGCAGCATTTACCGCGTGGGCCGCGCATCATATTGACGCATACCACGACGCGAATCGTATCATTGGCCGCTTCGCTCACGAACTGCTGGTCCTAAATCGGGTCGGTCGAACCCACCAACCTTCGGTATCGATCGACGCCGCCGCCGCCACCGCGGCTTCAGGGTCGTCGAACAAACCAAAACAGGTGGCACCGCTGCCGGAGAGACGCGCCAATCGACAACCAGGAGCTTCTTCCAGCGCCGTTAGGACTTCGTGGATCACCGGCGCCAAACGCAATGCCGGTTCCGTCAGGTCATTCGAACGGTCTTCGAGCATTGCCACAAAGTTTGCCAGATTCCGCGGCACTTTCATCAGCGGCAACGCCGGCGAAAATCCACCGCGGCGGGCCTGAAACACTGAGGGCGTGGCCAACGTGACACCCGGATTCACAAGCACCAAGCCCGCGTCTGGCAGCTTCGGGCCGGCCTCGAGGCGCTCGCCGACCCCGCCAACATGCACCGTATCGCCAACCAAGCACGCAGGAATATCCGTCCCGAGGCCAAATCCGACTTCTTTCAAATCGACTTTATCGGCTTCGATATTCCAGAGTTGCGCGAGGCCACGAAGCGTCGCGGCCGCATCCGCCGAACCGCTACCGAGACCGGCAGCAACCGGCAGATCTTTCTGCAATCTTATGTGCACTTTAGGCTCGATACCCGCCGCCTCGCCGAGCGCACGCGCGGCGCGCAGAACGAGATTGTCTTCCTCGCTTGAGAGGCGCGCCGAAAACGTGCCTTCAATATCCAGCCCGAGCTCATCGGCCGGCGTCAGGGTCAAGACGTCGAATTCGTCGGTAAAAGCAATCAAGGATTCCAGTTCATGGTATCCGTTGGCCCGGCGCCCGACGACATGCAGATAAAGGTTAATCTTGGCCGGGGCTTCGACGCGGATGGACCCGCTTGCCGCCATACTCATCCGTCGGAGCCCTTCTCTGGAACCGCTTCCAAGCCTTTCTCGAGTTTGACCTCGATGCGATCGACTTCTTCTTTTTCCGGATTCAGGCTGAGCGCGCGCCGCCACTGGAAACGCGCTTCGTGTTTACGGCCCACTTTCCAATACGCATCGCCCAAGTGATCGCTGATAATGGGATCAAGCGGGCGAAGCTCAACGGCCCGCTCTAAATGTTGGACCGCCTCTTCGTAATCGCCGAGCCGATAGAGCACCCAGCCCATGCTATCGACGATATAACCGTCGTCTTGCCGCTGCTCGACCGCACGCTCGATCATCTCGCGGGCTCTTTTAAGATTGATCCCCTGATCGACCCAGGAATAACCGAGATAATTCAGGACATACGGCTGGTCGGGCTTCAGTTCGAGCGCCTTCAGGAAGTCTTTCTCCGCGATATCCCATTTTTTCAGTCGCTCGAGCGAGATGCCGCGATAGTAATACAGCATCCAATCCCGCGGACCTTGAACACCAAGGCGTTCGAACGCGCGGTTATAGGCATCGACGGCACCCTGGTAGTCTTCTTTCAATCGCAGAAAACTACCGAGCCGGACAAGCGGATCCGTCTCGGTCGGCCGTTCTTTCGCCATTGCCTCCAGCAGGGCCTTCGCCTCCTCAAGGCGGTTGGTCGTATTTAGATTCTCCGCCGTCTTCAGCCGCGCGAGCCAACTGTAGGAAGTTTCCTTACCAATCGTTTTGTATATCTCGATCGAATCTTCGTGCCGCCCGCTGCTGTCCAAAATATCGCCCATCAACAATTGCGCGACCGGAAAATCGGGCTTTAGGTACGTCGCTATTCTTGCATAGAGCAAAGCAGCGGCACCGGCGCGGGTCATCGGCAGCGCAGAGGCGAGATTGAACATACCTTCCGCGAACCCGGAGACGATATTATCGGCAATCGGCCGCACCGGCCGGTTTTCTTTCAGGCGCCGAAGTTCATACCCAATCAAATAACTCGCCGGGTTCGCCTGGAGATAGGCTTCATACAGTGTTTTTGCTTCGTCCTTGCGGTCTCTTCTCTCTAAGAATGTGCCCGTCGCACGTACCATACGAAGCGGCGTCTTATCGATTTTTTCCGTCGCCTTCTTATAAATCTCATCGGATTTGGTGAAATTGCCCGCTTGCTCGTTGAGCAACGCCAAATGCAAATTCATCAGACTGACGAAACCGCTTTCATTGGAAAGCGGCTCAAGCAACTTGAACGCCCCCTCGAAATCGCCGGTCCCCGCTTGAATCCACGCGCCTGCCAGAGGTTGGCTGTAACGCGCCAAACCTTGTTCCGGCACATTTTTCAGCCGCTCTTGCGCTTTCGTGAAATCTCCTTCTTTGACGTCCCTTGCCGCAAGCAACAGCAACGCCGTCGTCATTCCCGACTCGCGCTCTTCCATGCGTTCGGCAATTTCGATCGCTTTGTCAACCTGGCCAGCGCCTAAAAACAAGACAAAGGCACGCCGCGACAGCGCTTCATTTTCGGGGTCATCTTCCAACACCCGCGCCATAAGGTCCGCCGCTCCGGACAAATCATGCTGTTTCTCGGCGAACCGACCGGCGAGATAGCTGCCGGCAGTCGAACTTGGTGTATTTGAATCGGTAACAACAATTTGCGCTCGTCCCGCATCGGCAAGTAAGGATGATCCGCCGTTCTGTGCGGAAACGCATGCCGTCGACAACCACAGCAAGCCGAGCGCGGCACCGGATAGTACCCGCCGCGCAACCCAGCCGGATCTCGGTCGTTCTTTGACTGGCGCCGTCATGCTTTCGTTGCCACTTTCCGTTCCTAAGCCGTTAATAATACCCGAGTTTACCGGGGCAAGCCAACGAACGATTGCGCGGACGGTCGAAGCGGAACGCCACCCCAATCGACACCCTATGCGTTACATATTCGGGTAGTTCGGTCCGCCGCCGCCTTCCGGCGTAACCCAAACGATATTCTGGGTCGGATCCTTGATATCGCAGGTCTTACAATGCACGCAATTCTGCGAGTTGATCTGCAATTTTGGATTCGAGCCGTCATCGTCATAGAGGATTTCGTAGACCCCTGCAGGACAATACCGCTGCTCAGGGGCCGCAAATTCCGCCAGATTGACGTCAACCGGCACACTGTCGTCCTTCAACGTCAGGTGAATTGGCTGATCTTCTTCATGATTGGTCGCCGAGAAGGATACGTTCGTCAAACGGTCGAACGAAATGACGCCGTCCGCTTTTGGATACTCGATCGGCTGGAAGTCCTTCGCCTTTCCAGTCGCTTCGTGATCCGCGTGACCGTGTTTGAGGGTCCAAGGCGCTTTGCCCCGGAAGAGAATCTGGTCAATCCCGGCATAAAGCATCCCGCCATAAAGGCCCCACTTAAAGCCCGGACGGACGTTGCGGGCATCGCTCAATTCTTGATGCACCCAAGATTTCTGGAAGGCGTCGGCATATTCGACAAGTTCATCGGAACCGCGCTCGGCGGAGATCGCTTCGAATGCAGCTTCCGCCGCCAACATGCCCGACTTCATCGCAGTATGACTGCCCTTGATTTTCGGCGTGTTCAAGGTGCCGGCCTCGCAGCCGACGAGCACGCCGCCCGGGAACGTCAATTTCGGCAGGCTTTGCAAGCCACCTTCGTTCAACGCCCGCGCGCCATAAGCGACCCGGCGGCCGCCTTCGAAATATGGCTTGATCTTCGGATGCATCTTGAAGCGCTGAAATTCCTCGTAAGGGCTGAGATAGGGATTCTCATAGTCCAACCCGACCACGAAACCGACGGCGACTTGATTGTTTTCCAAGTGATAGAGGAACGATCCACCATAGGTATCGGTCTGTAACGGCCAACCCGTCGTGTGAACAACAAGACCCTCTTGATGCTTCTCCGGCTCGATCTCCCACAATTCCTTGATACCGATTCCGTAGGTCTGTGGCTCGACCCCTTCACGAAGATTGAATTTCTCCATGAGCTGTTTGCCGAGACTGCCGCGACAACCTTCCGCAAAGAAGGTGTATTTCGCATGCAGCTCCATACCGACCTGGTAATTGGGTCCCTGCTCGCCTTCGCGGGTTACACCCATATCGCCGGTGGCAACGCCTTTCACCGAACCGTCGTCGTTGTACAGAACTTCCGATGCCGCAAAGCCCGGATAAATCTCCACGCCCATGGATTCGGCTTGCTCGCCCAACCAGCGACACAAGTTACCTAAACTGATGATATAGTTGCCGTGGTTTTTCAGAACGGGCGGCAACATAAATGTCGGCAGCGACAGACCGCCGCCCTCGCTTAAGATCAGAAACTTCTCGTCCTTCACAGGCGCGTTGAGCGGTGCTTCCTTTTCTTTCCAATCAGGAATGAGCTCATTGAGCGCTCGCGGATCCAAAACCGCGCCAGACAAGATATGCGCGCCGACCTCCGAACCTTTCTCCAAGATCGTGACTTCAATGTCGCGGCCTGCTTCAGCAGCCAGTTGTTTCAGACGGATCGCCGCGGCCAGGCCGGAAGGGCCGGCGCCAACAATCACCACATCAACTTCCATCGATTCGCGTTCCATCGCGACACCTCTCTACTTACGCAATCTCGAAACCTTGACGCGTTCTCTATCGTACCGCGCCGGAATTTGGTAGACACTTAGAGCAAAGGAGTTCTGACGCCATGACGGAAGACCGCGAAGAGGCGCCGCCAATCTCCCCACTCGATGCCCTGCGGTGGCATATCGAGATGGGTGTCGACGAGTTAATCGACGATCAACCGATCGATCGCTACGCGACGGCCGCGATACCGCCCGCCGCGGTCACGGTGCCGAGCCCTTCTGCCAATTCGCAGCCCACCCGGCCGGCCGCCCCTGCATCTCCCGGACAGCCGCTCGCCCCTTCGGAAGGCGCGCGCGACGCGATCGCCATTGCACGCGATGCGAACAGCATAGAAGGCCTCAGGGAGCGGCTTGAGACATTCGAAGGTTGCGCGCTGAAGTTCACGGCAACAAATACCGTCTTCGCCGATGGCGATCCGGCGTCGGATGTTATGTTCATTGGCGAAGCGCCGGGCGTCGACGAAGACCGCCAGGGACTGCCTTTCGTCGGCGCCAGCGGACAGTTACTGAATCGCATGCTGTCGGCCCTCGGACGCGAGCGTACGTCGATCTATATTTCGAATATTCTGTTTTGGCGGCCGCCCGGCAACCGCAGCCCGACGGCGGCCGAAACCGCAGCCTGCCTCCCCTTCGTGCAACGACATATCGAGCTCGCAAGACCGAAAGTCCTAGTGTTCCTCGGCGGCAGTTCAGCGAAAACCATGTTGGACCGAACCGAAGGGATTATGCGCCTGCGCGGAAAATGGTTCGACTACATGAGCGAGGGGCTGGACACGCCCATCCCGGCGATGCCGACCTTCCATCCCGCATTCCTGTTGCGCCAGTCGGCTCAAAAGAGAGAAGCATGGCGCGACTTCCTGGCCATCCAGGAGAAGCTTGAGGAAATCGCTTAGGCGCCAGGATAGCGCTTTGCCACGTGACTACTTCAATGTGTTTTTGGCTTGGGCCGGAAACGTGACGGACCTCAACTCGTATCGCTCCGAAGAACCTGCGTCGGTGTTCTTGAGGCTCGCATACTGTTCTGCCGGTTGCTGTTTTCCCGACCATTCCCGGACGGATTTTACGACCAAACCCGATTTCGGGTGGTACCATTGGCGCTGCTCGAACACGCGACCAAGCGAACTACGCGCCATCGTTCTAATGACGAAAGTGTCTAATCTACGATTGACCACGGTGATAGCTTCGGCACCTTCCACAACAAGGTCAAACGACCACTCATCGACATACGGAACGTCGAAAGCGGTCGGCGGCGCGTATTCCTCAAGATCAAACTTGGTTCCGTTCCCCACCTTTAAAGGAAATAACCCCAACAAGGCAGCGTGCGCGGTCTTGGAAACCTTGAGTGAAGGCTTGCTGCAGCCATCGGCAAATATCTTTCCATCGTTGACGGTTGTAAAAACGCGCTCCCCACTCTGAAAGATGCCTGCCGTAAGTTTGAAATGGTTACCCGCTTTCGTGAGAATTTCGGCTTCATTTCTGGCAGCATCGATTACTTGGAATTGTTGAGTATCGTATTCCACGCGTGTCCCTTTGGGGACCAAGACGAATTCGGCGGCGGGCAACTCGATTGAAATCGGCAACGCCTTCTCCGCCGGCGTCGTTTCCGCCGAGCGGTTGGGCATTCCGGCAGCTAATTGGCGACGTTGTCGCTCGGCTTCCGATCGCCGTTCCGCCGCCGCCAGGCGAGTCCGCTCAGCGGCCAGTCGTTCACGCTCTGCTTTTAGACGAGCCTCCAGTTCGCGATTGCGCCTTTCAGCCTCCGAGGCAAGGCGTCTTCTTTCTTCTTCAAGGCGTTCTTTTTCAGCCTGGAGATTTTTTCTTTCATTTTCCATCAGCGCTTGGCTTCGCTGAATCGACGCAATTTTAACTTCGGCCAAAGCCGAAAACGTTTCACCAGGGTATTGGGCGAGGTAGGCTTGATAAGCGGCTGCGTCACCGCTTTCCTTTATCGATTCCCAAAACACCGTTTCCTGTTGAAGTTTGGCCGCTTCGGCCATGGCGCTCGGATTGGACAGATTGGTCGGCGGCGTTCCAGGTTTCGTGTTCGGACTTCGCGTGGGCAATCCGAACACGAAATCGCCTCGATCCCATCCTTTGTCGCGAAGCTTTCCATATCGGGGCGTTTGCTTGGATTGCGTCAGGTTGGTGGCCCTGTCGGTTAGAAAGAGGCCAACTTCGCTTGCCGTCAAATAACCGTCTCCGTTTGCATCAGCATTCTCTTCGCCCTTAAGAGCCCGGATAAAGAGCTCCCGAAACCCACCATCATCCGAGACTGTCTGCCCCGCATCTCCGGACGTGAGGAATTGGCGCACCGGCAGTGTGGTCGCACGAGTCACGGCGGCAGGTGGCAAAGCACGCGCTGAATCGAACACTGTGCCGGAGAAACATGAATCGAATACCGCAAAAGCGTGTTTTGATTGTGCTAAACGGACGTATTCACCCATTCGCCGAAGCGAAAGCGCTTTGACACGAAATCTGCCGCCAGCCTCCGGTCTCGGCGCATCGGCCGGAATAAGGAATCCTTCGTCATTCTCCGTATGGCCATGACCGGCAAACCATGCGAAGAGCCGTGCATTCGGGTCTTCGCCCCGAAGCAAGAAGAAATCCTCAAGCGCGCGGTCGAGCTCTCTAGCTTTCAGGTTTAACTTTAAGTCAACGCTGAAGCCGCGTTCTTTTAACAAATCTGCGATTAAAGTCGCGTCTTTTACGGCATTTGAAAGATGAGGCCACCCGTTCTCGTAAGCATCGATCCCAATGACGAGCGCGTAAGACGCACCGAAGAGCTCGACCTCTTCAATTACGGCCGCGTCTTTATCCGCATTCTCGCGGAGGGAAACCGAGAAGCCGCGCGTTTCTGCGGCGACCCCGCTGAAGGTAACGACCGTCATCAAAAAGGAGACAGCAGCAACCGAAACGCTTCCTACAGTCCTCAAGCCTCGTTCCTCCTCTCGATGCACAAAGAGTTACAATGGGTCGTACCGCGACGTCTCCACATTATCCCGCACTAAGAATTTCGCGGCAACGATGTCCGTTACGCCGCGATTCTTGCTTAACTTTCCGATCTCTAGTACCACTACTATTCATGCGCGTTATTGAATTCCGCTTGTAATGGGGCAATCAAACTCGTGATTTCTATCGCCATCCGGCGGACACTCGCTTTGACTGCGATTGTCTGCGGTACCGTATGCGTTGGCGTCCCCGCGAGCGCGCAGGATACTGCCGCCATTCCCATCGGACGCGACGCGGACCCACAAGCGTCCCTGCCGACGATCATACCGGCACAAGATGCTGCGCTTTACCGGCGTATTTTCGAACTGCAACAGGACGGTAAGTGGCGGCAGGCGGATAAGCTGATCAAACAAATCGGCGACCGGCTGTTGATGGGCCATGTCCTGTATCAGCGTTACATGCACCCGACGAAATACCGTTCGCGTTACGTTGAGTTGAAAGCGTGGTTAAAAGAATACGCGGATCATCCGGGCGCACGCCGGACTTACGCCCTCGCCATGCGGCGAAAACCGCACAACTGGCGCGCGCCCCAGCGTCCGCTTGGCGTCTCTTTCGGCCCTCTACCTTCCCCCGTCCAAGAGAATGCGGAAACCGGCCGGACCGGCAAGAAGAAGTATGGGACGAGAGCGCAACGCCGGCATGCTCGCTACGTCACCCGCCAAGTCAAATCGCTGGTGCGGCGTGGCCGGCCGACCCGAGCTTTGGAACGACTCCAGCAACGCGATATCAAACGGCGCTTCCATGCGGTCGGCTACGACCGGGCACTCGCCATTGTCGCGCGCGGCTATTATCACGCA
Source organism: Rhodospirillaceae bacterium (assembly GCA_002716125.1). GTDB lineage: Bacteria > Pseudomonadota > Alphaproteobacteria > UBA8366 > UBA8366 > UBA6544. Next base: position 43,844 of record PAZH01000012.1, read on the forward strand.
GAGCTGGACGAGAAGGCTTTGCGGACCGCCGCCCCCGCCATAAAGAGATCGGGGGCCAAGGCGCCGATGGCGCTCTGGTGGTCCGGGCTCGCGGCCTGGCGTTCGGGGGATTACGCGCGATCCGCACAGAATTTCGAAATGCTCTCCGCCGCGGCGTTGGAAGACGACTGGATCGAGTCGGCGGCCGCTTTTTGGGCGGCACGCGCTTATCTCGCCGCTCGGCAACCAGCACGCGTCAATCCCTTGCTGGCGAAAGCCGCGCAGAAACCGCGAACATTCTACGGTTTACTGGCGGCGAGAGCGCTTGGCGAAATTCCGGTCTTTGAATGGGAATTGCCGAAGCTGGGCACAGTTGAAATGAGCTTGTTGTCGCAGGCTCCCGCGGCGAAACGGGCACTGGCACTGATTCAAGTCGGCGAGACCACGCGCGCCGAATCAGAACTCAAGAGATTTACCGGCAGCCTGTCGCCGGAATTGGCGCGGATCCTCCTCGGCCTGACCGCGAAAGCCAATCTGCCGGCACTCGCCTATCGCCTTGGGCGGCTGCTAGAACGTAAGAGTGGCTATCACTACGACGCCGCTCTCTACCCCATGCCCGATTGGGTGCCGAAAGACGGTTACAAGGTCGACCGCGCGATGATTTTTGCGCTGATCCGACAAGAATCCGGTTTTAAGCCGAAGGCCAAAAGCAAGGCCGGCGCACGGGGTTTGATGCAGCTCATGCCACGAACGGCTGGCTTCATGGCCGGCAAGCGCTTCCGCGGGCACCGGCGTCACGCCCTGTTCAATCCCGAATACAATATCGAGCTGGGCCAATCCTACGTGCAGCATCTGTTGGCGTTTCCGGGGATTGAAGGAAACCTGTTCTACACAACGGTCGCTTACAATGGCGGCCCCGGCAATTTGAACAAATGGCGCCGCACATCGGAATATCAGGACGATCCGTTGCTCTTTATCGAAAGCGTACCGTCCAGGGAGACTCGTGCCTTTGTCGAGCGTGTCCTGACCAATCTCTGGATTTACCGCTATCGTCTCGGTCAGCCGACACCGTCACTCGATGCCATCGCCGCCGGCACCTGGCCGCGCTATAACCGCCTCGACCCCAATTCGAAGAAGGTCGCAGTCCGTGCCAATTGACGAAAAACTGCCTTTCCTGCCGGTCCATATCGCTGTGATGACCGTATCTGACACGCGGACGGAGGCCGACGACCGTTCGGGCGATACGCTGGTGGAGCGACTTAAAGCCGATGGCCACATCCTGGCGGCGCGGACGATCGTTAAAGACGATTCAGATGCGATTGAGGCGCAACTGAATACATGGGTCGAGAACCCGGACATCGATGCGGTGATCTCGACCGGCGGCACCGGCGTGACCGGCCGCGACGTCACACCCGAAGCCTTCGCACGGGTCTGCGAGAAGGATATCCCGGGCTTCGGCGAATTGTTCCGATGGATCAGTTTCCAGAAGATCGGCACATCAACGATCCAGAGCCGCGCTGTCGCAGGCGTCGCGAAGGGTACGTATCTATTCGCCCTGCCGGGTTCGACCGGGGCTTGTAAGGACGGCTGGGACGAAATCTTACACCACCAATTGGACAGCCGATTTCGACCCTGCAATTTCGTCGAGTTGATGCCCCGCCTGCAGGAAAAATAGCAACATGGCCGTTACCCGCTATTTCATGAATCCGGCCAGGTCCGGCGAAGGCAAACCCGTTTTGACAAATCCGAATGTGCCTTGGTCGCGGGCTTCCGTCGCCGCATCGACAACCGCTTGCATGGCGCTTCGATAGATCGCCGTCGCCAAACTGATACGCCGGACGCCGGACGCTTGCAGTGACGCGACATCGAAGGACCGGCCCGGAATACCCACCATGAAATTGAACGGTTTGGAAAGCGCGCTGCAAACGGTCTTCACCGCCTCTAGGTCGGGAAGTCCGGGTGCCATAAGAAACTTTGCGCCCGCGTCTTCGTACGCTTTCAATCGGCGGATTGTATCGTCCAGATCCGTATTCCCCCGCAAGAAGTTTTCACACCGCCCCGTCAGATGAAACGCGAACCCAAGCGCGTCGGCGTCCGCTACCGCGGCCTCGATACGGGCAACCGCCGCATCAAATGGATAGATCGGGTTGTCCTTGTCTTTCGTCGCATCCTCGATGGTGCACCCGACCAACCCCGCTTCCACGGCGAGGCGAATGGTCTCCGCAACATATTCCGGTTCATCGCCGAAACCGTTCTCGAAGTCAGCGGAAACTGGCAAATCGGTCGCGCCGACAACCGTTGCTGCATGGGCCAGCGCCTCGTCACGGGAGATGCGGCCGTCGCGCCGGCCAATCGTGCCCGCAAATCCGCCGCTCGATGTTGCGAGCGCCTTGTAGCCGAGGCCTGATAGGATACGCGCGGAACCCGCGTCAAAGACATTGCCGATGATGAACGACTCTGGTCCTTCGTGAAGCTGGCGGAAGATTTCGGCTTTTTCGGATTGGCTGACACTCATGACGATACTCCTCAAATGAAGACGCGCTTGATGGCCCGCCCGAGCATGATCTGTCGAGGACCAATCGCGAACCTTTTAAGGGGCCACTGCACCGAACCAGCGATCATAAGCCTCACCGTTGTCGACATCGCATTTCGTCGCCGCAAATGACGGCGGTCGTACCAAATTGCCAATGCAATCGGCCAATGCGTGTTCGGTCGACCACCGTACGCCTTTGAACAAGTCTGGTGCGACGCGACTGTTAGCAAGGCCGACAAGCCAGAAGCCACCGTCCTCCGCCGGCCCAAAAACAACGTCGGACCGTCCCAAACCACGAAAGGCATGGCGAATATCGCTTCGAGACACACCGGGAATATCCGATCCGATCAGTACGGTTGAGCCTTGCGGCAGAGCGCGAAGCGCCGTTTCCATGCGCACACCAAGGTCGCCGCGCGCTTGCAAACGCCGCGGCAGGTTACGGGGCCAGCGACCGGCCCCCCGGTCCAAGAAAAGCCAGCATTGCCATCGGGGATCGCGCCCGAGCATTCTGAGCGTCGCAGCGAGGTTGCGACGGTAAAAACGCAAAGCTTCCGTTGTTCCGATATCGGCCGCAAGACGCCGTTTGACCCGGCCAAGTCGGGGCGGCTTCGCGAATATGATGAGGTGACGACGCCTCATCCGTAAACCCGTTTGATCGCGTCCGCCGGAACACCAATGTAGAAGAGCGCCAGGCAGGCGAGATTTCGCATAGGCCGCACCCAGTATCCATCTTGCTGAAACCGCACCGCCGAGGTTGTGGCCCGAAAGTCGATCGCCGCAAGCGACCCGCGTCCAAGCCGCCGCACGATATCGACATCCTCCATCAACGAGAAATCGCGATAACCGCCGATGCGGCTGTAGAGACGTTTTGAGATCAACAAGCCCTGATCACCGTACGGCAATCCGAACAACCGATTGCGCCACCGCACGAGACGTTCTAACCGACGTGCCGATGACGAAGGGTCGTCGAGGGCGAATTCAAAGTACCCGGCCGTCTCGGCCGCGTTGGGCCGCTCGATAAAAGCCCGCACGCCGTCGCTCCAGCCTGGCGCCAAAACCGTATCCGCATGCAGAAAGAGAAACCAATCGCCCCGCGCCGCGTCCGCACCGGCGCGAAGTTGGCGGCCTCGACCCGGCGGGCCTTCCACTAAGACGGCACCCGCATCGATGACGGCCTTTTGCGTTCCGTCCTCGGAACCGCCATCCGAGACGACGAGTTCTTTGATCAGGCCGACGCTTTCCATTTGCGCCAGCGCACCGAGTGTCGGTCCCAAAACCGGGCCCGCATTCAGCGTCGGGATGATGATACTGAGTTCCGCCATGCGGGCTTTCTATCACAGGCTGCGGCGGGACGTACAATTCACGCGGATATTGAATGTTCCTTTTTTGTTCTATATCCTGCCCCCATGGATTGGAAACTTCCAGATCGGGCAAGAAAGGGCCGCGGTGCGGTTAGCAACCGCGCCGGGCGGTTCGAAGCGAACAATTTTGAAGCGGTCGATGACGGTTGGACCCGGGAAGTCGAGGAACTCGAGCAAATCTCGACGACCCTGACGGTCGACACCGCTCGAAAAGTCATCTCCCGCAACCAGTCGCCCGATGTTCCGTTCGACCGTTCCATCAATCCCTATCGCGGATGCGAGCACGGGTGCATCTATTGTTTCGCGCGACCGACGCATGCGTATTACGGGCTGTCCCCCGGTCTCGATTTCGAAACCAAGCTATTCTACAAGCTGGACGCCGCCGAACGACTGCGCAAGGAACTGCACGATCCTAAATATCAGGTCGACGTCATGGCACTCGGCACGAACACGGACCCTTATCAACC
>PAZH01000013.1 GCA_002716125.1 Rhodospirillaceae bacterium
GAGAACATGGCGTCGGCGGCCCGCGTGCATATTGCGGAGCAGGGCCACGACGTTCGCGCATTCACGTTACTGGCGACCGGCGGCGCCGGTCCAGTCCATGTGTACTACGTTGCGCGAAAACTCGGTCTCAAGCGATTGATCTGCCCGGCGTCGGCAGGAGTTGCATCGGCGCTTGGATTGTTGATCGCTCCGGCCCGTGTTGATCGAACCGGTACGGTGGCCAAGCGGTTCAGCGAGATGGATTGGCCGGCTCTCGAGGCGCAATACAAGGCGCTTGAGGCCGATGCCAGTATTGTTATTGAAGAAACCGGCTTCGATCCATCGGCAGCCAACGTGACCAGGCTCGCTGATATGCGGTTTGCGGGACAAGGATTCGAGGTTGTCCTGGAACTGCCGGCCGGACCTTATGACGAAAGCTCAGCGGCGGCGCTTCAAGCGGCATTCGAAGAGGTTTATCGAGAGACCTTTGCGCGCACGCCGCCGGATGTGGAACCGGAAATCATCAACATTCGCGTTTCGATGAAAGCGGATGTGCCGGGTGTTGATGTAACAGCGGATGCGGCAGGCGTGGCCACCGATCCGAAGACCGGGTCGCGGCCTGCCTATTTCCCGGAGAACGGTGATTTCGTCGAGACGGCGGTTTATAATCGCAACGAGATGACGCCGGGATATCATTTCGAGGGGCCGGCCATTGTGGAGGAAAGCGAGTCGACGCTGATTCTGGGCCCGGGTGCCCAGGCGCGTGTCGATGACCAACTAAATTTGATCGTCGATCTTCCGGAGGAGGGCTAGAGCATGCTGAACGAAGCAACCAATAGTGCCAACGCATCTTTCGATCCCATCACCCTTGAGGTGCTTTGGACCCGTTTGATTTCGACGGTCGACGAAGCGGCGGCGGCGCTGGTGCGTACGTCTTTTTCTACCGTTGTGCGCGATAGCCACGACTTCTCTTGCGTGATCACCGATGCATCCGGACGCTCGCTCGTCCAGGCGACGGACAGTATCCCGTCGTTCATTGCAACCTTGCCGGCGACCATTAAACATTTTCTCGACGTCTATCCGGCCGATCAGCTTGAGCCGGGCGACGTCCTGATAACCAACGATATTTGGATGGGGACCGGCCATCTGCCGGACATCAGTGTCGGCAAACCGATTTTCCGTAACGATAAACTCGTCGGCTTCGCCGGATCGACCGCGCATGCTCCCGATATCGGCGGCAAAATTCGCTCGCCAGAGCCCCGCGAAGTGTTCGAGGAAGGCTTCCAGATTCCCATCATGAAATTGATAAAGGCGGGAGAGGTCGACGAAACGTTCATGCGGTTGTTGCGCCAGAATGTACGGGCGCCCGACGAAGTCGTCGGCGATCTTTACGCTCAACTCACCGCGCTTGATTTGATGGAGCGAAGGGTCAGCGACGTGATGACCCAATACGAACTCGCGGACCTGGCGACGCTTGCGTCGGAAATTCAAGATCGCTCCGAAAAGGCGATGCGGGCAGCCATCCGCGAATTGCCGGACGGCACATATACAAATGAAATGCCGACGGACGGGCTCGATGTACCGGTCACATTGAAGGTGGCGGTGACGATCGATGGGGATGAAGTTCGCGCGGACTATACGGGTTCGAGCCCGCAGGTGGGCAAGGCGATCAACTGTGCCATGTGCTACACCTATGCCATGACGGCCTATGCGGTGAAGTGCGCTGCAGCCCCGGACTTGCCGAACAACGAAGGGTCCGTGGCGCCGATCTCGGCCTTTGCCCCTGAGCGTACAATCGTCAATCCGCTCTTCCCGGCGTCGGGCGGCTCGCGCGCCCTCATCGGGCATTTTCTGCCCGCCTTGATCTTCGGTGCGTTGGCGCAAGTTGTGCCGGATCGAATTATGGCCGGTACCGGCTCACCGCTTTGGTGCATCAATCTCGCGGGTGTGAAGCCCAACGGTAAGCCGTTCGCGAACCTGTTCTTCTTCAATGGCGGAATGGGCGCGACCCATCGGACCGATGGGCAGAATTGCTTGAGTTGGCCATCGAACATTTCGTCGACGCCGACGGAAGTCATCGAGCAGCTATCGCCCATGCGAATTCATCGCCGTGGTTTCCGCGCCGATTCCGGCGGGAAGGGACGATACCGTGGCGGTCTTGGCCAGGAGGTCGAATTCGAATTTCTGAACGAGACGCCGGCGGCCTTGGCCATGCTGGCCGAACGGACGAAAACGTCGGCTCCCGGAATTGCGGGCGGCGAAGCGGGGGCCTTGGGCAAGCTGGAAATCAACGGTGTCGATGTCGATCCCAAGGCGCAACATATCGTAAAGCAAGGGGACCGATTGGTCTTGGCGACGCCCGGCGGCGGCGGTTATGGGAATGTTGTCGACCGGGATGATAGCGATGCCGCGCGGGATAAATCGTTAGGTTATGCCGGAGAATAAGGATGGCGGATGCGGCGCTCGAGAATGTGACGCATTGTTTGGCGCTTGCTGAGGCGCAAAACGATGAACTCAAAACCTTTATCACGCTGACGCCTGAGCAAGCGCGTACTGATGCAGCGGCAGCGGATGTCGCGGCAACCGAGGGAAGGTGGCTCGGTCTGCTGCATGGCATGCCGATGGCGATCAAAGACAATATCGATACGGCCGGTATTCGAACGACAAGCGGCGCCGGATTTTGGGCCGAGCGCGTGCCGAACGACGATGCACCGGTTGTGAAACGTCTCAAGGCCGCGGGAGCGGTGATTGTGGGGAAAGCCACACTGGGTGAGCTGGTATTCGACGTGCGTTCGCATAACCCGGTCGTTGGACATGCGAAAAACCCATGGAACCGAGAACGCAGCCCGGGCGGCTCCAGCGGCGGCTCGGCGGCGGCGCTGGCGGCGGATATGTGTATCGGTGCACTCGGTTCCGATACAGGCGGGTCGGTGCGAATTCCGGCTGCCTTCTGTGGCGTCTCCGGATTGCGGCCGACACATGGTGCCGTCCCGAATACGGGTGCGACGCCGGTGAGCGTGGGCAATGACACCATTGGACCGATGGCGCGCCGGGTTGAAGATGTTGCGCGGATTTTCGCGGTCATGGCGGGGTATGACGCAGCCGATCCGCATTCCATCGATCATGATTTCGGCAATTTCCTACCGCGGCTTCACGACGGGATCGAAGGCCTGACGATTGGACTCCCGCGAAACTATTTCTTTGAGAATGTCGACCCCGAGATCGACAGCTTAGTGCGTGATGGGGCTGCCGTTTTCGAGCGGCTTGGCGCGGAACTGGTTGAAATCGAATTGCCGGGCGCAGAAGAAGCGCAGCCGCAGGCGGCGATCCAGATTTATTGCGACGCGGCGAATTATCACCGCCATCGCCTAGAGAACGAGCCGGAGGCGTTCAGCAAGCCCATTTTTGATCGCATGTCTCGCGGCCTTGAGATCAAGGGGGTCGAGTTGGCGGCCGCCTTGCGGTTCAAGGAACAGTGGATGCGGACGGTTGGCGAGGCCTTCGATGCTGTCGACATGATTCTCTGCCCGACGACACCGATTCCGCCACTGCCGCTCGAAGACGCGCCTGACCTCCACGAATTGACGGCGCGCGCCGCGAGCTTGACCTACCCGGGCTCTCTCGCATCGATCCCAGGTCTGTCGCTGCCGTGCGGTTTCACGAAAGCCGGGCTGCCCGTGGGGCTGCAGTTGCAGGCGGCCTGGTGGAACGACCCGCTTTTGTTGCAGGCGGGATGTGCCTATCAATTAGAGACCGATTGGCACGAGAAACGTCCGACTTAGGCGACGCCCGCCGCGGCCAGCGCCATGTCCATGCGATCCTGACCCCAATAGAGTTCCTCGCCGACGACGAACATGGGGGCACCGCAGATACCCAGCTCTTGCGCTTCCTCTTGGCTGGCCGCGAATTGATCGGCGCCGGGGCCTGCGAGGTAGGAGGCGAAACCACCTGTGTCGGCTCCGCAGTCCGCGAGGAGCGCCGTGACGGCTTCGACATCGCCCGGGTCCAGTTCACGATTGAAGAACTTTGTGAAAGCGGCGGCGATATACGCGCGATGGCCTCCCGCGCTCTTGGCATAGAGCAACCCAATCAACGCGGTCGTCGAATCGTAAATCTTGGTCGGTCCCCGCACCGTGAGGCCGAGCGGGCCGGCGAACCGACGCACGTCGCGATAGATATAGCGTGCGCGCCGCAGGAACGCCTCCGGATCGGCGCCGGCGCGACTGCCGATTTCGAGTTTGAACGGACGCCAGTCGAAAGCGGCTTTCCCCTCCGCTTCGAGGGCCAGTGCCCGATGCGAGGCGATAAAGGCATAAGGGCTTTTCAGATCGATATAGAGAGGGATTTCGGAAGTAGACATGGACTTTTACGCGATCCTGATAATTTGGACTTTGCTCTTGCTGCTATCTGCCGTATGGCTATCGGAGTCTGGCGAACCAATCCAGGAACATTTCGATGCGCGCGTTCTTCGTCACAGGACTTCTTGCACTCTCGCTCGCGGCAACGCCGGCGACGGCGCAGCTCAAAAACCTATTCGACAAAGCGAAGGAGGCCGTCGGCGGTTCTTCTTCCGGAGGAAGCTCAAGCGGTAGTGGCGCGGCGAGTCTGCTCTCGAATACGGACATCATCTCGGGATTGAAGGAAGCCCTGACGGTCGGCACCGAACGGGTCGTGCAGACGATTGGCAAAGCCGATGGTTTCAACAAGGATCCGGAATCCACATCCCACTGCCGGACACGTTGAAGCAGGTCCAGACGGCGCTGCAGGCTGTGGGGATGGGCCAATTGGGCGACGACTTGGAATTGAAACTGAACCGAGCCGCGGAAGCCGCGACGCCAAAGGCGAAGACATTGTTTGTCGATGCGATTTCAGAGATGTCCGTCGAAGACGCGCGCAAAATTTTGGACGGCCCCAAGGATTCCGCCACCCGCTATTTCGAAGGGAAAATGACCGCGCCCTTGAAGACCGAAATGCGTCCGATCGTCGACGGCACGCTGGCGCAAGTCGGCGCGATCCAGGCTTATGACAACATTATGGGACAATACGGACAATTGCCGTTCGTTCCCGACGTCAAAGCCGATCTGACGAATTACGCACTGGATATGGCGCTTCAGGGGTTGTTCCACTATATCGCGGTCGAAGAAGCCGCCATTCGCGAGAACCCGGTGAAACGCACGACTGAACTGTTGCAGAAGGTCTTCGGCGGTTCCTAGGTGATTTCAGGTCGTTGTGTTAAGCTGTCGACATGTCTGGATGGCTTGAAGGTGCTTGGTCGGGGTTCGTGACGCTGCTGCGTCGATTGAACGGCGAGACCATTCAGCCCGAATCGGACAACGATCCGATGGGCGATCGCGTATGGGCGCGGGACCAATTGACCAATGATGCGGGCTTCAATCACGGCTCCGATTCCATGGGCGACGGCGGCGGCGTGTCCGGTATTTAGGAATATCGTCTCAATTTATGGTTAACGCTTGGCGTCGTGCGCCTGGCTAGACAATTCGGGAAAAGATTTCCTGAAATTCATTAGTCTTGTAATTGAAATTCGAAACACAAATTTGNAGGTCAACAAAGTCTTAACGGNGATCTATCGGCGTTAACGACGTTTCGTGCGGACCTTGGGTTGGGGCTAGGGTCATCTTGAGATCGAGAAACCGGGGCGGGGTTCTAGGTCTTGGGACTAAATTGAGGGGAAGCTCCAATGGCCGGACGATATCCGGAAAACGTGGATATTGTGTATGCTGAAGGCGATCAACGTCTGCGGCACAATTTGCGCGCCGCTTTGCATCACAATGGCTATCGCGGCATCCGCGAATTCTCAAATCTGGACGGTGCGACTGGTGCGATCAAGCTGTTGTCGCCCGATATCTTCTTGGTGGACGGTTCCTTGTCGAACGGTAGTTCGTTCGACGTTATCGAGAATCTGCGCCACCATAAAGTCGGCAGCAATCCGTTTATTTCCGTGATCGTGAGCTGCGAGACACCCGACAGTCAGACCGTCAGCAAATTCATCAACAGCGGCGTCGATTAACTGGTTGTGAAGCCGGTGGCGCCGTCGCAGCTGATTCAGCGCTTTAAGATGATTGCGAAGAAACGCAAACCGTTTGAAGTCACGAGCGAATATATCGGCCCCGATCGCAGCGATTTTATGAAAACCGATGACGCCGCACCTGGTTCTCTCATCGAGGTACCGAACACGGTCGGTATGAAGGCGCGCAACGAGATGGTGAGTCCCGCCGCGCTCGAGCAGTTGGTTCATACCGCTATGGAGAGCATAAATGTCGAGCGCCTGCGTCAGGACGCGCGGCGGATCGCTTATCTTGTGATGCGGATTGCCGATTTGCTCCGCGACGGTCATACGAACGGCCGCCTGAAGGCGGATGCGGTTGGCATTCTCGGTATCATCGTCGATATCAAGCAGCGGCTGCCGAGTTCGGCCTCGGCGAACACGGTGGAGCTGTGCGATGTATTGGCGGATTTGACGCAGCAGTTGATGAAGGATCCTGCTTCCACGGAAGACCGCGTCTTGGCTCTGCTGGCCGCTCTGTCGGACGCGATCTTCGCCTGTATTCGCGAGCAGGAAGACAGCGAAGCCTTTGCGGAGCAGGTCGTCGGGATGGTGCGCGAAGCGTCGCTTTAATCGCTACGTCAAATCGACGGAGCTAAGACCGAGTCCCGGCCCGGCTGGAACCTGCATGATACCGTTGTCGATTTCTGGTTTCACTGCGATATCCCGGGCGTAGAACCGTCCCAAGCTGAGTCCGCAAGCCGGAAGGGGCGGGGGCAAGATAGCGGCGCCATGAAGACTTGCCGTCAAGCCAACGGCCGTTTCCAGGCTCGATGTCATTACCGAGAGGATACCGGCCGCTTCGCCCAACCGGATGATCTCCACAGCATGATCGAAGCCGCCCATCGCCTGGCTCTTCAGGATAAGGACGTCCGCCGCTTTCGCATCGATGATCCGCTTTGTGATCTCGGTACTCGTCACGGATTGATCGAGGGCGATCGGGATCGGACTTTGTTCGCGCAAGCGCGCGAAGCGGTCCAAGTTTGCCAATGTATAGGCGGAAGGTATCGGTTCCTCGCAGTATTGGATCTCATGTTGCGACATATGCTCGAGGCGGCTCAGCATATTCTCCGGCGTCCACGCTTCATTCGGGTCGAGGCGGAGTGTGGCATCGGGAAATGCCGCTCGAATGGCAGCGACGCGTTGATCGTCCAATGCGTGGTCGTCGGTGCACTTTATTTTGAATGTGCGGATACCCTGATCCCAAATTTGGCCGCAGCGTTCGACGACGGCAGCCGGGTCGGCTTCACCGACGAGACCGTTCACAGGGACCTGGGTCACGGGCTGCCGCCATCCCTTTCCTAAATATTCGGCAAACGACAAACCTTCGGCCGCTGCTTTCGCGGCGATCCAGGCCGTCGTTATGCCGGTTCGAATGCGCGGTGCTGGCGTGCGCTCATCCAATCGGCCGATGAAGTCTTCGCGATAAGGATCTAGATCCTTTAGGACATCGAGCGCTTCGCCTTTCAGTTTTTCGCCATCTACCGGCAAGTGAGGCGGCGGCGCGGTTTCGCCCCAACCGACAGCGCCGTCGAGGGTCACGCGGAATATAAGGCCGGCTCTCGAATGTTGTGTGCCCTTCGACCATCGGTAGGGCGTTGCCAACGGTAAGTCGAATGGATAAACGTCGATCATATGATTGTTTCCTGGTCATTGATTTCCGGGCGAGCGATGCTGTCTGTCATGGCAAAACACTTTATGTGTCCGGACATTCTGGTTAAGAATAGGTTCCAATAATTTTATAAGATCAATTCGAGCGCGAAAAATAGGAAACGGCTGTGGCTCGCGATTATCCCGGTAACATCGATATCGTTTACGCTGAACCCGATCGGTCTCTGCGAAACGACCTGCGGACTGCGATTGGCAATACCGGCTATCGCGGCGTGCGCGAGACCGCGAATATCGGGGCGACGGACGGGGCGATACGCCTCTCGACACCGGATGTTCTGATCTTCGATTCCGATATGGAAGACGGCAAGATGCTGAGCTTCATTAAGCAGTTGCGGCACAACAAGATCGGAAAGAACCCATTTCTTTCCGCGATCGCAACATGCGCGAAGCCGGATCAAAAGAAGATCGAACGGATTGCCGATTGCGGCATCGATTACGTCATGGTGAAACCGTTTGCACCGGCCCAGTTGGTTCAACGTTTCGAGCGGATCGCAAAGGCCCGCAAACCCTTCGCCGTCAGTAGCAGCTATATCGGACCGGATCGGCGCGACTTGTTGAAGTTCTCTACGGACGACGAAGAGGTCACGCTTATTGAAGTGTCAAAATACGATTGGTATGAAAGCGCGCGGCGAGCGGATCGATTTCTATGAGTTGCAGAAAACCGTCGCTGGGATCATGAACGAGATCAATGACGCTCGATTAAAGCAGAACGCGAAGCGCATCGCGTTTCTGGCGGGGCGGGTGATCGAAGATATCAGCATGAATCGTTTCGGCGGTCGTGTCGATGAAGATGCGGCGCGGATTGTTCAAATTTCGGAAGATATATTCGACCGCCTGCCGGAAGGTGAACTGTTTCATATTCTCGAGTTGTGCGGCTCCGTCAGTAAATTGACGAAAAACATTATTCACAATCAAGCCGATATTGGGCCGAAAGAATTGACCTTATTGAAATCGGTCTCTGATGCCGTCGTGTTCTGTTTCAACAACGACGAGCAATCGGTCCAATTTGCGCACCAAGTCAAGGGCATGGTGACCAAGGTCATCGGCGAGCCCGCCTGACCCACCGTCTCGAATTCGTTGACCTAAACCGCGAACACATTCGCCGCGCGGAGGCTTGCGTTGACGTGGCCGGCGCGGGATACATGTCGGCAATGAAACGATCGTGAGAGCGGGGAGAATTCAATGGCATATGGTCCCTTTGATTTGAGCGGGAAGACCGCCTTGGTCACCGGCGGCAATGGGGGTATCGGCTTGGGTATGGCCGATGCGATGGCGCAGTCGGGTGCGAATGTTTGTATCTGGGGGACCAATGCGGAGAAAAACGCCGCGGCACTCGAGCAACTATCGGCGCATGGAACGAAGGTCGAAGCGATGCTTTGCGACGTGTCCGACGAAGCGCAGGTCGAAGGCCGATTTGCCGAAACCGTCGAGAAGTTCGGAAATCTTCATGGGGTCTTCGCAAATGCGGGGGTCAGCGGCGGCCTGGAACAAGTCCCGTTTATCGAAATGACCACCGAACGATGGCGTCAGATCGTTGGCGTCAATCTTGACGGTGCTTTCTACACGTTCCGCGCTGCGGCCCGGCATATGGTTGAGCACGGCGAAGGGGGACGCATCGCCGGCACGGCCAGTTTGGCGGCGATTTCCGGTGCGGCTCGGAACGAGCATTATGCGGCGACCAAGGGCGGGATGATTTCGATGATCTATGCCATGGCGGTGGAATTGGCGCGCTACGGCATCACGGTGAACGCCATCCTGCCTGGTTGGATCGAGACGGCGATGACCGAGCGCGCCTTCAATTGGGAAAAGTTTGCGAACAATGTCATGCCGCGTATTCCGCATCGCAGATGGGGGCAACCGGACGACTTCGGCGCAATTGCCGTCTACATCATGTCGAGTGCGAGCGCCTATCACACGGGCGACACGTTCCTTATCGACGGCGGCTATAATAAGTTCTGAGCGCGGGCATATGAGCGATGCGATCGAACGGCTGGCCGCCCATCTTGTCGAGACATCGTTCGAGCGGATGTCACCGGACGCCATAACGGCGGCGAAGACCTTCATATTGGATACGTTTGGTGTCGCAATTGCCGGCACGACAGGCCCTCATGTGCCCGAACTCATCTCGACGGCAAAGGGGTGGGGGAGCGACGCGACCGCATCGGTTTGGGGCTCTCGCGAGCGCCTGCCTGCACCGCACGCGGCGATGGTGAATGCGTACCAAGCGCATAACAGCGAGTTCGACGCCATTCACGAAGCGGCCGTTATTCATCCGCTGGCATCGATACTCGCATCCGTTCTCGCAGTGGCCGAAAGAGACGGCGGCATAACGGGTCGGGATCTTTTGACCGCCGCGGTCTTGGGCGTCGATGTGTCGTGTTCGATCGGTATGGCGTCAACGGAAACGCTGAAGTTCTTCCGCCCGGCGACGGCCGGATCCTTTGGTGCCGTAGCGGCCCTAGCACGGGTTCGCGAATTCGATGTCGAGAAGACCATCGACGCGCTCGGCATTCAACTGGGCCAGATTGGCGGGACCATGCAAGTCCACGAGGAGGGCTCGCCGCTTCTTGGCATGCAACTGGGATTCTGCACGCGTTCTGCAGTTATGTCTTCGGATATGGCGGTTGCGGGCATCTCAGGGGCTCGCAGGATATTGGAAGGCGATTACGGATACTTCGCGTTGTTTGAAGGCGGTTCCGATATCGAAAGCGGATTTGCAGGCCTCTGCGAGGACTGGCGAATTTGCGATGTTTCGCACAAACCGTTTCCAAGCGGTCGCGCGACACACGGGGTCATTGATGGGATTTTGACGCTGCGCGAGCGACATGCGATTGACGCGAGCGAGGTGGCAGCCGTTCGCGCATTTGTCCCTCCACTCGTTCATCAACTGACGGGGCGTCCAATGATTGCGGACCCGGGCGTGAATTACGCTCGCCTCTGTATCCCCTATGTCGGCGCTGTTGCGCTGCAACGCGGTGCCGTCGGCATCGCAGACTTTCAATCGGCCCGGCTTCGTGACCAAGGTACGGCGGCGCTCGCGAGCCGTATCATGGTTGAAATCCAGGACGTCGGCGACCCGAATGCTTTGGTGCCGCAACGCATCGAGATCGAGATGACGGATGGTACGATCCATGCTGTCGATATGGCGGAAGTCATTGGCAGTCCGGCGAAGCCGCTTTCGCGGGAACGACATTTGGAGAAGTTCCGCGAGAATTGGAAGAGCGGCGCAATCGCCCTTGTAGGCGATCGTGGAGAACAACTCATCGAATTGGTCGACCGTTTGGAAGATGTGGAAGATTGCTGCGAGATCGCGAAACTTCTTGTTCCCTAATACCGGTATGCCGGAGAGTTCGACATGATTGAGCAAAGAGCGGAGACGGCTTTCAGTATCTTAATGGCCGGGTTTGTGGTCATCTTGGTGCTGACCAATATCATCGGCGTGAAGTTGTTTCTGGCATTCCCGGAATGGCTGCCCAACGGTTTCTTCGGCGAACCCATTACGTTGACGACCGGCATACTCACCTATCCGATTACGTTCTTGGTAACCGATATCGTCTGCGAAGTTTATGGACGGCGGCGCGCCAACCTTATGGTCTTTACCGGGTTCGTCATGAGTCTGCTGTCACTCGTGCTTATACAGATTGCCCTTGCGGTACCCGGCTCGCCTGTGTGGCCTTCCGGCAATCCGAATTATGCGACGGTGGAGGCGATGCAACAGGCCTACGATTCCGTCTTCACGTTACCGGGCATTTTGATATTCGCGTCGATGACCGCCTATTTGATCGCCCAACTGATGGACGTGCGATTATTTCATTTCTGGAAACGGGTCACGCATGGGCGCCATCTTTGGCTACGAAACAACGGTTCGACGATGATCTCACAACTCGTCGATACGGTCGTGGTCAATAGCATTTTCCTCAGCTTCGGATTGGGACTGCCGTGGGATATCGTCGCTAAGATTATTGTCGCCGCATACGTCTTCAAGCTTGTGTTCGCGGCAATCGACACACCATTCATCTACCTCGGTGTGGCGCTTCTTCGCCGATATATCGGGGCTGACGCCGTCGAAGAGGCGGCTGAAGAGGCTCTATAAAATTTAGCCGGACGCTTGCTTCTGTTCGAACGTATCGAAAAAGCGGCCGCCGGTACCCTTTTGGTTCTCGTAGATCGATCCGCCTGATAAGGCGGCCGGGTAGGGGAGGCGAACCGGGGCAGCGACCGTGCGTGGCTGGTTCGTCGGTGTTCCTTTGACCATTAAATCATAGAAGCAATGATCGAAATCGCCCTTCAGGCCGACAAGCGGCCAAGCGTCGCCGGCTGCATATTCGTGAAGCAATAAGCGCCGCTGACGATTTGACGTATTCATTGCAGATCCATGCACCAGACGAACGTGATGAATTGTCATATCGCCGGCTTTACCGGTCAATTTTACCGCTTTTGAATAATCAAGATTTGAAGCGGCTTCTGTATCGTCCGGTGCCATCGCACCGCAGAAATAACCGTCGGCATGATGATCATAGGTTGGCCCTTTGTGAGAGCCCGGCATGACCATCAACGGGCCGTTCATCTCATCGCAATCGTCCAATAACAAACCGGTTGCGAGAACGTCGTCATTGGTATGCGGATAGAAGGCCCAGTCTTGATGCCATTCGACGGGTGCGCCATAGCCGGCGGATTTCAGGTTCATCTTACCGCCGTATAAGCGAACGTCGGATCCTACCAACTGGGCGACGATATCGACGACATCCGGATCTCGCGCCACCTGATCGAAATAATCGAAATGCCGGTAAGGTTCTTTTAAACGCCTGACACGAGGGTTCGAGGGTGAATGGCTGTCTTCCAGATCGTAAACCTCGTTATGTTCCGAGACGCCGGCCGCTTTTGCGATAATTGCGTCGGTCTCGCGTCGCAACTGCTCAAGCTTCTCGCCCGTATAGACGCCGCGCGCGACGACGTAGCCGTTCTCGTGATAAAAATCGATCTCGTCTTGCGTTAATTTGACAGCCATGGAATTCGTCTCCTGACGGCTCTATTTAGTACTATCAACCATACGAGGGAAGGTTAGGGATTTACAATGGAATTCGGCGCATTAATCCGAAAGATGATCGATGGCGTGATCGCGGGTGATGGAGATACGGTCGCTTCCTGTTTTACCCCGGACGGCGTCTATCATGATGTGTTTTATGGCGCGTTCGAAGGCCGCGATCGGATTGCCGAGATGATACGCGATTACTTTCACCGGGACGGATGCAATTTCCGGTGGGACACACACAATCCTGTCTCGGACGGCACAACGGGATATGTGCGCTATGTCTTCAGTTATGAGTCGAAGCTTGAAGCGGCAAAGGGGAAACGGACGATGTTCGAAGGGGTGGCCGTCGTGACGCTCGAAAACGGGTTGATGAAAACCTATACCGAGGTCGCGAATTCAGCGCCGGGCCTTCAGCGTATTGGGTTCGAGCCCGAAAGACTGGCTCGTTTCGTCAAGAAGCAAGGTGCGGAACTGGCCGCAAGAGACGAATCCGAAGGTCATCTCTAGGCGGCCAAATCCTTTTCGATCCAATCGCGTATCCGCCGCGCATATCGAACGACGCCACGCTCCAACGGGACGATATTCGCCACGTTTGTCTGATCGTATAACCACAATTTATCATCGCGGCCGTATGCTGGCAGCCGCGACACATCTCCAAAACTGTACATCTGACTTACTCCTGAAACCGTACAGCGTTTCAATATGCGCTCAATTTGCCCCGGAATACGGTGGTTTGCAGTGACGACCGTCACATAACGCCCACAAATCTTACCCGCCCCAACCCTCACGGTAGACGCGCATCCAATTCAAACCCCAGATTTTACGTATATCCAACTCGCTGAATCCGCGTTCGAGCAAGCGCGCTGTGAGGTTCTGAAGCGTCCGAGGCGTCTCGATTCCCTGTGGGAATTTGTAAGGGGGCGGGGGGTATTCTTCTGGGCGCCAATGGCCGTCTCGCACGAGACCGTCATAGCGCTTCATCGCAGTTTCATCATCTTCGACTGGATGCTGGCCTTGGTAGTAATCGATACCGATCCCGACGTGATCGATTCCGACGAGATCGGCCTTATACGCGATGTCGTCAATGAACTGATCTAGCGTCGGTTGGCCTTCCCAACTGAGAAATGGCGGGAAGCCGACGGTGCCCACGACACCGCCGTTCTCGGCGATCGCGCGAATCAATTCGTCCTGAATGTTACGGCCGTTGTCTTGTACGCCATAGGCATTGGCATGCGAGATAATGGCGGGCGACGCGGATGTCGCGACCGCGTCCATGCTTGTCTGATGGCCCGTATGTGCGCAATCGACGACGAGATTGAGCGCGTTCAGACGTTCGATGAATTTGACCCCGAAATGGCTCAGACCTGCGTCTGTGCGCTCACCGGCACCATCCCCAATCAGATTCTTTCTGTTGTAGCAGAGTTGGACGATGCGAAGCCCGGCCGCTTGATAGGATTCGAGGAGGTCGAGCTCATCTTCGACAAGCGCGGTTCCTTGGCAATGTAGTATAAGGCCAAGTTTTTCTTCTTTTTTGGCGCGTTCGATATCGTTCGCAGTAAGAACCAAGATCGTATCGTCGCGTTCGCGAACATAGCGTCGCCATCCGCCGATTTGGGAGAACCCGGTTCGTGCGTTCCCGGCCATTCCCGTCACTGTCGGCGCAATCGCTGTAGCGCCGCCTTCGCGCCACCAATCGATGTATTCCGTCATGCGCGCGAGCGGACAGGTCACGTCGATAACAATCGCATCTTTATGTAATTCGTCGGCGTTCATTCGGCGGCATGCTCCTGACTGACTTTCGAACTGCCCGGAACATAGATATCCAATAAGCCTCCAGCGCCCCGTTTACTGTTGGCGTTCTCTAACCAAAGACGCACGAGATGTCGCTTATTTTCCAGGGCGTCTCGATATTCGGTTCGCGAATGGAGGATGACGAAATTGTTGACGAACTGCATGTCGCCGCGCCGAAATTCCATTTCCACTGCCATTCCTGGGCGATGGCAGAGCGCATCGAAGTAATCGAGCACTTCGATCTCATCGTCACTGAGCGCTATACCTTCATGGTCGACCCACTCGATCGGGTTGCGGTTGTAGCAACAATGGAGCAGTCCGTTACTGAAACTGAAGATCGGAATGCGTTCCGGTGAAAGCGGCGATTCGCCCGGGTCGTGTTGACCGCGCCGGTGATGGTAAAAGCCGCGCGTCAACGTTGTCAGGTACTCTGGTTTCTCTTGCAAAATCGTATTGTAAAGATGTGTCGCGCTCAGGAGCAGACTGGTTCCGCCTTCGGCCGGCTCACCCAGACAAAGGAGGCCCACCAGATCGGCACCGTCGGAGTGGAAGGGCAGGCGTTTATTACTCATGTAGCCGCGAGACGTATGATCGTATGGCTTGTCCTTGTCGATGACATCGACGATCGGCTCTCCTTCATAGTTCTGTACTTTCGCTTCGCCGAAATAGGAGGCGATGCCGCAGAATGCGAGGAGATTTTCTTGGTGGTTGTGTCGTTCCGAAGGCCAGCCGCGCACAACGGCAAATCCACGCCCGTTCTCTATAATTTCGTAAATATCCGAGAGCGTCGCTTTGAGGCGGGGCAGGGGAAAGGTTTCGGGTCTGAGGTCTTGCGGTGCGTGCCCTGCATCAGCTGCCGCATCGACCGCTTTCTCGATGTCGTTTATTGCGCTGGGCGAAAGCTCGATTATCCACTCACGTTCGCTGTCGAAACTATCGCGTATCCAAACATTGGCTTCTTCGATTGGCTTTTGCGCGGCGCCGTTCATATCGAGTGATCCCCACTTCCCGTAAGAAACACTATTGTTTGATCGTTAACAGCTGCAAGGCCTTATCGGCTGACCGGTATTTCCTGAATGGCGCCTTTGGATAAAAGAAAGAAAGCGTCTTGAGGTTCCGTCAAGCCGATCGCCGCGCCGGGCGCCATGTTGCCATAAACACCTCTGATGACTCGGCCTGCGGCACCATGCGACACAACGATCAGGTTCTGGTCTTCGGAAATCTCGGCGAGCCAAGCGCCGACGCGGTGCGACAAGAGTGCGTAACTCTCGCCATTCGGCGGTTGGAATTCCCACTTATTCTCACGCCGCCGGTCGTATATACCCGGCCAACGATCTTCGATCTCCGGTCGGGTATACCCCTCCCAATCGCCCCAGCTAATTTCCTTTAACCGATCATCGAAGCGGATCTGGTCATGGTCCCGTCCGATGGCATCGCAAACGATTTCCGCTGTCTGCCGTGTGCGGGTAAGCGGGCTGGCGATAAGTGTGAAAGTATCAATATCAATGATCTCTCGGTGCAAAGCTTGCCCCATGCGTTGCGCCTGGGCACGGCCCCGCTCCGTTAGGTCGGAATTCTTGTGACCTTGCAGACGTCCTTCGCGGTTCCACTCGGTCTCGGAATGTCGGCACAGATAAATCAAGGGCTAGGCCGCCAACGAGCGGGCGATCAGCATGCGCTGAACATCCGACGTACCTTCGTAAATCTTGCAGACGCGGACATCGCGGAAATAGCGCTCAGCCGGGAACCCACCCACATAACCGTATCCGCCCAACGTCTGAACGGCGTCGGAGCAGACCTTCTCCGCCATTTCAGATGCGAAGAGTTTCGCCATGCTCGCCTCGACCAATCCACCGCCATCGACATCATAGAGACGCGCGGCATGAAGCATCAGGTGGCGGGCAGCTTCAACTTGTGTCGCCATGTCGGCCAACCGATGACCGACCGCTTGGTGTTCGATGATCACCTTGCCAAAGGCCTCCCGCTCCTTGGCGTAATCTCTCGCGCATTCGAGGGCGGCCCGTGCGATACCGATCGATTGTGCCGCGATACCGATCCGACCCGTCGTCAGATTTTCCAATGCAATGCGATAGCCTTGGCCTTCTTCACCAAGCATCATGTCTGGTGCGATTTCTAAATCTTCGAACGCGAGCTGACAGAGGTCGCTCGCGCGCTGTCCCATCTTGTCTTCCTTTGCCACGACGGTATAGCCGGCGGCGTCCGTCGGCGTCAGAAAGGCGCTAATCCCTTTCTTGCCAGCCTCTGGATCGGTGACGGCAAAGAGCAAACAATACGCACCGCTTTCGCCGGATGAAATAAACTGCTTGGACCCGTTGATGACCCATTTATTGCCGACCTTTTCGGCCCGCGTCTTCAGGTTCGACGCGTCGGAGCCTGTATGCGGCTCGGTCAAGGCGAAGACCGCCTGCAAACGCCCTTCGGCGGAAGGGCGGAGAAATGCTTCTTTCTGGGCATCTGTTCCATATTTTGTGAGCGCCAATCCGTTGGGCGAATTGTTGAGGCTCATGTAGAGGGATGACGCCGCATGACCGGCCGCGATTTCCTCAAGTGCCAAAGCATAACTGACGAAATCCGCGCCAACGCCGCCCCATTCTTCCGGCACGACAACGCCCATTAAACCGATCTCACCCATCTTCCGTAAGACGTCTTTCGGCACATTGCCCGTGCGTTCCCATTCGTCGGCGTTCGGCACGAGTTCCGACTGTGCAAAATTGCGTGCGGTATCGCGGATCATCAACTGTTCTTCGGTGAGCTGCATTTCGAATTTCCAAAGAGGCGATATTGATTGGAGACGAGTTAATCTCAGTTGAGGGTGGAGCGCAACGCCACTTGATCGACGTGAGTGCCGGACCAATCTTTACTCCCGCCCATATTGAAGGAGACCGATGAATGGCAATGCTCGATATACCCGGTGACGCTCGGCGGGCCTTTGAGGCTATGAAAGGGGGCGGCATTGCGATTATGCCGATGGATGTCGGGTATACATGTTCCGGCAATTCGGCGGCGGCGCTTCAGAAGATTTTCGATACAAAAGGGCGTACCGCCGAAAAACGGAATGCAATGATCGGCAATATGGAAATTCACCGCGAACTTCATATGGTCGACCAGCGGGGGCGCGATGTCGTCAAAGCGGTGTGCGAGGATCACGGTCTGCCCTTTGGACCGATTGCGCCCTGCAATATGGATCATCCGATTATCCGCAATTTGGACCCCGCGGCCGTTCCAGGCTCGATCAAAGACAACACGGTCTGCATGTTGGTGAACGCTGGTCCTTTTCACGCTGAAATCTGCCAACTGAGCCACGAGAACGATTTTCCGATCTTCGGCTCGTCCGCCAATAAGTCGATGGCCGGTACGAAATTCCGTATCGAGGACATCGAGTCCGATATTCGCGAGATCGCGGATGTGATCATCGACCACGGATTGCGGAAATTTCATCCGTATCGTGCGTCGTCGACGCTCATCGATTTGCGGACGTTGGACGTGGTCCGGGTCGGCTCCAGCTACGAGTTGATTTCGGATATATTGAAACGTTACTTCGACCACGAATTGCCGCCGCCGCCGGACGGTTTTCTGGGCGGGATAACGGCCTAATCCTTCGTTAAATGTCCTTGTATATGGATATCGTGGTTGTTGATTTGAGTTTGTCCTCGTTTGGGTTTCGTGAATATTCGGGAGTCGTAATGACGATCCGATTACCCAAAGATTGGTACAGCAGCTCCGCTTTATCGCCGCTCCGGGATTCTAATGTCAGCAACGTTCGATTCCTCTCGCGGGCGAAGGTTTCCAGCGTTTCCATGAGTTTCAGTGCAATCCCAATCCGGCGGAAATCTGGATGAACAATAAGTTTCGCGACTTCGGCACGATGGGATTGGTTGGGCGGTGTGTCGCAGTCGAGATGTAAACGACCGGCGATTTTGTCACCGACCCTTGCAATCCAGAGCGAACGTCTGCCGGAGGTGAGGCCTGGTAGAACTTTTTCGCGCCAAAAGACTTCGCCGGCCGTGATATCGATGGCGCAATTGAGGGCTTCATGAAGGCGGCCAGTTGGGGCACAACCGATAGAATCCTCCGCGGCTTGGTGGAACGTCGTGCGGCGCTCGGTGATTTTGTTCTGATAGTTGCGTTCCGCTTCGGCGGTACGCCGTTCGAGGTGGCGGGGCGGGGCTTGGCGCTCTTCGCCAAGGAAGTGCTTCCTGTCCTCAAAGGCTGGAACTAGGCCGCTTCGCCCGCGTCCCAGAACACCCC
>PAZH01000014.1 GCA_002716125.1 Rhodospirillaceae bacterium
GAATTCGTCAACGGTATCGCCGCGCAGAGTGCCTCCGGCATTTATGGTCCAACACGTGTTGCCGCCGGTATCGTCGGTACAATGGATTGGCGGCGCGGCGCCGGTGTGGCCGAGATACTGGACCAGCACATTACGCTCGGCGGCGGGCGTTTTCGAGGTATTCGCGTCGGCGCCACCTGGGACGCAAGTCCGGAAGTGGAAAACCACCGGACCGAACCGCCCCAAGGTCTATACAGCGATTCCGTTTTCCGCGACGCGTTTGCGGAGCTTGCAAAGCGCGACCTCAGTTTCGAGGCGTGGTGCTACCACCCGCAGATCCCGGGTCTTGCCGATCTCGCCCGCGCCCATCCCGACAATCGCATCGTATTGGACCATTTCGGCGGCCCAATCGGCATCGGCCCTTATGCCGACAAGAAGGATGCGGTTTTCGAGGAATGGAAAGCCAATATCGCCGATCTTGCGACATGCGAGAATGTGGTGACGAAGCTCGGTGGCCTCAACATGGAGGTGAACGGCTTTGACTGGCACAAGAACCCGAAACCGCCGACCAGTGAAGAGCTCTGCGAAGCCACGCGGCCTTACTTCGAATACACCATCGAGCAATTCGGTCCCGAGCGCTGCCTCTTCGAATCGAATTTCCCGGTCGACAAGGTGAGTTGCAGCTACATGGTCTGCTGGAATTCGTTCAAGCGGCTGACAGCCAACTACTCATCCAACGAAAAGGCGCTGATGTACCACGACGTCGCCAAACGGGTGTACAAGCTGTAGCCCACTCTCTCGTGGTCTTAGGCGTTTGAGTTCGAAGCGGAACCGGGTAACCTCACGCCATGCGGCGGCAATATAAAAGAGCGTTGATTACGGGCGCGACCAGCGGCATCGGCGAAGCCTTCGCCGATATCCTACCGGCGAGCACGGACCTGATCCTGACGGGCCGCAATGCGGAAAAGCTCGGCGCACTGCAAGAACGCCTGGCCGTCGGCGGTCGTGCGATTGAAATCATCGAGACGGACCTTCGCTCTCCGACCGATCGTAAGAAATTGATCAGTCGAAGCGAATCACTCGAGACCGATTTATTCGTGAACAATGCCGGACTTGGTTTCTTCTCACATTTCACGGAGACACCGGCCGATGACGAAGCCGCCATGGTCGATGTCAATGTGGTTGCGGTCCACGAACTGACCCATGCCCTCCTCCCCGGCATGATCGAACGCGCAAAACAAACGGGAGAACGGGCGGGGCTCATCATTGTTTCCAGCGTCATCGGCCATCTGCCGATGCCCTATTTTGCGACATATGCCGCAACAAAAGCGTTCGATCTCGCGCTTGCCGAAGGTTTGGCCGAAGAACTGTCCCGAGAGCCTGTCGATATTCTGGCGCTTTGCCCGGGAGCCACGGCAACCGACTTCCAGGCCCGAGCCGGCGCGCCGAACGATATGTTCGACCGCGCCGAATCGTCCATCTCAGTCGCACGGAAAGCGATGCGGGCGCTTGGCCGCCGTCGGGTGCTCGTCTCGCAATTGCCCATGCGGTTCGGCCTGTCCTACAACACTGCAATACATCGTATCGCTTCCAGCGGCGCACACGCCTATTTCAAACGTTTGATGCGGCACGGCCCGAAAGAATGAATTCGGTTGCCATCGACTACATCCCGCCCAACCGCGACGAGGATGGCCGCACCATCGGTATAGACGTTGCCGTCCGCACTTTATTGGATGCGTATTTCCGATATTCGCAAACGGACCTGTTCTACTGCCGGACATCCGAGCGCGAAGACTACGACCGATTCCGCGAGCGCATGATCGAAATAGGCACCGATCCGGAACGTTGCCGATTTCTTCCAGCGGGCGACAGCGCCGGGCTCGCCCAGATCTCAACCCTTTTTCGGCCGGACCCGAACATCAATCGTGCTTTGGCCACGCGTGCCGAGCCGAACGCCTATGGCATCTGCGGTTTAAGTCATACCATGTCGTCGATGCAGGTGATGGGGACGCTTGCAACCGCCATTGCAGAACCTTTGCAGCCTTGGGATGCGATTGTCTGCCCCTCAAATGCGATCCGTTCGGTGGTCGAAGCACTGTGGGAGTCAGCCGGGCAAGGCGCACCGCCGCCACCCGCGCAGTTGCCGGTTATCCCTCTTGGAATCGATACCCAGCATTTCGCCTCTTTGGTCGACGAGGAAAAGCGGGCGGCTCAGCGTAATCTTCTGGGTGTGAGCGATGACGACACAGTTGTCCTCGCGTATGGACGGCTCTCCTATCACAACAAGTCGCATCCATTGCCCTTTTTGCTGGCCGCCGAGGCCCTTACGAAGAAACGGAAGGGAAAAGGTAAAATACACCTCGTTTTCTTCGGCTACTTCACCGCCGATTCCTTTCGCGAAGATTACGCCAAAGCCGCTGACAGTATTTGCGAGACGGCCCATGTCACATTTATCGAGAACCACGACGCGCGCTTTCCCGACGCGCTATGGGCCGGTGCCGATATATTCGTCTCCCTGGTCGACAACATTCAGGAGAGTTTCGGTTTAACCCCGATTGAGGCCATGGCCTGCGGCTTGCCGGTATTGGTTACGGACTGGGACGGCTACCGCGATACAGTGCGCGACGGTGTTGACGGCTTCTTGGTGCCAACCTTGGCGCCGCCGTCCGGCAGCGGTCAGGAACTTGTCCGACGCTATCTCGCGGGTGAAGACGTCTACGGCGAGTACCTTGCAGGGACAAGCCAATCGGTCGCCGTGGATGTCGAGGCGACGGCGGCGCATCTCGAGCGGTTGGTCGAGACACCGGCGCTGCGCCGCGAAATGGGCGCGGCCGCGCAGGCCCGTGTCCGTGCGATCTATGACTGGAAGTCGATCATTCCCGCTTACGAAGATTTATGGCGAGAGTTAAACGAGGTCCGCGAACGGGAAGCGCGCGTCGGGCCGAGGGTCAAGCATGCCATCACCGGCCCGACGGAACTGGACCCGTACGCAGTCTTCCGCAGTTTTCCGACCCATGTGTTGCGCGAATTGGACCGGATCGAGGTCGCGGACCAGGCAGCGCGTCTTCTCGCTCAGCGGCTGCAACATCGAATGAACATGTTCGCGCCCGTGCACCTCATTGAGCCCGCAGAACTGCCGCGTCTCTTAACTATCCTAAACCGCAACCGAACGGTGGGCGAAGCATTGGCCGAATGGCCGGATGCGAAGCGCAACCACGTTTTACGCACGCTCGTTTGGTTAGTGAAGATGGGAGTCGCGCGTCATCGACCGGCCCTCTAACCAGCCGGCAAACAGACGTCGTTCAATCGAAAGCGCTTACTTGAAGCGGTAGGAGATGCGGCCCTTCGACATATCGTAAGGGGTCATCTCGATCGTCACCTTGTCGCCTTGCAAGATTCGAATGCGGTGCTTGCGCATTTTACCCGACGTATGGGCGAGAATTTGGTGTCCGTTTTCGAGTTCCACTCGGAACATGGCATTCGGCAACACTTCGGTCACCGTGCCATTGAATTCAATGGGTTCTTCTTTAGCCACGTAAACTCCAACATCATGGTCGAGGCAGCTTGAGCCACCTCTCGGTTGGGCGCAAGATTAGCCCGAACCGAGCTAAAATCAAGGCCACTTGCGCACCGTCATTCGGTTTCGGTCCCGAAAACCGGCAGCGCCGTTCGGTATTTCACTTGCTTAAGGGCAAAGCTGGATCGGATATTGGCAACCGCCGGCACGCGTGTCAGATGATCCATCAAGAAACGCTCATAGGCCTCGAGATCGGCAACGACGACGCGCAGCATATAGTCCGCGTCACCAGTCATCAGGTAACATTCCATCACCTCCGGGCGCTCGAGAATCGCGTTCTCGAATACCTCTAGTGCCGATTCAACTTGCTTCTCCAGCGAGACCTGTATGAAGACGCTAACAGGTAACCCCACGGCCGCCGGGTCGACGAGCGTTACATACCGCGAGATAACACCGGTGCGCTCTAACTCGCGCACCCGGCGCCAGCAAGGCGACGCGGAAACACCGGCAGATTCGGCGAGTTCGACATTGGAAACACGGGCGTTTTCCTGAAGAACCGCCAAAATTCGTCGATCTATCGCATCTAAGGATGTTTCAGGCATAATCTTTCTCATTACACTGCTTTGTTAGCGTAATTTTGTTTGATTTAGCCAAAATCACGCAATATCCGCAAGGATCGTCCGCGGCGAATAACGTATGCTGGTGAAAATCAAAGGAGCAGATCTATGTCATCGCCGCTGCGGCTCGTCGATCCCAACAGCAACACAATCGTGCCGGCGCAACGCCTCGATATATTGCGCGAAATCGAAAAGAAGGTCCTCTGGCTTTCGGCCTGGATGATTCACAACGCCAATCATCTGCGCCCCGCTCGCGACGGCTTGAAGGTCGGCGGACACCAAGCGAGTTGCGCCTCGGCAGCCACACTTTTGACGGCCCTCTACATGGATGCGCTTCGACCGGAAGACCGCGTCGCCGTCAAACCGCACGCGAGCCCCGTCTTCCACGCCATCATGTATCTCTTAGGCCGGCAAACGCAGGAGAAGATGCAGGATTTTCGGGCATTGGGCGGTGTACAGTCCTATCCCTCGCGCACCAAGGACACCAACGACGTCGATTTTTCGACCGGTTCGGTTGGACTCGGCGTCGCGACTACACTTTTCGCATCCCTGATCCAAGATTACGCGCAAGCCCACGGCCGAATGGCAGACGGCGTTCGCAAGGGCCGTATGGTCGCCCTCATGGGCGACGCTGAACTGGACGAAGGCAATGTCTTCGAGGCGCTGCTCGAAGGCTGGAAGCAGAAGGTCGGAAACCTCTGGTGGATCATCGATTACAACCGACAGAGCTTGGATGGTGTCATCAACGAGTTTCTGTTCACCAAAATCCAAGATTTTTTTGGGACGATGGACTGGAACGTCGTCACGCTCAAATACGGCAAGAAACTGGAAGCCGCGTTCGAGGGTCCGGCAGGCGAAGCGCTGATGCGGTGGATCGACGAATGCCCGAACGACCTTTATTCCGCGCTGACCTTCAAAGGCGGACCGGCCTGGCGCGACCACCTGAAGCGTGATCTCCGGGGAACGTCTGGACTGAAGACACTGCTCGACAGCCACGACGACGATAGTTTGCACGCGCTGATGACAAACCTGGCGGGCCACGACATGGAATCGATCCTGGAGGCCTTCTATGCCGCCGATCAGGAAGATCAGCCGCAATGTTTCGTTGCCTACACGATCAAGGGCTTCGGCATGCCCCTCCAAGGTCATAAGGATAACCACGCCGGCTTGATGAGCCCCGAGCAGATGGCGGAGTTCAAGGAACACATGGCGATCCCGGAGGGTGCGGAGTGGGATCGGTTCGCCGGCCTCTCTTCCGATGCGGATGAGCTTGCCGATTTTCTGGAAACTGTCCCCTTCGCCGCCGCGGGCGAACGCCGCCACGAAGCGCCGAAAGTACAGGTCCCACAGCGATTCGAAACGAAACAGACCGAGAAGGCGGCGACGCAGTTCGCCTTCGGTCAGATCCTTTACGATATTGCCCGTCACGACGATGCGCTGGCAGACGCGATCGTCACCACGTCGCCGGACGTGACGGTGTCGACCAACCTAGGCCCCTGGGTCAATCAGAAGGGGATCTTCAATCGGAAAGAGCGTGCCGACGTCTTCCGCGAAGAACAGGTCGCGTCCGCTCAGAAATGGGTGCGCACACAGACCGGCAAGCACTTCGAACTCGGGATCGCCGAGAACAACCTGTTTCTGATGCTGTCTGCCGCGGGTTTATCAGAACCGTTGTTCGGCGCCCGTGTCCTGCCTGTCGGCACCCTCTACGACCCCTTCGTCAACCGCGGCCTCGATGCCTTATTTTATGCCTGCTACCAGGATTCTCGCTTCATGGTGGTCGGCACGCCCTCGGGAATCACCTTGGCGCCTGAAGGTGGCGCGCACCAATCGGTGGGCACCCCGCTCGTCGGGATCGGCCTCGATCGTCTCGCTTATTTCGAGCCCGCCTATGTCGACGAGTTGGCTTCGATCATGGCTTGGGGGTTCCGGCACATGCAGGAGAAAGACGGCGGCTCGGTCTATCTTCGCCTCTCGACCCGCCAGATCGCCCAGCCGAAGCGCGAAATGTCGGACGCCTTGCACAATCAAATTTGTCGCGGCGGTTATTGGCTGAAATCTCCGGCGCCCGGGGCTGAGCTCGCCATCGTTTATACCGGCGCCATCGCCCCCGAAGCCCAGGAAGCACACGAGGCCCTGCTGGACGATGTGCCGGGCGCGGGGCTGCTGGCCATTACCTCCCCGGACCGCCTACACGACGATTGGATGCATGCCCGGCATCAACGCGAACAAGGAATCCCCGCCCGTGCGCATATCGAGGAATTGCTCTCGGCCCTCGACCCGCGGGCGGCACTCGTGACCGTACTGGACGGCCACCCGGCAACCCTCTCCTGGATTGGTTCCGTCGGCCGTCAGCGTGTGGCGCCGCTCGGTGTCGAAAGTTACGGCCAATCGGGTGATATTCCCGATCTCTATAAGGCCGCGGGTATCGACGTCGATTCCATCATCGACGCCGCTGCATCCGCCTGCTTGGCTCGATTGTAGGAACGCGCCTAGTCGTCCGCCTCGTAGTAGTGCGTCTCGAACATGAGACATCCGGTCCGGGATGCGAATGGCCCGTGCGCGACGCCACCCGGCCGAATCGCATAAGTCGGCGCTTCAAAGACCTCGCCGCCCTCACCTTTCTCGTTGCAACCGACAACAAGGTCGCCCTGGTAGACGAAAACCTCTTCCCAGTGGTCGTGAACGAAAGGTTCCGTTGTATATGCACCGGGTGCAATTTGGATGAGGCGGGTCCGATGTCCGCGCTGCCCGGTCTCATCAAGGTCGCTTGAGAGAATCTTCCGTCGGCAACCCGGCGGATAGCCAGGGATGTCTTCCCAGCCTCCCTCCATGTCGATTTCGAAGAACTCGGTGTGCTGTCGGGCCATTCAACAATCCCCCTTACCGTGCTTCCCGACTCAGTGCGATGCGCGGCGGGCGCGCTTCGGGATCGACGATCACATCGATGACGCACGGCTCCCCCGACGCCAATGCATCTCTCAGCGCACCTGCAAATTGCCCCGGCGTATCGACGCGATAGCCTCGACAATCGAAGAGTTCGGCGAGTTTTGCAAAATCGGGATTGCCGTGGTCGACCCCGATGACCGGACCATAGGCCTCAACCCGCTTGCGCTGCGAGCCGAGCCGAAAGTTGTTGAAGACAATAAGAACGGCGTTCAAGCGCTCACGCGCCATCGTTTCCAAATCGCCGATCTGTAGCATTAGGTCACCGTCGCCAATACAGGAAATGACCGGCTGATCTGGCCGCGCCCATTTCGCGCCCATCGCCAGACCAAGCGCACAGCCCATCGCCCCGAGACGAGTCGAGACGAGATGGTTGCCCGGCGGATCAATCGGCGCCATGAAACCATAGAATCCATGGTCGCCAGCGCCGTGGGTATAAATGGTTTCCGACGGCTGCTCGCAGAGCGCGGCAACAATCTCCTGCGGTTGCACTTGTCCATTATCCGGCGTCGACGACAACCACTCGTCCCGCCATGCGGTATAGCGGGCCGCCAAGGATTCAGTCCAGTTGCGCCGCACATCCGAGACCGGAGAAGCGTCGGCCTCAAGAATCTCATTCAACGCATCTGCAAAGGCTTTCGCATCGGAGACGACTCCCACCGCCGGCGGATATTCCTTGCCGAGTGCCGCCGGGTCGATATCGACTTGTATAATCGGTGCACCTGCCGGCAGGAGTTCGCCGCGCGACGTTTGAATGTCGGACAAGCGCGAACCGATCGCGAGCACAAGGTCCGCCTCGCGGATCGCATCGCCGACCGGCTCATAACCGATGATACCGGCGCAGCCGAGAACCAAAGCGTTCGATTCCGGGAGCACACCGCGCGAGGTCGGCGAGTTGACGACGGGCGCACCAAGACGTTCGGCAAGCCGCATCAAAGCACCACCGGCACCGGAGTAATTCGCACCACCGCCAATCAACAGAACAGGCCGTTGAGCGCGCGCCAAGAGGTCCGCCGCCTTTTCAACCAAGCCTGGGTCCGGAAAAGAGCGGATATGCGGCGTCGCCAACCGCACCGGCGCCGGAACATCGTCCGTGCCAAGCTCGTCTGTCGAAACGTCGATGGGAATGTCGATCTGTGCCACGCCCGGTTTGCCGCTGACGCTTGCGCGGAGCGCATCGCGCACGGCGGCAACGGCTTGGTCCGGCCGCTCGACACGGGTCTGGAACTTTACGAAATCCGCGACCGGCTTCTGGACGTCCAATGTCTGCCACCAACCGTTTTCCATCGCCTTTCGCTCTTGCGTCGCGCTGAGCACCACCATTGGCGTACAATCCAATGCGGCGGACCCGATTCCAAGGCTGGCCGCAAGCAGTCCTGAGCCGCCATGCACCATCAAACAGCCGGGCTGACCGCTGAGGCGCGCCGTTGCATCGAGAATGGCCGCCGCAACCTGTTCGTGCCGAATGCCCACGTATCGCGCTTGATTCTGCGCCGCCAGCGCTGATGCGTAAGGGGCTGAGGTCGAACCCACCATTCCGGCGAAATGGGACACCCCCGCACCGAGCAATTGATCCAGTACCGCTTCATAAACCTTCATCGCCGGCTCCAAAGTTTCGAAATGCTTGCGTCCTTAGTATCGCCTCATCGGCGAACCCGCCAGACACCGTGGCAAATACATCGCTCCGCACATAGATCATTCATACGGGGAGTGTTCAGGATGGAATGGTACAATAAACGGCGGTTTGGAGATCTGGCGCATGATGCGGCCCGACTTCACGGAGATCGCGAAGCATTGGTCTTCGAAGATCAGCGCTACAGTTTCAATCAGCAAGCGCAACAAATAGACCGCGCCGCAAAGGCGCTGATTGCGAGTGGTGTCGAACATGGCGACCATGTCGCACTCTGGCTGAACAATTGCGCCGACTGGGTGTTTATCTCTTTCGCCTTGGCCAAAGTCGGTGCCGTGATGGTGCCGATCAACACGCGTTTCCGGACAAACGATCTCGATTACGTCCTGCGTCAATCAGACAGCCGGATGCTGATCACGCACGATACGTCAGGCCCCATTCGCTATCTCGATATGGTTCGCGAGGTTGTCGAACTACCGTCTTCGGGCGACAGCGTCGATGATCCGAATTTTTCAGAATTGAAACGCATCATGATTACCGACGAGGTCGATGCGAACGGCATTATGACATGGGCATCCGCTCTGGAAGCCGGCGAAGCCATCAGCGACGACACACTTGCGAAGCGGGTTGATATGGTTCGCCCGGACGATCCCGCCCTGATCATGTATACATCCGGGACCACAGGATTCCCGAAGGGCGTCGTGCATAGCCACAAACTCATCCGCAACGTGGAAGATCGCGGCTTCCGCATGGGTATCTCGCAACAAGATACGATTTTGAACTATCTGCCGATGTTCCACGCCTTCGGTTACTCCGAAGGAGTCCTCATGGCACCTGTGACCGGTGCGCGGCAGATCGTGACAGAAACTTTCGATCCAGGAGAGTGTCTCGACATCGTCGAACGCGAGAAGGTTTCGCTCATGCACGGTTTCGAGGCGCATTTTAAGGCGCTCGCCGAAGCGCAAGAGGCCAAGCCGCGCAACGTCTCGTCGCTGCGAACGGGTTTGATGGCCGCCGGCATGCACAGCGCCACGCCGGTCGCCCGGCACGGGAATGAGGTTCTGGCACCGATACGCTCCATCTCCGGCTACGGCATGACCGAAGTCTGGGTCGGCGCCGGCATCGGCGCCCTCGATGACAACATGGAGATGCGCTGCGAGTCTTCGGGGGCGGTCGGGCTCGGCTATGAGATGAAGATCGTCGATCCTGTCTCGGGCGCGGCGCAACCGGTCGGGGTGCCCGGCGAACTCCTCGTAAAGGGGTATAGCCTATTGCTGGAGTACTACAAAAAACCGGAGGAGACCGCCGAGGCGTTCGACGCGAACGGTTGGTTCAAGACAGGCGATTCCGCGGTCTGGCTTGAGAACGGCTATATCCGGTTTCTCGGTCGCTACAAAGACATGCTGAAGGTGGGTGGTGAAAACGTCGATCCGATGGAGGCCGAAGGCCTGCTGCTCGCGCATCCCGACATTCACCAAGTTGCGGTCGTCGGTATGCCGGACGCGAAACTGACCGAAGTCGGCGCCGCCTACGTGCAGCTCGTCCCCGGTGCCGAGATGGACGAAGCCGCCGTCATCGCGCACTGCCGGGGCAAACTCGCGAGTTTCAAAATCCCACACCATGTCGTCTTCGTTGACGATTTCCCGATGACCGCAAGCGGCAAAATCCGCAAAGTGGAACTTCGCGAGGATGCAAAAAAGCGTGCAGCGCAAAATACTTAGATGCTGGTTCCTTGACATTCTTTGCGTGAAGGCGCATCTAGCGCTCCAGAACGTTCCCGATCGCGCGAACCGCTGCGATTTTTGAGAAGAAGAACAAAGCAACGAGTCCGGGACGTCTTTTCTTTATACATACCGTTTCGTCCAATTGCGCGTGGATGACGGCGACGCGGCAGATTTGCGTGCGCATTCGCGTCCGTCCGTTTGACGCAAAGGATTTAAACGTTTTGACAACGACTGATTTCACGGAGCTCGGCTTGATCGAGCCCCTCACCCGCGCCTTGGCTGCGCAAGATTACATAAAGCCGACCCCCATTCAGGAAAAAGCGATTCCGCAACTCCTCGACAATGCGGATCTTCTCGGCATTGCACAGACCGGTAGCGGTAAGACGGCGGCATTTGTGCTGCCGATCCTACAACATTTGACAAATGACGGCTTCCGCCCGTCACCGAAGGGGGCCCTCGCCCTCATCCTGGCACCGACGCGGGAGCTCGCACTCCAGATCGGGAATTCGGTCAAGGCTTACGCCAAGCACCTGCAAATTCGACACACGGTGATCCTCGGCGGCGTCAATCAGAACCCACAGGTAAAGGCCCTGGCAAAAGGCGTCGATGTCCTCATCGCGACGCCCGGCCGCTTGCTCGATCTCATGGAACAAGGCCATGTGCATCTCGATGATGTCGAACACTTGGTACTAGACGAAGCGGACCGCATGCTCGACATGGGCTTTATTCACGATGTTCGTAAGATCGTGAAGGCCGTGCCGGAAGAGCGCCAAACACTTCTTTTTTCGGCCACGATGCCGAAAGAAGTCGCGAAGCTCGCCAACGACATCTTGTTCGCGCCGGTGCGGATCGACATCGCACCGAAAACCGTGACGGCGGACCGGATCGAACAGCGGGTTATCCATGTTCCGGCCGGAAAGAAAGGCGCGCTGCTGCAAGACCTTTTGACGGACCCGTCGTTCTACCGGGTCATCGTCTTCACGCGGACCAAGCACCGGGCGAACCGGGTGGCAAAGCAACTGGGCCAAGCTGGTATCGAGGCCGCGGCCATTCACGGCAACAAATCGCAGGCCGCTCGTCAGCGCGCCTTGGACGGATTTAAAGCCAACCGTTTGCGGGTTCTTGTCGCGACCGACATCGCCGCGCGCGGCATCGACGTCGACGGCGTCACCCATGTCATCAATTTCGAGCTGCCGAACGATACGGAAAGCTATGTCCACCGGATTGGACGGACGGCCCGAGCCGGCGCGGAAGGCATGGCCTATTCGTTCTGCGACCCCGCCGAGCGCACGCATCTGCGCGGAATCGAGCGGCTCATCAAAAGGCCAATCGACGTTCAGGACCACGACCTCAGCGAACTGGCGGCCAACCAAAGCCAGCCCGAACGACGGCCGTCAAAACCGAAGCGAAAGCCGCAGGGAAAGCGTCCGGCGAACAGCAACGGCAAACCGCGCCGACGCCGCCGCAATCGCAAACCGGCAAAAGCCGCTTAGCGGGATTTGACTTCATCTGCCGCCCGCCTACCCTGGAGGGACAACACGGGTGGGCAGGCAGATGGCGGATACTCCGATCCTATTCAAGAATTTTGAACTCCTCGACGTCGTCGACGGGGTGCTGAAGAGCGGCTACCAGCTCTTGGTGCAAGACGGCCACATAGCCGCTCTCGAAACTGGCGCGATCGCGGCCAACGGCGCGAAAGAGATCGACCTCGGTGGGCACACCCTGATGCCGGGACTCATCGATTGCCACGTCCATATCCACCCACTCATTCTGCCGACCACTCCGCAGATGTTGCCTTCACTGATCACGGCGCATGCGCTCTCGACATTGGAAGGTATGCTGATGCGCGGGTTCACGACGGTCCGCGATGCGGGCGGCGCCGATGCCGGGCATCGCCAAGCGGTCGAACAAGGCCTGACACCAGGACCGCGCTTGTTCGTTGCCGGACGCGCCATCAGCCAAACCGGCGGGCACGGCGATCCGCGCACCTCCGCTAATCAGTTTGAGCCCTGTGAGTGTGCCGCGCACCTCTCCGGTTTCGGCCTCGGCCGGATTGCGGACGGTGTCGCTGAAGTCCGCAAGGCCGTGCGGGACGAAATCCGCCAAGGCGCCGATCAGGTCAAACTGATGGCCGGTGGCGGTGTGACGTCTCAATCGGACCCCATCGACCAATTGCAGTATTCGGATGATGAAATTTCAGCCGTGGTCGACGAAGCGCGACGTTCGCACACGTATGTCATGGCACATGTCTATACAGCGGCCGGTATCCGTCGCTGTATTGAGCTTGGCGTCCGGACGCTCGAACATGCCAATCTGATCGACGAGGGCGCTGCCAAGCTCGCGGCGGAAGCCGGCGCATACATGGTCCCGAACCTCATCTGCTACGACAACCTCGGCAAACGAGGACTTGAGCTGGGATATACGCCCGAAGCCATGGCAAAACTCGGCGATGTCGCCGAGGCCGGTGCGCGGTCGCTTGAGATCGCGGCAAACGCCGGCCTGAAACTCGCCTACGGTACCGATATCTCGCGCTCGCCGGAACTGCAGTCGGACGAGTTCCTGCTTCGCGCAGAAGTCCAAAAACCAGCCGATATTATCCGCAGCGCCACCTTGGTGGGTGCCGAAGTCGTCCGGATGCCAGGTAAGCTTGGCGTATTGGCCGAAGGCGCCATTGCCGACCTCTTGGCCGTCGACGGCAATCCGCTCGAAGACTTACGCGTCCTCACCAATCAAGGCGAGAAGATGCCCGTCATCATGAAAGAGGGCGTCGTTATAAAGAACACGCTCTAACCGCTACTTTGCCGTCCCGAGTATCTGCGCCAATCGATCTTTGTCGATATATTCCCGGTTGCCGTCGCCGAAGAGGCGCTTCCCGGTTTTATCGAACACGAAATTCGCCGGCACATAAACCAGCGGCGAGAAGGCCTCGACCACATCCGGCGTCTCGCGGATGACACGGATTGCCGGGTGAAACTTTTCGACCATCCGCTGCAACCGGCCTTCCGAAGCGTAACCGTAGCGTCCTTCCGTCCACGCCACGGACACGATATTGAGGGAGTCTTCGCCTTTTTCCTTCAGGTATTCGCCGAGTTGCACGAACTCGTACCTGCAGGTGGTTCACCAACTGGCGAAGAAAACGACGAGAAGCGGTTTCCCGTCGAACATCTCCCGCTCCGGCGCATTGCCGCGCACCGGCTTCGCGGCAGACAGCGCCGCTTTGATTTGATCGTTGAGCTGAATGCCCTGGCTGGCATTGCCGTGCGGGACGCTCGACAACAAAAGCAGGCCGAACAGGACCGGTACAACGAAATTTCTATAACTCATGGATCACTCCGCGTTTGCCGGGACTTCACATCACAATGGACCGCATCAGGAATTCACAACTGCGAGATCGTCTTGATCGGCCGCATTATAGTTCGCGTCGTACCACCAGATCATAAAATCGCTATAGGTGGTCGGCGCGTATTTCGGCGGATTTTCATCATCGGTACAGCTCGGCAGGCAGGCGATCTCCGTATCCAAATGCGGTCCGAGAAAAAACGGGATGGCGTATCGGTGTTCGCCAACCGGCGGCAGTGCGCGGTGCGGCGTCGAAAGATAGCGCCCGTTACTCCAACGGTGCA
The DNA here is from genome assembly GCA_002716125.1 of Rhodospirillaceae bacterium. GTDB lineage: Bacteria > Pseudomonadota > Alphaproteobacteria > UBA8366 > UBA8366 > UBA6544. Next base: position 14,037 of record PAZH01000014.1, read on the forward strand.
GGGTATCGCCCGTATTCACGACGAACGAATTCGCCACGTAAGGCACGTCCCGCCATTTGCCGGGCTCCGTCGCGATCTGCAAGCCGGGCACACCGGACTGGGGCAGAAATGTCATAAAATTCATATCCGTGTGCGGCGCGATACCGTACAGACCCTCCTCGCGCGCAACCGGGGGGTAATGCGAAAGCCGGAACGAGTATTGGCTCTCCGCAAAGGGTTGCTCGAAATAATCCGGCTCAAGGTCGAGCGACAAAGCGAGCGCCGGCATCAGTCGCCGCGCCATCGCGTCGACCGCATCGCAGTATTCAATGACCTTCTCGCGGAACGCCGGTAAGTCGGCGGGCCAGATGTTCGGTCCCGCGAATCGCCGCTCGGCTAAAACCAGAGGGTCGTCCGCGGGCCGCTCGCGTTTTAGAAAGAACGCTTCGTTCGCATCCGGTTGCACGGATTTTTCGCTGACCCGCGAGGTGCGAACGTTATAGCGGCCTTCCGCCATATAACCGTTGTTGTGTTCGTTCATCCGCAGCGCGTGTTTTACGTCCAAGGGCTGGTCATGGAACCGCCGCGCTTCCTCAAATGTCTGCGCGATGAGATCGGCCGGGACGTCATGATTGACGATGATCAGGAAGCCGACATTCTCGAGGGCATGATTGAGAGCGCCCGCGATCCGACGCGCGCCGTCCAGACCGTCGCGTAATGGCGCCAGATCAATCAAAGGAATATCGTCGCTCACCCTGCCTCTCCTATTTCGAATAAAATAGTGCGTCCTTGCCGCAGACCAGACAAGCGTCTTAAGTTGTCCGCAACTGCGATGTTGGAGAGAAGCACATGTCTGAACTAGACGCCTGCCGCGGCCACGCGGTCGTCATGCAACCGGGAGAAGGGCCGTCCTATTGGCAGCCGAAGCCGGCCAACGGCTATTCCAGTCCCAAGCTCTTCCCGGAACTCACAAAGTTCGATGGATTTTCGATGGGGTATCAATCCGTCGCGCCGCACAGCAACATCCGCGCCCATTCGCATACAGACCAAGTCGAGTTGCAGATATGTTTCTCCGGCCGGGGCTATGTGCTCGTCGATGGCGAACGGCACGAATTGGCCCCGGGTACCGCATGTTTCCTGGGTCCGGACGTGGTGCACGAAATCTTCAACGATACGGATGAAGACCTGGTGCAGCTCTGGGTCATCGGGCCGGCCGGACTTGAAGATTTCTTCAAAACCATCGGTCGCGACCGAACCCGCGGCGACACCACGCCCGAGAATTTCGACCGCCCGAACGACGTCGTAGCGATTGAACGCGATATGGGTTTCGACAAGACGACGGCGAGCTAAGCGCGCTGACCCCGGCGCAACTGCAGAATCGTAAAGATCGCCAACGCATAGAGCCCGCCGATCACGAGGAAAACTTCGTTGTAGAGGCCGCCGTCCATCAAATAGCCGAAGTAGAGCGGTGCCACGGCGCCGCCGAGGTCCAAGCCCGAATAGACGAAACCGAACGTCTTGCCCGACGCCCCCTCGGGCGCGGCCCCTTTCACGAGGATGTCCCGAGACGGCTGCGTGATTCCGCTCCAGAAACCGACACCGCACATGATCCCGATAATCATAGTGATCGACATATCGAAAAGCCCGATGGTGGACATCAAGACCGCGGCGATGGCCAATCCGCCACTCGCGATGAAGGAAGGATAGCGGAAACGGTCGGCGATTTCCCCGCCCAACAAGATACCAACGGCACCGCCGAAGAAGTAAGCCGTGACCCCGGCCGCCGCGAGATGCAGTGGTGTGTCGAACCGTTCGACCAGCGCCGTCACGGTAAATCCCTGCATGCCCGCCAGGGCCGCCGCGACCAGCACGAAATAAAAGAAAGCCGACATCAACGGAGCGCTCGTGACGAGATCCCGGTAAAAGCCGATATCCGCCTTACCGCCGCGTTCTTCGCCAGAACTCGGGTCTCGACGCGGCATTGCGAGAACGGAACGATAGCGCCAGATCAACAAGGCGGCCGAGAGGCCGATCAGACCGGCAACGATCAACCCCATCCGCCACCCCGCAACGCTGGTCACGCCGTAATAGACGATAATTGGCGAGATGAAATAGCCGCAGGTCCCACCGAATCCATGAATTCCGAATGCCCGCCCAAGGCGGCTTGGGTGCACTTTCTCGGAGAGGATCGAAAGGTCTGCCGGATGGAAGACGCTGTTGCCGAGCGCCGCGAGAGCCGCAAGTGGTAAAAGGACCCAATAGGCTGGCGCGAATCCCATCAACAAGACCGCCGTCGACATCGTGACGACACCGAAAATCATCAGACGATCGCCCCCATAGCGGTCAACCAGGATACCGACGAAAGCCTGACACACACCGGAGACGCCGTAGAGTACGGAAATTGTCAGGCCCAGCTCGGTATAACTGACCCCGAACTCCTCTTTCAGGAGCGGGAAAAGCGGCCCAAGGACGACTTGGTAGAAATGCGACAACAGATGCGCGAGCGCGACCAGGCCGATAACGAGCGTGTCGGCACGCCCCGCAATATGTGGGGCAGTCATCGGCAAATCCGCGGATAAGGGTGATCAATAATCGAAAACACATTCTTGATATAGAGCGTTCGCGCTTCCCATCAGGAAATTTTTCGATAAGGTCCATAAAACGACGTTTTCAGGGAGGCGAGAATGGCTGACGAAATCCAGGTACAATCCGTGGCGCATGTCGTCTTTGAGGGTTTCACGACCCTCGACATGTACGGCCCGGTCCAAGCCTTCGCGAGCTGCCGCGTTCCAGATGGTGACGGCGGTTGGCACCGCTTCTTCAACCAATTCACAATCGGTGACAGCCCTGCGGCCGTGAAATCCGGTGAAGGCCCATCAACGATGGCAGACTATAGTTTCGAAGACGCGCCGGATTTTGACATCCTGCTGATCCCAGGCGGTTTCGGTACCAGAGCCGCGGTCTCGAACGATGCTCTCCTCGCAAAAATCGCAGCGATGAGCGCGAAGGCGGATGTGACGGCAACGGTTTGCACAGGCTCGGCTGTCCTGGCCCGCACCGGCCTGCTCGACGGACGTCCGGCGACCTCCAACAAAGTCGCGTGGGACTGGGTGCTGGAACAAGGGCCCAAAGTCGATTGGAAGCGCCAGGCGCGCTGGGTCGACGACGGCGACATTGTGACCTCGTCGGGCGTCTCTGCCGGTATCGACATGGCCCTCGACCTGATTGCCCGGCTGCGGGGCGAGGAGATCGCTGTGAATTCGGCGAAGTTCATGGAATACATCTGGAATCGCGACCCCGCCAACGACCCGTTTGCCTAAGATGACGAGACTCACGCGCAGCGACCTGACTGGAAAGGCTCAAACATTCCTTGGGTTGATCGACCCCGAAGATCTCGGTCCGACCTTGATGCACGAGCACCTCCTTTGGGATATCCGCACACCAAAGATGCAGGCCGATCCGGACCAAGGGCCCGAGATCAATCTTTGCAATTACTGGCACATCAATTACGGCTCGCGCGGAAAAGTGCCGCGAAATCTTGTCCTGTTCGATCGTAAAATTGCGACACAGGAAGTCGCCGAAATGCGGCAGGCCGGCGGAAAAACCATCGTCGAGCTTACCGTCGGCGGTCTGAAGCCCGACCCCGAAGGCCTCATCGGTATTTCGAAAGCAACCGACACCCATATCGTCATGGGATGCGGTCATTATGTCGACAAATACCAAGATCCAGCCAACCGGGAGCGTAGCGTCGATGATTTCGCCACAGAGATGGTTGGCCAAATTTACGAGGCCGCCTGGGGCTCGGACGCGCGGGCCGGCCTCATTGGAGAGATCGGGTGCCAATCGCCGTGGACGGACCTTGAAAAGCGCGTCATGGAAGGCGCTCTGATCGCACAGAAGGAAACCGGCGCCGCGCTCAACGTGCATCCGGGCCGCGATCCCGACCAACCGCAGGAAGTGGCCGATTTTGTCGCGGCGCGGGGCGGTGCTATGTCCCGACTCATCATCAGCCATATCGATCGCACCGTTTTCGATGACGAGCGTCTGTTTCGACTGGCGGATACCGGCTGCGTTATCGAACTCGACCTATTCGGCCAGGAACAATCCTTCTACGCTCTGAATTTCAAGGTCGACCTACCCAACGATGCGGACCGGCTGCGTTGGATTCGACGCCTGATTGATCGAGGACATCTCGACCAAATCGCGATATCGCACGATATTTGTTACAAGACGCGTCTTTCGACGTTTGGCGGCCATGGCTACGGTCATATTTTTGAGAACGTAATCCCGCTGATGCGCCGACGCGGTTTCAGTGAAGCGGAGATCGATCGGATCATGGTCGAAACGCCGCGGCGGCTGCTGACTTTTGTCTAACGGGGAGGAACCGAAATTGGCACGATCGCAAGAACTTCAATCTTTCCTCGATGCGACCCGAGACGCGTTCGCCGCATCGGGGGCAACAGCGGAGGCACTTTCCGTCGCGGACAAGATATTTTCCACGGCAAACACGACCCCCGGAGAGCCGGCAAATCCGGATGCCGTCGAAATGCCCGCCTGCGAGCACCTAAAGGCCGCCTTAGATGGTGCGAAAGCCGAGGACGGCCCCGTCGCTGACTTGGCCCGCGCGCTTGAAGCAATCGCGCCACACCTGAAATGGGTGTTGCGGCCAAACGGCGAGGACGATGACGCGACCTTCAAGGCCTGCCATGCCAATGCGGTGGTCATCGGCAAGGACGGCTTGGAGGCGCGCGACGATATCCGAATTGGTATGAGCCTATTGGCACCAGAGACGCGCTATCCCGATCATCGCCATCCGCCGGAGGAAATCTATACGGTCCTCACACCCGGCGAATGGAAACAGGGTGCCGAAGGCGCATTCAGATCACCGGGTGTCGGTGGATTCGTGCATAACATACCCAATATCGTACACGGCATGCGGTCCAAGGATGTCCCGCTACTCGCCGTTTGGAGCCTTTGGATGGGAGACGACGCGTGAGCCTGACTTCGCCGGACGACCCCCGCGTCACGCACCACTATGCCGATGTCGGCGAAGTGCTCTTGCATTACGTGACCGCGGGTGACGGCTTTCCCGTGGTGATGATCCACGGTTACCCGCAGACCTGGTGGGAGTGGCGTCATCAGATTCCGGCCTTGTCAGAAAAGTACACCGTTATCACCCCGGACATGCGGGGCCTTGGCGACAGTTCCCGGCCGCAGTCGGGCTATGACAAAAAGACCATCGCGGACGATATTTGGCGAATGGTGAATGGCGAGCTTGGGCACGACTCGTTCTATCTGGTCGGCCATGATTGGGGCGGCCCGACCGCTTATGCGCTGGCGGCGGCGCATCCCGAGGCGGTCAAACGTCTCGTCATCATTGACGTGCCAATCCCCGGCTGTGGTGGTGATTTCTCGCAAGGCGGGCGACGTTGGCATCATCAATTTCACATGACACTCGATCTGCCCGAGGCGCTTACGGCGGGACGGGAAGACGTTTATCTTTCTTGGTTCTACCGCACCTTCGCCTACCGACCCGACGCCATCGATGACGTCGACCTAAAAGAATACGTTCGCACTTATTCGCAGCCGGGTGCCATGCGCGCCGGGTTCAACCTCTATCGGGCGGCGGCACAAGACGTCGAGGACAATCAAGCCAATATCGCCCGCCAGAAACTGCCAATGCCGGTTCTCACCGTCTCGGGCGGAAAGAGCTATCCCCACGCTCGGGGCCGGATCAGCGAAACCGAAGAATCGTTGAAGCGCGTTGCGGTCGATGTGCGCGGCGAAATCGCACCGGAAAGCGGCCATTTCGTCCCCGAAGAAGCACCGGATTTCTTAAACGAGCAACTATTGGCCTTCTTCGCGGAAGGCGATTAGGACGAAAGCGGTTTACGGCATGCAACCCTCCCTCGATCCGGCTCTCTGCGATGCGATCGTCACGGCGGCGGAAGAAATCGAGCGGACGCGCCGTATTCCACCGTCCTTGATGACCCAAATACATCGCGCTCGACTCAGCCGAATGTTGTTACCGCGGGCCTTCGACGGCGACGAACTCGAGCCTGGCGCGTATCTAGCGACCATCGAAGCGATCGCGCGATGCGATGCGTCGGTGGCCTGGAATCTCTTCGTCGCGAATAGTGCCGCATTGATGGCGCCGCACCTCGAGCCCGAAACCGCGCGAACCATCTTCAGCGCGCCGGACGCATTGGTGGCCTGGGGACCACCGAATGCGACCGTGGCAAAGGTTGAAGACGGCGGTTACCGCGTCACGGGGCGTTGGGATTTTGCGAGCGGCTGCCGACAGGCGACTTGGATGGGCGTCCACTGCCGCGTCCAGGAGCCAGATGGTACTTTTCGCCAGAATCAGTTCGGTCAGCCGGCCATCCGTTCTATGCTGTTCCCGGTTGCGAACGCGGAATTACTCGACACCTGGGACACGATAGGCCTTCGCGGAACGGCCTCGGATTCCTATACCGTCGAGAACCTGTTTATCGAAGAGGCCTTCACGGGCACGCGAGAAATGCCGGAAGCGCGGCGCGACCCCAATCCGCTCTACGGATTTCCTATGCAAGGTATCTATGCCGTCGGTGTGGCAGGCGTGGCGCTCGGCACGGCCGGCGCCATGCTGGACGACTTCAAAATCCTCGCGGCCGACAAAACACCGCGCGGATATAAACGCCTTGCCGATAGCGGCACGATCCAGTCAGGGGTCGCCCGTTCCGAAGTGAAGCTCGGTGCGGCACGGGCCTATACGCTCGAAACACTTGCCGAGATATACGATCGCGCCGGTGCGCAAGGTGCCATCGACATCCCGGACCGCGCGCGGGTTCGGCTCGCCACGGCGAACGCCATAAACGGCGCGATCGAAGTCGCCGACTGGGTCTACAAGCAAGCCGGAGTCGATGCGATTTTTGCTGGCAGCGCCTTTCAACGCCGCTTTCGCGACATTCATACCCTGTCCCAGCAGATACAATCCCGGGACGCGCATTTCGAAGCGGTTGGACAGGTCCTACTAGGTCAATCGCCTGAGGTTTTCTTTTGAATTCGTTGCCTGATGCCTGCGCCCCAGAAATCGCAGAGTAGTATAATTATTGGCAATCAATACACCCAAAAGAGGGGCTGCCTGGCCGGCAACATTTCGACCCGCTCGACGTCATGCACGATCCCCTGACCCTAACGGTTCGAAGAGCTGGAATGGAAATAGTCGATTTCACCGGCCGAGAAGTCACAGGACTAGATATGGCAGACCTCTTCCCCGGCATAAAATCGAGCGACGCTTGGCCGTCAATTGCAAAAGCGGCCGAAACAGGTGTGATCTATTTTCGACGCGCCAAGACCATGTCCAATCCGGAAAAGGACTTTATCGAGTCTGAAAGACTTTATCTCCCACTGGCGGCCAACGGTCGGGACGTCGATATGTTTTTGAACATAACCGTGTACCTGAAATTCCGTTGAAACACGTTTGGACGGCAGCGTGTTAAGTATTCCACCAGGGCAGATCGCTGAAGGACCGCAGGTCGATCTCATGCGTCCAAGTCGACCGGTGCTGATGCGCAATGTGAAAGTAGGTGTCGGCGATCTTTTCCGGCACCATGAGCCCGTCATTCTCCCGACCGCGCGTCGCGCGTAATTCTTCAAACTTCTCAGGTCCAAGCATTTTGCCCAGCGTATCGGGAGCATCGACCGCGCCGTCGATCAGGATATGCGCGATATGAATACCCTTTGGACCAAACTCGGCGTTCAGCGATTGGCACAGCATGCGCCGTCCGCCCATCGAGGACGCGTGCGAATGCTGGCCCTTATTGCCACGCACGGCCGCCGTGGCCGAAGTGACCAGGAGCGTGCCGTGGCCACGCTCTTCCATCAGCGGACAGACTGTCGACGCCGCTCGAAACAACCCAAAGGTCGCCATGCGCCANCCNANNTCNAANGTCTTGTANNTGGTNTCTTNAAGNNTNCGNTTNCCGACNTGNGANCCNAGNTTNTAGACCAAGACNTNGATNGNNCCGATATCCGCNTCNACCTTGGCAATCAANTTTTCNATNCTNTCCGCNTCNACNGCNTTCAACAGAAANCCNGTCGCCGANNNGCCTGCCGNCCTCGATNTCGCAGCNACNATCNNNTCCAGACCNTCNTGNCCNGTNCGCCGNCACAAGACNGCNTGATANCCNTCGCGNGCNAAACGCNTNCCGACNGTNCCGCCGATNCCGGCACCCGCACCAATNACAAGNCAAACTGGCTTCATTNTNTNNTNNCTCCNANANTNTNNGGNGGNNNCCNCTANGCNCNNTGCTGNGCTTCCGCNAGNTTNCGNCNGTANATNANCATTTTNTGTATTTGCTTNGTNCCGTCNCCAATATGCAAGCCCATAACCTCGCGTAGGCGCTGCTGGAACGGCATGTCTTTCGCGTAGCCGAGATGGCCATGAAGCTGCAAGCACTGATGAATCGTCTCGAATGCGATCTGCGGCGGCCACCATTTGCACATCGCTGCTTCCGCCGTNTGCGGGCGCCCTTGATCGCGCAGCCAAAGGGTCTTGTAACACAGCAACCGCGCCGCGGTGATTTGGGTTTCGGCCACGGCGAGCGGCTNGGTCACGCCTTGGTTCGCCGCGATCNGTTTGCCGAAGGCTTCGCGCTCCAGGCTGTACGACCAAGTCTCGTCCAACGACGCCTGCGCCGGTGCAATGCACTGCAATCCGATCAAGGCGCGCGAAAAATCGAATCCGCCCATGACTTGTTTGAACCCCATTCCTTCGTCGCCGATCATATTGTCTGCGGGTACCTCGACATCGTCGAAAAAGATGGAGCCGCGCCCGACGACGCCCGAACCGACGTCGGTGAACGTCGTTCGGCTAATACCGGGTTGGTCAAGATTGACCAAAAAGGCCGTGATTCCATGGGCGCGTTCTTCCTGAGTGCCGGTGCGCGCGAAGACGACACCGATATCCGCTTGATGCGCCATAGAAATCGACGTCTTTTCGCCATTCAACACAAAGCGATCGCCTTTGCGGTCCGCCCGAAGCCGAATGTTTGCCGCGTCGGAACCCGCGCTCGGCTCGGTCAGGGCGAGACAGCTGGTCGTCCGCCCGCTGCAAATCTCCGGGATCACCTTCTCGGCCATTTCGCGCGAGCCGTGCTCGGCAATAATGCCGGCGTTCAACGTATTCAATAGAAGGATATAGCCAACATTGAGATCTTCGCGGGACAGCGCCTCCATCACAATTCCCTCGGTCACGAAATCCTGACCTAGGCCACCGAGGTCTTCCGGCAAAGATGTACCGATGAAGCCTAAATCCCCCATTCCGAGAATTAGCTCTTTATCGAATGCCTCTTGAGCGTCATGCGCCAAGTAGCCAGGTGCCAGACGTTCGGTCGCAAAACGCTGCGCTGCATCCCGAATCGCTTCCTGGTCTTCGGTAAAATCAAAATCCATTGGTTCTCCGTATCCGAAAGCCGTTTTCTAAGCGGTTGTGATTGAAGCGCCGCTCGCTTTGGTTTGCGCGGCCGTGCGGGTCGGCGGCGGTACATTTACACCGCGCTGACAGCCCGGCCGTGCCGCCATCGCGGCCATCCATCGTTCCAAATGTTCTAAACCTTCTGTCGGCACCCGTGCCCATTTGTGGCTTCGAATCCAGGCCCAATTCGCCATGTCGGCGATCNTATACTCGCCGGCCAGCCATTCGTGGTCGGCGAGGTGCCGGTCCAACACTTCGTATAAGCGGCGCGTTTCGTTATGATAGCGCTTGCGGGCGGCCGGCACGTCTTCCGGAAAATAGCGTTCGAAGGCCACCGCTTGTCCCTGCATCGGCCCGATACCAGACATCTGAAACATCAGCCATTGCATCGCAGCATGCCGCTGTTTGAGGTCCGTCGGCATGAACTTGCCGCTTTTTTCAGCGAGATAGAGCATGATCGCGCCCGTCTCGAAGACCGTCAGGTGATCTGCATCATGATCGACAATAACAGGAATACGGCCATTCGGGTTCATCTTCAGGAACCATTCTTCATGTTGTTTCCGCTCGCTGAGGTTCAGCACGATCGGATTGTAAGGCAATTCCATTTCCTCGAAGGCGATGGCGACTTTCCATCCATTGGGCGTCGCAGCCGTGTAAAGATCGATCATGTTGCCAAAGCACTCCAACACAGGGCATTCCATCGACGTTGAGCCTCCTTGCGGAATTTCAACATTTGCTCAGTTTGTCATCTCGTATGACCTGTAGAGCAACTTGTGATACCACTTGGCAAAACAAACCCAAAGGGACGTATTCACATGAAGACCCTTCGCGTGAACGATTACGATATGGCCTATCTCGATATCGGAGACGGCCCGCCGATCGTCTGTATTCACGGCTCACTCAATGATTTCCGGGCCTGGAACGGTGTCTTGGGACCGTTGTCCGCAAACAACCGCTTGATCGCGCCGAGCATGCGGCATTACTTCCCCGAAGATTGGAACGGCGAAGGCGGCCAGTTTCGAATGGATCAGCACATCGACGACGCCATTGCCTTTATCGAAGGTCTCGACCTTGGCCCTGTTGATCTCATCGGACATTCGCGCGGCGGCCATATCTCGTTTCATGTGGGACTCAAGAGACCCGATCTCATTCGAAAACTTGTCCTGGCCGAACCCGGCGGCACTTTGGAAGATGATCTAATGCCGGAAGACGCTGGCGACCTGTCGGCCGGGGCCGGCTCGCGGGCGCACGTCGCACAATCATCGGAACTTATCGCGGCCGGCGATCTCGAAGGCGGTCTTCGGGCGTTTATCGACGGCATCAACGGTTCCGGTTCTTGGGACAAACTGCCGTTGGTCGACCGGCAGATGCGTGAAGACAACGCGTACACGTTGCTGGCACAGATACATGAAGGACGGCGGCCCTATTCGAAAGCCGATGCGGAGGCATTGTCTCTGCCAACGCTTTTCGTCGGCGGCGCCGATACAAAGGGTTTGTTGCCAATCGTTCTTCGCGCACTGGCGGCCCATGCACAGAACGCCAAAACCGCCATNATCCCAAACGCCGGCCACAGTATGTTCCGCCAGCAACCGAAAGCATTCTGCGAGGCGGTTCTACCGTTTCTCAGCTGACACATGATCAAAGCAAGGCAGCCGGGGATTTCCATTCCCCGGCCGCTGTTCGCGCGGAAGTTTCAGACAATTCATGCCGCTTCGCCGACACGGTTTGCACTGTCCCGCATCACACCGGCGAGCAATCCGTATGCGTCCCGCCAAGCCGAGGCGGTGGTCGCGGACCATTGATCGCCTAGACCTTGCTCAAGGGTCCACAGGAGCGCCGCGCCGACTGAATCGTAATGCCGGTCTTCTACGCCGTATCCAACATGACGCCGACCAAGCGCTTCCACCGTCGGGATCAAGGTTTCGATCTCTTCAAGGCTGCGAACGACCGTGCCGATAACATCCATTAGCTTTCGGCGCTGTGCCGCCATATCGGTCGCTTTGAAGAGCGGTATCACGGTTGGATCGATCTCGAACAACCGGTCGTAGAACAATGCGGCCGCCTCGTCAGCAATTGGGGTGACTAAGCTCCAACTGCGTCGNATGGTATCGATATTTTCTGGTGTTATAACGTAACTCCCAATCCGATCTTCAACGGCCGATGACATGGTGCGGAACGCCAAAAGGCCTCCCCATCGCGGGATGCGGTTGAAGAATGATCCAGGCGATTTTCCTGATCCGGCCCGTTGTCCAACGCAACGCTTGGAAGAATGCTTTGGTACGCGCTTGCCGCGCCCGCCGCATGGCCTCGCCTTGCGCGCGCTCCCACCGTTTCGAATCCAAACTTTGGAAATGTTGTGCCCACTTTTCGAAATTTTCGTCGTATCTCATAACCATCTCCTTCGATGTATCCCTGCGAAACCGCTCCGCAGGTTGTTGGAGAGGGTTGTAAATCGATCATATAATCATTAAAAATGAATAATAATGATGTTTANTATCACAAAATAAGAACGATGGATTTATCCGATCTTCACATCTTTCGCACCGTCGTCGAGGCGGGCGGCATCACACGCGCGGCCGAGCGGCTGCACCGCGTGCAATCCAACGTCACCACCAGAATTCGCCAGCTCGAAGAAGACCTGGGTGTCGATCTTTTTATTCGCGAAGGAAAAAAGCTGCATCTCTCGCCGTCNGGGCATACGCTCCTGACTTACGCTGAACGTCTCTTGAGCTTGGCGGACGAAGCACGCGCCGCCGTCGAGGATGCGCGCCCGCGCGGTGTATTGCGGCTCGGTTCTATGGAGAGCACGGCCGGTGTTCGGCTTCCCAAGCCGCTCGCGGTTCTCAATAAGCGCTATCCGGAACTTACCATCGAGTTAAAAACCGGGAATCCATCCCAGCTAGCTCGCCAGATTCTGGAGGGCGATCTCGATGCTGCCCTCGTCGCCGAGCCGATCGCCGATGAACCTTTCGAGAAGGCGCTTATTTACCGGGAAGCTTTGGTTCTTATCGCGGCGGCAGATCAACCGAAAATCGACTCAGCCAGCAGTGCTGCGCCTAAGACGCTTTTGGCGTTCGAGAACGGCTGCCCGCACCGAAAACGTCTCGAGGACTGGTTCGCCGACCAGGATGAAATGCCGGAGAAGATCATCGAACTCGGCTCATATCATGCGATGCTCGGCTGCACAGTCGCCGGTATGGGTATCTCACTCTTGCCGGCCGCCGTTCTGGACGGATTTCCAATGAAGAAACATCTCTCGACGCATGCACTGCCGCCAGGTCAAGACTACGCCGAAACCGTCCTGATTTGGCGCAAGGGCGCTCGGTCCGCAAAAACCGACGCGCTTTTGGAAGTCCTCGAAGCGACGCGCCCCAAAGGGATGTTCAAACGGCGAAAACGTGCCGCTTAAAGTGATGCCCGTACGGCGCTCGCGCCCGCGACCATCGCCTGCATTTTCTGGCGTGCCAGATAACGGGGCAATGCCGAGAAGCCACAATCCGCAGTGACCGTCAATTTCTCGACGGGGACAAATTCCAGACAACGGCGAATACGGTCTGCGACTTCTTCCGCGCTTTCTAGGTAGAAGTTCTTCACGTCGACGACGCCGGCTGTGATCTCGAACATCTCTGACAATGGTCCCAATAGTTCGACATCCGCCATTTGCCGGTTCGCAAATTCAAGCACGAGTTGATCGCATTTCAAGGCGCTCATAGCATCCATCAATCGACCAAATCCACGATCTGCGAATGGCCGTCCGGCATTGTTTCCGAAACACACGTGGACGGCGCGCTTTCCATCGAATCCTTCCGCCGTACGGTTCACGAGAGCGACGGCCTCAGTGTGCGAGAGCTCGAGCGGCGGATGCGGCAGCGCTGGTTCGTCGAGTTGAATATAATCCGCCCCCGCGTCGGACAACGCCGACAGTTCGGCCCGCACCATCGTGACGATTTCATCCATGACTTCGTCGCGGTTGCGGACGCCCGCCTTCAGCGGCATAGCGAAGGTCAACGGGCCGGGTATGGCTACCTTCAAAGGTCGGTCCGGCGCCAAGACTTTCAACGCAAGAAAGTCATCGACGACCCCGAAGCCGTCTGGCGCCTCAACTCTTTCGACGACTTCGAAATGCGGCGCCATGTCATATCCGGGCACGCCAATCTTCCGACCGGGCGTAATTCGGGAAAGTCCGATCACGCGATCGAACATTTCATAGACGAAACGCTGACGGCGCAGTTCGCCATCGGTCAGAATATCGACACCGGCGTCTAACTGGTCGGAAACAGCAATACGTGTCGCATCATCCAATGCTTCTTGGATATCCGCCTCGCCTGCGGATTCGTCCCGTATCTTCTGCCGGAAAGCGATAAACCAGCCCGGCGCGGCATAGCTGCCCACACCCATCACGGGGAAAAGCGGAAGTTCGTGCATGCGACCTCTATTCCTCTTTGATTGCGGGCGTGACCTCCCATGGCTGCAACAGCTCAATGGCCGCTGCCAAATCGACCAAGCGCTGTTCATCGTACCATGGCGCGACCGCTTGTATACCGACCGGTAACCCGTCGGGCGTCCGACCTGCCGGGATCGACAATGCCGGATGTCCTGTCAGATTGAACGGCGCCGGGTAGTTGTACCAAGCCGACCTCAGTGGGCCGGCGTTTCGCCCGTTGATCTCAACCGGCTCCGTCGCAAGATGCGTCACCCGGAGCGGCGGCGCACCGAGGCACGGCGTCAGCAGAAGGTCTGCGCTCTCGAATACGGCCTCGGTTTGCCGATAAAGTGCACTCCGAAGCAACGGGATCTCCTTCATCACGGGCGCGTCGATCGCCTCACCCTCGGCGATCGACGCCTGCAACGAGGGGTCCATCCGCGCGCGGTCTGCCGAGGAATATTGCGACATGCGCGCCGCCATCAGACCGCGAATACAGGCGCGAGCCATATCGCTCCCCCAATCCTCGCGGCCGTCGCTCCGCTCAACGATAACGCCATTCGCCCCAAGCATTTCGAGAACCCGCTCCATCAATTGGGAGACGTCCCCGTCCAGCGCATCGTTCCCGAGATACGGTTTGTAGTGCACGCGAAGGCCTTCGAGGGCGGATGCCGGTTCACTCGGCAACTCGGCTCGAGGATACGAAGCCGCCCGAGCCCACGGATCGCCCGGCTCCGCACCGCTCATGGCATTCAACATCATGACAAGATCGCCTGTCGTCCGCGTCATCGCGCCGATATAACTGAACGCCCCAAATAGATCGGCACCATCTTCGTTTGGAATACGGCCCAACGTCGCTTTAAGGCCCAAGACACCACAGCAACTTGCGGGAATTCGTGACGATCCCGCTCCGTCAGTGGTCACTGCAAAGGGCCCCATGCCCGTAGCGACGGCAATGGCCGCACCGCCACTAGAGCCACCCGGCGTAAAATCTGGATTCCATGGATTTCGGGTTGTCCCGTGGCGCGGGCTATCGGTCAGCACTTTGTGAGCGAACTCGGGTGTCGTCGTCTTACCAAGCAACAGCGCGCCCGCCGCCTTAAGCCGATAAACAGCCGCCGCATCCTTGCCTGGAACATTGCCGGCCATCAAATGCGAGCCGTAGGCCGTCTCCAATCCCTTTGTTTGAATGACGTCCTTAACCGAAAACGGTAACCCGTGGAGCGGTCCCAACACGCCATTCCCCGCCCGGTGTCTATCCGCCGCGCGCGCCGCCGCCCGCACGCCGTCCCGGTCGACAAGTGCAAACGCATTCAATTCCGGATCAAAACGATCGATCTGGGCCAAGACGGCATTGACGACGTCTTCGGCGCTAAGCGAGCCATCGTGCAAATGCCTCTGCAATTCAGTTGCTGGGAGGGCGGATATTTCTCCGAGCTTCATAAAGCGCGACCTTATCGGTCAAAGGAACTTCGGCATCACCTTTTCCGTGAAGGTGACGAAAGAGCCATGACTCAATGGAGCGACCATCAAGTACTCGAGCGGTACAGTCTCTTCCAGCTCTTGCAGTTTATCGACGACTTTGATCGGGTCGCCGCAGATCGCGACTTCATCGACGTATTTCGCCACCGGGTCGCCGCCGTCGCGGATCGTCTTGTTGAGTGCGTCCATTTGCATCGTTTTCTCGCCGCCCGCGTCCTTGCCGTAAATGTTCTCCTTTTTCCGAAGATACGACCCGAACATGAATTCGGCCCCGCGACGGCCGACTTCCGTCGCTTCGCTCGAAGTCTCCGCCATCGCCAAAGTTCGGGCCATCGGAATATCACGTCCGTTGGTTGGATGACCGCTCGTCGAGAGTTTATCGCGGTAGTAGCTTCGTTTTCCGGCCAACTCCTCGAAGGTCGCATGCGGGTCCATCATAATCGAAAACCCTTCTTGTCCGGCCCAATCGAGCGCATTCTCCGACGACGCGGCCACCCAAACCGGCATCGGGTCCTGACGCGGTTTCGGCAGGACCTCGACATCCTCGAAGCTCCAAAATTCGCCTTCATAGCTAAACTTGTCGTTCTTCCACGCCGTGAGCACGATATCCACAGCTTCGCGGAACCGGGGATAGCTCTCGCACGGTTCAACCCCGAAGATGCGGTGCTCGGTTGGATCGAAACCGCGCCCGGCACCCCAGTTGACGCGTCCACCAGACAATTGATCCAGCAAAGCGACCTCTTCGGCGAGGCGCAATGGATGATAAAAGGATGCCAGCGAGACCGCTGTGCCGATCCGAATATTCTTAGTATGAGCGGCTATATGCGTGCCCATCATATGTACCGATGGGCAAACGCTGTACGTACTGAAGTGGTGTTCCGCGAGCCAGACGGCATCATAGCCGTTTTCGTCCATCATACGAATTCGGTCGAATGCACGATCGTACACGACCTCCAAAGGATTGCGACGACCGGGCCAACTAAAGAATTGCAAAACGCCAAATTTCACGGGCGGACCTCAAATTTTTTGTCTTCCTTTTAATAACTAAAGCGGCGCACCGGACGAACAAAGGGGAATTCTTAAACTATCCGCCCAAAAAGTCTTTCATCCAGCTGTCGTAGTCGCCGCTGCGCGTCACCTGTTTCATCAGGTCCGGCTTTGCATAGTATTCGATATCGCTATGCGGCACGCCGTCCCGGAGCGCTTTCAAAGTATCGTACACCCCCTGCACCGCGGCCATGATCGGCTTATGCCCTTGCAAGGAAATGCGAACACCGAGCTTGCTGTATAGCTCGAGATCCGGCGCCGGGCCGCCACCGATGATCATCGGCACATTCACTTCTGCGGCGACAGCTTCGATCTGCTCGTTGGATTTCACGCCAGCCAGGAAGATCATATCCACACCCGCCGCTTCATAAGCTTTCACCCGCGCGATGCAGTCGTCGACGTCGGAGATGGTACAGGCGCTGGTCCGACCGGCGATCACAAATTTCGGATCCTGGCGCGCCTCGACCGCGGCTTTCATCTTACCGGCACCCTCTTCGATCGAGAGCATCCGCGGCGTGCCGACGCTGCCGAAAGGTTGCGGCAGCTCTGTATCCTCGATCGAAGCGGCGCAGACGCCGGCCGTCTCAAGTTCCTCGACCGTCCGCATAACATTCAACGCGTTGCCATATCCATGGTCGGCGTCCACCAAGATCGCCAGATTGCCGGCGCGACAGATGCGATAGGCTTGGCCAGCGAATTCGGACAACGTGAGAACGATATGATCCGGCGCACCAAGCACCGCGAGCGACGCAGTGGAGCCCGCGAACATGCCAATCTCGAAACCTAAATCTTCCGCGATCCGTGCCGACATCGCGTCAAAGACCGATCCCGGATGGACACATCGGTCCCCTTCGATCAAAGCGCGGAAGCGGGTACGGCGTTCTGTCCAATCCATCGTTCGTCTCTCCTCAATTGATTTGCGAAGAACAATAGAGTAGCGGGGCGTGAACGCAACGTCGCCCGGAACGGGCGCTAGCTCGAAAGCTCGATCATATCTGTCTCGTAATTCCGGAGGACCTCGCTGAAAGTACGTCGCTGTACCGGCGTGAGCGAGACCGAAATTTCGACCATCCAGTCCGTAACCCGGGCCCACCAATCGTCGGAGAACTGCTTGTAGGTAGGATCGATCACTTGCGCCGAACGCAACATAAGTACCGGCATGAACTGTGCGATTTCATCTCGACCTGGACGGTTGTTGAGAAACGCCAATAAGACACGACCGCGTTCTTCCCGGAAGTTCAACCAAGCAGCCGAGGTTTTCTCCCGTTCTTCGAAATAGCGGCGCACGGACGCGGTTTGTTGTGGTGTGAGCTCACCGAAGAAACGCTCGAACCGCGAGATCGCACTTTCCATTTTGGATTCAATACGCACATCCAACGGCTCTTCGAGTGCGCGCCGCCGCTCGGCGTTTCGTTCCGCCATCCGAGACCGGAGGTGATCCAGTTTCTTTGGATTCGTATGATGGACGAGCACATCCGCGATGAAAGGGGACGCGCCTTCCATCGTCGCGCGCAGCAGTTGCCGTAGGTCACCAACTGCCTGTCGAACGGTAGCCTCTTCGAGCGGCCACGCATCGACCTCTTCCGCCGTTCGGCGAAGAAAATCGGCATAACGCGGTAGCATTTGAAAACGATGCCAATCAAGGAGATCGACGACTTTCGCTTCCAGCGCCGTCTGCTCGTCCTCGTTTAGATCGAGAAAATAGCCGACCTCGCTTTCGATGGCTTCGCCGCTGAATGAGTAAAGCAACTTGAAGCGGCTGCAACCGCCGACGGCCAACGCGAAAATGACGATTATCCAAATACGGTTTAGCCCCATGCTTTGGAACTCCGACTCGCTATCCCTACGACTTCATACATCATCGCGGTCCAATTGGATCAACACGCGTTTGTCACACCCGCCTCGGTACTGGCGATCTGCGTTCGAGGGTCAGCCACGAGGCGCGCCTCTTCCTTTGGCCTGATCATTCGCGCACCCGTCACGCCCGCAACAAGCCAATCCATATCGCCCGGCCATCGGCGGACGGTTGGAAGGCGCACGGGGGGTTTGTCGGATATGACGCCGTCCGCGTAGCTCGCGACCGCAAAGCGGAAGACGAATTGCGGATAACTACCCATGCGCAAATCCGAAACCACAACATCCCCATCTCGTCGCACGATTTGATAAAAGCCGTCTGCGAAATCCGCGAGCGTTGCAGCCACGCCGCTACCAGCGACTTCACGCTCGGCCCAACACTGAATGTCGGCACCCCATCGTTGGTGACGGTACGCCGTAATACTGTCTATACCGGCAAGCAGCGGCACATAGACATGATAATACGTGGACCCGTCGACCGAGATGAGCCGCCAGAACAGGGAGTTTAGGGGTGTCGGACCGGCAAGCATCTGATCCGTCGGTAGCCCGCGTTTTTCGAGATAGCTGATCCCACGTGCTTCGGCGATTTGCTGTCCGACAGCGGTCCAACCAAGATAAAGCGTTGAGAAGACGAGCGCGGTCTTCACAACCTTGCCGTATCGTTCAGTCCAGTCGCGCCGGAAAACAGCCCAAATCGTCATAACGAGAAGCGGTAAGGAATAAAGCGGATCTATAATGAATATCGAGCCAAGGCCGAGCGGTTCATCCCAGATGGGCCAAAACAACCTTGTGCCGTAAACCGTCATCGCATCGAGCAATGCATGCGTTGTCAGACACAGAAAAACGGCGGCGTACGCGAGCGGGCGCATCGTCCGCAGTTTGGCGAAGCTCCGCACCAAAGCCTCACCGATCAGCGGCGTGATCAGCGCGTGCACAATCAGCGAATGCGTCGCACCTCTATGACCGACAAAAGATTCGACAGGATCGTCTACCGGAATGTAGACGTCGAGATCCGGGAGCGTGCCAAGCAAGCCGCCCGCGATTGCGGCCCGGCGCACACCCAAGCGTTTGCCGAGAACGGCCGCCCCGACCGTGGCGCCGAGTGCAAATTGCGTAACCGAATCCATTAATTCGACGAACGCCCGCCAATGTGGCCGTCCGCAATCATTTCCTGGACGGTATCCTCGAAAGCCTGCAGCGTCTCGTCGACATCCGCTTCTGTGTGTGCCATCGAGGTCACACCACTCATGTGAGACATCAAATCGACGCCGCGTTTACGGAGTCCGGTTTGCATTGCACCGATGGTTGATTTTGGGACGCCGCGAATTTTCTCCGCACCGAGGCCTTTCACCGAACCATCTTTGACGTCGTCACCAAGATAGAGATGGAAGGTCGACGCTTCGCCATAAACGGCGCCGGCCACTTGATGTTGCTCAATGACCTCGCGCATGCCAGTGCGCAGCCGCTCGGCCGCAGCATCCGCAAGTTGGTTGGGCGTCCCGGTTTTGATCTCCGAGAGAGCGGCGACACCGCTCGCGGCGACCAAGGGATTGCCGTTAAACGTGCCTTTGTGCGTCACGCCTGGTGTCTTGCCACGAAATTCAACGGACGGGTCGAGAAGGCGCATGAACTCTTCGCGGCCACCAACGGCGCCACCCGGCATGCCGCCCGTCACGATTTTCGCCATCGAACACAAGTCCGGCAAGACGCCGTCGCGGGCTTGCCGGCCGCCCGGACTCCAACGGAACCCCGTGATGACCTCGTCGAAGATGAGAACCGCATTGTGTTCGTCCGCCAAACGGCGCAATTCGGGCAGGAACCCATCAGGTAGGGGCACACTGCCATAATTCGCACCCGAGACCTCGCAAATGATGGTGCCAATATCGTCGTCGCCGTTCAGCGCATCTGCGACATGCTCCAGATCGGGTTTTACCACGACGGTCGATTCCACGGTCCCCGGCAAAATACCGAGCGAGGTCGGTTTGTCATAGGGCGCGTTCATGCCGAGGTCGACGAACTCGTGCCAGCCGTGGTAGTGGCCCTCGAAACGTAAAATCTTGTTCTTGCCGGAAAAGGCGCGACCGATGCGTATTGCCAGCATCGTCGCTTCCGTCCCGGAACTCACGAAGCGGACGCGCTCAGCGCAGGGAATAAGTTCCTGGATCAAACTGGCCCATTCGATTTCGAGCGGATGGCAATCAGCGAAAAATGTGCCTTTGGCCGCTTGCTCCGTCAGCGCAGCCACGACTTTCGGGTGCGCGTGACCCAGAAGCAGTGAAGCACTGCCCATGGCGTAGTCGACATACTCCTTGCCGTCGACCTCATACTTCCGCGAACCCTCGGCGCGCTCGATATACTTCGGGAAGGGACCCTTGAAACGGCTCTCGTGCGAGACGCCGCCCGCCAAACGCTCGCGGGCTTTGCCAAACAGCTCTTCGGACGATTGGGACATATCCGTTCCTTTCTGGGATTCGTCGACAACTGGTAGAGACTAACCTAATTGATGTGAGGCGATGAACAAATGAAATGGCGATGACATGGCAGCGAGCGAAATTCCCTTAATCGGCTATAGCGACCGGCTTTCGGTTCGACCGGGCGATACCATCGCCTTCAAAGTTTCGTGTACATCGCCGGAACCCTACGACGCGAAACTGGTGCGCATCACGTGCGGCGATCCCAATCCGGCCGGACCGGGAATCAAGGAAACGGACGTGCCCGCTGACTTTACGGGGCAATACCCGTCTCGGGCGCAGAACATCAATCTGGGGTCCTATGCCAAGGTCGCGCCCGGCAGCGCTCTCGACGGCGTGGATCAACTGACTTTTGCGGCCACAATTTGGCCCACACGCTTGAAGAATCCCGATCAGGGCGTGCTGTGCCGCTTCAATTCCGAATCGGGTAAAGGTGTTGCGCTCCTCGTCGGCCCGGAGGGTGTCGAAGCGTTGGTCGGCCAAGTGGGCGCCGAGCCGCTTCGCGTGTCGACCGGCACGCCGCTCCTGGAGCGCAACTGGTATCGCATCTGGGTGAGCGTCGACTGCGAATCCGGAACCGTCAACGTCGGTCAGTTGGCGCTGAACGGGCCGGGTACCGCGAAGGCAACGGAAAGTGCCAAGCTCGACGGTTTTGCGGCGTTGGATACCGATGCGCCGATCATGATCGCCGCCATCGGGGGCAATCCGGTCGAGGGCCATTACAATGGCAAGATCGAGGCGCCCAAGGTCTATAAAGCTGCCATCGACCCGACTCAATCAGAAGACGGTATGGCAAGCCATTGGGACTTCGCTCAGGAAATTTCGACGAAGCGTATCGTCGATGCGGGGCCGCTTGGATTGCACGGCGAAGTCTACAATGCGCCGGCGCGCGCAATGAAAGGATCGAACTGGACCGGGGCCGAGATGCGCTGGAAGCACGCGCCCGAAACTTATGCCGCGATCCATTTTCACGAAGACGATATCGAAGATTGCGAATGGGAGACGGATTTCAGCTTCACGGTGCCAGAGGGGCTGCAGACCGGCCTCTACGGCGCGCGTCTTCGGTCGGGCGAGAATTGGGAAGTCCTGCCCTTCGTCGTTTGTCCGCCAAAGGGCGCACAGACAGCCGATGTATGTGTGCTCATTCCGACCTTCACCTATACGATTTACGGCAACCAGGCGCGCCGCGACTTTGGCGACGAATGGCCCCGCCGCGCAAAAGACTGGGGTGCTTTTCCCTACAACCCGATTGTGCACCGCGAGTTTGGCCTTTCGACATATAATTTCCATACGGACGGCTCCGGCATCTGCAACGTAACTTGGCACCGGCCCATGCTGAACGTTCGGCCCGGATATTTCCCGATTTACGATCAGCATGGATCGGGGCTGCGGCATTTACCGGCAGATACCCATCTGCTCGACTGGTTGGAGGCGAAAGGGATTTCCTACGATTTGGTCACGGATTGGGAGTTGCATCACGAAGGCGCGGCACTGCTCCAGCCCTATAAGACCGTCCTGACGTGTAGCCATCCGGAATACCATACGGCCAATACGCTCGACGCGCTGACCGAGTACCGGGATACCGGCGGTAAGCTGCTTTATCTCGGCGGCAACGGTTTCTATTGGCGCGTCGCGCTCCATCCGGAGAAAGACGGCGTCATCGAAGTGCGCCGCGGCGAGGATGGCATCCGCGCTTGGGCTGCGGAACCGGGCGAATACTACCATGCCTATGACGGCGAATACGGTGGTCTCTGGCGGCGCAACGGCCGGCCGCCTCAGCAATTGTGCGGCGTCGGCTTTTCGTCGCAAGGCAAGTTTCAAGGCACGTACTACCGTCGGGCCGCAGGTGCGGATAAGCCGGAGACCAATTGGATCTTCGAAGGCGTACCGGATCGAATCATTGGCGACTTCGGTCTCTCGGGCGGTGGCGCGGCTGGCTTCGAGCTCGACCGGGCCGATATCAAACTCGGCACGCCCCACAATACAGTCATTCTTGCGACATCGGAGTCGCCCCAGAATCATTTCATGCTTGTGCCGGAAGAAATGCTGACGAACGACACCACGATCAGCGGTGAGAGCCACGAAGATCTCATTCGGGCCGATATGGTGTACTTCGACTGTCCGGGCGGCGGGGCCGTCTTTTCCGTCGGTTCGATAACGTTCTGCGGGTCTCTGTCACACAACAACTACGACAACAATATCTCGCGCATTGTGGAGAATGTTGTGCGCCGATTTACCTCTTAAACCGAACGGTGGGAGTTTGAAAAATGGTCGACCCAAGTAGCCTTTCCAACGAAAGCGCGCTTAAGGAGGCTGGGAACAAGCATATCCTGATGCATGGTTCCGCCTACCAGGCACTGGCAACGGACTCCGGCAAGAAAATCCTCGTCGAGGGTAACGGCGTCATCGTCAAAGATATCGACGGAAACGAGTATATCGATGCGCTAGCGGGCCTATGGCTGGTCAATGTCGGGCATGGTCGGCAAGAAATCGGCGACGCGATGGCGCGACAAGCGGGAACGCTTGCTTATGCGAGTTCGACTCAAGCAACCACAATACCCGCGATACAGCTGGCCACGCGGCTCGCCGAAATTACGCCGGGCGATCAGACGACAGCGTTCTTTTGTTCCGGCGGCTCCGAATCGGTCGAATCCGCGATCAAGATCGCACGCCAATATCACTATCATAACGGCCAACCGAAACGTCAGAAGGTGATCGGGCGCCGCGGATCCTACCATGGCGGAACATACGCGGCGATGAGTGTCAGCGGCACCCGACCTGTCAGCGACCCTTATCATAGCCCCTTCATGCCAGGCGTCCTTCACGCCTCACCGCCCAATTGCTATCGATGCGATTTTCGCGCGACCTTCCCGAGTTGCGACCTGCTTTGCGCCGGTCAGATCGACCAAATCATCGAGTACGAAAACCCGGAAACCGTCGCTGCGGTGATCGCTGAGCCGATTTCGGCCTCGAACGGCATCGTCATTCCGCCAGACGGTTATTGGAAACGACTTCGCGAAATTTGCGACAAACATGGCGTCCTATTGATCACCGACGAGGTCATCAACGGCTTTGGACGAACAGGCAAGATGTTCGCCTCGAATCATTGGGATTTGGTTGGCGACATACTAACCATGGCGAAAGGCCTCTCTAGCGGTTATGCGCCGATCGGCGGTGTCATGTGCCGTCCACACATCATGGAAGCCTTCCAAGGCGATAACAAGCTTTCGCATCTTTTGACCTATGGCGGCCACGCAGTCGCTTGCGCGGCCGCCCTCGCCAACCTCGACATCTTGGAAGGCGAAGGCCTTGTCGACAATTCCGCCAAGATGGGCGCCCGACTCCTCAAAGGCCTGGAAGAACTTCGAAGCCATCCGACCGTCGGCGACGTCCGGGGATTGGGTCTTATTTGCGGCGTAGAAATCGTGAAAGACGGCGCGACAAAAGAGAAATTCTCCGAATCGGGTGAAGAACTAAAAACGCTCGCGGACAACCTTCATGACCGCGGCCTACTCACCCGAGCGGCATCTATTATCTCGCTGTCGCCGCCGTTGTGCATTTCCGCGGACGAAGTTGATCGGATCATTGATATCCTTGATGGCGCGATCGGCGATATGGAGGATAAGTTCGGTCTGCGTTAAGCACCTAAGAAATTTCCCAACCAGGGAATGTTGTTGGAGAGGATTGGATTCAAGACAATGAAGATATCGACGGAACCGCTAACCGAGGAAGCGTTTTCGCCTTATGGCCAAGTTATTCCACTTGGCCCTCTGGGCCGAGCGCATTCGACACGCTACGCCGCCGACGTCGCAAATAAGCGGCCCAACGCGAAGCTCAATGTTTCGATATCGCAGCAGATTCCGACACCACTGCCGCTCACCGTCAAGGCGATGGAGAAACATCCCCACTCTGCGCAGACTTTTGTGCCGACCGAGGCGAAACGTTACCTCGTGCTGGTGTGTCCGGAAGACGGCAACGGCGACCCCAATATCTCGCAGCTGAAAGCCTTCGTCGCTGATGGTAGCCAGGGTATCAACTATCATCCGGATACTTGGCATCACCCGTTTACCGTATTGGACGAACCGGCCGAGTGCGTCGTGTTACGGTACGATATGGACGATGACGAAGACACGATCTGGTATGTCGTGGAGGACGGCCCGACGATTGTCGATGAATAGTTTGGGAGGGAGTCATGGCGACGGAGCTTCTGTTTGGCGTACAGACCAACGGCATTCGGCATGCCGAGGCAGATGGGATGCCGGATATCGACACGAGGTTCCGAATGGTGAAGGAAACCGGCGTTCATGACTATGTCGATAAGACACCTGACCCGCATGAGATCGAGGAGTTCGAAGCGGCGAGCGAGAAGTACGGGCTACCGGTGCGCGCCGGCGGCTGGTTCTATACGCTCGGGCGCGACGAGCCTCTCTTCGAAAAGAATATCAAGACCGCACAACGTCTCGGTTCGCTGGTGCACAACACGCAGATCCTGACCCATCACGCGGACGGACATCCCGTCACGAATGACGAAGTCGTCGAAACCTATCTGAATTTTTGCGAAATCGGCGAGAAGCATGGCGTCACCCCGTGCTTCGAAGTCCACGTGAACATGTGGTCGGAAGACTTCCGCCGTGTGGCCGATGTCGGCCAGGCGGTTGAGGCACAAGGCGTGAAGTTCAACATGACCCTCGACCACAGCCATGTCATTTTCAAAATCGATAACCCGCCGGAACAGGAAATCGGCGATATTCGTGGCGATGTCGAATCTGGCAAATTGATCCTCGACCCCTTCATCAAAGGCAATGTGACCGACCAATGGATCGACGCGGGGTGGATTCGGCACTGCCATGCACGCGCCGCCGTTCCGAACAATCCGAAGAACCTGGACACGGTGAAAGATGACGGTGAGCCCGGTCGCGGCATTCAATATCCGTTCAAGCAACCCGAACCCGGACAATATCATTCGGAATGGCGTGAAGAAGCATTGGAACCCTGGAAGGAGTCGATCCGCAGCTTGATGCGCTACCATGCCGCCGATCCGAATGGCGTACTCGGACAAATCTCCACGGAATTCATCCCCGGCCCCGATTACGGCCAGGGCTGTAAATATTCATTGTTTGAACAAAGCATCGAATGCGTCCGATGGATGCGACAAACCTGGAACGAAATCCGCGAGGCCGCGTGAGTAAAGTTGCGCGGGATGATCTTCTCGTTATCTACGTCGATGGCGATGCATGCCCGGTCAAGGATGAGGTCTATCGGGTCGCCGGCAGGCATCAATTGTTGACCCGAGTGGTGACCAATTCTTGGCTGCGGCTACCGGAATCCCCACTCATCGAGCTATGCATCGTCGCGGAAGGCCTCGATGCCGCCGATGATTGGATTGTGGCACATATTGCCGCCGACGATATCGCGATCACCGCGGATATCCCGCTGGCCGCACGATGTTTAGAGAAAGGCGCTGTCGTCCTCGGTCCAAACGGCAAACCTTTCGATGACGGTAATATCGGCGCCGCCCTCGCAACGCGGGAAATCATGAGCGATCTGAGAGACCGCGGCGAAATCCGGGGCAACAATCCGTCGTTCACCAAACAAGATCGAATAAGATTCCTGGACGCTTTGGAAAAGACCGTACAAACTGCGCGCCGCCTACCATAGTAAGTCAATAAAGCGCTCCACAAATGCCTTCCGGCGACAACCAAACGAAGCAAGACTTCGAGTTTCTCTACCGCGCGATCATGGAGAGTTCACCCTTTCCGGTTTACGTGAAGGACCGCGACCTGCGGTTCATTGACGTGAATGCCGCATTTGAAAAAGAGTTCGGCGTCACAAAATCCGACATGAAGGGCAAACTCGCCGGCGAGCACTTAACCGAGCAAGAAGCAGCGCCGGCACGCGAACACGACAGGTTGGTCGCAGAGACACGGGAGGGCTTCAGCCAAGTTGAGAACATCAACGGCAAACTTTACAAAGTTTACAAAGCGCCAATCCTGGACGAAGGCGAGTTCGCCGGTATCGTTGGTTACGACCTCGACATTGACGATCTTAAGAGAACCGAGGCCGAACTCCTCGAAACGCAGGAACAGCTTCACCGACAGGCCAATGATTTGAATGCCGCTCGGGCTCAGGCCGAGCAGGCGAGCCAAGCAAAAACCCAATTTCTCGCGTTTATGAGTCACGAATTACGGACACCACTCAACGCCATCCTTGGATTTTCCGAAGCGCTTCAACTCAACGCGGTCGATACTTCCAATCCAGAACGCCTAACGGAATACGCCTCGATCATTCATAGCAGCGGAAAGCATCTTCTTTCGCTCTTAAACGATTTGCTGGATATTTCGCGGATCGAAGCCGGTAAGCATGCCTTGGAGGAATCGCTTTTCGATATCGAGGCCGTTCTCCACGCTGCTGTCGGGCTCTTTTCAGAAAATGCGGAAGCCAAACGCCTGGAAATTACGTTCGACGATTCGGTACGCCCACTCATTTTCAGAGGTGACCGACGCTAAATTTTCCAGATCGTCTCAAATCTCCTGTCCAATGCGATCAAATTTTCGCTCGAGGGCGGCAAAATCTCAATCGCCCTGCACGAAACCGAGATAGACGGTAAATCCATCGTAATCCAAGACCAAGGCATCGGCATGTCCGTGAGAGATATCGAGATTGCACTTGAACCCTTCGGACAGGTCAACCGATCCCTGTATATCGAAGAGAACGGCAGTGGCCTCGGGCTGCCTTTGGCCAAGCAATTGGTCGAGTTGCATGGCGGTCGATTGAAAATTTCCAGCGAACCCGGCGGCGGGACGGAAGTTGAAGTTCAGTTCGACGAGAACCGATGGCGCGAGGACTCCGGCAAGAATACGACTGGCTGACTCCGAACGCCGCCCCACATCATTGTGAACGCGACGTGAGGAAAATGTTCATGCCTATTGCCGTATCTGCCCGAGAGGCCCATGCGAACCGTGTGGGCAATACGTTTCCCGAGATGATCGAGAAACCGTTTTACCGCAGTCTCTATTTCGGCTCACCACCCGCGAAAGGCGGCAGCGCAGAGGAAGAGAAAAAGGCGCTTCCGCAAGCCTATTTGATCGAACAGCCGGAAAACAGCACGGTCGCGGCGCATTATCACGACACCAATCAGTTCCAGGTTTTCGTTCACGGAAACGGCGCGGTCGGCAAGAAATCTTTTGATGGCCTGATGGTGCACTACGCCAAAGCCCATACAACTTACGGCCCGATCGCGGCGGGCGAGAGCGGCGTCCATTACATGACCTTGCGAAACAATTGGGATTCCGGCGCCAAACGGATGCCAGAAAACCGCGATAGCCTTCGGAAAATTAAACGCGTGCACCGCGTCGCCGACGATGTTCCGATTCCGGACGCGACCGAATTGAAATCGATGACTGTGGAGACGGCGGACCTGATACCGCTGGAAGCGGATGGTCTCGGCGTGCGCCAGTTCAATATCGGTCCGGATAAGAATTGCGCGATCGCTCTCGAGGCGAACGGTGCCGGGGCTTATGCCTTCATCGCCGGCGGGTCGATCCGCTACGATGGACAGGAATACGAGACGCAATCGCTGATCTATCGCGGTGCGGAAGAGCCCGCTTTGGAGGTCACCGGCGGGATTGAGGGCGCCAGCGTCCTGCTGTTGCAGTTTCCACCTGAACCCGATGACGAATAAAGAGAGGGCAGTAGAATGGCTCGATTGGACGGCAAGGTCGCATTGATCACCGGAGGTGCGTCCGGGTTCGGAGCGGCGAGCGGCAAGATATTCGCGCGGGAAGGGGCGAAAGTCGTCCTCACGGATAAGAACACGGACGGCGCACAAGCCGTCGCACGGGAGATCGGCAATGCCGCGAGCGCGATGTCGCACGATGTCGTATCGGAAGACGACTGGAAGCGTGTCGTCGCGGATACACTCGATATGCACGGCAAACTCGACATTTTGATGAACAACGCAGGCGTCATGGGCACCGGCGCCCCGCAGGACATCGAGAATATGAGCCTCGACGAGTGGAAATTCGTACAAGAGATCAACAGCGACGGCGTCTTTCTCGGTTGCCGTGCCGTTATCCAGGCTATGAAAGACAGTGGCGGCGGATCGATCATCAATATCTCCTCGACCGCAGGCTTTCGCGCGACCCCCGGCATCGCGGCCTATGGCGCCTCAAAAGGGGCCGTCCGGCAATTGACCAAATCCGTCGCTGCCTATTGCGGGCGCAAAGGCTACAATATCCGCTGCAACTCCATTCATCCCGGCATGGTTCGCACACCTTTGGGCGAGGCCGTTTTGAAGTATTACGGGGAGCTCGAAGAACGGGCCCAGAAGCGCGCTGAATCCGTTCCGCTGGGAACGCTCGGTGAGGTCGAGGACGTCGCATACGCGGCGCTCTATTTGGCTTCGGACGAAGCGCGCTACATCAATAGCAGTGAGTTGGTCGTCGACGGCGGCATGCTGGGCGGCGGATAAGTAGAGGCGTCATGAAATTCGGAATCTTCTACGAACTGCAGTTGCCGCGGCCCTGGGAGAACGGTGCCGAACAACAATTGTTCAAAAACGCGCTCGATCAGGTCGAGCTTGCGGACCGCCTTGGCGTCGATTTCGCCTGGATGGTGGAACACCATTTCCTAGAGGAGTATTCGCATTGCCCGGCGCCCGAAGTTTTCCTCGGCGCGGCCAGCCAGCGGACGAAGGATATCCGCCTCGGCCACGGAATCATTCAGCTGACGACCAATCACCCCGCCCGTGTTGCGGAACGGGTCGCCACGCTTGATCTGATCAGCGACGGGCGCGTCGAGTTCGGGATGGGCGAAGGCGGCAGCCTCACGGAGCTCGGCCCGTTCGACCGTACCATCGAGGAGAAACGAGAGGTTTGGGAAGACGCTGTCCGCGCGGTGATGCCGATGTTTGCTGACAGTGGGTTCGAATATGACGGACCGCACTTTAAGTTCCCGCTGCGCAACGTCTTGCCGAAGCCGGTGCAGAAGCCGCACCCGCCGCTCTGGGTCGCCTGTTCACAGCTGAAGACGATCGAATATGCGGGTCGACGCGGTATGGGCGCGCTTGGCTTCCAATTCATCAGCGCCGATGCCGCGCACGCCTGGGTGCACGCCTATTACAATTCCTACACCAAACGAATGGATAAGCTGACCGAATACAACACCAACCCGAATATGGCCTTGGTCAGCTATTTCATGTGTGCGGAGACGGATGAGGAAGCGCGACGACGCGCCGATGGGATCCCGTTCTTCCAATTCGCGTTGAAATACTATTCCGCGGATCGGCTCGGCAAAAACCGCGACCGCCCGCCGCCCGGGACGGTCGACCTTTGGGCCGAATACGAGAAATGGAAGACGGAGAACCCGGAAGGTCACGCGCGGGCCATCTCGGGCGGCCTGATTGGCTCGCCGGAGACGATCCGCAACCGTTTACGCAAGTATTCGACATCGCATGTCGACCAAATCATCCTGTTGAACCAAGCGGGTAAGAACAGTCACGAACATATTTGCGAAAGCCTGGAGCTCTTTGCCAAAGAGGTGATGCCGGAATTCCAGGCAGCGGAGCCGGAGCATCAGGAATGGAAGCAAAAAGTTCTGGCTGGCGAGATCGAGCTTGAGGAGATCGACACCGCACCCTTCCAAAGCCGCTTTAGCGAGAATTCCGTGCAGCTGGCGCCCGCAAAAGCGGCGGTCGGCGACGACTAGGTTCTTACACGCCCTTCAGCCGGCCAGAAATAGAACGCCTTTGACGAACAGCGCGATGGCGGCGGCCAAGAGCACGAGCTGCAATATGTTGTAGAACCGCTCGGGGCTGCTGGCGTGAAAAAGCCGGGTGCCGGCCCAACTACCAAGAAAGACGGCCGGTGCCACAATCAGCGCTTCCAACAACAACTCCGGCGTGAACAAACCGGCGAAGGTCAGAAGCGTAAGACGGAACAGCATAAAAGCGCCCGCCAGAAAGACATTCGTGCTGCGCAAAATTTCCGGTGTCGCACAGACCAGCTTCAAATAGACAACAAGGAAATAGAGACCGCCGCCGCCGCTGATCGTGCCGACAGCGCCGGAGATCGTCGCCAACACGCTTGCCAGGATCGGCGAACGGAGATCGATAAAGGTTTGTAGACGTTCAATGAGCCGGAACCGGTCCATCAACAAAATTCCGATGATCAAAGCGCCTAGCAGCATGACGAGCCAATCCGCCTCGATACCGGCAAAGACCCAAACACCGAATCCGATCCCCCCCATCATGCCGAAGGCGAGCATGCGCGCGATCGACCAGTCCGTATGGCGGAACCCTTGGGGAAGAAGATGAAATTGGGCGAGCCCCGATGTCAGGGCAACCAGAAGGATCGCCTGATGTGGGCCCAGCACCCAGGTCGTCAACAAGACAATCGGCATATTCGAACCGAATCCGAGCGCGCCGCGGATATAAAACCCGGTGAAATGCACCGCGAGAATAAAGGCCATTGCGACGAAGCCGATGCCGTCAAACGCGACAATGTCGCCAATCCCAATCAATATTTGAGCCCCAGGGACATTTGATGGGAGTTAGNGCGAAATCTGNTTTTGGCAGCCGNAATCGCCCTAAGTGATTCAAATCACNGCCGATCTAGCGTTTTTTGCNCTATTANGTTAANGTANAGATGGATGAGGATGGACTTAGTGCTGGTTACGCTNCGCCAGAAGGCGTGGTTGGCNCTTTGTTGTGAGGAGAATACCCATGGTTGACAGNGTTGGCCTTGGCTCGTCGGTGAANTCTGCGCTTCAAGGTCTGCAGCGTANGAGCCANCAAACAAACCAGACAAACGAACGCCTCGGCACAGGCCTGAGAATTCGAGATCCGCTCGACGGCGCACAGGATTTCTTTACCGCGCAGGGCCTCTCGAACCGCGCTGCCGATCTTATTCAGGCACGAGACCAAGTCGGTCAGGCGATTAGCACGATTCAATCGGCTGAAGTCGGACTTGATTCGATCAATCAATTGTCGGACCAAGCGCGTGCCATTGCGATTGCGGCTCAGAATGCATCAGATCCGGCGGAGCGGGCTCAGCTCGCCGATCAGTTCAATCAGATTCGTGTGCAAATCGACAGCATCGCGTCAGATGCGAGCTTCGGGGGCACGAACCTAATTGGCGCGTCGCCCGACAACCTCGATGTTCCCTTAAACGAGGACGGCGGAACGCTGACCGTACAAGGTACCGACTCCTCGAGTGCGGGACTTGGCATTTCGTCGCGTACCTTTGGCAGCGACGCTGATATCGAGGCCGCTTTGGCTGATATCGACAACGCGCAGTCCCAGGTTCGCTCGAATTCGGTGTCGTTGAGCTCCAGCACCAGCACGCTGCAAAACCGGATCGACTTCACGGATAATCTGACGAATACGCTCGAGCAAGGGGCGGCGAATTTGACGCAAGCGGACTTAAACGAAGAAGCCGCCAGTTTGCTGTCATTGCAAACACGCCAAGCGCTCGGTTCGAACGCGTTGACGATTGCAACGGAGAGCGAACGCGCCGTCTTGGGTTTGTTCGGCTAGAACACCAATCGTAAGGACCCGCTATGACGGCGGACCTTGTTCCCGTTCAAACGGAAGCGCCTCGTTTCGAAGATATCGTCGAAACATATTTGGCTCGCGACTATATCAAGGCAGGCAAATTCGCCGAAAGCCTCGTCCATGAAGCCGGCGCCATTCAAGGATTTCTATTGTCACTCATCGGCCTTTGCCGCTCTGGTAACGCAAGGCGGGCACAGCAGCTCGCCGAGATCGCAAGCCGCCGTTTGCGACCGAACGACCCATGGAGCGCCGATTTAGTCGAGCTTGCCGTCGGATGGCAGAAAGTCGATGCGCTGCTGTCCGAAGAATTAAATGGAACGGCCCACTGCCAGATTCTTTTTTACGGCGCTGTGGCTGCGGTGAATGGTGGTGACAAGGCCAATGCCAGGGACCTGCTGAGACAGGCCATCGACCTCGATGCACCATGCCTTGAGCTTTACCTGGCGCAGAGGGAATCCGCGCATCTCGAAAGCGAAGACGGTTAGGCCATTAAACTCCGAACGCCTGCAACGATATCGCTCATACGACCGAGATCGGTTCTTAAAGCCTTACGTTCGACACGCGATAGGTTGCTGACATCGACACGGCTCGACACACGAATCCCGGCCCGTATATCGGACAATTGCTGTTGCAGGATAAGCGTTTGATCCAGCACCGCCGCGTCGCTCTCGCCAATCTTCCCGGCACGACCGGCATCTGCAATTCGGTCGGGTGTGGACCGTGCCGTGGATCCTGAGCGCAGGCCGACCGCACGGGCGAAACTGACCAGCGGAAGGAGGCCGTCGCGCTTCAAATCCTGACGATCACCTTCCAGCTTTGGGCGGCCGAACAAACCGAAGCTTGGCGTATGCTGCTCGACCGATTGTGCCAACAACGAAAGAAACGGCCGTGACTTGGCGGCACCGGCAACGGCGTCTTCGATCAAAGACGACGCAATGACGGAATCACCCGCAACAGGCCGCATATCGAAAAAGATATCGACGCTTAAGAGATCGTCCGGTTGTGCACGCTCAAGCCAATGTTCCACACGCTCACGCCACTCGCTGCGCGAACCCCGCCATTTCGCATTCGACGCCATGACACCTCCGTCACAGTAGGGAACACCGGCGTCGTTCAACGTATCCGCAATGTGTTGTCCGAACTCTGAAAACCAGGCGTCGTCCGCCGACGTACCTGCATGAATCAGTGCGTTATCCTGATCGGCACTCAAGAGGCTTTCGCCCCGCCCGCCGGAACCCAGCACCAACAAACACCAAGCCGCGGGCGGGCCGCCGCGTCCGTCATCTTTCAGCCGGGCCAACGCTATATCAGCCGCGCGCGCAGTGACGGACCGCAATTCCCGAGAAATCACTCGGGCCGTGCCCCGTCCGTCCATGCCTTCATTTGCAAGACCTTCCGCGACCGCCCCCACACGGCTGAACGCGAGCGCCAAGGCCGCGCTATCCGTCGCAGAAGCGACCATTTCATTGACCACGGCTTCAGAGCGCGCTCGATGTTTCAATAAATCGCGTTGAGAGAGCATGCCAATGGCAGCGCCATTTTCCGAAGCGACGCAAAGGTGGCGTATCTCCAGGTGGTCCATTCGGGCCAATCCTCGATACAGCAACTCATCGGCCGATATCGTTTCGACAGGAGCCGACATGATATCGGCGACCGTTCGCCTGTCCGCAACAGCACCCGTCTCGACGAATGCGCGCAAAATATCGCGTTCAGTGACGATCCCTTCCGGCGCCCTCTCCGAGTGCCCCACGAGAAGCGCACCGATCTTCCGGGCCGTCATTACCTCCGCAGCGGCGAGGAGTTCCGTACTCGGCGTGACGAAAATAGGCGGCGTGCTCATCACATCGCGAATAGCGCTCGAAAACACATAGCTGTCGATCCGAAGGGGCGACGACGTATGTAATGCCGTTTCACCGGCCGATGTTACCCGCCATCCGGCTTCTTCTTCACGGCGAAATAGATCCTGCCGCCGTGCGGCAAGCGCAAGTGCTTCCGCAAGCGTGCGCACAACATTTTCTCGAAGCCGCCCCAACAGCTTCACGAAGATTTCGGCAACGGCAAGACTGTCGCCAAGCGCGGTATGCCGACCTGTAATTTCGACGTCGAAGCGCTCCGCAATTGTTTCCAAGCCGAAGTCCAGCATCGACGGTTCCATACCGCCAAGCAGATGGCCGATATCGAGAGCGACCGGCTCGACCCAATCGATTTCGAGCCGAACCGCCTCGTGCCTCAAGATGGCCAGATCGAAGGCGATATGCTGCCCTATTACGACGTTTCCGGATATGGCGTCCCGCAACGTTTCGATCACCTCCGCCAACCGCGGACTGCCCGCAACGGTCTCGTCTGCAATGCCCGTGATCCGGGCCGCATCCGCTGGGACTGACATCTCGGGGTCGACCAATTGATCGATGCGGGGTTGGTCTAAGATCTCGGCGCCGTTCAGCGCGACAAGACCGATTTGGATCACGCGATCCGTTCTGACGTCGAGGCCGGTGGTTTCCAGATCGAGCGCAACCGCCGGCAACGAGAGCAACGGCGTCTGGCTTGGCGGCGATAACCGGCCCGGCATGCTGACTTCTCCTCTATTGCCCGATCAGGAACCCGACAACTTGCGCGACACCTCGCGCGATTTCGCTCTCAAGCGGGAACGACAACATCCCCATGACCGAATACCCCAAGAGCCAAGGCATCAGATAGAAGCGGAACATAAAGAAGAACCAAGCCACGTAGAGTGGCACTAATGGCCGGATCAAAAAACTCGGTGTGACGGGTGCGAATAATTTAATGAGCGGGTTGGTGACCCGCACGAAGAACCGCATAAAGAAGAAGGTACTCGTCTCATGCAGAAAAATGTTCATGCCGAAACGCCCGATCAGCGTCCACATTACCGTACCGGCCAAGTAGTCGATTACCACGACCCAGATCGGAAAACCGTCGATCATTCGCTATTCCACTCTCGCAAGGCCGGTTTCGCGCCAGCCAAGCATTATGCAAAAAAATGCCGGGACGGAGAAACCCCCGCCCCGGCGAACTAAAAGAAACGTACTCCTAGTGATCGGCGGAAAGTACCGTCTCACCTTTCGGAATACGGATTTCGTCGACCATATCTTGCGTTTCTTGGTCCGGTTCCGGCGTCATCAAGGAGACGACGACCATGGAGATCAGGCTGGCGCCTGCCCCGATGATACCGAAGCGCAAGTGATCGATGCCCATCCATGGGTCCATACCACCCCAACGGACTGCGTAGAGGTAGGCCGTGCCGCAGAGGAAGCCGACGATCATACCGGCGACAGCCCCCTGTCGATTAGCACGTTTCCACCAAACACCCAGAACCAATGGGAAGAACAGACCCGACATCGCAAAGTCGAAGGCCCAAGCCACCGCACCAAGGATACTGGTAAGCTTGAGACTGGCGACCGCCGCTGCCGCTGCACCAAGTACAATCAGCAACACGCGGGCAACGATCAGGCGTTTCGCCGTTTCGGCCTGCGGGTCGATGATCTTGTAGTACAGATCGTGCGACAATGCGTTGGCGATGGCGAGCAGCAGACCGTCCGCTGTGGACATGGCAGCCGCCATGCCGCCGGCCGCGACGAGGCCCGAGATCACATACGGTAGACCGGCGATTTCAGGTGTCGCCAGCACGACAATGTCGCCCCGCATGAAGAACTCGTTGATCTGCAACAGACCGTCCCCGTTCGAGTCGATCAGCTTCACGAACCCGACATTGGACCATTTCTGAATCCATTCGAGGTTTCCGACTTCGGCTATGGATTTACCGATAATACTGGTCGCCAAGTTCGGATCGAGGACCTGAAGCTTGGTGAAAGTCGCCAGCGCCGGCGCCGTGAAGTACAGCAGGAAGATGAAGAACAGCGACCATGCCACGGAGTTCCGCGCCGCTTTCACGGACGGTGTGGTGAAGTACCGCATTAGAATGTGCGGCAACGAGGCCGTACCCAGCATCATACAGGCTGCTAGGGAGACGAACTTCCAAGCATCGCCTGGGGTCGAGTGACCGACGGTCAATGCCTTCAATCCAGCAACCGCTTCTGTCGGCTTCAAGGTGCCGATCTGATGCAGTGCCTCCAATTCGACGATCCGGGCCACCGCGTCGCCGTAGACGAGTTGCGGCACAAGACCGAAGCCTTGCTTGTTCGACATCCAGATAACCGGAACCAAGTAGGCGATGATCAGCACGATGTACTGTGCCACCTGTGTCCATGTCACGGCACGCATACCGCCGAGCATCGAACAAAGCAAAATGCCCAAGAGGCCGAGCCAAACACCGACTTCAAACGGAATCTGCAACGCCCTGGAGGCAATCGTGCCCGTCGCGTTAATTTGCGCCGTCACATACGTAAACGAAGCAACCACGAGAACCACGACCGCACAGAAACGTGCGAGGTTACCGCCGTAGCGTGTCCCGATGAAATCCGGAACGGTATAGCAGCCGAACTTACGCAGATACGGCGCCATCAAAACCGCGACCAACACGTAGCCGCCGGTCCAGCCAACCACGAAAGCCAAATAACCATGGCCACCGAAGTAAATGCCGCCCGCCATCGCAACGAAAGACGCACCGGACATCCAGTCCGCCGCCGTCGCCATGCCGTTGAACACCGTCGGCACTTGTCGGCCGGCGACGTAATAAGCGCCGACCTCCATGGTCCGGGACAGCCAACCGATGGCGGCGTAAATCAGAACCGTGAATGCGACAAACAAAATACCAATGGTATCGGCCGTTACACCCATTTGCTCCAGAATCGCCATCAAAATGATGAAGACGATGAAGCCGCCGGTATAGAGACCGTAAATACGCGGTAAGTTATCGATAAAATTACCGGTAGGATTAAAGAAACTCATTGTGCTCTCCTCCTACTCTTCTTCTGCCATGCCGCAGTCGCGATCGATTGCATCTTGCTGCCTTACGAAGACAAACAACTGGATCACGAATACAAGCAAGGA
The DNA here is from genome assembly GCA_002716125.1 of Rhodospirillaceae bacterium. Taxonomy (GTDB): domain Bacteria; phylum Pseudomonadota; class Alphaproteobacteria; order UBA8366; family UBA8366; genus UBA6544. The sequence continues at coordinate 51,269 of PAZH01000014.1, forward strand.
CCCCTGCGCCGCCATGTAATAGCCGACTGGGAATCCGATGAACGACATCTCATTCAGAGACCCCGCGAACGTATGAGTGACGTACGAGAAGACAAACCAGATCACGAGATGGAGAATCATCAAGGACCTCGTCCGTCGCCAATGTTCGTCTTTCTGCGAAACACCCTCAGACATGGAACATCCTCCTCTTTCGGGTTTGGCCACAGTGATAACCACCCATTTTTCAAGTCGACGGGAGTGCGGAAACTTATGCTTCTCTCTCAATTTCCCGTGACTGCATAATTTAACGTCATTTTTTTGTATGATGTCGAGAATATTCTATAGGATATGTCCCGCAGTCATATTTTGCGGAAATTCGGTATAATACGTTGAACTTCATTGAAGCAGCGAAAACCATTCGGGGAGCTTTTGGCGAATATTTTGGCAAACGCCTTACAAAATCTGGGCAAACCATTGCCGATCCGTCTGCTTTCGAAACCTTCCTCGAAACCCGCGCAAGCCATGTCGGACAGACATCCCTATACGGCTACGTCCGCACTCGGGCCGGAAGCCGCTTTCCTGAACTCTTCGAAAATGACGACTTCATGGTCGCGATCAACATAGCGAAGTGGCAAATGTGGATTGCCTGTCTATCCGATCTTTCCGTCTACGGCGGCGGCCGATTGCTGCACGGTTCCGATGCGTCCGCGAGCGCGGTCGACGTCTATGTCCGTTCGGGCGTCGATCGCATTTTCGAACGCACAGGTGTGCCGGAAGAAGCTGGCGACCGGTTCGACGAGAGCCGGGAAAAGTTGCGACAGCGCCTGGCAGATATCGATTGGGAAGATGTCGAAGATGGCGAGTACGCGTTTTCGGAAAGTCCCGAAGCGTTAATCTATTGGGCGCCGATCGTCGACGACCTAAAGGAGTTGGACAGCGAGATTGTTCGTAATTCGGTCCGGTTCCGTTGGCAGGAAGTGCGCCGCGATTTGCGAAACAACATCAACGCGCAAGCCGTTATTGAGAGTGCAGCAAACGCTCAGTCACTGGCTGCCGATTGACGGCCGTCGGTATGGCCGCCGCGCCCTAAACCAAAGAACGTTTGAATGCCGCCAAGGAATTGCCGCGAGAGAGACACCTGTGTCTCGAGCGCACCGCCGCCTTCCTTTTCATCCAAAAGCCGCATGTTCCGCATCTGACGTTCCGCCAAGACCTCGCTCAGCTGATCCGCCATTTCGGGGCGCTGCTGCATCAATGGTTCCAGGTCGGCGCGGGTAATCTCGAACACGATGCTATCGACGGACGGAGCGACATTCGCCGATCGCGGCGCGCCGGTCAGCAGAGACATTTCGCCGAAGAAATTACCGGGGTTGAGACGACCGAGAATCGTGCTCATGCCGTTGTCATTCGTGATGGACGCCTCGAGCGTTCCCTCCTTAACGACGAAGAGCGAATCGCCCTCTTCGCCTTGGCGTACGACCGGCTGGCCGGCCACACATAGATGGCGGCGCATATTCCGGCCAAGCTCCTCCAACTCTTCCGTCATCAATGGCGACAGCGGCGCGATACCGTGCAAGAAGTCGATGTCTTCGCGTTCTTCATCCTGTTTCGCGGCAGTACGACGCGGACTGAAAACGTCCATCTTCGTGTGCGGCACTTCGATTCCGGCATAATAGAGGTTTCGCAAAACGTTGCGTTGTATCTCGTAGCGCGTCACTGCCATGCGCGGATAATCGGGCACCCAATATCGCAGACGCCAGGTCGTCCCGCGTTCTAGATAGTCGCCGATCAACACATCCGGCTGGCGCGGAATATTGGCCGAATCCGGCACCTGGGCGACAGCCGAAAGCAAAATCCGTTCCGCCTGCCGATACGTAACGTCTTAAGGGAGGACAATATCGAATTCGTCCCGCCAATATTCTTGCGGCGTGCTGTAGTTCCGGAAAGCCGCAGTGGCGAGCTGACTATTCGGCACAACGACAGAGACCTCGTCCATCGTCACCAAACGCGCTGCCCGCCAGTTGATCTCGACGACCCGACCAGGGGCGCCTTCATCGAACTCGATCCAATCGCCGATCTTGAGCGGCCGCTCCAATCCAAGTGCAATACCCGTGAAAACGTCGGCGATGAGGTTTCGCAAAGCAAAGCCGATGACGGCAATGATAATGCCCGAGGTCGTGAGAAATCCCGCGACCGGAATGTCATAGACAAGCGCCAGCAGTATGACAGCCGTCGTAATCCAAATCGCCAGAGCCGCAAGCTGTGTGAGAAGTTTCGGAATAGGGACGTCGCGACGTCGCCGCGACGCGCTGTGCCAGACGAATTTGTCGAGCAGGCAATCGACGGTATAGGCAAGTGATATCCAGAAGCACGTTGCAACAACAATTCCCAATGTCGCCGCAAACTCGCTGGATATCGAAACGCCCAGATAATCGATCGGCTGCGGCCACGTTTGATCTAGAACCAACAACAGGGTGGAGAGCGCAATGGCGCAAATGACGACGACATTCGACCGCGCTTCTCCATTACCAACTGTCGTATTGTCGCTCAAAGCGTAACCCCGCCATCAACCACAAATGCCGTTCCCGTCGCATACTTCGACTCATCGCTTGCCAGATACAGCGCCATGGCCGCGATCTCTTCGGCCGTACCAAGGCGCCCCATCGGTTGCCGCGCGATAAAGTTCTTGCGGGCCAGTTCCGGGTCATCGAACGCCGCAATACGGGCTTCCAAGGACGGGCTTTCGACGGTGCCCGGGCAAATACAATTGCACCTTATTCCTTCGGCTACATAATCGGCCGCGACCGACTTCGTCAGCCCGATAACAGCCGCCTTGCTTGCCCCATAGACGAAGCGATACGGCAGTCCGCGCAGCGAAGAGGCAACAGACGACATATTGATTATGGACCCGGTGCCCGCTTCCAGCATACCCGGCAAGAAAGCCCGGATGGTGCGGTACATGGATTTAACATTGAGGTCGAAAGAAAAGTCCCAATCTTTCTCCTCGATATCCAGGACGCTGCCGTGATGAACGAAACCGGCGATGTTACAAAGGACGTCGATCGTCCCCACCGCTGCCGCGAAATTGTCGACCGCATTCCCATCGGTCACATCCAGAATCTTCGTCTCGATTCCATCAATACCCGAGACGCTGGTCAGGGCGTCGCCGTCAATATCGGTCGCCATCACCTCGGCGCCTTCAGCTGCGAACCCCGTCGCGATGGCTTTTCCGATACCGCGCGCTGCCGCGGTTACGACGACTTTCTTGTTCTCGAGTCTACCGGACACTCTCTACCTCTTCTGAACACCGTTTCCCCAACGTCGGCCGCTCATCCGATAAGTTGAGCACATGGGCTCAACAGGGAACAAGATCCATCACTCAATTGGAAGGCACTTCGACGAATAAATTACTCAATCGTCTTCCGCTACCGCGTACAATGCGGCAGACTGTTTTTTGCCTCGAATCGATACATCGGGAAGTTTTCTTAATGGAATCGAGGTCACTTTGCCCGCCGTCGTCTCGCCGATGAGAATACGCGTTCCAAGGTCTTTGTTCATCGATTCGATACGCGCCGCGATATTCACCGCATCCCCGTGCACCGTATAGTTCAAGCGGTCATCCGCACCAACATTACCCGCAAAGACCTCACCCGTATTGATACCGACCCGAATCTTCAATTGATGTCCGGCGAACTCGGTCGATGAAACGGTTTCCAGCATATCAACCGCAGCGAGGACCGCATTGGATTGATGTTCCGGATCAGCGATTGGAATATTGAAGATCGCCAAGATAGCGTCGCCCTGAAACTGCGTCACGATACCGTTGTGCTGTCTGATTATCGCGACCATGGCGGAGAAGTATTCATTGAGAAGCTCAGCGATCATTCGCGGCTCGAGGCGTTCCGACAACGACGTAAATCCCTCAAGATCGACAAATAGCACGGTCGCTTCGGCGTTCAGCGGTTCGAGCCCACCCTCATCTTCAATCAACTTCTTTGCGATGCTTGGCGGTACATATTTTCCGAACAAGTTCCGAATTCGCGACCGTTCGCGGAGCCCGACGATCATCTCGTTGAAAGACGCCGCAGCCTCGTCCAATTCCCGAATTCGGCTATTCGCGAGCACCGGTACGTTATCCAGATCGTCGCCGCGCGCCGCCTGCGTTGCGCTGGCCAACCGGCGGATCGGTTTCACCGTCAATCCGCCGATCCCAAGCGCCGCCAGAACCGGCAATGCCAGGACCAATAAGCTAAGCAGACCGTAGTTCATCAGACGCTCGAACTCGGGTGCGAGCAACGTACGATCGAAATGCGCGCCGACGATCAAGTTTCTATCGCCGAACTTCTTCACTCTACGGTACAGAAAGATTTCGGTCTGATCGTTGTCCTTGAGGCGACTAATGCTTGTCGCTCCCATCAACCCGGCATCCTCCAGGGGGACGATCTTGGCTTCCCAAAATCGGCTGATCTTTTCATGCGGTACCGATTCAAGGTCTGGCAAAACTACATTAAACCCGGTTTGACCGAAAATTGATTCCATCGCCACCAATTCCGGCGTGGGCGCCCAATTCGCAATGGCCGGATGCAGGAGCAGCCAATTGTTCTCATACACGACGAACGGTGTCAGGCCGGTTCCTTCTAAGCTCCGCGCAAGTCTTTCGGAAAAATCATCGAGATTGATCACCGCAACATGAATGCCAAGAAACTCATCGATGCGAAAAAGCGGAACTGCGATTGCCACGATCGATTTATGAATAATCGGAGACCAAAGCGGCCGCAGCCAGCGCGGTTCCCGGTTTTCCTTGATCGTTGAAAAGAGTTTGGTTGCCTGCGGCATCATCGAGAAATCGCGGCGCAAAACCGATTCGTCGTCCGCGAGATAGATTACACCCTGGAGATCCGGGCCGATAAAGGCGGCACTCGCAACCTGCGGCAAGGTCCGTGGCAGTTCCGCGATCGTATTTCGCCAATCGTCCAATCGCCGCGGGTCCAAATCTCCCATCAACGTACGGGTCGATAAGGATTGGGCGTGAAAATAGACGGGATCCAGGTCGTTTGAGATATCCTTGATCAAGCCGTCAATGGTTCGCTCCGCACTCTGATAAAGCAGATCTCGGGTATTCTCGATCGCACTCGAAAATCCAAGATAAAGCGCCATCGCGACGGCGATCAGAGTTGTGCCGGCTGAGCCAAAAACAAGAACCGCGGTAATCGAGATTCGAAATTTAGGCACGGCAGTCAGCCTTGTGCGAGTTGCATCCACGGGCGGCAGGTATCATTTTCTCACGACTGCGGGCCGTTATACGCGGCCCTCTCTTGATTTACCAATTGAGGATCATGGCCTTCATCTGGAATACGCTCAAAAGACTCGGGCGGTGGTTGACCGTCGGGATCGTTCTGCTTGGCCTTGCCTGGGCGGCGCTCTTCCTGATTCTATCGCCGGATCTTCCGGAGACGGATAACCTATTCCGCCAGTCGAGGGGAACGGAGGTCGTCGTTCTTGCAAGAGATGGCTCGGTCCTGTCGCGAACAGGCGGCGGCGGTCAGATTTCAATACACCACCTTCCCCCGCATTTGACGCAAGCCGTCCTCGCAACCGAAGACCGGCGGTTCTATCAGCATTTCGGGATGGATATTATCGGGTTTGCGCGCGCGGCCCTTGCAAATCTTAAGGCGGGGCGCGTTGTTCAAGGCGGCAGTACGATTACACAACAGTTGGCTAAGAATCTTTGGTTGACGCCCGAGCGCACGTTTACCCGCAAATTGAAGGAACTAATGCTCGCTATCTGGCTAGAAGCCCGGCTGCAGAAGCAAGAGATCCTCACCCTCTACCTAAACCGCGTATATCTCGGCGCCGGCAGCTATGGCGTCGAGTCCGCGGCACGACGCTATTTCGGCAAATCCGCGCGTAAAGTATCGCTCAGCGAGGCCGCCTTGCTCGCAGGGCTTCTGAAAGCACCGTCGCGCTACGCGCCGACGAACAACCTCAAACGATCCCGCCAACGTGCGGCGGAAGTTATCGACAACATGGTAGAGGCCGGTTACCTGTCGAAGAACGCTGCAGCGAAGGCAAAGCGGTCACCGGCAAGACTCGCTAAATCAGGTTCGCCGAGCGGCGGCTACGGCTATTTCGTCGACTGGGTCGAAACGCAAATACCGCTTTTCATCGGACGTGTCGATGATGGAATTGTCGTCGAGACGACGCTCGACCCAGTCGCACAGCGGAGCGCTGAAACCGCCTTGTCGAAGACATTGGCGCAACACAGCAAAAAGCGTCGCGTCAACCAAGGAGCTCTCATCGCCTTTGACACCGGCGGTGGTATTCGGGCCATGGTCGGCGGCCGTTCATACCGCAAGAGTCAGTACAATCGAGCCATTCAAGCGCAACGCCAACCCGGCTCCGCATTCAAGACACTCGTCTACCTGGCAGCATTGGAGGCCGGTCTTGGTCCAGATAAGAAATTCAAGGACGGGCCGATCAATATCGACGGATGGAGACCGAAGAACTTCGACGGTAAATACGCCGGCCAGGTTACGATGGAGACTGCGCTCGCGCGTTCGATAAACACCGTGGCCGTCCGCATCGCGCAGGCGGTCGGGCCCGAACGAATTATACAGACCGCCCGCCGGCTCGGCGTGACATCACGCCTCTCTTCGGATCTCTCAATCGCTCTTGGAACGTCAGAAGTCAGCCTTTTCGAAATGACAGCCGCCTATCTGCCCTTCGCCAACGGCGGCATCGGCGTGTATCCCTTCGGAATTCAGCGCATACGGAGCAAGACAGGTGCGACCCTGTACGAGCGCTCCAACTCTTCGCTGGGGCGCATCGTTGACAGCCGGCATGTCGGTCAGATGAACAAGATGCTTTCGACGGCCGTCACCAGCGGGACCGGGCGCAAAGCAAATATGAAGGGCCGTGCAGCGGCCGGAAAAACCGGTACCAGCCAGGACTACCGCGACAGCTGGTTTATTGGCTATACGGCCGATCTCGTGGCCGGCATCTGGCTTGGCAACGACGACAACGCCCCCACCAAACGGGTCACCGGCGGCTTGTTACCCGCAGATACGTGGCGACGATTCGTCACGGCCGCAAGCGCCAATACAGCCGCTCGGTCGCTACCGACGGCCGACATTGGAGCAAACACGTCTCAGAGCGGCAGCTTGCAGAAGCTCTTGGATGAAGTCCGCGGGTTCTTCTCGGGCAGCGCCTCGAAACCGGCGAACCGCCCACAGACGACAAACGCGCCTTCAAAGTTCGAAGATTTTCATCGCGACGATCAAGAATAGTCAGTCGCGATTTCGAGCCGCCTTGAGAAAGTATAGAATTAACCAAATCGGCAAAACCACCGCTGCACCGAGCAAGATGTAGGTACCGGCGCCCGAGACGAAACCGGCGAACGTCTCAATAAACCAATCGACAATGCGCTTTCCACTGCCGAGAATATCCGATGGATCCAGCCCCAGGACGGACATGACGAGGCCCACGAGCAGGCAGGCGATGGCAAGTTTGATAACGGTCCCGACCGTAATTTTCGGCATGTCTGCGCGGCCTCTTTATTCGGTTTAGAAAATTACATTCTTCAAATTTAGTTCGGTGCATTTCTGCACCAAGACGCTGCCAACGTCCATACGCCAGCACGGTGAGAGATTATCAGTTAGCGGCTCCGCTTAGTGGCTTGGCCGGGCACAAGCCTCACTTTTCGAGGCGCCGCCAGCCAGACCGCAAGGATCGACGTACAAGAAACGGCGATGGCCAACCACCATGCTGAATCGTAGCTGTTCGAGAAATCGAAGATGATCCCTGCGACCCAAGGACCGACACCCGCACCGAGATTTGCCGCCACACTGACCACACCCAAGATGGCGGCGAACCGCGGCCCCTGAAACATGTCCGCCGGCATCGATCCGTAAAGCGAGGCCAGCCCATAGCCCAAAGCGCCTTGCGCAGCGGCCATGGCATACATCAAGAAAGCAGATGGCTGAGATGCCATCAGCAGGAGGATGACATAGCATAGGACATATCCGGACAAGCTAATGGTCCAGACCAGTTCGCGGCCGATCCTGTCCGACAGATGACCCAAGAAGATCTGACCGACGATACCACTCATTACGACCACGCCAAGCGCCAGGGCAACTTGTTCTTTGCCGAATCCAAGTTGCTCCAGGTATTGGCTCTGATGGACCTGAACGGTGTACCAGGCAAAGAGTCCGGTTCCCAACGTAAGCGCCAACCACCAGAAACGCGACGTCGCCAGCGCCCGGCGGACTGTCCATTCAGTCGCCACCCAATCATGATCGACTATCGTGTCGACCTGTGGTGTTGCCGTATCGGTTTCGCGCTCAGCGGCTTCTCCGTCCGGTGTCAGACCAAGATCTTCCGGACGTTGGCGCTGGAAAATCAGATTCAGCGGTACCACGATCGCCATCAATAAGCCGGCGATCGCCCAGCAAGACACCCGCCACCCGACGGAAGTGATGATGCTTTGAATCCAGAGAAACAGGACGATTCCGCCAACCCCCACACCAGAAAATGCAACACCGACCGCGAACCCCCGCTTACGATGAAACCAATTCGCCAAAAACATCGAATGACCGATATAGCTGATGAATATACTGCCGCCGATCACCAGGAACCCGAGGGTCAAATAGAATTGCCACAAGGCGGTCGCCCACGTTGCCAAAACCAAACCGGCCGCCACCATGATAGCGCCAACTGGAATCGCGATTCGTGGCCCGAAACGCCCCATCAGAATGCCGACGATCGGCGTCGCCAACGTCGAAACGATGAAACCAATTGAAAAAATTGCCGCCGTTCCCCCGTAGCCCCATCCAAATTCGTCAAGAATTGGCGGGTATAAGAGAGAGAACGCCGTTCGCGCATTCACTCCGATTCCCATCGTGACGAAAGCGACGGCGATGACCACCCAACCATAGAAGAAAGGGAGTCGCGCGGCGAAGGACCGCTGCTGCGGCATCTATAAATCCTTCATTGAAATCGAGATGTTTTTCGACAGTTCCCCAGGGTGCGCCAAACCAAATTGGTGGAAAGGCAAATCCGCCGACAATATCGCATTTCGCCAATCCTTGGTGTGCAATGTCCCATCACTTTTCGCTGCGAAACCGAATATCCATATCGACCGGTCCCGGTGACAAACAACCACAAGGGCACCCTTGATAAGAAGCCAACCGATAAACTTTATACGATTGTAGAAAGATGCGAATTATCGGCTCAATACTGCTGGCCGCCGTTAACCATATTGGATCAATATCGCCGGACTAAATTATCTAAACAGAAATAGAATAACCAAATAAATACAGAATAAATATTTCTCCTATTTCTTTATTCACTTTGTGGATATTTAATTATAAACTACTCTATGGAATTCGGGGGTTTTTCCCTGTAAAATAGCTGAACAAAATACGTAATGATACTTTGTGCAAATTGGTATCGACGGTGGGGGCCGGTTTTATTTTCATTTCCTGCAGGATTGGGCAGGACATATTTCATGATCGGCGGCCCCAACTTTCGGCCAAAGGACATCTAGCTTAATGGCGGTTTCAGCAAATTCAGTCCTGGCCAATTTGGCACAATTGTCACCGGATTCCGATAAGGCATCCGTGATTGCTGCGATTGATGAAGCCGTGGACGATTTGATTGGTCAGGTCCAATCGAGTGCAGATGCCACGGCGGATCCAGAGTTTCTCGAACAGACCAAGCAAACGATTAATTTCTTGGAAGCCTGCACTGGCTTCCCCGATCCCGAATTTACCGAACATTCCCGCAAACGAATGCTGGAGCTGCAAGGGGTTCTCGTCGGCTCCAACACGCCGTCCGCCGAACCGGAACAGGCTGGGCCATCCGAAGCGCCAGAAGAAGCAGCAGACTCTGCCGAGCCCGTCCCCGAAGTACCGCCGGAATCGCTCGTAAGCTTCGAGGAAGTCTTCACCGATAGTCTCTGTAAATTCGTTACGGACCGGTTGGCGCTTTTTCACGTGCCGCAGCCGCCCGACGAACTGCTCGACAATCATGACGGCCTGCTGCCCTACCCTTTGTCGCTTGAGTTCTCGACTGACCTCGAGAGTGTCATCCGCACACACTTCATTCGGCCAATTCTCGGCAGCCGAAATATGAAGATTCTCGCAGGCGGCGTCGGTCAGAATGACCTGAACGAAGCCTATTTTATGAATATCTTTAATCTGCCAAAGCGGGAGAACGTTGTCCGGACCCTCTGGGGCAGTCAGTGGGACATTATTAAGGCGGCGCTGCACAGCCAACAGACGGCCCAAAATCAAGCGGCTCAGACGCAAAGCGGCGGTCGCGGGAAAAAGAAAGAGTCGCTGCTTGGCCGGATGTTCTCAAAGAAAGCCAAAGCGCCAAAAGGTCCGGTCCAGCCGGCGGCCGGTTCCGACACCGCAATTGGTTTGCAGATTTGGAGCGAGCTCACGCAAACATCCGGCAAAGAGTACGACCCGCCGAGACCCGAAGAGATCGGCTTGTTCGACGCTCTCTTCGACTACAAACCCGGCACGATCAACAAACGGAAAGTCGCGGTCGAGCAGCTTCTTCGACAGGAAGTCGGCGACCAGGAAGGCCGCGAAGGCTCTTCGCGCCTATATATGGCGAGAATGGTCATGGAACTACCGCCGCATTGCGGAGAGCTTATCGCCTTGTCCGCCTATTACGAACACCAGGAGATATTCTCGCCCGAAGTCCTCAAAGCCTATCTCGCCAGTCAAGCGACCAGCGAAAGCGGCCGTCGCGCGGCCTTGCCGTTATTCTTGCGCTGGGTACCCGATCCGATCGGGCGCAACGAGGAATAGACTTTAAGGCGGGCACGGTCCTAACGCCGAAATGGACCTGGCGCCGAAGACAGAGAAAAATGGCTGGTCACGTCACTAAATCGAAGTTCCGACTCCCGCTCGATCTCTTGGCCTTGCAAGAAGATTGGCGCCAGCGTGGCTACTCCTATCACGAATTCCGCGATCCGCCGGGACGTGTTTGGCGGGATTTCGTTCACGCGACAAATGAGCTGGTCACTGTCGCCGAGGGCAAACTTGAAGTTGAGATTGATGGCGCCCCGTTCATTGCAGAGCCCGGAGACGAAGTCTTTATTCCCAAAGACGCCGTTCATACGGTTCGCAATATCGGCGAAACAGAAACGGTTTGGATTTTCGGTTACGACTAGCGGGGCGAATACCTCTTTATTCCATATCTGTTGCGCCCGGATTCGATCCCGGCGAAGATGGCACTGAAAACGAAATTCAACATTCCCCTTGAGCGTTCATGGCGAAGACGAACGACGAAAACGGATATGCGGACAACAAAGCTGCCGCGGAGTTGTTGCCCCCGGACGTCCAAAATCATTTCGACCGTCTGAATCGCTCCTTACACGCCCTTTGGAAACTCGGCCGCAATGTCATCCTGGTGTGGGCGCCTTACGAAACCGGCATCGAAGTTCTCGTCCTCCCGAACTACGCCATCGCGGCGCTTGCGAGCCGAGGCAATGCGAAACCCTTAGAGCGCGGCACAACGACACTCGATCGACGCGCACAACAAGAACAGAGCTTTATCGATACCGTGATCAGCGGCCCGAAACAGGTTGATCGAACGGAATTGCAGCGTATCGCGGGAAAACTAGACTTCGAGCCGCAGAATATTGATCTACCCTTCTCGCCTGGTGTGGAGATTGATCTTCATTTGATCGATTCATTGTTACGGCGCTATAGCCTTTCCTATGTCGAAGATCGCGCCGTCGCCTTGTTCGACATCGTGAATTTTTCGCTCTACTCACCCCTCGAGCAGGTCACTGAGCTGAACAGTCTGGCGTATTCCGTGAATTCTGCGCACAGCAAATTGTTGCAGCGGAAGATCGATATTAATTTTGCACGCAGCACAACGGGCGACGGATTCTATATTTGGAACCGAGACCGCAGCATACAAGCGAACGTGAATTTATATCATTTCATGCATCTCGTGCTCGCGGACAACGCCATCGCACGAACAAAAGCCGTGCAACAAAATTCGGTCCCGCTCCTGAGAACATGCTTCGACATCGGTGGTCATTACGAATTTTATCAATCTGAAGGATTGTCGCCGACCGTCTACAGCTACATCGTCGGCGAGGTCACGATCGAGCTCGCACGCATGATCGACAAAGTGATACCCGGACAAATCATGGTGGGCGACTTCCTCGTGGACATGCCCGATCCCGATACAGCCGGCACAAGAGAATTGTCGTCCATCGAATTCATCGAGAAAACCCAGCAAAGCCTCTCGAACTTGCAGGGCCTCGTGTTGTCCGACGATGAAATCAATTCGATCCAATGTTACCTTACGGGACAACGGAACACGGATGGCGGATTTGGTATCAAACGGTACTTATTACACGACAAACATGGACTGACTCGGCATATCTATAATGCCAAGGTCAATATCTATCGCCAGCAGGCCGATCCTATATATCTTGGTGTCCAAGATAAGGAGATGCAGACGTTCGAGAGCGATCATACCGGCGAAACTGTTAGCCCGGCGGCGGAATAAGATTTAAGGATTCTCTCATTCGGAATGAAGCACATCACTAAACCTTTAATCGCGTTCGCAGCTTTTCTGCTGCTTGCATCCTGCGAAATTTTCGGCCCGAAGCCCGGCCCCCAAGCTGTCGCCGCGGCCAATCAAATCGCCGCGGATATCACATTGCATCGTGCGACGGCCGGCCTCGGCACGGAACTCTCCGATCCGGCGCTCGCCATTTTTGCGCGGGTTTTCGAGAAGGTTCGCGAAGACTATGTGCGCGCCGTAACGGACACCGCTCTCCTGTCTGCAGCGCGCGCGGGTCTCAAGAAAGCTCATCCCGATCCGAAAGGTGTCGACGATGGCGTTCTGGTGATGGCCGCGATCGACGGGATGCTTGGCTCTCTCGATCGATACAGCACCTATCTCGACCCATCCGATCTTAAAGCCATGCGCGACCGTATCCGCGGACAGTTCGGCGGACTCGGTATCAAGGTCCGCAAACACGATGAAGGTTTGACTGTTGTCGCACCAATCGACGGGACGCCGGCTTATCGGGCGGGACTGAAGTCCGGCGATATTATTTCGCATGCCGACGGCAAAGCGCTAAAAACGCTAACCCTACCCGCCGCCGTTCGCATCCTGCGAGGCGACGTTGGCGAACCGATAACGCTGACGATCCGCCGGTCCGGTGCACCGACGTTTGATGTCGAAGTTGTTCGCGAAGTGATTAAAGTCGCTGGCGTGCGGTCGCGTGTAGAAAAGGATGTCGGGTATATTCGTGTGAGTGAGTTTACCCGGCACGTAAGCCGCCGTGTGGAAGATGCGGTCGAGATTATCCGATCGAAGGCCGGCTCGAATCTAAAGGGCTTTGTGCTCGACCTCCGCAACAATCCGGGCGGGCCCTTCGACGAAGCTATCTTCATGTCCGATTCCTTTCTTGAACAAGGTCGAATCGTCTCGACCAAGAGCCGAGACGGCGAAGCGCATCACGAAGCCGAAGCCGGCGACGTTGCAAACGGCCTCCCCGTTGTTGTCTTGATCAATGGCGGATCCGCTTCGGCCGCGGAAATCGTCGCCGGCGCGTTGCGGGATCATAAACGCGCTGTCCTTATCGGCCGGAAAAGTTTCGGCAAAGGCACGGTGCAAAGGCTAATCCCGCTCGGTCGCAACGACGCGCTGCGGCTAACGACGGCGATCTATCTCACACCATCGGGCAAATCCGTCGAAGGCGGTATCGAGCCGGATGTTGATGTCGTTTCGGACGACGATCGAGACGGCGACGAGCAGTTGGAGCGCGCTATTCAGACGGTGCGGGAGCTATACCGTTCACGCCCGTAACATAACGTTCGTTAACAGATGTCAGGCGGGCCGGCGCGAACACGGACTGATCCCGCAACCATTCCTCCTCGATATCAGGGGAATTCAGCGCGATTTCGAGCGCCGCCGTCAATTCAACCGCATAACACTCTAGCCCAACGTCTCGCAGGGCCATTGCCATCCCGGTCTGCGCACTATTGAAAATCATTTTTGGGACGATCAAGAACGGACCACTTCGCTCTCCGGATGAAATCGCGCGTACAACACCGTCAAAATTCTCAAACAGATCATGACAAACTTGGGCGCTTTCCGAATGCGCGCCGCGACACATCGTCGGACGGCCGTCATGAGCGGAACACACCGAATCTTTCAGGAGACCGCACGCAATACCCTGCGTTTGGCGTGTGGCAGTGTCCTTCCCTTCGATCTCCAGTGAACGCTGCCGCAACGTCGCCTTCAAAGCTTCAATTTCCGGCAAATCAAACGTGTTTACGATATGTTTCTTAACGAACAGCACCTCGGGTACGATGACCATTACGGTTTGGTGGCAGCACCAAGCACAGCCCTTATGACAATCGAAAGCGGGCGATTCAGCAGCTAAATCTTGCCAAACGCTCTCGGCCGTCTGAATCGCGGCGTCAACGATATCGGTTATTTTTTTGCGGTTGGCTGATCTCCGAGGATACGGCCACACTCGGTATATACCGCCTCCATCGTCGCCGGCTCGAGGAAATTTTCGGCCAAGGTCTTCGCATGTTTCTTGAGGCCAGGTTTCGCGACAAACCATTCCGACAGATCGTTTTCATCCATGCTTTGAAATGACCTCCACGGCGAAATCCGCAACTTGGCCCCAACTTTGCAATTTCAGTTATATCGTAGATCGAACTCTGAATGGAGAGTGAAAATGTACCCCGAACGTGATCATCCGTTGGACGGCCCTCATCCGACCGATTGAGGGGCGTAATGAAGCAATAATTATCGGCGCTTTCGTCAAATCACCCTGATGTCGCCCAGATTTTGACGCGATTCATGCCGATATTCTGCTCTGTAGACGGAGCCGGTTGGTTCCGGAGACATTCTATACGGTTTTGCGGGCGCGCCTCGGCGCGTTCATCCTCCCCAAACTCGGGCCGCGTTCCCACCGAACGCGGCCTATTTTTTGTGCAAGTGCTGCGAATTAGGCAAATAAAACCACGCAGATAAACACTGCGGCAACGATGCCGGCCAGGTCTGCGGTCAAACCAGCGGCCAGCGCATGCCGAATTCGGCGGATTTGCACCGCGCCGAAATAAACGGCAAGCACGTAGAACGTCGTTTCCGTTGAGCCTTGAAATGTGCTCACCAAATAGCCGACATACGTATCCGGGCCCGTTGCCGGATCGGACAGGATCGAGGCGAGTATCCCGTAGGCGCCGGAACCCGACAGCGGCCGCAGCAGCGCCATCGGCAGTGCCTCCGGCGGCAGTCCGACCAAACGGGTCAACGCGCCGAGCGGTTCTATCAACAGCTCCATTGCACCGCTGGCTCGAAACATGCCAACCGCCACCAGGATGGCGACCAGATAGGGGATGATTCGAACGGCGACTTGAAAGCCGTCTTTCGCCCCATCGACGAAGGCTTCATAGACCCGGACCCCGCGCAGTACGCCGAACCCGAGCAACCCAACCATGAGGCCTGGCACGATCCATGGAGAGACCGCCCGCCCATAAAAGATCGTCAGGGGAATGAGTGCGACGACGGCTGCGAGCGCCAGCAGCGATACCCATGTCGGATAAGCACCTTCGACCTGTTCGATGGGTGTCGGTATATCCGGCGTTTCGCTCGGGGCGGCCGCGCGCTCATCTGCCGGCGTCGCTGCCGCGGTCTCGGTGATCGGGAACCATCGCTGCAACAGCTTGGCAGACGCGATCGCAACAGCCGTCGAGCACAATGTCGCGAACAACGTCGTCGGTAGAATGGCAGCCGGATCGGTTGAGCCGGTCGCCGCACGAAGCGCAATAACACCTGTCGGCAGCAGAGTGACACTTGAAGTATTAATCGCCAAAAACAGAACCATTGCATTCGTCGCCGTGCCTTTATGCTGGTTCAGCGAATCGAGCGCCTGCATCGCACGAATACCGAATGGCGTTGCGGCGTTGCCGAGGCCCATCACATTGGCGGAAAAATTCATGATCATGGCGCCCATCGCCGGATGCTCGGCCGGCACGTCGGGGAAAAGACGAACCATCAAGGGCCTGAGGAGCCGCGCGATGATCACCAACAGCCCACCGCTCTCCGCGACCTTCATCAGGCCGAGAAACAATGTCATCACACCAATCAAGCTGATCGCCAACGTGACCGAAGATCCGGCCGTATCAATCATCCCCGCAGCAAGGCCCTGCATCGGTTGCTCGGCATCCGGGGTCGGCGGCGCAAAGGTTATCTGACGGAATGCCGCCACCAGGAAGGATACAAGGACAATCGCAAAGAAAACGGCATTCACGCCGCGTCACCCTTCTGGCTGTCGAATGCCGCGAAGGCCCTGTGCAACTCGCCAAGATCTTTGACTTGGATGTCGGCAGAGATACTCGAAACATTCGCATTGCCGCTTTCTACCAACACGGAGCGCAGTTTGGCAGCGCGTGCGCCGCGAATATCGGTATCGATCGTATCGCCGACCATGATCGTCTCGTGCGCCTCGAGGCCGATCGAGGAGAGCGCTTGCTGGAAGATACCCGCTTGCGGCTTGCCGATGACGGTCGCCTCCGCCGCCGCAGCCGCTTCGATGAACGCTTGCACCGCGCCCGCACCTGCACGGAGCCCACCTTCGATCGGCACCGTCAAATCCGGGTTGGTCACGATCAATTGCGCCCCGTTGCGAACATGGACCACAGCATCGGACAAACGTTGCAGCGGCAGCGAAAGGTCGATACCGGCCACGACAAAGTCGGGTTGGTCACTTTCGACGGCACCGACGGCTTCCATCTCCGTGCGCAACGCATCGCCGCCGACGAGAAACACGGCGGCGGCATCCGATCTCTTCGCGATGTATTGTGCAGCCGCCCAGCCGGACGTGAAGATGCGGGCACCGTCGAGCGCAATGCCCATCGACGCCAGCTTCGCCGAATACTCGGCACCTGTTTTCAACGCATTGTTTGTAACGGCACCCACCGACCGGCCCGTTTCGGCCAAATAAGCGAAAAATTCGGCAGCGCCCGGAATCACTTCGTCGCCACGGTATACAACGCCATCGAGGTCGAATAGAACGCCCTTCACATTCGAGAAGAAATCCTCGTTCGAGGGCGGAGGAACATGCCGATCCAATTCCCGGAAAGACGGCAATGGCGATACCCATTTCCGGTCGAGCGGCCGTAGCGGAATTTTGGCGCTCAAGGCATCGGCACCGTGACATTCCCAATAAATTTCATCACCGATCTGAATGCTAGACCACGCCCCGGCAGGATCTGGCGCCGTCGTGAAACTTTCCGTCAACGACTGCAGCGAAAGATAAGGAATGCCGTCAACAGTGTTCAGTTTATTCCAATGCACGTGCCCGGCGACGCAGAGGACAACATTCCCGGCATCTCTCAACACCTCCCGTATTCTGCTTGTATCCGTGTAGCGCGAGAGGTCGGGATTCGCTTCGAAGTAATAGTTGCCCGTCATGTCGCTCCCATCGAGCGGCACATGGCTAAACACGATCGAAGGCAAACTCGTCGCGGCAAGATCGGCGGTCAACCATTCGAGATCCTCGGTTTTAAGCTGAAAACCGCAACCGCGACCAATATGCGTGTCGGCCTGCCAAAAGACCAAGTGATAACCGTTTACGTCGATACTTTCGCTCGACATTGAAACGCCGAGCAGCTCTTCGCCTTCCTCAGCTGTCATGAATTCCAGGTCATGATTGCCAAGAATATGACGGCGCTGAACCCCGACGCGCTGGAACACGCCGGCAACATCCGCCGTCAGCTCCCGATCGGTCTCGTTGTCCCTATCGCTGATACGGTCCCCCAAGTCGACGACAATATCGGCATCCCAATCGTTCGCAAAATCGACAAACTTATTCAGCAGACCGAGCGCCGCCGGGCCTATTTTCGTTTTTGATATCGCGCCATGATGAATATCTGTAACAACGGCAATCTTTAACTGAGAACGCGGCATTCAGGCCTACCTGTCTTGGGCAAATTTCAGACCCGCGACATTAGAGTAGAGCGTTCACGAATGCCAATTTTCGAATTGAGCCCTCAGGCATTAAACAACGCTGCGTAATCCCGCTTGAAAGGACACACATCGTTCTGCCGGCAGGGTGACATGCACGGCCGTTCCTTGCCCAACTCGGCTTTCGACCGACAACGAGCCTCCGTGCAAGTCGACCAGGGCTTTAACGATACTGAGTCCAAGACCGGCGCCTTCTTGTTTCCGGCGAAGCACATCGCCCGCTTGATGAAACGGATCGAACACCTTTTCCATATCATCTTGATCAATGCCGGGTCCGGTATCGGAGACCGTCACGATGGCGCCGCCGTCGTCGCTGCGCCCGAGCGTGAGCGTCACTTGGCCAGTTTCAGGCGTGAACTTGATCGCGTTCGACAGCAGATTGTTGAAAATTTGCCGAATTCGAACAGGGTCGACTTTCACGACGACCGTTTGAGCTTCGAGCGAAGAGACGAGCTTCATCGATTCATGCGACCGCGTGCCGACAACATCGACGATGCAACTCTCCAAAAGCTCGACGAGATCAGCCTCGGTTTCGACCAAGTCTAGTTTCCCGGCTTCGATTCGAGAAAGATCCAATAGATCATTGACCAGATATAGAAGTGAATTGCCGGCGTCAGAGATATAGCCAGCGTACTCAAGATGCCGCCCCTCTCTTTTCTGCGGCGATGCACCGCCAATCAGATCAGCGAACCCAATGATGGAATTTAACGGCGTGCGGAGTTCGTGACTCATTTTGGCAAGGAACTCCGACTTCGCCATATTCGCTCGCTGCGCTTCCTCGAGGCTCGTCGCAAGGTCCGCCTCTGCACGAACCTGCGCCGATATATCGCGCCCGATCCCGCGATAGCCTGCGAATTCGCCGTGGTCATCGAAAACAGGCTTTCCGCTTATGGAAACAAAGACGGTCTCGCCTCGATTATTCATCCGCGTATGTACGAATTCCCGGAAAGGACGTCGCTCATCCAAATCACGCAAATGCTGTTGGAGAGCTTCCGGTTCGGCACCCGGGGCACCGACTTCCCGGCGTGTCCGTCCAAGCAAGGTTTCCGGGCGAACACCGGTCACGCTGCTAAAGGCTTCCGAGAAATAGGTAAACCTGAGCTCATCGTCCATCGCCCAGAAGAAATCCGAACTGACCTCCGCGAATGCCTTAAAGTCCTCTCGACTTTGCTGCAACGCCTTGGTCGATTGCCCCACCTGGACCAGAAGCGGCTTGATCCGGAAGACCCCAATGACCATCAGCAGTGAGATAAACAACGCAACGAGTTCTGCGATCAATTCGGGCGATTGCGGAACGTCGCCGGCGACAGCCCAGTAAAACGTTATGCTTCGCCGGACGCCCATCAATGTCAGCGCCGCCGCGATCAAAGACCAAACCCAGAGATGACCTGTCAGCTTGATAAGCCGAAATGCCCCGATTGCAGCCGAGAACTGCAAGACGATGGACAACGCAAGTACAATGGTCGACACCGCGACCTCCCAAGGGGCGGGAAGACACCTTCCACACGAAATAATTGTTATAAGATGAGAAAAACTAGTTAACGACTGGTAAACAAGCGACCGGTATCACGGACTATTGATCCGCGCCCAGCATCCGCCATCGCCGATAAAATATGCTTCGGCTCTGCTGCGATACCGCCGAAAGCGGCGCGAGAAGCGCCGCCAAGAGCTTGGGCACGGGCGAAGGGCGCATGACGTCCATGAAGACGCAATACCGGCGCCCTTCGGTGTCGTTGACCGATCGATGAATAAGCGTGTCATCGAATATGAACAGCGGATCATCGCGCCAAACGTGTTTCGTATTCCCGCATTCGATAAAGACGTCGGCACTTTCCGTCGGCGTTAAGTTATAGAGGATCCGCAACGTGAGCCGAAGCGGCCCGAAATGGGAGGTCGTTGATTCATTCCCATCGAATACCGAGACGGCAATCGTCCGGAGATGCTCGAACGGCCGATTGAATTCCGCAATTTCCGAGTTGTAGCGCTTTCCAAACCACCGGTAGACGAACATGCCGCGCCGGTCGTCACCCAATTCTTCGTCGATACGCGCGATGATCTTCTCTTTGTGTTCGTCAAACGCAGACAGGACGTCGCTGATTTCCTGGCGGCAAGCGGGTGAAAAGTCTTCCGGCCGGTAAATGCGCTTGTTCCGATAACAGAAGAGGTCGACGAACAAGTTGACGGGCGCAAACAGCCACGCCGTAAAGAAACCATTGCCGAAGAAATACCGGTCGAATAACTCGAAATTCTTCCGCTCGTTCCGCAACACATCGATCAACCCGAACGCGATATATGTCAGCGCGAACACGGGCATAATCAGCAGTGCGGCGGCGACGCCGAGCGCCGCCAAAAGATTTTTTTTCAGTCGTTTTCCTGTCACCGGAATTCGCTACGCCAAGTCAGACAAAGTTTCACAACGGATCGCCTCCGACCATCGCTCAAATTCATCGATATCGCAAAAGCAAAAACTTTCACGGCGAATCGAGCGCTGTCACGATCTTCGCCTGATCCGTGAGGAAACGCGTACGGCGAGTGCGATTCAGCGGCCTCCATCATCCCTTTACCGGCCAACTCTTCTCGCATAAACGCAATATGCTCATGATTGAGGGGAAGCTGAATGCGTGTCCGACCGTCTTCGATCACGGCAATGCGCCCTTCTATAGGCTTTGACATGCCATCGATATTCAACGACGCATGCGAACCGGGCGCCCCGTCGATAACAGAATCGATCAACAGATGCGAACAGGTAATTTCGACCACATTACAGACGGATTCGCCACCGCCGTCGGAACTAACTCTTGCACTCATAGAGACGGCGATCGGCTTAAAGGTTTCGTCGTCTAGATCGTCGCCAACCCCCTGAATCGCATCCAGGAAGACGCCGACTTCACCCGCCAGGGACACGGCTTCCGTATTAAGATCCTGCGCCGATTCGCCGATATAGTTAGCCTGCGTGTCTGTCTGTTCGGCCCGTCCGCGAACCTCGCCCATACTCCCTGACACGGCGGCAGATCGCTCGGCCAACTGTACGACGCTACGTGAAATCTCCTGCGTCGTACTTTCTTGCTGAGTGATCGCCGACGCAATCCCGGAAGAGAAGTCACTCACCTGACTGATGGTGGAACTGATTTCCGATATCGCTTTGGCCGAACTTGTCGAAGCATCTCGAATCGCATTCACGTGTTCCGTTATTCCTGCGGTGGCTTTCGACGTTTGCTCCGCAAGCGACTTCACCTCCGCGGCAACAACGGCGAACCCTTTACCGGCATCCCCGGCACGCGCCGCTTCGATCGTTGCATTGAGCGCCAATAGATTGGTTTGCTCCGCAATATCGGTGATCAACTCGACGACCTCGCCAATCTGCTCCGCCGCCTTCACGAGTAGCCCGACTTCCTCAGCCGAGCGCTCCGCTTCGGTTCGCGCCGATTGCGCCACCGAAAGCGAGTTGTTCGCTTGCTGAGAAATCTCCCCGATCGAGGCGACCATCTCTTCCGCCGCCGCGCTCAGTTGTTGTGCGATCGAAGACGTCTGATCCGCCTCGTTCAAGACATTCTCGGAGAGTTGTAACGTTTCGCCGGCATCTTCCCGCATACCGCCGCTCTTCTCGACCATCTCGCCTGTCGATTTCGACACCATATCGAAGATGCCCCCAATGCTCGCGCCGAAGATCCCGATAAGCTGGTTGATTTCGGTCTGCCGATCCTTTTGCTTCTCGCGCAACTCGGCGGCCTCGACCTCCACTTCGCGCGCGCGCTTCAGCTTGGTCCGGAGTTCTTCCATCGCTTTCCGCATTTCGGCGATTTCGTCGTTGTACTTCGATTCAGGAATCTCTTCGTCGAGACTATCGTTGCTGATAAGCGTCAAAGAATTCGTCATCGCATTGACGGGCCGCGAGATGCCGCGGCTGATGATAACGCCGAGAACGAGGCCGACGAGGATACCGATTACCGAAATGACGATCAGCTGTAGAAGACCCGCCTTCTCATCCGCGAGCGCTTTGCGGGTTGCGGCGGCGGTGAACCCAGACACTTCCTCCAACAAGGACTCCACCGCATGATCCAGATTCTTCTCTTCTTCGTGGACCAATTTCTCGAGTTTCGGAAGGCCTAAGAAATCCGACGCCTCGATCTTCTCGATCATCTCGAGCGTGTGTTTATCGAAATTGGCGTGTTCGGCTTCGATTTTTTTCAGCTTTTCGAGCACTTCCGCAAACTTGGTGCGCACTGCTTCTGAATGCCCGTGCTCGACACCGTGTGCCGCGAGCTCTTCCGCTTTCTTGATTTCATCGTCGACCTTATGGGCCAGCTTTTCGAATGCCGCCTTTACTTCGGGCATTTTCGACGTGGTTGTGCCGCTCGCCGCGGCCCCGATCGCAATCGCCTGTTCCGTCAAAATCGCCTGTTCAAGTTGATGGATCGTGATCTTCTGGAGCATTTCGGTCAGCGGAATATCTTCTTCCGCGATATCCGTCAGTTCCGTGCCTATCTTATCCATCGTGAATATGGCCACAGAGGCCAGCAAGACCATGACAAACATCTGCAAACCCAACAGTGCGAGGATCCGAGATCCAATCTTAAAGTTCTTCATCGCATTATCCTTTCCGGATCTCTGATCGAATCACGCGGTTTGACCGGTCAAACGCGCAACGGCCGAGAGAATGTCATTGCGGGAAAACGGTTTAGGCATGACTTCGTCCGCAAACTCGCGGGCAAGTGCCAAGGCATTCTCCGCCGTCACGATTGAACTGCCGCCAGACATAGCCAGAACGGGCAGTTTTTCGCCGTGTTCCTTTTTTAGGGCGATGACGACTTCCGATCCGTCGACATCCGGCATTAAGATATCCGTAATGACCAAGTCCGGCGTTTGTGCCCTTGCCGAGTCCAAACCTTCGGAGCCTGTGACCGCCTGTGTCACTTGATGGCCGCCCTTTTCCAGCACCATCGCGAGC
The DNA here is from genome assembly GCA_002716125.1 of Rhodospirillaceae bacterium. GTDB lineage: Bacteria > Pseudomonadota > Alphaproteobacteria > UBA8366 > UBA8366 > UBA6544. Next base: position 74,223 of record PAZH01000014.1, read on the forward strand.
GATTCACGCACGCCCTTCATGTCTTCGATTAGGAGTATGTTCGCCATTTCTGAATCTCCTTTTGACCTACACAGCCTTGGTCATTGCAGGCTTGATGGAATAAATACGCTAAACCGTGCGCCGTCCGCTTCGTTCGCGGCAGTGATTGTGCCACCCCAATCGCGGGCGATGCCGTAGGCGATGGACAGGCCGAGGCCGGTTCCTTCGCCAATTCTTTTTGTTGTGAAGTACGGATCGAAAATCCGGGACATATCGGTTTCCGGTATACCAGACCCGTTATCGATAACATCGATCTGTGCGAAGGATCCGGCTCTCAAGCCAAACCCAGAAGCGGTATTTTCTGTCAGATCAACGTGACTTGCTGCAATTTTGATCTCCCCCGTATCGTCCATCGCTTGCGTGGCGTTCAAAATCAGATTGGTGAAGACCTGCATCAATTCAGTTGGGTTCACTACGGCGGTCGCCTTGGCGAGACTGCTTTCGATCGCAACGTCAAATGTGACGGTATCGGGCAGCGCCTCCCGGGCAAACTGCACAACAGTATCGAGCGACGCGGCGAGGGAGACCTCCGTCTTTTCCACCTGACCATGCCGAGAAAACACGAGGATTTTCTCAACGATCTCCTTTGCATAAGTCGCGTGCTCTATAACGCTGTCGACGCAGACCCGCTCGTCGCTTGTATTTTTCGGTAAGAGGTCGGCCAGTTGCCCCCCCCATCAGCAGGATGGGTTGCAGGGCGTTATTGAGTTCGTGCGATATACCGCTCGCGAGCTTCCCCAAATGCTCCATCTTCTGGCGTTCGCGCTCGATCGTGCGCTCGGACACATCCCGCGTAATGTCGATCTGGACGCTCATATATGCGCGCAATCGCTTTTTCGCGTCGTGGATGGGGGATAGCTGGAGCCGATTCCAAAAGCGCGTGCCATCCTTGCGGTAATTGAGAAGCATCGTCGTAAGCGGTTCTTCGCGATGAATGGCACGCCGAATATCGGAGACGGCCTCTTGGTCCGTATCGGGTCCCTTTAGAAAGCGGCAATTGCGTCCCTTAATCTCTGCAAACGCGTAGCCAGTGATATCCTCGAAGGCGGAATTCACGTACTGAAGCGGCAGGTCGGGCAGCGTTGCGTCGGCGATAGTGACGCCGAAATTGCTGCTGCGGACTGCCTCCAAGATCAGATCGCTTTGTGCTTCCAAGGCAATGTCGAGAGAGACGTCTCGACTGCTACTGATCAAGCCGACGATCTCATTTTGTTCATTGCGAAACGGGCTTACCTCGGTTTCATGGAAACCGGTCTGGCCGTCGCTTTTGACAAACTCCATACGGCCGCGCCACGTTTTTCCAGCCTTGATTCGCTCATGGATTCGCTTGCGTTGCGAGTCTGTGTAGCTGGATCCTCTCAACCTTCGCGACGAGCTGCCGCAGAGCGCCTCAACGGGATAGCCGAAGAGTTCCGCAGCTGATCGGTTGGCGCCAAGGATAATGCCATCGAAGTTAATGACGAGAATCGCTTCCGCCATCTGATCGAAGACACTCGAAGACAAGTTATTTGGCGAAACGCTGTCTCGCATGACGATCAGTCTTGATTGATAAAAGCGATCGAACGTATCACAACTTTCTATGTCCGCACATAAGGCATTCGCCTTCACGCCCGGCAAACCGTCCATCGCCGATTCCGGAACTATTTCGCCATTTCTCATTCGAATATAAACAGTAAAAATTAATTAAAATATTCTTGCCCGCGCCAATTTTCGCAGGGCGTAAACCTCTTGTTACGATACAAAATCTGATTCGGATCAAAAAAAAGCGCGCCCTGTCGGACGCGCGTTCATTTTACGGTTCAGAAATCTGTCTCTATGCTTTCGCGCTTGGCCTGGCGTTCATTTCCTCATGCCAGCGCTTGAGGTTGGTATGTCCGTCTTCCGGCGCGACTTTGACCCAACCGGCGAAGTCGACTGTCACGAGAGCCGTGATATCCGCCACACTATAGTTCTCACCAGCAACATACTTGCTCTCGCCAAGCCGCGCATCGAGATCCGTCATGAAATGGCCGAGACGAGCCTTGCCCCGTTCCGCCAAGTCTGGAATTTGCTCGAAATTATGTGGTCCGGCGAGCGCGCGCCCTTTCATTGGCGGCGCGGAATTCCGAAGCGCCTCGGCACCGGCCATGAAGCCTTCCTGGAACATGTGGTGATTCCACATCTCGACGACGGCTTTTTCCTTGGCGTCACGCCCCATCAGCGGCGGTTCGGGATGGGTCTCTTCAAGATAGCGGCAGCAGGCACTGATCTCGCTAATGCAGGTACCGTCGTCAAGTTCGATAACCGGCACGGTCAGCCATGGGTTCTTTTCGGCAAAGGCCGCGCCCATTTGTTCCGCGGTCATCAAATCCACCTGAACCGTTTCCATTTCCACACCCTTCTCCGCCATAAAGATACGGACCATGCGCGGGCTCGGTGCTCTCGCAAAATCGTATAATTTCATTCTCCAAATCCTCTCATAAACTCTGCCCAAAATATGAGCTCTGCGGCCCATCTCGACAGCATCCGGCGTTCGAATTATCCGTGCGAGCATTGCCCCTTCGGGGCGAAGCGTCCAGTATCGATGTCGTGAAGCACGGGGAGTGGCCATGCGCCAGGGAGAGAAGAAGCAAGTTCCGGTCTATTGCTATCAATGCGTCTCGGGACCGGACTTGATGCGGGTCGATGTCGAGGACGGCGTCGCCATACGCATCGAATCGAATTACGGTATTGCGGGCGAACATCCGGGCGGCGGCCGCGTCTGTGTGAAAGCTTATGGCCTGATCCAGAAAACCTACAATCCGCATCGAATCCAACAACCGATGAAGCGGACCAACCCGCAGAAAGGCCGCGCGCACGACCCGGGCTTTGAGCCAATTTCCTGGGACGAAGCATTCCGGATCATTGGCGAGAAGTTCCGCGAGGTAAGAGCGAAGGGCCTGCGCGACGAGTCGGGCTTCCCCCGTCTGGCCGCGAGCTTTGGGGGCGGCGGCACGCCCACGCAATACATGGGGACCTTTCCCGCATTTCTCGCGGCGTGGGGCCCCTCCGACCTTGGCTACGGTGCCGGACAAGGGGTGAAGTGCTATCACTCGGAACATGTTTATGGCGAGTTGTGGCATCGTGCCTTTATCGTTTCGCCCGACACGCCGCGCACCAACTACGTGATTAATTGCGGCAACAATATCGAAGCGTCCGGCGGCGTCGTCGGCATCTGGCGCGAGGCGGACGCTCGGATTGAAGGCACGAAACGCGTTCAAGTCGAACCGCACCTGTCCATTACCGGAGCGGTTTCCGCCGAGTGGGTGCCGATCAAACCGAAGACGGACGCCGCCTTCTTGTTCGGACTTATCCATCGCATGATCTGCGAGCGCGACTTCATCGAAACGTGTGATCTGCCGTATTTGAAAGACCGATCGAACTCGCCCTACCTCGTCGGTCCGAACGGCTATTTTCTGCGCGATGCCGACAACGAGAAGCCCCTTATCTGGGACAACAGCGACCAACGCGCAAAACCCTTCGACGGCGAAATCGGAGACGCAGCGCTCACGGGAAGCTTCGAAGTCGCCGGAATCGAGCTCGGCCCCGACAACCAGATTTGGCGCCACGACGCAGTGGAGGCCAATCCGTCCTTCCAACGACTGCTCGACCATATGACGGGCTACACACCCGAATGGGCCTCGGGCGAGTGCGATGTCCCGGCCGAAACGATCCGCCGCATCGCCGACGAGTACGTCTCCCACGCGTGCATCGGCGAGACGGTCGAGATCGACGGCCGCACACTGCCGCACCGCCCGGTCGCGGTGATGCTCGGCAAGACCGTCAACAGCGGCTGGGGCGGCTATCACGTATGCTGGGCGCGGACCATGCTGGCCGTGCTGGTCGGCGCCCTCGAGGTGCCGGGCGGCACGCTCGGCACCATCGTGAAGCTCGTGCGCCCCTCAGCCAGCCGCACCGGGTCCTGCATTCCCGGTGTCGACGGATTTATGAAGTACGAGTTCAACGACACCTCCGCCAACGGCTGGCATAAATCGCCATCGATCCGAAATGCGTTCGACACGCTGATTCCGATCGCCTCCAACTCGCCGTGGTCTCCCGCGCTTGGGCCCGCCCATCTACCCTGGCTGTTCATGAAGGAGCCGCCGAAGGGTATGCCGAAACAGACCCGGCCCGACATCTGGTTCTGCTACCGCACCAATCCGGCGATTTCTTCATGGAACGCACCTGAAGTGGCGGAGCGCGTCGCCGAGTTCCCGTTCACCGTCGCCTTAGCCTACACGATGGACGAAACCAATCATATGGCCGATATCCTGCTGCCGGATGCAACAGACCTTGAAAGCCTGCAGCTCATCCGGATAGGGGCGACGAAGTTCTTCGAGAACTTCTGGCGCCACGAAGGCTGGGCGATCCGTCAGCCCGCTGTCGAACCCGTTGTCGATTGCCGCGACATGACGGACATCGCGACGGCCCTCGCCAAGGAAGCGGGCGTCCTGGAAGCCTATAACGAGGCGATCAACCGGGGGGCCGCTGGCATCAGCCTAAAAGACTACGCCATCGATACGGCGACGGAGCACGACCGCGATGCGATTTGGGATGCGGTCTGCAAAGCCGCCAGCCATGAGGTCTCGGACGGCGCGGAGATTCACGATCTCGAATGGTTTAAGGAAAAGGGTTACATGCTGACCGATTTCCCCGAGCTCGACTGGTACCTTTATCCCCGCATGGAAGATCAAAACCTGCGGTTCGAGATGCCCTATCAGGAACGAATGACCCGGCATGGCCGAGAACTCGCCAACCGATTGAAGGAAAGCGAGATCGATTGGTGGGAAGCGCAACTCGACGAGTATGCCTTCATGCCGGCGTACGAGCGGTTCCCCGATATCTGGACGAACTACGCCAAGGAATACGACCGCGATCCGAACGAATATCCGTTTTGGGCGCTGACGGCGCGCTCGATGCAATACAGCTGGGGCGCCAATGTCGGCATCCCGCTGATCAACGAGGTCGCGAACAATATTGCCGGTCACAAAGGTGTCGTCCTCAATCGGACACGGGCCCGCGAACTCGGTATCCGGGAAGGCGACCGCGTGGTTCTGGAATCGGTCTCGGGGCGCACCGAAGGCAACGCCGTGCTCCGCGAAGGGATCCGGCCGGACACCGTCTTGATGATCTGCCAGTTCGATCATTGGAAAACACCCTTCGCCAAGGATCTCGACCTGCCGAGCCTCAACTCGCTGACGGACTTATCGCTGAAGCTCACGGATTCGACCGGCAGCGGATCCGACATTATGCGCGTGAAGGTCACGAAGGCCGAGGATTGGAGTGCCACTGCAGAATGACGACACCCGATCTTCCACCCCGCTGGGGCATGGTCATCGATCTCAACCGCTGTGTCGGTTGCCAGACCTGTACAATCGCCTGCAAGCACCACAACGCAACCACCCCCGACGTCCAATGGCGGCGCGTCCTCGACGTGGAGCAAGGCACGTTTCCCGATGTGCAACGCTTCTTCATAGTCACCGGCTGTCAGCATTGCGCGGATGCGCCCTGTGTGCCCGTCTGTCCAACCGGCGCTACGTTCAAACGCGACGACGGGATCGTCGCTATCGATTACGACCAATGCATCGGCTGCGGCTATTGCGCGGTCTCCTGCCCCTACGAAGCGCGTACCATCGTCAAGTCGCAGGACTGGTACTACGGCGAGGAAACCGTGCAGGAACGCGCGGTGGCGCAGCCGGACCGGATCGGCGTCGCACAGAAATGCACCTTCTGTACCGATCGTGTGGAAGCGGGTCTCGCGCAAGGCTTGACGCCGGGCGTCGACCCGACCGCCACACCGGCGTGCAGTGCCGCGTGCATCGCGCAAGCGATCAGTTTTGGTGATTGGAACGATCCGGCGAGTCCGGTCAGTCGCCTCGCCGAAGACCGCGATCTGTTGCAGCTGAACCAGTCAGTCGGCACCGACCCGCAGATCAAATATCTTTACGAGACACCGGCCGTCCCGGGTCGGGCGGTGGACACCGAGGCGGATGACGAACGCAGACGGGATCCTGCGAACCCGCTTGTCGGCAGCCGCCAGCAATTCTGGGATTGGCGAGCGGCCATGAACTGGATGCTGGGCGGCCTCAGCTCCGGTTTTATCATCGTCCTATACGCGTTCTATCTCGCAGGCGCGATCGAGGCCGAGGTTCTGGCACGAACAAACCTGATCGCGATGTCGCTCATGACCGCGGGCTTGTTCTCCGTCTTCTTGAAACTTGGCCGGCCGGAGCGTGCGTGGCGGGCGATCCTACGACCCCAATCCTCGTGGATGACACGGGAACTTTATACGGTCGCCCTCCTCTTCCCAGCGGCGGGGGCCGGCTACCTTTGGCAGTCACCTATCGCCTTTGCGGTGACGGCTCTCGCCGCTGCCGCCTTTCTCTACTGCCAGGCGCAAATTCTCTACAAGGCACGCGGTATTCCCGCTTGGCGCACACCCCTGATCCCGCTGATGATCGTCGCCTCAGGCTTCCTCGAAGGGGTTGGTCTACTGGCCTTCATGATTGGCTTACCGCAAGGATTCCCGATGCCCCTTGGCGGCGTCGCCCTGACCGGCATCGCGCTGATCATCGTCAATTCCGTGCTGTGGCGCAGCTACCGCGAAGGGGCGAACAGATACGCGCCGCCGCTCGCCCGCGAGGCCATCGCCGAATGCGATCAAGCAATCCGCTACGGCGGCCAACTAGTACCCGCGATCCTATTTCTTCTGACCATCCTATTTCCGATTATCCCGCTGTCGATCTTTACGATCGCGGGGGTCGCCCTTATTGGCGGCGGCGCCTTTTGGAAATGGACGGTTATTCTGCGCGCGGGATTTTTCGAGGGTTTCCATCTTCAAAAGACGCCGCAGCGCGGCTCCGGCAGCTACGCCGCCCCTGCCCGGCTCGACGGATGGCGGCGCTAGCCTAAATTGCCATTTGCCTCATTCGAACGTACGTCGTAAGGCAACACCGCGACAATCAACAAAGGTGACCGAAGATGAAGGGTCCGCTCGACGGAATTAAGGTATTCGATCTCACACGCGTCCTCGCGGGACCGCACTGCACACAGCTGCTGGGCGATCTCGGCGCTGAAGTCATCAAGGTGGAACGTCCGGGATCCGGCGACGACACCCGCGGTTTTGCGCCGCCGTATCAGAGCAACGATAAGGGTGAAGAGACGAGCGAGAGCGCCTATTACACCGGCGCCAACCGAAACAAACGGTCGATCACCATCAACCTCAGCACGGCGGAGGGCCAAGCGCTCGCCCGGAAACTGATGGCCGATTGCGATATCCTCGTCGAGAACTTCAAAACCGGCACTCTGGAGCGCTACGGCCTTGGCTACGAACAACTGAAATCCGAGTTCCCGCGCCTGATCTATTGCTCGGTCACCGGTTTCGGCCAAACCGGCCCTTATGCGGCGCGCCCGGGATATGACGGCTTGATTCAAGCCATGGGCGGCGTGATGAGCCTGACCGGCGTGCCGGACGGTGAGCCGATGAAAGTCGCTGTGCCGATCTGCGACCTCATGGCCGGCATGTACGCGACCGTCGGAATTCTTGCCGCCGTTCGCCACCAAGCCGAGACCGGCGAAGGTCAGTTCATCGACATCGGTATGCTCGACACCCATATCGGCTGGCTCGCCAACCAGGGCATGAACTATCTCGCGACCGGCGAGAACCCCGACCGCATCGGCAATATGCACCCGAATATCCTTCCTTATCAGGTCATGCCGACATCGGACGGCTATATCGTGCTCTCGGTGGGCAATGACCCGACCTTCCAGCGGTTCTGCAAACTAGCCGAATGCGAGCATCTGCTGGAAGACGAACGGTTCCAGACCAACGCCGCGCGCGTCTCCAATCGAGACCATGTCACGTCGGTCCTGAATGAGATCACCAACAAGAAACCCTCCGCTTGGTGGCTCGAAGAGCTAGAGAAGGAAAAGATCGGCTGCGGCCCGATCAACAACCTGGACCAAGTGTTCGACGATCCCCACGTGAAGGCGCGGGAGATGGTGGTCGAAATGGAACACCCGGCGATGGGCACGAAACCAATGAAGCTGATCGCCAACCCGATCAAGCTGAGCAAGACCCCGCCGACTTACCGAAAAGCACCGCCGATGCTGGGCCAGCACACCGACGATATCTTGAAGGAAGCCGGCTTGTCGGACGACGAGATCGCCAAGCTGAAGGACGACGGGACCGTTTAGGACCCTGACCCTCCCGCAAGCGGTCGCGGGAACAACGTACAGAGCCAACGGAGCCCTCTCCTGCTTGCGGAAGAAGGACCGGTGTGAGGGCATACAGCGCCTCTCTATCGCCGCGGATTGTTTTTTCCGAAAAACAACCCCATGCACAGTAGTGCACAGTAATAGGATACCGCTGAATGTGGCGGAATCGCTCTACAGCGATGTTCTGTCGCCATCGATTCGTGATTAACTTGTCAAAGAACGGCGCGCCGATATAACACAATTTAGACAATTTGTCACCACTCCGGCGAAAGCTGTCCGCCCATCCTTCGACTGGCTCAGGATGAGGTGCGAAGAGAGGTTGTGACAGCCACCTCATCCTGAGCCTATCGAAGGATGATATCCCGCTTGACCGTGCTATAGTTTCTTGCGGAGGCGGATATGGAATCCAAGCAGCTCGGCCCCGGATTTGCGGCGGAGATTTTAGGTGTCGATCTCTCGGCGGCGATGTCCGATGGCGACTTCGATGCGATCAAACAGATCTGGCTTGAAAACAAGGTCGCGGTCTTTCGCGATCAGAATCTGAGCGACAACGACCTCTTGCGGTTCACGGAACGCTTCGGACCGCTTTTCGTGCACGTACGGTCGCAATTCAACGACAAGACCCGGCCTGGCATCATGCTGATCTCAAACATTAAGGAGAACGGCCGCGATCTGGGCGAGCTCGGCAACGGTGATCTGGCCTGGCATTCGGACCAGTCTTATTCCGCCGAACCGGTCTTTGCCACTCTGATGTACGCCATCGAAATTCCGACAGAAGGCGGTGGCACATGGTTCTGCGATACGGCGCGCGCCTACGAAAACCTACCGGAAGCGACGAAAGCGCGGATCGATGGTCTAAAGCAAAACTTCTCGATCGAAGTGACGGTGGAAACGCAGCACGTCGCCCTGACGGAAGAGCAGCGCCAATTGAAACCGCCCGTCACGCACCCCTTGGTGCGAACCCATCCGGAGCTCGGACGAAAATCTCTCTATCTCAGCCCGGCCCATAGCACAGGTCTCGCAGACCTGCCGGCGGACGAAGGCGCCGCCCTCCTCGCGGAACTCGAAGACTGGGCGGGCCGGCCCGAATTCACCTATCTGCACGAGTGGCGCGTCGGCGATGTCGTGATGTGGGACAACACCTCGACGATGCATCGCCGCGACGCTTTTTCGGCGGATGAACGGCGCCTGTTAAAACGCACGGGCTTCGAGCTCCCGCCGGAACGCGCGGTACCGTTTTAACACCGAACTGCCATCCTTCGAGACGCGCAACACGCCGCGCGCCTCAGGATGAGGATATCGATTGGAATCAAAACAGCTTCATCCTGAGGAGGCGCCCAGCGCCGTCTCGAAGGATGGGGGCCGACCTTATTCGGCCGCTTGCGGCACTTTGTATTGGGAGAGGCTACCGGCGTGCATGATGGAGCCGGGCAGCGGGTGACCCACGATGTCTTCCGCGAGGCGTGCCACTTCGATCAGCGCATCGAGGTCGATCCCCGTCTCGATCCCATGCTCATTGCACAGGAACACGATGTCTTCGGTACACACATTGCCGGCCGCCCCTTTCAAAGCCGCAAAGGGACAACCGCCAAGACCCGCGACGGAACTGTCGAAGAGGTCGACGCCCATTTCCAGACCCGCATAGACATTGGCGACTCCCATGCCCCGCGTATCGTGCAGGTGGAGACAGATCCGCTTATCGGGCCAGGTTTCGCGGACCTTGCCGACGACCTGTTTGATGCCGTTGGGTGCCGCCCAACCCATTGTGTCGGCAATGCTAAGGATTTCGATTGGCGTACCTTCTTCGTCCGCAATGTCGAGGATTTCCTTCAGACGGTCGACGACCAGTTGCGGCGCAATCTCGCCTTCGAAATTACAGCCGAAAGCTGTCATGATCGACGCGCGGCGCACCGGAATATCGTATTTCTTGTAGAGCTTGATCTGACCGCGTTGGACCTCGCGATTGATTTCGAACCCGCGGTTGGTGTTGTGCTTCATAAAGGTTTCGGACGCGGTGGTCGAAATCGATCCCATATGGGTCAGCCGGTCGCTGTGCTGCATCGCGCGCTCGATGCCCTTCTCGTTCAGCCACAAGGCGTGATACACGACGCCTTCTTTCGCTTTAAAGCCACGGATCACGTCGTCCGCATCGGCCCATCCCGGAACCCGCTTCGGATTCACGAAAGAAGCGACCTGAATCTTCTGCAGGCCGGTTTCGGACAAGGCGTCGATCAGCTCGATCTTACGCTCCGTCGAGATCGGTCCGGGCTCGATCTGGAAGCCCTCACGGGGGCCTTCTTCCTGAATATCGACTTTCGTCGGCATGTCGCTCATCGCTCTCTCCTTCACTCAATCCGGCCGTTCAACGCTCTTGTAGCTATATGCGTGTCCGGTGCCGAATTTACAGTTTCCTTGGCGCGCGTCTAGTCGCCGCGGGCTTCCTTCGCCGCGTCCAAAACTTCGGGCGAAACGCGGACCGTCATGGTTAGAGCATGAAACGACAGCGTCTTACCGTGCCCATCGAGGTTGAGGCTGTTGTTGACGCCACCTTGCAGGACATTCTCGATGACGAAGTTAAAAGCCTTCAATTTCGGCAAATCGTAGCGCCGCGCTTCGGTCGCGCCGCGATGGCGAAACATCGACAGCATCCGCTCTTCCGTCGCCTGTTCGGCAATAACCGTGTAGCCACTATCATCGTAAGGAATGATACTGACGTTTAGACGGTCGCCCTTGTCACCCGTCCGCCCATGCGCGATCTCGTAGAGTGGCACCTCGATGTGTTCGCTAGACGTCATCTTCAGTCACCATCGTCACCCGCGGCTGTACGTCTTTGCGCGGCACTAGCACCGAGCCGGTTTTAACCCGCCACGTCGTGCTGCGCCGAACCCCGCCGCCGCCGGCAGGACCGTCACAATAGAGCGATTCGACTTCGCGGGCGACCAGTGCGGCCGTGGCTTCATCATGGGCATTCGCGGCCGCCCGCATCCGCACTTCCTGCGGCTCGCCGTCGTAAGATTGGGTCAGTTCCCCTGTGTCACCATCATGGATACTGACAGTACCGATCAAATCGGTGCGGAGGTCACAGTCGAGTCCGAGAACATCAATCCGCTCGCGCATCGTCTGCGCCGCTAACTTCGCACGAGCGAGCGCATTCGGACCGGCATACGATATCTCGCCCTCACCAAGCCAGCCGCCGTCGACGCTGATCGTTACCTTCCACGTATCGGGGGCAGGCTTTCCTTTCGCCCCAGAGACGCGCACACGATCCGGGCCAATCTGCTCTACTTCCACATCTGTAATATCGAGTGTGACGTCCGGTGTTAGGTAATTCTCTGGATCGTCCAATTCGTAGAGGATTTGCTCCTTCACGGTCCGTGTGTTGACAACACCGCCGCTGCCCACCGGTTTCGTGATCACCAGACTGCCGTCCTCTTCCACTTCGGCAATCGGGAATCCGACCTCCGCCAGGCCGGAGACATTCTTTCGCCCCGGGTCCGCGTGGTATCCGCCCGTAATCTGCGACCCGCATTCCAGCAAATGACCGGCGAGGACACCCGCCGCCATTTTGTCCCAGTCGTCCGCGGCCCAGCCAAAATGCTGCATCAAGGGTCCGAGCGTCAGGGCCGAGTCCGTAACGCGGCCGGTGACGACGACATGCGGATCCTGATCGAGCGCGTCTGCGATCGGCTGCGAGCCCATATAGACATTCGCCGCAAGAATTTCCGTGTTCGCGAGATCGAGCGGTTTCTCTTCGCCCCATTGCTGCGTTTGCAGACCACGAATGTTCTCGCGAAGGTCGTCGCCGTCGACCACAGCGACCCGCAAGCCGGAGATACCCTGCGTCTTTGCGAGTGCGTGCAACCGTTTTGCGGCGCCCATCGGGTTCGCCGCGCCGAAATTACCAATGATCGGAACTCCACTCTCGACGCAACGTTTCAAAACCGGCCCAACAAATCCGGCCAAGTCCGGCGTATAGCCTTTCTCCGGATTGGCGCGGCGCTCCCGCTGCGCAATGGCAAGCGTGCGTTCCGCCAGGGTTTCATAGAACAGAGCCGCCGGCTTTCCGGACGCAATCAAAGAATCGGCCACCGGTCCGCCGACATCCATCCGGTCGACCGAAAATCCGGCGGCATTGCCGATATGCATTTGCTCTCGTGTCATGGATATTCCTCTAAGTTCGGGCGCGCAGGGCGGCGATAGCAAAGTCCTGACAACTCATACCGGTGCGCGCCCCCCAGGCTGCCGCCCGTTCGTTCACATGACTGATCATCCCGGTGTTCCAGATCGAGCGCGCATCGCCGATCCGCGCCGACGTATGGCTGACCGTGGCGCCGGAGACACCCTGCTCATCCATCACCGGCAGGCGTGTTATGCCGGCGCGCTCGCGCCCAACGCCCGCATCGTGGAAGACGGCCGCTTTCACCGGCTGGTAGATTGCTTGTCCGCTGGATTTATTCGCCGCCAAGATGGCGCCATGCGAACCGATTATGACAACCCGACCTTTATCCTCCGGCAGCAATAGCGACGCCGAATCGAGGCCCCAGACCTCGGGCTCCCAGCGCTCGGCACGGAACTTATAGCGGCCTTCCGAATGCGACGGCGGATCGCCGGTAAAGATCTCGCCGGTCCGCATTTTCGCGGCGCAATCGGCCGCACTTTCGCCAACCGCACAACCGAGCGCCGCGGCAGGACCATTCGTATAGCTTATGACACCGCGCGCCAGCATGTCCTCACCGTCGCCAATCTTACCGCTCGAATGCGCGACCGTTGCGGCGGCCAGGCCAAGTTCTTCTAAATATTCTAGGCTGCCAATCCCGGCATCGTCCCGGCCGACCCCCGCGTCGTTGAGAATAATACCGCGCGGATGCGCCGAAGCCGCAAGATAGCCCGCATAAACACCGCCGTGGCTGCCGGCCAGAATGACAGCTCCCTCGTGTTCCGGTTTCGGTTTGGTCACCGTATCCAGAATCCAGATCGGGATATCGTTATCGGATGCGTTCCGTTCGGCCATGTTCTTGTCGCGTTTTTCTATCGCACGCTAAAGATATAGCGCGGCAGAGCCATTTGGGTCACGCCGAATGCGTTCTTGCGTCAACGAGGCCGCGGCACCATCTATACTGCCATCACACGGCAGATGGAATTGGCAGACGTCAAATGGCGCAAAAAGCGAAAGCAGTTGGTATTAATCACGTGGCTCTCGAGGTGGGCAATATCGAAGAAGCTCTGGAGTTTTACGGGCAGTTTCTCGATTTCGAACTCCATCGCAAAAGCGAAGATGCTGCATTCATCTATTTCGGCGACCAGTTTATCAATTTTGCAAAAGGGCGCGAACAAGGCCCGGATGACCGGCGGCATTTCGGCATCGCCGTCGACGATAAGGAACTGGTTCGCGAGACACTGGCCGAGATGGGTGTCGAACTCCTCAACGGCCGGTTCATGGATTTTCTAGACCCGTGGGGCAATCGGGTCGAGATCACGACCTATACGAACATCCAATTCAGCAAGGCGGATCACGTTCTTCGTGGCATGGGACTGGCGCACCTCGAGAAAACCGAGAACGCGATCGAAGAGCTGACCAAGAAAGGGATGGCACCTTAAGCCGTCTTACGACTGGCGGTATTTTTTTGGCGGTTGCGGATTGTTGGCCGGATTGGTGTCGTGTTTCGAAAGCTTGTCGAGCAAGCCGTTTTCGGCGAGCGGCTGCAGGTCCGCTTCCAAAGGATGCGCCTTTTCGCCGTCATAGACTTCGTCCCCGTCGACGTAGAGTGTAAAAGCCTTCAGATATTTTGCCTTCTTAACGGGGTCGTCGATCGTGTCTTTGGTCCACTGATAAAGCGGGTACTGGTCGATACCCTCCGCTTCCGCGGCTTCGCAATACCCAGCAAAGGCGTCGTATTGGCATTTAAGGGTGGCGTTGTGCTTCGCGAGAATATCGCCGAGGGGTGATAAGCTCGCGTCGTTCGCGTCGCGACGCGCCGTCTCCGCCCGTTCTTCGTTCAAGTTGATCCGAACCTGATACTGCCATTCTTCGCTCATCGGAACAGTCCTCGTGGTTGCCTTCAGGCTTTATGTGGGAAAATAAATGTTATACGCAAGGCCGGTCTCATCGACTCATCATCCGACAGCAGGTGCAATCCCAAGCGGCAGATCATGACGACCATTGAACGCTATCGCCTTCGCCGTCTATCCCTGACCCCCGGCCGGGAACTGCCGTCGCGTCTCGCCGACATCAAGGAACTCCCGGTCATTTTGATCGAAGCGGAAACCGCCGACGGCACGACCGGTTTCGCGGATACCATGCTGATCGAAGGCATCACGCCGGAGACCCCGGAGCAGGGCTGGATCATTGCCTGCAAACTCGCGGAAGTTACCGCCGGTATGCGCTGCGCCGAAGCAGACGCATTTATCGCAAACTCACACGCGGTCGCACCGGGCGCGACATCCGCACTCCGCCTTGCGATTGAGAATACCAACGGCGGCGATCTCGTGACCGACGGCAGACACGATTTGGTCGCCGAATTCGATCCAATGGAGACCTTTCCCGAAAAGGCGCAGCGGGTTCGATTGTCGCTCTCCGGCGACGTCGAAGCGGATCTGGCGCTCATCGCGGAAGCGCAGTCAGCGGTCCGCGGCGGCTGGCTACGTCTGGACGGTGACCAGGCCTTCAATACAGAAGACGCCGTGCGGCTGGCCGCCGCGCTCGACCCCGCTGGGATCGAGTGGCTGGATCAGCCTTGCGTTGCGGGCGACTGGGAGGCTGCCGCGACCGTGAAGGCCGAATCAAATGTTGCGACAATGGTCAGCGGATTCCTCTTCACACCGGAGGACTTGGAGACGGCGGCGGCGATGTCGGCAGCCGACTTCGTGGGCCTTCGGTTGGGGCAGTCGGGCGGACGGCATGCACTCGTCGAAATGTGCCAGATTAGCGCCGACCTCACGCTAAAGCCTGTCCTGGGCGGTATCCTTCAGACCGATCTCGCCACTTATTTCGAAGCAGGCGCCGCATTGGCGATGGAAGCGGCAATCACCGATTTCGTCGGACCAAGCCTCGCATTCGAGCCTCTGCTTACATCCGGCCTCAGCGTGGAGAACGAGAGCCAACTCAGCCTGCACGGCGCGCCCGCGCTCTCCGAAGAAACCCTCGCGCTTTGCACCGTCCAGGAGCTCGCCTTCCCGGGTTGAAGGTTCCTATGCCGACGGCCGGTCCGCGATCTGCGTGCGATGCATGATGCGGCGCGAGCCCGCGTCGAACGAATCACGCCGATGCATAACGGTCCGGTTGTCCCAGAACACCAGGTCGCCGACCCGCCATTGATGATGCCAGGTGTGCTCTTCTCGCGTCGTGTAGGACCAAATCTCATCCAACAACGCCTCCGAATCTTCGACCGACATTCCCATGATGTAAGCGTTCAGGCGTCGCCCGAGATAAAGCACTTCACGGCCGCTCTCCGGATGCTTTCGGATAATGGGATGCACAGCGCCAACGGTCTGACTGACGTCCGATACTTCTTCGAATCCCTTGCGAAGATAGCCGCCGCTCGTCTTGCTGGCGTCGTGCTTAATCGACAGGCCTTCGATCCGCTTCCGGAGGTCGGCCGGCAGCGCATCCAGCGCTTTGTACATGTTGCAGAAGCCCGTATCGCCGCCGACAGGCGGCACTTCCTGCGCATAGAGCGCGCTCCCGAGGGGCGGATACTCCTGATAGTTCATATCCGTATGCCAGATCGCCTCGCCATCACCGAGGCTGCCGATCGGCACGCCGTTCTCCTTCACATTCGAGATCACCATGATCTCCGGCAGTCCGTCCACCGCCTGCAGACCGTTCTCTTGCGGGGGCGCCATATCGAGCTCGCCGAAGAGGCGGCTGAAGGCCACCATTTCCGCGTCACTGATCTCTTGGTCACGGAACAGCAGCACAAGGTTGTCTATCAGGGCTTGGCGGATTTGGCGGTAGGTGACGTCATCCACGTTCGCCAGGTTCACGCCCTTGATCTCGGCGCCGACCGGGCCATCGATCGGCACGACTTCCAATGTGCCAAGCATCGTCGCCTGCGCGGTTTCTGCATTCATCGTACTATTCCTCGTTTTCGGTTGTCAGAGCGACGCCGATCCGAAGAGCGGCGGCATGTAGCGTTTCAACTTGTTCCAACGCAGCATCCGTGGAGAGACGCGCCACGGGAGCGTGGACGGCGAGGCCCGCAACAACGCGCGCCTCACGGTCGCGGATCGGCACGGCCAACCCCATCATTCCGGTCGTATTCTCTTGGTCGTTTAAAGCAAAGTCTTGACGGCGAATACGCTTCAATTCAGCCAGCAGGTCGCCCCGGTCGGTAATGGTCTTTTCCGTATAGCGCTTCAGCGGCAGGTTCGAGACAAGACGCTTTCGAGCGCGAGATTCCAAGGACGCCAGCAACATCTTGCCGATCCCGGTGCAATGCGGCGGCACTCGGCTGCCCGGCTGCAACTGCATCCGCAATGGCCAGGCGCATTCGACACGTTCTAGATACAGGACGTCGTTATTGTCGAGAATGCCGATATTGCAGGTCTCGCCAATTGTCTCGACCAGTTCCGTCAATATGGCGCGGACGGGGGCCTCATCGACGGCGCGTTCCAGAATGCGGCGTCCGAGGCGGCTCAAACGAGGGGCAACTGTATAGCCTTCACCCGACATGGATTTACAGAGCAAACCTTCGTCGACCAGTTGATGGACGATACGATGTACGGTTTGCTTCGGTAGGCCGAGCCACATGGCGAGCGCCCCAATGCTGACGGGGCCCGGCCGGTCAATCACCGTTTCCAGAACCAACACCGCCTTTCCAAGCGCCGAACCGATATGGCCGTCCCGTGGCATATGCCTCTCCCTTCGCAGGGCAGAAATACCATTTCCGAACGCAGAAACAACAATTAAAGGCAAAAACGGAACTATATCGTCCCATTTTTTAAATTTATGCAGATTATGTGGCTAAATATTCTTCCGCTGGATCGCTTTTCGCAGCCGTTCGATTTTTGCCGGCAGCGAATGGAGATGCGGATTCGCTTCCAATGCGAGCTGATATGCCTTCACCGCGGCCGCTTCGTCACCGAGCGCTTCATAACAGAGTCCAAGTCCGGAAAGCGCGCCAAAGTGGCGTTTCTCCAACGCCAGTACCTGTTTGATATCGGCAATCGACTCTTCGTAACGGCCAAGCAGATAAAGAACCGTCGCCCGCTTGTTCCAGCCTTCCGCAAAATCGGCATTGTGCTTGACCAGTGCATCGAAACGCTCGAGCGCAACTTCGTAACGCTTCCCGCGCATCGCCAACAGGCCGTCATACATCAAAGCATTCGACTCTTCGTCGGCGGACTCGGTCCAGATCGACCATATACCCGATTGTAAGTGCACGATCTCGCGGCTGTCTTCGCTGCGGTGAAGCCGTTCGAACAGCTCGACCAAACGGGCATCGCGCTGATCGGCCGTCGCCAAACCGGACAATGCGACGAGGCCGAACACCAAAGAGACTGCAAACCGCTTCATCGGATAAGCATGCCTCCCGAGGTAAATCGGCGCAAATCGGAATTGCCTTGATCAGGGAATTTCGCCATCTTGACCGTATGGCGGCGAGACAATGACGGCGGCGCAAAACTTCACAACCGATCCGACGGATGCACGACGGATGTTTCTGGCTGCATGCCTCGATGCGCGCCTCCCGGTCGCCTCCTTCGAAGCGCCCCGGACCGGCGAGATAGAACTGCCCGTTCATATTGATATCGCGCAAGCAGGTAATAGCGACGCCCCGGCTGTGATCGTCATCTGCCCCGGGACAAGAATGGCGGAAGGCTTATGCGCCTCCGGCCTTCAGACATCTTTGCTGAGAGCGGGACTCCAGATCGAGTTGCCAGCGTCAATCGGCCTGGTCATGGTGCATACCGTAATGCCGTCCGAGTTTCGCTCTGCGGAATGGGACACATTGATCGAGAAAGACACCGTCGCGACAGAATGGGACGATTCATTGCTTGCCGCCGCGGAGTTCCGCTTTACGGAGGAACAGCGGAAAACGGCCCCGGCGACCCCGGAAGAAACCGAACGTCAAAGGTGGTGCAGGCATGTCTTATCGAACATCGCAGAGCGCTTCCTGTCGCGCGCCGGGCAACTGATCTTCCTCGATGTACATACTGGATCCGGTCCGTATGGCGAAGCAGAAGTCGTCTCGTGTCATATGCCGGGTTCGAGCGGAGAGCAACGTGCTCTCGACTTGTTCGGCGCCCGGGCGGCGGCGGACGGTGTTGCTCCCACAAATATCTTGGGTCCCGTCGCACAAGGTCTTGCGGCTTCGCTTCCCGACCGGGAGATCACGTCCGTCGTGGTGGAATTCGGCTGCTACTCGCTGACCACCGTTCTCGATTCGATGCTCAGCCGTCACGAAACGGCGATTGCCGGCGGCGGACGTTTCGACGGCTTGTTTTATCCTGAAGCCGACGATTGGCGGGAACTCGTCTGGGAAGCCGCCGCGGACGTCCTCAGACTTGGGTTCCGTTCCTTGGAGCACGACGAACTTCGCGCTTCCCCGGAAGCTTAGTTAGACGCCGGCAAGCGACGCCCAGAACGTTTTATTCGTTTTCGAAAGCGAGCGATGATGCCAGTTGGAGAGGCAACGGCGCATCGTATGGCGCAAAGACATATCGGCCGCCTTACTGCAATTCCGATAGACTTCACTCATCCATGTCGTTGCCGCGCGATGCTTCTTCGCGCCGTCCGCCAGGACTTGATCCCAAACCGTACGACGGTCCGCCGGCGCGAGAGGGCCTTTCCGCGGCAATCGATTTATCAGCCGATTGGCGAGATCCACCGCCTTGCGACGCGTATCCGTCCCCTCGAAGAACCGGCGCGCTATCGCCCTGTCCGCACCGACGGCTTTCGAAAGTGCTGAATCTTCGACCGCGCCAATAGGGACGAGTGACGCGTTCTCCGACACCTGAACTGTCAATTTCGTAAAAGTGACCACGCCAAGCGCGGCTTCAGGGAACGACACTTCGATCGAGGTGTATTCCGGCGCTGGACGGAACTGCAAGGAGGTCGTCGGCAGATCGATCCGTCGGCCGGCCGGGTCATGGCCAACAAGCCGAACGGTATCCGGCGCGGCCATCCGATACGCATCCGCCGGCGACGGCGAGCGATGGTCTTGCTGCAGACAGAAAGAAGAGAGGACGGCCCGACATGTGCCCGCCGCGCATTGCATCGGGACAGGGTCTGCTGTCGCGACAAGGCCAAGCGCCTGAGGTTGTCCAGCGGAAGCCGCTGACACCGACAACGCGCCCGTAAATGCGGCCGCTAAAATGGTATGCGTCAATCGCGCCATGTCGTGCCTCCTCGCGGGTTGTTTTGACCGTAAAACTTTAACAAAAAATCTTCCGTCTTTGGCGAAATTTTCTCTTGCATTCTATTTCGCCGAATTGCATATCGTCGCGTCCCGCAATAATGCGGGTCCACACGGGTTTATGGCGAGGGACCGGTGCCATGGAAAATTCGAACTTCGCGCCTCTGAGCGATGTGGTGGTCGACGGACCGGAATCGGAACCGGGTCACGAATATCTCTTACATCACCAAGGCGGCTTTTTTGCCGGTCGGCATCTCTTGGTCGACATCTGGGACGGTGAGAACCTAAGCAATATCGACGTCATTGACGCGGCCCTTCGCCGCGGCGCCGAGGAATCGGGTGCCACCTTGTTGCATGTCCATCTACATGAATTTTCAGAGAATGGCGGCATTTCCGGTGTGGCGGTTCTCGCGGAATCGCACATAAGCATCCATACCTGGCCGGAGTGGGGTTACGCCGCCGTTGACCTTTTCATGTGCGGAGAGACCGACCCAATGAAGGGCGCCGAAATCCTGCGCGAAGCCTTCAAGCCGGGCCGTCTGGAAATCTCCGATCACTATCGTGGCCGGATCCGCTAATGGATTGGTTCGAGGAAACCCTTCATCCGGGATTTCACTCGCGTCTTGGGATCGACCGCGTCCTTCACGAAACCAAAACCGACCACCAGCACCTCATCATCTTCGATAACGAAGAGTTCGGTCGTGTCCTGGCCCTCGACGGCGTGGTCCAAACGACCGAACGGGACGAATTCATCTACCATGAAATGCTCGCACACACGCCTATTTTGGCGCATGGGCGTGCCCGCAATGTCTTGATCGTCGGAGGCGGCGACGGTGGGATGTTGGAAGAAGTACTCAAGCACGACAGTGTCGAGACGGCCGTGCAGGTCGAGATCGACGACACGGTTGTCGAGCTCGCCAAGCAACATCTCCGGATGATCTGCGGCGATGCCTACGAAGATCCGCGCACTGAGTTGGTGATAGCCGACGGCGTCGAATATGTGAATGAAACGGATCGCCGTTTCGACATTATCATCGTCGATTCCACCGACCCCATCGGCCCCGGCGAAGTCTTATTCGGACAGCGCTTCTATGGCGGATGCAAACAATGCCTTGCCGACGGCGGCATCCTCGTCACCCAGAACGGTGTCCCCTTCGTCCAAGGCGAGGAACTCAGCAATACCATGCAGATTTTCAAGGGTCTGTTCGCGGAAGCTGCCTGCTATCGCGCCGGCGTGCCCGCCTATATCGGCGGCGATATGACATTTGGTTGGGGCAGTGATACGCCCGGCTATGCCGATGTCGAGCTCGATACTTTATCCGCTCGCTTCAATGCCGCCGGGCTCAAGACCGACTACTATACGCCCAAGGTGCACAAGGGAGCCTTCGCCCTGCCGCCCTTCATCGCCCGGTTAATGGATAAAGCGCCGGATTAACCAACGATATTGCGAACAACATCGACGCCAATCGTCAAGTTGGTCCAATCGGATGCCAGTTTCGCCGTCGCTTTCAGCATTTCCTCTTTGCTGCGCGAGCCGGCTGCACCAAGTTCGGTCGACTCCAGAACAACGGTCTGGTAGGCCTGCTCGATCGTCTTGGCATGTGGGTGTCGGGCCCGCCCCGGCCCTTGCCGCCACCGCCTTGCTTGTTCTTATTCCTCTTGTAAGGACTGGCTGAAAATCGCGGTTTAGAGGCGTTCGGAAACCGCCCGTATGACATTTCGTTTCTCCAGAACATCGGAACCTATTCGAAAAATATCTGCCCTTCGGTCATGCGGCCGAACCGCATAGCAGTACTATTATACCCCATTAGTGTGGGTCAAATACATTTACACGCCTAGTCATAATAGACGTGTTGTCCCGGCAGATCATCTTCAAGAAAGACGTTTACGATCTCATCTAAATCCGTGTCCGCCTTGAAGCCCATCTCAAGGCCACGCGGTGTCTTGAAGGTGTTCGCCCAGCCATCGACGATTTCTTGAATGAACGGATCATGTTCGAATGTGACCCGCGCCCGTGCCGAGTTACCGCCCGCACGAGACAGGGCTTGCAAGGACTCGGTTACCGAACCCGTAATTCCCGGTAGATTGACGACGCGATGCGGCCCCCAAGCTTCCCCGTCCAAAACCTGCGCATGGCGGAAGGATTCGACGACCCGGCGCGGCGACAGCATCCACATTTTGCTTTCTTCCGTGACCGGGCAAACGGCAGCATGCCCCGCGAGCGGTTCCCGCAAAATGCTCGACGCCCAGGTCGATGCCGCTTTGTTGGGTCGACCGGGTCGCACGACAATGGTCGGTAGCCGCAAGGCACGGCCGTCGATAAAGCCTTTGCGGCTGTAATCATCAATGAGGTACTCGCCAATCACTTTGGTCACGCCATACGTCGTCTGCGGGTTCGGCGTCACCGAATCATCGATAACGTCCGGCATGTCGCCGCCAAAGGCCGCAACGGAACTCGCGTAGACCACGCGCGGCGCGTGATCGAGGGCCCGGCATCGTTCCAGCGTGATGCGCGTACCGTCGAGATTGACCCGCATACCGAGATCGAAATCCTCTTCCGCCTGTGCGCTTACGACGGCGGCGAGATGAAAAACCGTGTCGGTATCGTCATCGATCAGCGCTTCGACGGCGGCTGCATCGCTGATCTCGCCCGTGACGACCGTCAAACGCGGGTCGTCGGGCAGCGGCGGATTGGGGGCGACCACATCGAACGCGGTAATGGCCGTGACTTCGGCCTTGTTGCCGTCCCGATCGATCAACTCCGGTGTGGCCAAGAGCGAATCGATGAGCTTACGGCCGATCATTCCCGTGCCACCCGTAACCACAACCTTCATGAGGCATCTCCCTGCTTGAGAAACTGCTCGTTCACGCAGTTCCGAATCGTCCCTTCGGTGAGATAATTGATCACCGTGCGTGCCGCTTTCTCGCGGCAGTCCCGCGCGCCGTCCGGGCTGTACCAGGCTGCGTGCGGCGTCACGATGACCCGACCGACCGTCCATTCCTCACGATTTTTCAGGGCGGAAAACAGCGGATGTTTCGGATCCGGCGGCTCTTGTGGCAGGACGTCAAGCCCAGCCGCCGCGAGACGATCGGCTTTCAAGGCCTCCGTAACCGCATCGACGTCCACAACTTCGCCGCGGGACGTGTTGATCAAGATCGCGTCCTTTTTCATGCAGGAAAGAGCCTGCCCGTTGATCATACCCCGGGTCTCGTCGGTCAACGGCGTGTGGACCGTGACGATATCCGATTCCCGGAGCAGCTCTTCCAGAGTCTCGCGCCGTTCGAACCCGACAGATTGATCGCCGCCGTCCGGAATATAGGGATCGTAGAACATCACATTCATGCCGAGGGCCTTGGCCCGAAGACCGGCGGCCGTCCCAATCCGCCCGCGACCGACAATGCCAAAGGTCGCACCCCGCGCCCGCCGCACGATTGGCGTGTCGATGGCCCGCCATTTTGCCACCGGCTCGTCGACCAGCGCCGTGTGATGGCGCACGATGCCGCGTGTCAGCGACAACATCAAACCAATCGCATGATCGGCGACGTCCGTCGTGCCGTAATCCGGCACGTTGCAGGCGACGATGCCGCGCTTGCCCGCTTCCTCGATATCGATAACGTCGTAGCCAACGCCCATACGAATGACGATGCGCGCGTTCTTCGCCCGGTCCAACATATCCTTGTTGCAAGGCGTGCGGCCCCAGACCATCAGTCCGTCGGTCGCTTCCCAAACGTCGTTCGGGATATCATCCAACGTATTCGCCTGGTACACCCGGACTTCCGCACGGTCGCCCACAACCGCCTGTTCGTATTCCGCCGCGCCGTCGAACCGCGCGTCGGGCATGAGCATCAGCATTTTCTAGTTTCCTTCTTCTAAACCGCGGCGAGAGCATCATCCCTCACCCGGCGATGGTCAAGACCGCCTATTTCGGCGGGATGAAGGCAGCGGACGTGCCACCATCGACGGGGATTGTCGTCCCGGTCACATAAGCCGCATCCTCACTCAGCAAGAACCGCACGACACGCACGATATCCTTCGGTTCCGCGACGCGGCCCACAGGTGACGGACCCGATGGCCGCCAGTTGCCCGATCGATCCGCATTCTGCACCATCGGTGTATCGACCGTGCCAGGCGCGATTGCGTTGATCAGGATGCCGTCCTTCGCACATTCGGCACCAAGAACACGGGTCAATTGCGACACAGCGATTTTCGATGCGCCATAGGCCCCGCCATCGATTTTCGGCCGAAGCGCCGAGACCGACGACAGCATGACGATCCGCGCAAGTTCGCCCGCACCCGCCGCCGTCCGTAGAAAGGGAATAGCCTCTCTGGCGGAAAGCCATAGACCACGGACGTTGACGTCGAAGACCATATCGAAATCCTCAACAGCCATTTCCGCGAGCGGTGCCAGGCGGATCACGCCCGCGCTCGCGATGAGCGCATTGATTTTACCTGTCCGCCCGCCGATGTCGGACATGATGGATTTTACGGTCTCGGCGGATCGCACATCGCAGACGAACGGATGAAAGTTCTCGCTCGAAAATTCTTCCGTGATACGCCCGAGACCCTCTTCCGTTACGTCGAGGCCATGAACGGTCCAGCCCTTATCGAGCAGGTCACGACACGCCTCTTCCCCAATCCCCGACGCCGCACCGGTGACAACGGCAATCTGGCTCATCAAAATGCTCCTTCCCGCGTAAGTTCCAGCAACTGAAATACGCGACCTGTCGGCATCGGCCAGTCGCAATATTTGATTCGACAAGGGACACGAAGGGAGACCGCCATGATCAAACTCGGCCTATACAGTTCGATTGCCAACCCACCGCGCGGCGACGACATGGACCGTTGCGTCGCGGAGACCATTGCCGAAGCCGAACTCGCGGAAGCGTGTGGCTTTCATGGCTTCTTCTTCGGCGAGCACCACCAGGATCAGGATGGCTTTCTGCCCTCGCCACTCGTCGTCGGCAGCGCCGTGGCGGCGCGGACCAAGACGCTGCAGATTGGGACCTCGGTCTTACTGCTGCCTTTGCATCATCCACTGCGGGTCGCCGAAGACGTCGTCACCTTGGAAGCGGTGTCGGGCGGGCGC
Organism: Rhodospirillaceae bacterium; assembly: GCA_002716125.1. Lineage (GTDB taxonomy): Bacteria > Pseudomonadota > Alphaproteobacteria > UBA8366 > UBA8366 > UBA6544. The sequence goes on from PAZH01000014.1 coordinate 98,938, forward strand.
GTCGCACTCGGAGTCGGAATTGGTTATCAGGATGCGGACTTCCGGGCGCTTGGGATCGAGAAGAAACACCGCGTTGGTCGTTTCGAGGAAGCGATCGAAATTTTGAAGAAGGCCTGGACCGGCGAGCCATTCACCCACAAAGGGCGGCATTTCGACATCGAAGACGTGCGCGTCACGCCCCGGCCTATCCAGCAACCGCGGCCGCCGATTTGGGTTGGGGCTTGGGTTCCCGCTGCGTTGGAACGCGCCGGGCGGATCGGCGATGCGGTGGTGATGAGCCCGAGCTGGCCTCTGAGGGAAAGTGCCGCCGCAGCGGAAATCTATCGAAAAGCCGCCATCGCGGCCGGCAACGAGCCGCAAGTCGTTATGATGCGCGATGCTTGGGTTGCTGACAGCCTGGAAGACGCCGCCCGCGTCTACGGGCCCGAGGTGATGGATGCCTATAAATATTACTCGCGGAACGGCGCCAACGCCTTCGACGAATTCTCGTCGGAAGACGACTTCCAGTTCGAGCAAATCTGGAAGGACCGCATCATCACTGGCGATTCCGAGACCTGCGTCGCCGAGTTCAAACGCTGGAGCGAAGCCACTGGCAGCACCTACTTCCTGCTACGCTTGAGGCACGCGCATTCCGGCGGCCCGCCCCACAATGAGATCATGGCCACCATCGAACGCTTCGGCAAAGACGTGATCCCGTATTTAGGAGACTAGTGACTCTCCCGCGGGACGGGCGCACCGGAATTACCGACGAGGAAGTCGAGATCCGCACCCGTGTCCGCCTGTAGGACGTGATCTGTGTAGAGCTTGTAATAGCCCCGGTCGATCGGACCGGTGGGCGGGCTCCATTCCGCGCGCCGGCGTTCCAACTCTTCATCCGAGACTTCGAGGTGCAAACCCCGTCCCGCGACGTCGAGTTCGATCATGTCGCCGTCTCGGACCAGAGCGAGCGTGCCGCCGGCCGCCGCTTCGGGCGACGTATGCAGAACCACCGTGCCGTATGCTGTGCCGCTCATCCGGGCGTCGGAAATCCGCACCATGTCGGTGATGCCTTGGGCCAAGATTTTCGGCGGCAATTCTAGGTTGCCGACTTCCGGGAAGCCCGGATAGCCCTTCGGCCCGCAGTTCTTCAGAACCAGCACATCGTCGGGATTCACATCGAGATCCGGGTCGTTGACCTTCTCTTTAAAATGATCGATGTCCTCGAAGACGATTGCACGGCCGCGGTGCTGCAACAGTTCTTCCGTCGCAGCGGACGGTTTCAGGATTGCACCGGTCGGCGCCAGATTGCCGCGCAGCACGACAATACCGCCGGAATCCTTGAACGGCTTTTCCTTCTCGAAGATCACGTCGCGGTCATAGCAGACGGCATCCTTGGAATTCTCCCAGATGCTCTGACCGTTCACCGTCAATGCGTCCTTGTGAAGATGGTCGCCGATCTCTTTGATCACCGCCGGCAGACCGCCCGCATAGAAGAAGTCCTCCATCAGGTATTTGCCGGAGGGCATGAGGTTCACGAGGCACGGCATATCGCGGCCGAGCCGATCCCAATCGTCGAGGGTTAACTCGACGCCAAGACGGCCGGCGATGGCCATAAGGTGGACGACAGCGTTGGTCGAGCCGCCGATGGCGCCGTTCACCATGATCGCGTTCTCAAAAGCCTCTTTCGTGAGAATTTTATCGATGGTCAGATTCTCTTTGACCATATCGACGATTCGCTGCCCGACCATGCGGGCGACAACCTTACGCCGGGAATCCGCCGCCGGGATCGCGGCGTTGGACGGCAGGCCCATGCCCAGCGCTTCGACCATCGACGCCATCGTCGAGGCCGTGCCCATCGTCATGCAATGGCCGGCGGAGCGCGACATGCCCGCCTCCGCGTCCATGAAATCGGCCAAGGTCATCTTGCCGCCCCGCACGTCTTCTGAGAATTCCCAGACACTGGTCCCGGAGCCGATATCGCGGTCGCGGAACTTGCCGTTCAGCATCGGACCGCCGGAGCAGACGATGGTCGGCAGGCCGCAGCTCGCCGCGCCCATCAGTAGCGACGGCGTGGTCTTGTCACAGCCGGTCAGCAGGACGACGCCGTCCATCGGGTTCGCACGAATCGATTCCTCGACATCCATGCTCGCAAGATTGCGAAACAGCATCGTCGTTGGGCGCATTAACGTTTCGCCCAAGGACATCACCGGGAATTCGACCGGGAAACCACCCATCTCGTAGACGCCGCGTTTGACGTGTTCTGCCAACTCGCGGAAGTGGCCGTTACAAGGCGTTAACTCCGACCAGGTGTTGCAGATACCGATAACCGGGCGGCCGTCGAAGACATGCGTCGGATGACCTTGGTTGCGCATCCAGCTGCGGTGAACGAAGCCGTCGCGGTCCATGGGACCGAACCAAGCCTTGCTCCGCCCCGGTTTATTGTCGTTGTTCCTGTTCGAACCGTTGCCGTCGGCCATAATCTCTCTCCCGGTATTTTATTGTTGCTCGCAGTGTTTCGGGCGCCCGGGCAGCTGTCAATGGCGGCGCCGTGCGTTACACTGATTTTCATGATCGAAGGCCGTCTTCCGACCGAACTTTGGGTAAAAGCGCATGTGAAGCGATGCAGCGCCGAAGGCGTGCCCGTCTACATCCTGCGGCGGGGCGATCCACACAGCGGCATTGTGATCCTGAAGCTGAACCAGCTGGATGAAGGTTGCCGCGTGATGAGCCAGATGCGGGACCTCGACGGCAAGCTCGGTTGGCTCGAAGCCCTCGACGGGAAACTCGTGCCCGAAGCAGAGGCGAGCGCCTACATTGCGCGGCAAGCGGAACGCGATCCGGACCTTTGGGTCGTCGAGATCGAAGACCGGCTAGGCCGGCACTGGGTCGACGGCGACATCTTATAAGCGAATCCCCAGTAGATTTTGATTCAGGTCAATGCGGCGCCGAGGCGCCCTGCTACTTTTACGATAGGGAGACATTTTTATCGGTTCGGGGGAACCATGGCATTTTTTGAATGGCACGACGGGATGAGCGTCGGCGCACCTCTCATCGATTCCGATCATCGTGCGCTGATCGCAATCATCAACGAATTGCACGATATGCTTGAGGTTGGCCAAGCCGTCGACCGCACGGCTATGGCAAATCACTTCAAGGAGTTGGTCAAATACACGCAGTACCACTTTTCGCGCGAAGAGAGCATGCTGCGTGCCGCCGGTTACGCCCAACTGAACAACCACGCCAAGTCGCACGGCAGTTTCACACAGTTCGTCTATGACATGCGAAACCGCCTGACCCGATCCATTGAGCGCCGGACAGCGGAAGAAGTCTTGGAATATCTGAAACGCTGGCTCAACCATCACATCTTGGTCGAGGACGCCGCGTACAAGCCATTCATCTCTCAGAACCCTTCGATCGAACGGGCCGGGATTAAATTCGGCCCGGGCTTGGCGGAAGTCCGCGGTGATGAACCGATGGGCCTCGCGGCGGCTGAGTAACCCATCATTTCACGTGTCGCCGTAACCGAAACGGACTAGTATCCGTCTTGCGCGTTGCGCGCAGAGAGGGGTGAGCAGCGGTGTCCGAAAAATCGATCGAACGGCGGCATAAAGAACGGTACGGAGCCATGCAAGTCACAGAAGAAATGATCGAACGCGTCGTCCGTGGATTTTATGCGAAGGTCCGCCGCGATCCCGAGCTCGCACCGATCTTCGACGCCGCAATTGACGGCGACTGGGAACCGCATCTCTCAAAGATGATGGATTTCTGGTCGTCCGTGATGTTGAAGTCGGCGCGTTATAACGGCCGTCCCTTGCCGGTCCATATAGCGCAGACATCCATCAAACCCGAGCATTTCGAGCGCTGGCTTGCTCTGTTCCGCGAAAATGCCGTTGAAGTTTGTCCCAAAAGTATTGCCGCGGCCTTTGTGGAAAAGGCCGAGTTGATCGCCGAAAGCTTTAAGCTCGGCATGTATGGACTGCCGAATCCCAACCGCTTTCCAGCACGGCCCGCGCCGCAATGAGCGTAGCTACCGCATTGCCCGAAGGTTTGAAGCCGGTTCGACGCACCCCGACGTTCACGGAAGCGACCATCCCGAAGGCGCTCACAAAAGGCCACACGACAAAATCCGACACCTGGGGAGTCATTCATGTCAAAAGCGGGCGGTTGCGTTACACCATTCCCTCGAAAGCCTTTACCATCGAAATCGAAGCCGGGGATACCGCAATCATCGAACCCGAGATACCGCATCACGTCACGCCGGCAGGGGCCGTCGCGTTCTTTGTCGAATTTTGGCGCGCATGAGCAAAACAACGGTTTATTACAACAGCGCGTGCCCGGTCTGCGCCGCCGGAATCGCCTATCAGAAGAAATTGCTCGAAGCCGGTGCAAGTTCACTCGAATGGATCGACGTACACTCAGACAATGAGGCCGTCGAAGACCTAAATACCGATCTGGCCTTTGTGCGAGAGCGGCTCCATGTCACGGACGCCGAGGGAAAGAAACACGTCGGCGCAGACGCCTTCACGGCCTTGTGGGCACTTTCACCCCGGCAACGGTGGCTCTCACAGATCGGACGGTTGCCGGTCTTCAATATACTGTTCCGATGGATCTATAACGTCTTCGCGGCCGGCCTTTATCGCTGGAACCGCGCAATAGGGCGATGGTAGGCGGAACCTAATCGGATGGGCGGCCCCACCCGCCGCCACCGGCCGTCTCGATCCACAGCGATTCGTTCTTCATCAACTTACCGGCAGGCGTTTTCGAAGAGAGAGGGGTGCGGCTGCCATCTGCGTGCTCGATCGCAAATGCAGCTGCCTGCCCGGGCGCGCCGTCGGCAGCACCTTGCGCGGGATTGAGGGCGCGTTCGTAAAGCAGGGAGAACTCGACATCGTCGACAAGCGAGCGGATGACCTTTCGAGTGCCCATGCCGCCCGCATGTATACCGGCACCGCCGGATCCATCGACAAGCGCGTAGGTTTCGATCCGCAGCGGCAAAGCGGCTTCCGCCGATTCGCATGGCAGATTCATCGTGTTGCCCATATGGACCCGGTGCCCATCAATGCCGGGGCCCTGCGCCGATGCACCCATGCCGCCGCCAATCGTCTCCATATGGACGAAACGCCGTCCACTGGCGGGATCGACCCCGCCGAGTGCAAAGACACCAGCACAGCCGTAACTGCCGGCAACCGCACGCTCGGGCATGGCTGGCGCCAAAGCATCGAGCAGAACATCGACGATCCGGTTGGAGGTCTCTGTATTGGCCGCTACGACCGGTGCCGGATAGATCGGGTTCACCAGCGTGCCTTCCGGCGCCGTTATACGGACCACTCGGTAAGCGCCGGAGTTCGGCGGCACCGAACCACCCGCCAAAGCCAGAATCGTGTAGTAACAAACCGATGCCGTGACCGCGAACGGCGCGTTGACCGGCCCGCGCGCCTGTCCATTCGTGCCGGTGAAGTCGAAATGAAGCTGCGCGCCGCGCTTCTCAATCTTGACCGAGATTCCGAAATCCCCATGACCTGAATCTTCCGAGTATCCGTCGCCATCCAAGTGATGGACCGCGCGGTAGGTGCCATCTGGTATCTCCGTGAGGACCGTCTCGACCATGCGTTGGCTGTAGTCTTGCGTTTCGGCAAAAATCTGCCGGACAGCCGCCCCCCCATAGCGGGCGATCTGCTGCTCGATCCGCTGCACGCCCCGCGCATTACACGCGACTTGCGCCCGGAAATCACCAATCCGATCTTCTGGAATACGGACATTGGCGAAAAGAAGGGTCCAGACACCTTCGTCTGGCGTGCCTTCGCGGATAATCTTAACCGGCGGCACCCGGATGCCTTCCTTGACGATCTCGTCGGTGACCGAAGAGGATCCCGCTGCCGAACCGCCCACATCGGGCCAATGGACACGGCTCGCTGTAAATCCGACGACACCGTCATCATCGAAGACGGGAGTCAGCAAGGTCATATCCGGCAGGTGTGATCCACCCGAATATGGATCGTTGTTAAGTACCGCATCACCTGGCCGCCAGGTCTCCAGGGGAAAGGCTTCGATGATTCCCTTGGCGGAGAACGGCATGGCCCCAAGATGAACGGGGATGTCGCTGCCTTGTGCGACCACATCGCCCTTGTGATCGAGAATGGCACAAGAGAGGTCCGCCGAAAGACTGAGCAAGGGTGAAAAACTCGCCCGCATCATCACGGATTTCATTTCTTCGCAGATTGCGTAGAGCCCGCCCCGCACCACCTCGAAGGTGACGGGGTCCTTCTGCATCAACATACTATCCGTCATAGGCTGTCGCCTTGCTCGCTGAGAATGAGGGTGCCGGAGTCGCACACCGCCAAGCGCTGCCCGCTTAGAATACGGATCGTTGCGCCAAAATCCTCGACGATCGCGGGGCCGGTCAATTCCTCTCCGGCCGTTAAGTCGTGACGCCGGACGACTGAAATCTCACGGTTCGTTCCGTCTTCCAACACCTGCATCCGGGTTCCGACCGATTCGCCTGTCGCATTCAGCTTCGTCTCCGGCCAAACGAGATCTGCGGACGCCGCCGTGACCGTCAGCCGCAGATTGACCAGTTGGACTATGTGGCTCGGCAAGTCATACCCGTAAGTTTCGCGATATCGTGTGCGAAACGCCGTTTCGAGTGCCGCCAATTCCACTGCGCCTTCCCGTGGCACGGACAAGGTCAACTCGAACAACTGCCCTTCGAAGCGAAGGTCGGCGGAGCGTTCGAACTGCCAATCATCGGCCGCGTCTTCTTCGGCGATGAGTTGTGCCGCCCGCGCTTCAAGGCCTTTGAACTCCTGCTCGATATCTTGCCGTGTCAGCGCTAAGAGTCGGCCAAGGCGCGTTTGCACCAAGTCGTGACGCACCTCCCCGAGCACCGTCCCAATCGCACTGAAGAGTCCCGGCACCGGCGGGACGATAACGCGCGCCACGCCGACTTCGCGGGCGATATCCGCCGCATGTAGCGGACCGGCGCCGCCAAACGCGACGAGGGCGAAGTCGCGCGGATCGAGGCCGCGCCGCAAGGTCGCCAAGCGCACCATCTCGGCCATATTGGCTGTCGCGAGACGCAGAATTCCCCAAGCCGCGCGTTCAATACTCCAGCCCATCGGTTCGGCAATCTCGCGGCGGATCGCCTCGCGCGCCGCTTCGACGTCGATATCCAAATCCTCGCTGCCGAAGCCATCGGGCGCGACGTGGCCGACCGCGACATGGGCATCGGTGACGGTCGGTCGCGTCCCGCCGCGGCCGTAGGACGCCGGCCCTGGATCCGCGCCCGCACTTTCGGGACCGACCTTGATCACCCCGGCCGCATCGATCCAGGCAAGCGAGCCGCCACCCGCACCGATCTCGATCAAGTCGATAACCGGGCTTTGAATCGGATAGCCGCCGACATCCAGCCCGTCGACAAAACGGTCGGCGTAGAATTCCGTATCAAGACGGGGCTGCCCATCGATGACCACACCCGCTTTCGCGGTGGTCCCACCCATATCGAAAGCGATCAGGTTGTCGATGCCTTCCGCTTTTCCGAGCGCCGCGCAGGCAATGATACCCGCCGCCGGACCCGACTCGATCAAATGAACGGGATAGCGCCGGGCATTTGACGCCGAAGTGAGGCCGCCGTTCGACTTGACGATGGATAGCTTCGGGATTTCCCGCTCCGCCAAGTCATCCGCCATATGATCGACATACCGCTGGACCGGCGGGCCGATGAAGGCATTGACCGCGGCCGTGCTGGTCCGCTCGAACTCACGGAACTCGCGGCAAACGTCGCTCGACAAAGTCACGAAGAGGTCAGGGTCCGCAGCTTGAAGCGCCGCGCCCATAGCCCGTTCATGCGTATCGTTGGCATAGGAATGGAGAAAACAGACGGCGACCGCTTCCGCACCCGTCGCGGCGACCGCCTGGACAATCCGGGCGATCTCGTCTGCCTTCAGCGGTACCAAGGCGGTCCCATCCGGCTGCATCCGCTCTTCGACTTCGATGCGGCGTTCGCGCGGTGCCAAATCGGGCGAAATGCGCGGCGAAAGGTCGTATAACCGCGGCCGCGCATGACGCCGGAGCGCCAAGACATCCCGAAAGCCTTTCGTTGTCACCAACGCCGTTTTCGCCGCGTTTTTGGTAATCAAGGCGTTGGTGCCGACCGTGGTGCCGTGGAATACGGCATCCGCCCTTTGTCCGCTTCGCGACAGGAATCGGTCAACACCGGTCATCGCGCCTTCAGCGGGGTTCGCCGGCGTCGATGGCACTTTGAAAGCTGAGATGATGACACCGGACGTCCGATCGAATGCCAGGACATCGGTAAACGTTCCGCCGACATCGATCCCGAGCGCGATGTCGTTCCGCGCCATTGCTTACGCTCCCCCGTCTTCGAGCGAAGAGAGCGCCGCGGCGAAGCGGTCCATATGTTTTTGCAGCGAGACGTCGACCCGAAGATACTTCTTCCCCAGCCCTCTGAATGAAACGCTGCAATCCTTCACGATGACACCCTTTTCCTGCAGTGCCTCGAAGACGCGCGTGGAGTCCCAGGCAGGATCGAGGCACTCGACAAGAAAGAAATTGGACCGGCTGCCCGGCACCATGCGGAAGCTGTTCAGTCGCGACAGCCTCTCGGTGACGTAGGCGCGCATTTCGACAATCATGGCGACGGTGCGGTCGACATGTGCGTCGTCTTCGAGCGCTGCGATCCCGCCGGCGATCTGCAACTGGCCCATATTCCATGTCGGCTTCATCGCCAGCATCGGCCGGATAATATTGGGTTTGGCAATGCCAAAGCCGATGCGAAGACCCGCCAAACCAAAGGCCTTCGAGAAGGTCCGCAGCACGATAAGGTTGTCGAATGACTGCAGGAGGTCCATCCCGCCGTTGGTCTGGGAGAAATGGACATAAGCTTCGTCGAGCACAACGAGCCGGTCGCCGGCAGCCTCGCAAACGCGGCCGATGTCGTCGTTGTCCATGAGGATACCGCTTGGGCTGTGCGGATTGGTTAGGAAACAAATTCGGACGGTCTCGTCCATGGCGGCAATATATTCGTCGATCCGGAAATCGAACCCCGCGCCCATCTTCACATAGACGCAGCGCCGGTTCTCGGCATCCGCCGATAAGTGATACATCGGGAAGCAAGGTTCATACATCAACACGCCGTCGCCGGGCCCGGCGAACGCACGAACGATCCAGGAAATAATCTCCGTCTCGCCGGCGCCGCAAATCACTTCATCGGGTCTATAGCCATATTTCGCTGCGATCTTTTCGCGCAGCGGTTCGGCCGTCCAATTCGGATAAATATCCATCTGGGACAAGGCAGCGGAGACCGCGTCATGCGCCATCGGCGAAGGTCCGAAGGGATTTTCGGCCGAGCCGAGTTTCGCGACATCTGCGACGGGGAGGCCAAACGTCTCGGCAATGTATTCACGCGAGAGGCCGGGCACATACGTCTCGTCCGTCGCCAGGGTCGGGTTGCTCAAATACATAGCCGCTTCCTATGCGCTTCTGTTTCTCGAATACGGATTATTCATGATCGCCATCCCAGTACACCGAAAGATCGCGGCGCTTCCTGTGGAATGCTTCAATCCGCGCCGCAGAGTCCGCGTCGCTTTCCGCCACGAGAAAGGCGAGTAGCGCCTCCAGCAAAGCGTTCATCGATAGCGTAGAGGGGAAGAACTGCGGCGTGGAGGTCGGGACCGCAAACAAGATGTCGGTGACGAGCGCGATCGGCGACGTCCGGCTGTCCGTCAGCGAAATCAGCGTTGCCCCCTGCTCTTGGCCATACCGAGCGGCTTCAACCGTCTCGCGCCGATAGGGCCGATAAGTTGCCGCGAGCAGGATGTCTTTCGGCCCAATGCCGGACAGATCGTCGATCGGTAGATTTGCCTGCTGCGGCGCCATCGTAAAATTGTCGAACGCCATGCGTGCGACATAAAAGAAGCCGAGCATCAATGGGTAGCAACTACCCATGCCGAGCAGATAAACGCGCCGCGCGTGGATCATTCGCGTCGCGGCTTCCTTCATGTCATCCGCCGAGATACTCGAGAACAGTGTTTCCGTGTTCGACATGAACGTGTCCGCCAACTCGCCGTAAAGACGCCCATGGCTTCCGCCCTCGCCGATATGCTGCAGCCAGCGTACACGGTCGGGAAAACTATCGATGCCGCGCCGAAGGACTTCACGGAACGGTTCGCGGAAGTCCTCATAGCTCTTAAAGCCGAGCGATTTGCTCATGCGCACCAGTGTATTCGGCTGTACACCCGCAAGACCTGCCAGCTGGCGCATCGAATTCACGCCGACTTCGTTTGGGTTGTCGACGACATATTGTGCCGCCTTCCGAAGCTGCGGACTAAGATCGTCATACGCCGTCATCACCCGGTCGAGGATGGCACCCGTTTCGTTTGGCTCAGACTGCATCATTCCGTGATGGTACATATGTTACAATTACTATTGCAAGCAAAACATTTGTATCATAGCGTTCGACATTAAATGTAACGCCTAGGAGCCGTCGCGATGCCCGACTCCCTTCCTCAATCAGCCGAGATCGTCGTCATTGGCGGCGGCATCGTCGGCTGTTCGACTGCCTATCACCTCGCCAAGCGCGGCAAGAAGGACGTGCTTCTGCTGGAACGATCGAAATTGACGAGCGGGACCACTTGGCATTCGGCGGCACAAGTCCGCCAGCTACGGTCGAGCTCCAGCCTGACGACACTGATGAAATACAGCGCCGAACTCTACCAGTCGCTCGAGGCGGAAACCGGCCAATCGACCGGGTGGATCGGCTGCGGCAGCCTCAGCATCGCCGCCAATCCCGATCGCATGACGCATATTCGTAGACAAGCCTCGTTGGCGCGGGCCTTCGGCATCGAAGTCGAGGAAATCGACGCGGCCGAAATTAAGAGACTCTGGCCCATCGCGAACACCGATGACCTTCTCGGTGGAATTCTGTCGCCGAGCGACGGACGTGTCAGCTCTAGCGACGTTTGTGCTGCGTTGATTAAAGGTGCGCGCGCTGGCGGCGTGCGCATCTTCGAGGATACGCCGGTCACCGGGTTCACCTTCGCCAACGGACGAATCAGCGGCGTTGAGACCGCCGACGGCACCATCGCCTGCGAAGCGGTGGCGCTTTGCGGCGGGCTCTGGTCCCGCGCCATTGCCCGCATGGCCGGTGTCTCTGCACCGCTCTATGCCTGCGAGCACTACGCGCTGATCACCAAACCCTTCGACGGCATCTACACAGGCATGCCGGTCTTGGGCGCACATGACGGTTACATGTATATCCGGGACGAAGCGCAGGGTCTTCTCGTCGGTAGCTTCGAGCCGAATGCGCGACCCGTCGACCTCGATCAATTACCGAACGACTTCTCCTTCGACCTGCTGGGAGAGAACTGGGACCATTTCGAACCGGTCATGGAAGAAGCGCTGCACCGTATTCCAGCGCTCGAGAATGCAGAAGTTCGCACCTTGTTGAATGGCCCCGAAAGCTTCACGTTGGACGGCGCCTTCCTGATGGGCGAATCACCCGAACTGCCGGGCTTCTTCATGTGTTGCGGGATGAATTCGATGGGGGTGGCCAGCAGCGGCGGTGCCGGGAAGGCCTTGGCTGATTGGGTTGTCGATGGTGACCCCGGAGTCGACCTTTCCGCCGTCGACGTCCGCCGCTTCGCACGCGTCCGCGACACACTGACTGCCGTGCGCGACCGCGCGGCGGAGAACCTCAGCCTTCATTACGCCATCGGCTATGCCGGACATGAGTTCGAAAGCGCTCGAGCCCTCCGCCTCTCGCCGCTGCACGAACGTCTCGCCTCGCTTGGAGCCGAGTTCGGCGACCGTGCCGGATGGGAGCGGCCGAGCTGGTTCCAGCCGGCGGGCGGCGGCGTCTCGACCGAACTCAAGTTCGGGAAACCCAATTGGTTCGAGTGTGTGGCGCGCGAACACCGGGCGACGCGGGAGGCCGTCGCGGTGTTCGACCAAACCAGTTTTGGAAAAATCCTGGTACAAGGACGCGACGCGGTCTCTTTTCTCGAGCGGGTATGCGCTGGACGTCTCGACGTGCCAGTCGGACGTACCACCTATACACCGGTCTTAAATGACAGAGGCGGTTACGAAAGCGACGTGGTCGTCATGCGCCTTCGCGAGGATGCTTATCTGATTGTCACCGGTTCCGCCCAACAAGCGCGCGACCTAGACTTGCTCGGCCGGCGGATCAGACCCGACGAGTTCGTCACCCTGACCGATATGACGAGTGCCTATGCCGTTATCGGTGTTATGGGTCCGAACGCGCGCGCACTCCTCTCGCGGCTCGGGCCGACCGACCTCTCGAACGAAGCCTTTCCTTACATGACCCATCAGGAAGTCGAAATCGGCGATACCGTTGCCCGCGCGTCTCGCATCTCTTACGTCGGCGAACTCGGCTGGGAACTTTACGTGCCGAGTGAGGCCGCCCTGCCGCTTTACGATCGTATACGGGACGCCGGCGGCGACCTTGGGCTGGAAAATGCCGGTAGTTTTGCCATGGCCGGGTTGCGCATCGAGAAAGGATACTGTGCCTGGGGTCACGATATCGGCCCGGACGACACACCGTTGCAAGCCGGGATGGGATTCGCGACGAAACTGTCGGGCAATGCCGATTTTATCGGCCGCGCGGCGCTTGAGGCACAGAAGGCGGCAGGCGTCGACCGCCGCCGCGTACTGTTGAGTGTCGAAGACCCGGCCGTCGTTTTGATGGGACTGGAGCCAATCCTCGTCGACGGCGAGATCAGCGGTTACACAACCTCGGCCGCCTACGGCCATACAATGGGGCAGTCCGTCGCCATCGGTTATGTTGAATGCCACAACCGACCGATCGGCGAGATCGTCGAAAATGCAGAATTCCAGATCGAAGCCGCTCTTGAATCCCATGCTGCGCACGCATCCCTCAAGCCGCTTTACGATCCGGCGGGCGACAGATTGCGGACTTAACTTGCCAAACAAGGGCATTTGTTCGATTTATTTCTGAGTGCAAAGTGAACGAGCCGAGACGATGCCGACTTTCGAACCTTTACATCCCCGCTTTGGCGCCCGCGTCAAGGATGTCGACTTGCGAGGCGATTTGGATGATGAAACCTTCGCGGCGCTGCGCCAAGGGTTCGCCGAATACTCCGTCCTTGTCTTCCCGGATCAGCCATTGTCCGACGAGGAGCACATTGCTTTCAGCCGCCGCCTTGGCCCCTTGGAAGCGACGAAGGTTGGCTCCTACGGCGCGGGAACGCCGCTGGTAATCCTGTCCAATGTCGGAGAAGACGGTAAGGTCGTGCCGGATGCGCACAAATTGAACCTGGTCCACAAAGCGAATTCGCTTTGGCACAGTGACAGTTCGTTCAAACCTGTTGCCGCCCTCGCCTCCATGCTATCGGCCAAGACGGTTCCGCCAGAGGGTGGCGAAACCGAATACGCCAGCATGATCGCGGCCTGGGAAGATTTGCCGGAAAGCACGAAAGCGAAAATCGAAAACAGGATTGCGGTCCATCATTTCGCAACGTCGCGCAACAATACCGACAAGCGGCTGATGACGAAGGCCGAGTACAATGAGCTACCGCCGGTCGAACACCCAATGGTGCGTGAAATTCCCGAGACCGGGAAACGCGCCCTTTATGTCGGCTCGCATGCCGGCGCGATCATCGGCATGCCGGATGAAGAAGCGCAGCCCTTGATCGCCGAGTTGATCGAATTCGCGACCCGGCCCGAAAATGTCTACACTCACAAGTGGTCTGAAAAGGACGCCGTGCTTTGGGACAATCGTGCGGTGGTTCACCGAGGCCGGCCCTTCGCGCGCGACAAACATGCGCGAGTCATGATCCGCACGACCATCGCCGGGGCTGGTTCAACCGATATCGTTGAAGCGCCTTAGGACGCAGGCGCGATCACATTGAAACGGTGATCGTCGTCTTTCGCCATATCGTTCACAAGTTCGATCTCCCAGGCGAGATAAGCGCGCATCGCCGCTTCGATATCCGTACCCTGCTCACGCGCCTTCAAGCGGATGTCCTCGGCCGCACTTGCCATGTTTGTCGCCCCGGTCTCCAACGGTAGTCCCGCCGCGACCCAAGCTGCCGTTCCGCCCTCCAGCGCCATCACGGAACCATCCGAGGCCGACCGGTCCGCCGCAGCTACTTCGGCAAGAACGCCATCCGGCGACGTGAAGACGAGCGCCGCCGCATCCGGCAGCTTGCCAAGATCGGCGTCCAAACGGGCGCGAATGGCGTACCACGCTCCTGGTATATGACCGTCGTAATATCCGCGACTCCAATTCAGATCCACGACGTTAGCCTCACCTGAGTCGAGAATCGCCTTTAAATCCTTCGGTGAGATACGTTTTGCTTTCGAGCTGTCGAAACCTTGGACGGCAGGGCGGTGTGGACCGGTGACGATTTCGCCGCCGGCCTCCGCGTTGGTCATGATCGCGACCTCCCAGCCCATCTGCTTAAGCCAGGAAGCCGTGACCGTCGCACGGATCCCGTTGTCGTCGAGCAGCACAACCCGAGCCCCCCAGGTGCCGAGATGCGCATCCGTTTCCTGAACGAGTTGCCCGCCGGCAATATGCTTCACGCCGGCGACATGTCCGGTTTCGTATTCCTCCGGCGTCCGCACATCGAGGGTATAAAGGGTTCGCTCTTCGGCTTCATGCCGCCACGCCTCCAATGTCGCTCGGTCGATGATGCGGATATCGCAAAGTTTGGCGATACGGCGGGCACCGGCAATCGCTGCGTCCATTCCCGCATTGGAAACCTCCGGCGGGCGGCGTGTCGCTCCTTTCACCACGTCATAGCCTGCGAGATGCCAATCCTGCGTGCCGTTTTTTAAGGAGACGACCTTGTTCGGCACGCCCGCGTTGATCAGCGCTTGCGCACCGATAATGCTGCGCGTCCGGCCGCCGCAATTCACCACCACCATCGTGTCTGCGGACGGCGTCAGGTCCTTGAAGCGATAGACGATCTCCGCCCCCGGCACACTGACGGCGCCCGGAATACTATTGGAATGATATTCTTCGTAAGATCGGGTGTCGTAAATCGCGATATCCGCCTTATCGTCGATCAACGACATCAACTCTTCGGCGGTAATGTATGGCGTGCCGGCCTCGTGTTCGACCACCTCTGCGAACGCTTTACTCGGCACATGCACACCAGAGTAAATGCAGTGACCATCCGCCTCCCATGCCTTGATACCGCCCTCCAGAACCGAAACATCCGTATAACCGATCGCCGTCATCCGCTCGGCCGCCTGCGCGGCCAAGCCTTCGCCGTCGTCACACCAAACGACACGCGCGCCACGGCGCGGGACGAGGTCATCGACCGACACCTCTATACGGCCAAGCGGCAGACAGGACGCCATAAGAATATGGCGGGCGTCGAATGGGACCTCTTCCCGTGCGTCGAGCAGCGCGATCTCGGCGCCGTCATGGAGTGCGGCCTTCAGGCCAGCGGCATCGATGGATTTAATTGGGCCCGTCATGAATGCTTCTCCAATCAACTCAGGTGCGCGGCAAAATGCGCCAAAGTGCGTTTCCGCGCGATCGCGGCTTGCGTCTCGTTATGTGGTTCGTAGCCGAAGCGGTTAAATCCGTGTTCGGTACCGGGATAGATGTGGATATCAACATTCGCCCAATCGCCCATGCGGGCTTGAACGGCGGCAACCGTTTCCGCCGGAACGTGCGGATCGGCCTCGGCGAAGTGCAAGACCAGCGGGCATTTCAACCCATCTGCCTCGTCGAGATGCTCGTCGATCTGGACGCCATAGTAACCAACCGCCGCATCGATCGGATGCCGCACACTGGAAAGATAGGTATATTTGCCGCCAAGGCAGAACCCCATCACACCGACTTTCCCCGTACAATCGTCTCGTCCGCGTAAGGCTCCAACCGTATCGCCGAGATCGCTCGCATATTGGTCCGTGTCCTGCGCGGCTCTCAATGCCTGCGCCTTGGCCCGCCCTTCGTCCGTATACGGCAGATAGCAGCCGGCTTCTTCGCGAAAATAAATATCCGGGGCAACCACCACATAGCCGTCCTCCGCGTACCCGTCGGCGACGGCGCGAATATGGTCGTTGGTATTGAAGACTTCAGGTAAGACAACCAGTCCGGGCGCCGGTAGCGTCGCGGGCAAAGCCAAATAGGCTGCAAAAGTTTGGCCATCCGCCGCTGTAATTTCGATCTCGCTTCCCATCGTCGCACTCCTACTGTTTCGAGGAGGGATATAGGCGGAATTGCGCTTGGAACACCTTGATTCTTGCTAGGCGGAAGATTCCGGGCGGTTCCTATTTTCTCCCGGCAGGAAATTCCTAAATCTTTAATCGATATTTTTTCTTTCGCTTTTTCAATTAGTTAAAGACACAAACGTCTCGGCATGACGATTGCTTAGCCGTAGATGCGGCCCCGAATGATAACGAACCTTCATCGACCAGGGAGCATTTGGTCATGGATGCCTTAACGGGAGTAGACGGCAGCTTGGGAGCCATCGATCCCCGCCAAGCCGCGCAATTACGGCTTGACCGCTTGCGGGCACAAGCGGAAGCGGGCGAACTCGATAACGCCAAGCTGCAGGAGCGATTGCGCTCGGTGTTCGGCGACGACGGTGAAGGAATCGCCGGTGAAGACGGCAGCGTGGATTTTGAACGCTTGCAAAACCTTATCGGCGAGCAAGGTACCGCACGCCTTATTCTAGCGCTAACCACGCGCCTCGATAGCACGGACGTGCGCACCGACGTGGTCGAAGGCGGCAATGACATCCGTGAGAATATCGTTGAACGCAACCAGGCCATCGCCCGTGAGCGTCTGCGCGAGGAGTTCGGCACAGACGCCGAGCGGTTCATAGACAATCAAGGCGGCATCGATTTCGAAGCGCTCCGTGAGTTCCTCGAGCAGCAGCGCGTGAACATCGAACGCTTGCAGAACCTCGAACTCGGTCCTGCCTCATTAATCGATATCGAAACCTAGCCTCTAGACTACACCATCCAATTTCAGCTTCTCAAATTCTTCCGGCGAGACATCGCAGAATTCAGCGAGTACTTCAGCACTATGTTCGCTGAGTTCGGGCGGACGAGTGATTTCAGCCCGTGAATCAGACATCTTAATCGGACAACCGACCGTCTTGAACGTGCCGTATTTCGGGTAATCCACATCGAGGATCATATCCCGCTCGATCAAATGCGGATCCTCCAGGATCTCTGCCGTGTCTTGCGTGGCGCCGCAAGGCACGCCGGCATCCCCAAGAATCTTCATTACTTCGTACTTATCGTATTGCAGGCTCCAACTTTCGATCGCGGCGTCCACTTCTTCGCGATGTTCCCAGCGCCCGGCCGGTGTGCTGTATTTCTCAACGCCCAGTTTGTCTTCGAGCCCCGTGACGCGCAGCATATCGTCCCACATCTGCTGCTGCGCCAATACATAGACGTAGTCGTTCGGCCCCCCTGGTTTACAGCGGTATGCCGTGCCCGGCACGTTCTTGCCAAGTTGGTTGCCGGTCCGTGGCATGGCCGAACCCCGGCGCTGATGATCGCGCAAGCTAACCCGCATGATATTGAGCACCGATTCCTGCATCGATACCTCGACCTCTTGCCCTTTGCCGGTCAAGTGTCGTTGATTCAATGCCGCGAGGATCCCGATCACCATGTGCATGCCGGTCCCCGAATCACCAATGGCCGGCCAATGGTAGGTGGGCGGGCCGTCCGGCTGACCCGTCACACTCATCGCACCCGCCATCGCCTGGGCAACCGGCTCAAAACTCTTGAAGTCGCTATAAGGACCGGTCGTCCCAAATCCCTTGATCGTCGCGTAGATCAGGCGCGGGTTGATCTTTTGCAGGGTTTCGAAATCAAACCCCATGCGCGCGACCGCCCCCGGCGCAAAATTTTCGAGAAACACATCCGACTTCGCCAAGAGCTTACGGAACAACGCTTTGCCTTCGTCACTCTTTAGGTTCAGCGTCAGGCTGCGCTTATTCGCATTAAAAGATAGGAAGAAGAGCTCGTCATTGTTTTGTGCGCGCGCGACATCACCTTTACCCGGCGTCTCCAGCTTGATCACGTCCGCCCCGAGCCAAGCGAGAATCTGCGCACAGGCGGGACCTGCCTGATTGTGAGTCATATCGATGACACGGATACCGTCGAGCGCCTTGGACATGGGAATCTCCTATCTTCCATCCGTCTAAAATGCATGTAGGAAGAAAGATAGGTCGTTCGTGCGCCCCTGCATGGGCTACCGAGAACAATTCGGCTAGTAGACGAGTTCGTCCTCGCCGCCGCCTTCGGAGATTATGATCTCGCCTTTGTCGGCCAAGTCTTTGGCGATCGCCACGATTTCGACCTGCGCTTCGTCGACGTCGCGCATCCGGACCGGGCCCATCGCCAACATGTCCTCCTTGAAAATCTTCGCCGCACGTTTCGACATGTTCTCGAAGAAAAGACTCGAAAGCTCTTCCGAAGCACCCTTGAGCGCCGTCGCCAACTTGTCCTTGTCGACCGCCCGCAGAATTGCCTGGATACCCGCCGCATCAATGCCGCCAAGATCGTCGAAGGTAAACATCAGCTGGCGAATTTTCTCCGCTGCATCGCGATTCCGTTCTTCCAGCATCGTCATGAACTGATTCTCCGTCGAACGGTCGAGGCCGTTGAAGATTTCCGCCACCATCTCGTGGCTGTCGCGCCGCTGCGTACGTGCCAGGTTCGACATAAACTCGCTGCGCAGTGTGCGCTCAATATCGTCAACAACCTCTTTCTGCACCGCTTCCATGCGCAGTATCCGGTTGATCACCTCCAGCGAGAAGGTCTCCGGGAAAGCCGCCAATACCCGCGCCGCATGATCCGGGCGAATTTTGGTAATGATCACCGCCACCGTCTGCGGATATTCGTTTTTCAGATAATTCGCCAGCACATGCTCGTTCACGTTTGCTAGCTTATCCCACATGGTCCGCCCGGCCGGGCCGCGCAGCTCTTCCATGATCTGCGACACACGCTCGTCGCCGAGCACTTTGGATAGGAGGCGTTCGGTGCTCTCCGGCGTGCCGGTCAGCGAGCCCGTCGACGAAATCTGCTCCGCAAAATCGACATACAAGCGTTCGACGACTTCGGAACTGATATTCCCGAGATTGGCCATACTCATCGACAGTTCGCGAATCTCTTCGTCGCCCATGTTCTCGAACAGCTGCGAGGCATGCTCTTCGCTCAGCGACAGCATGAACATCGCCGCTTTTTCCATGCCGCTAAGGCTTCGGTAATCTGTCCGAACCCGCATTTAAAGCCGTCCTTACAACGTCACGGATTCCGGTCGGAAGGCATTGAAAACGCGTATTTCCGCCCGCAAATCCAGAGATTAACCTCATCCTGCGCCCTTCTTCGGCGATTTGTCAATTGCTGGCTAGTTTCCGGCCATGACGTGTAGGATGCGCGAAACGTGTCAATGTCGCCCCTTTTTCCGGGCAAGAAACGAGGAATTCCACATGTTTTTCGATCCTGCCGAAGTCGGTATGAAGCCGCCGCCTTTCAAACACACTGTCTACAATGCGCTGGTCGTCCCGCGTCCAATCGGCTGGATTTCGACGATCGACGAAGACGGCATTATCAACCTTGCACCGTTCAGCTTCTTTAACTCGCTTTCCGCTGATCCACCCTGTGTGATGTTCTGTCCGAACGGCCGGAAGCCCGGTACCGAGGAAATCAAGGACACGCTGGCGAATGTCGAAAAAACCAAGGAATTCGTCTACAGCATGTGCACCTACGCGCTTCGGGAGCCGATGGTGGCCACAGCGGTTCATGAGCCCGCCGGCGTCGACGAGTTGGCGAAAGCGGGTCTCGAGGCCGCGCCCTGCGAAAAAGTCAAACCGCCGCGGGTCAAGGAATCGCCGATTGCCCTCGAATGCACCTATATGCAGACCGTCCATCTGCCCGAAGCGCGGGACGGCAGCCGTCAGAACGTCGTCATCGGCCAGGTCGTCGGCATCCATATCGACGAAAGTGTCATTACCGACGGCATCGTCGATGTAAAGAAGGTCAATCCTCTGGCGCGTCTCGGTTATCTTCAATACGCGCAGATCACCGCCGACAACGTCTTCGACCTCAGCCCGCCCGGTGGCGATCACCGCTACGAAAAGAAATCCTAACGGCCGCTTCAAGGAGGCTCGTCATGAAAAATCCATTCGAGAAAAGCAATTTGCAGCTGGACGCGCCTGGCCGCGGACGCATCTACAACAATGTCTTGGAAACGTTTGGCAATACGCCGCTGGTCCGTCTTGGACGCCTCGCCGAGCAAAATGGCGCGAAAGCCGATGTACTGGTGAAGCTCGAGTTCTTCAATCCATTGGCGAGCGTCAAGGATCGGATCGGCGTCTCCATGATCGAAGCGCTCGAGCGCGACGGCAAGATTAGCCCAGGTTCCACCATCGTCGAGCCGACGTCCGGCAATACAGGCATCGCGCTCGCTTTCGCCTGCGCCGCCAAAGGCTATCGTTGCATCCTGACCATGCCGGATAGCTTCTCGATCGAACGTCGGAAGATGCTTGTCTATCTCGGGGCCGAACTTCACCTCACGCCACGCGAGAAGGGTATCAAGGCCGCCATCGAGAAAGCCGAGGAACTGGTGGAAAGCATCGATGGCGCGATCATGCCGATGCAGTTCAGCAACGAGTCGAACCCCTCTGTGCATTACTACACGACGGGTCCGGAGATTTGGCGCGATACGGATAGGGCTGTCGATGTCTTCGTTTCCGGCGTCGGGACCGGCGGTACGGCGACCGGTGCCGGGACTTACTTAAAGGAACAGAAATCGTCCGTTCAATTGGTCGTCGTCGAGCCCGAACTCAGCCAGGTCATTTCCGGAGGCGAGCATTCGCCGCACATGATCCAAGGGATCGGCGCCGGTTTCATTCCGGACAATTTGAACACCGACCTGATCGACGAGTTGATCCCCATCGGCAACGATGAGGCCATGGAGACAGCACGCCAGCTTTCGCTAATCGAGGGAATTCCCGGCGGCATTTCCGCCGGCGCGATGACGTCCGCCGCCCTGCAACTCGCCAGCCGCGACGAGATGGCCGGCAAGACCATCGTTACGGTATTGCCGTCCTTCGCCGAGCGCTATCAGACGACCC
Source organism: Rhodospirillaceae bacterium (assembly GCA_002716125.1). GTDB lineage: Bacteria > Pseudomonadota > Alphaproteobacteria > UBA8366 > UBA8366 > UBA6544. The sequence goes on from PAZH01000014.1 coordinate 120,024, forward strand.
CGTTGTTTGAGGGATTGGACGTGCCCGACTAAGCGGCACCGAGGCGCTAATACCGGGTGCCGCGTTCCCGCTCGGCCCCTTCGTAGAGGACGCGGCGTTTGATTTCCGCGTCTTCCCGACAGAGTGCGAAATCCGCTTCGTCGAGCCGGCGCTTCGGCGCATCGGCAATCTTGAAGTTGCCGTAGTCGTCACGGCCACTGACTAAAGCGACCAAGGTCTTGTCGCCCGTCTCCTGACGCATGGAGGGCCGAATGTAGCGGATGGCGGCCCCGATGCGACGGTCGTCGGACGTGTTTGGCCCCGAAGAATGAAACAGATGCCCGTGGTGCATGGACGCCTGTCCCGTCTGTAGCACAATATCGACGCCGTCATTGTCATCCACATCGACACTGATTTCCTGCCCCCGCGACAAAAGGTTGTTGGCGTCGAATGTATCTTTGTGCGGCACAAGCCGTTTCTTGTGACTGCCCGGCACAAACCGCATGCAGCCGCTTTCGCGCGTCGCCGGCGAAAGGGCGACCCAACAGGTGACCTCCTCCGCATCGTCCAGCCCCCAATAGGTCAAGTCCTGGTGCCAGCTTACGATCTGAGACGTGTTCGCCTCCTTAATGAACAAGGCGCCGCTCCAGACCATCAAATCGTCACCGAGAATTTGCGACACAGCCGCAATCAGGTTTGGATGACGGCTTAGGGCATCGAAGGACGGCAGCAAGCGATCCGGATAGGATCGTACGAGATTGAGTTTCTCGCGATCGTCGGCGCATTCGGCTTCCGCCGCTTCAAGGTCGGCCCGGATGGCTTGCGCCTCGGAAACACTCACCACATCGACGGGGAAGATAAATCCCTGTCGGTCATATGTTTCGGCCATCGTCTCGGCCGTCATGGGCGCAACTTCGGCGTTCTGCATGTTTCGTTCCTCCCTCATTCCCAAAACATTTTTCGCGCACTGCCACTATTTCAACCGTTTATATATTTGTAAAATTGGTAGTATTTATATGTTCGTATCAATATTATTAATATATGCGATTAAACGGCTTCGACCTGAATCAATTGGTCTGCCTCGAAGCGCTGCTGATCGAACGTAATGTCAGCCGCGCCGCGGAACGGGTCCATCTCAGCCAGTCGGCAATGAGCTGGACTTTGGCCAAGTTGCGCGAGCATTTTCAAGATCCCCTTTTAGTGCGTTCCGGGCGGAATCTCGTGGTCACGCCGTTTGCACGCGACCTCTTTGGTCCAGTGACGGAATTGTTGACCGGCGCACATGCCCTGACCACACGGGCACCCGCACAAACTTCAGAGACCGTCGACCGGGAACTACGGATCGTCGCTTCCGATTACGTAATGTCCGCGTGCCTCAGCGATGCGATCCGGCGCGCCATGCAAGAAATGCCGAACCTGCGTTTTGATGTACTCCCGCTGACCAGTGGCGCCGGGCAGGCGCTTTCGGCCGGCGAGATTGATCTCCTCTGCGCCGGGCAGGCGTTCGAGGTCGACCAACCGCCGAACGAACTTCTCTTCGACGACGTGTTCGTCTGTCTTGCCTGCGCCGAACATGGACCCACGACACCTTTCGATGCAGCGGCTTATATGTCCCGGCGGCATGTCGTCGTGCGGTATTTCGAGAACCGGATGACGTTCGAAGACGAAACCATGCTGTGGCGAGAAGGTCTCAAACGGTCGCACCAGATCGCCGTTTGGTCCTATGCCTTGGTACCACAATTGATCTGCGGCACACCGTTGATCGCCACGATCAGAAGCCGTATCGCCGAACGCATGGCCGCGCAATGGCCGGTCAAGGTTCTACCCTTTCCCTACGAGCAAACGCCCGTCCGCGCGCTCGGGTACTGGCACGCCAGCCGCGATGAAGATCCTGTCTTGAAACGTTTTCTGGAAATCGTCCGCGACGTCGCAGCAACGGATAAGCGTTAGTAGACGAGTTCGTCCTCGCCGCCGCCGTCGGAGATGATGATATCGCCCTTGTCGGCCAAGTCCTTGGC